>JAJDCO010000094.1 GCA_029260795.1 Planctomycetota bacterium | reverse complement strand
ATCTACCCATGCCTGCTGCGTCAAGCTTCCTGCGCCGCCTCGACGACCTGCAGCGAGGTCGACTGCGGCGTGCTCGGTCGCTTTCCTTGCATCCACGGGCATCTTCGACACCTCGCGACGATGTCTGGTGAGAAATGCGGGTTAGGAAGAGCGTCGGGAGTTCACGGGTGCCGGAGTTGCCGGGCTCGATCGCTTTTGCCACCATGACCGACCGACGAACCAACGAAGCGCTTCGCCCTCGAAAGGACTCCCCATGTCTCTCACGCCCTCGACGATGCTGCCGCTCGGAACATCGGCTCCCGACTTTCGTTTGCCGGATACCGTCAGCGACCGCGAGGTGGCGCTGGCGGACTTTGGGTCGGCGAAGGCGCTGGTCGTCATGTTCATCTGCAACCATTGCCCGTTCGTCGTCCACGTCAAGGAAGGGCTGACGAATCTCGGCGAGGACTACGCCGACAACTCCAACGTCGCGATCGTCGCCATCAGTGCCAACGACATCACGACGCATCCCCAAGACTCGCCCGACAAGATGAAGGCCTTCGCCGCCGCCAATGGGTTTCGATTTCCCTATCTCTTCGACGAGAGCCAGGAAGTCGCCCAGGCCTACACCGCGGCCTGCACGCCCGACTTCTTCCTCTTCGATGCGGATCGCCGTCTGGTCTACCGCGGCCAGCTCGATGCATCTCGTCCGAGCAACGACGTGCCGGTCACGGGTGAAGATCTTCGCAGCGCGATCGAAGCGGTCCTGAAAGGCGAAAGCGTCTCGGCTGATCAGAGCCCGAGCATCGGCTGCAACATCAAGTGGCGCGTGGGCAAGGCGCCAGCCTACGCCAAGTGAGCTCGCCGGGATCTCGTGCCCCGGAGGAGCTTTGGAGCCATTGGAGTGACGTCGAGGCTCTGGCTTCCCTGATCCAACGTCATCCCGATTGGGTTCCGCATCTGGGCGAGCCACTCCGAGACGCGGCTGCGGCAGGCGCGCTCGATGCCGTGCGCTGCTTCTTGGACCACGGCGCCGAGGTCAACAACGCCAACGATGACGGCGAGCGGGCGCTCGGCTTCGCCTGTGCCTACGATCACGTCGCGGTGGCGCGCCTCTTGGTCGAGCGGGGCGCCGAATTCGAGTACCTCGACGCCGCCGGCGGAAAGCCCCTCGACACGGCTTGCTGTGGTGGAAGCCTCGTCCTTCGAGAGTGGCTGATCTCGCTGGGTGCCACGCGCGCCCTCGACTTCGAGCCTTGGCCTTCGAACGACTCGGCACACGCTGGCTGCTCGCCCTACTGCGTCGAGAAGCCGCGCCCTATCTGAGGCCGAGGTCCGGCTCGGTATGCCCGTCGAGCGGCTGAGCGGTGATCTCTCTCAGGTCGATCGCATTGGGGCCACCGGCTCGTTCGCTCGAGAGCCCGGGCCCGGCGATCTCGCTCCAGGCCGCATCCGTGGCGAGGACGGCGAAACGACCGTTGAAAGCGGCGAGCAAGATGGGGCGGGTGCTCTCGTCGACGAAGACGCAGGGAAGGCGTTCATGGAGTGCATAGGCGAGGCGTTGGTCGTCGGCCGTCTTGGCGGACAGCACGAGGACCGCAGGTTCGTGTCGCCGAGTGGCGTCCGCCTCGATCTGACGAGCGGCCGTCGACACCGAGGTCGACGCGCGAACCTGCAGCATGGCGCGGGTCGAGGTGCCCGCGGCGACGAGGAGGAGCAGACCCAAGGCGAGGCGAGCCGACCGAAGATTCGTCTGCGCCAAGAACAGGGCGCCCAGCAGTGCGACGAACGGCAGCAGCACGAGCCAGCGCTCCGGGTTCCAGCCTTGGAGACCGATCAGGCTGACGACTCGTAAGCCGACGAGCGAAACGGGCACCACGACGAGCCAGCCGCGGCGGCGCAACGCCTGCCACGAGATGCCGATCAACGCCGCGAGCATGCCAGCGCCCAACAGAAGCTGTCCCAGCATCGGCCGAGGCGGAGGCGTTCCGTAGGGAATCAGCTCGGTGCTCGCAGCCACGGTTCCGGCCGCTGGCCAGAAGGTGTAGAAGCCCCCGGCAAAGACATTGATCAAGCGATTGCCCAGCGACCCCTCGAGCTGCGAGGTCGCTGAGAGCGGCTCCCAGAACGGTTGCCCGGGTATCAGCACCGTGTCGAAGAACTGCGCCGAGGCTGGGGTGAGTGCGATCGCCACGATCGTGGGAACGAACGCCACGACGATTCCGGTCGCGAAGCCGGCGGTCATGCGCACGCCTTCGGAGAGGCGCCCGCGACGGCCCCAGCAGAGCAGAGGGAGTAGACCGATCGCCGCCAGGGACAGGTACGAGAAATGAAGGCTCCCCGCAATGCCGAACAGCATTCCGCTCGCCACGACGCGCACTCCTCGCCGCGACGTTCCCCGCTCCAGGCAAGGCTCGAGCAAGATCGCTCCGGCGAGCAGGGCACACACCGGCAAGGGGTCGTTGTCACCCGAGAGACCGAGCGTCCAGAAGCCGAAGGTCGAGATCAGCAAGAGGGGGGCGAGCCAAGCGGCGGAGTGTCCGAGGTGACGCCGGGCGAGACGATAGGTGAGAACCAGGGCCGCCAGTGAGGCGAAGATCGAGAGCAACCGAGCGGACCGAAGTGGGTCCAAGCCCCACCGGGCTCCGGCCCGCGAGAGCATGACCGGCCAGAACTCCCACAGCCGCGTCTCCAGGACGGAGGCACCGCTCGGGTCGTTCTGCATCATGACGCCCAGCGTGATCGAGTCGAACTCGACCAGATCGAGCGCCTCGGCAATCGGCAGCAGTATCGCCGTCAGTCCGGCGAGGGCGGCAACGATGAGCAGCGCGCGCGCCAGCCCAGAAGTGAGCAGCATTGGCCAGTCGCCGTAGAGATCGAAGGAACCGGCCCCGCTCCGGGTCCGGAATCTCTCGGATCTATCGGCGAGGAGTGGTCGGCCGCTTGATCATTGGCCGGGATCGCGGTTTTCAGGGCCTGTCCACGAAGTCGGATCACGATCCCTCGATCCAGTCTCAGGGATATCAAATGAAGGGGCCCGAGTTGCTTGTTGACCACCGTTCTTGGACCGCCGGCTTCAGCCCAGCTTTGCAAAACGAAATGCTCCAGACCGTCCCCTCGGAGGCCCGGCTCCTCGGAGGCCCGGCTCCTCGGAGGCCCGAATTCATTCGGGTGGGAGGTCGTTCGCCCTTGCGAAGCCGTCGTGATCGCCGAGGGCGTATCCAGCGGACTGAAGTCCGCCCTCCGGTTTTCAGTCGGCGAGTATCCAGCGGACTGAACCCACCCGGCTCCTCGGAGGCCCGAATTCATTCGGGTGGGAGGTCGTCAACCTCGCCTCCGCTCGATCAGGCGGATTCAACGTTCAACGTTCAACGTTCAGATCTTCAAGTCGGCGCGCTGGAGCTTTTTCAACGCTCGGGTTTTCAGTCCGCTTCGCAGTCGGTCTCGCGTGACGATTACCGTCGGAGGCTCTGCCTTCTCGCACGTGCATGGGGTACAGAGACCCGAACGGAGTTCGACAGGTCGCGCCACTTCATCCTCGTGGCCTGTCGGCGGGGCGATTCGCCTTCGAAGAGCGTGGGTGAGAGAGCGGTGCGCGAGAAGCCCTCCCGCTCGACTGAATCCCAGCTTTGCAAAACGAGACGGTGTTTTCTGGGGAGCGGAGCGTCGTGACCGAACGGGCTCTCTTGTTGCACTAAAATGAGGTAAATATCATATGATTACCAAGTCGGCCCGAATCACCTTCCGTTCGTCGGGGTGGCGGCTAGCCAACAGGCCTCCTCCCCTGACAAGGCTGGCCAAGAGGCCCCGACAGGCCTCGGTTTTTGCAACCTTGGGCTTCAGCCGGGATCGTTACGTGTTCGGCAACATTTGTACTTTCCGCAGGCTCGACCCGGGACGAAGTCGTCCGGAGAGTTCACGAATCACGAGGCGTAACGCACCGGCTGAAAGCCGGCGGTCCAAAGAGTCACCTCGACTCGCACACTTGTTGGACAGACTCTGAAAGCCGGCGGGTCCGAAGGACCTGAACGGAGTCCGCCGGCTACCGCCGGACCGCTTCGAAGACCACGGTCTGATTCGGCACCGTTTCGAAGAGCCAGCTTCCGAACGCCTCGCCGTTGACCTCGACTGGCTCGCCGTCCGCCGTGCGAAGTCGTCCCGTCGACCCGGGAACCAGACGGCATCGCTCGCCACGGAGTGAGGTGAGCTCGGCCTTCACGAGCTGACCGTTCGCCCACGTGATGTCGACGACGAAGCCTCCGCGCGCGCGCAGGCCCGAGACTTTCCCCTGTGGCCAGGCCTTGGGAAGTGCCGGCAAGAGCTCGATCACACCCGCTTGGCTTTGGAGCAGCATCTCGGCGATGCCGGCCGTGCCGCCGAAGTTGCCGTCGATCTGAAAGGGGGGATGGTCGTCGAAAAGGTTCGGCAAGGTCGACTTGCGCAGCAGCGCGATGAGGTTCTCGTGGGCCTTGTCTCCGTCACCCAGGCGGGCGAAGAAGTTGATGATCCAAGCCCGGCTCCAGCCGGTGTGTCCGCCGCCGTTCGCGAGGCGATGCTCGAGCGACTTGTGCGCGGCGGCAGCCAGCTTCGGCGTCCGGTGCCGATCGATCTGATGACCCGGGTGCAGGGCGTACAGGTGTGAGATGTGTCGGTGTCCGGGCCACTTCTCCTGATACTCTCGATCCCATTCGAGTAGGCGTCCATCGGATCCGATCTGCGGTCCGGCCAGCCTTTCTCTGGCCGCGGCGACGCGCTTCACGAAGTCGTCCTCGATCTCGAGAATCTCGGCCGCTTCGATGCAGCTCGAGAAGGTGTCCCAGATGATCTGCTGGTCCATGGCCGCGCCCATGGAGAGGCAGGCCTCCTGCCCATCGGGAAGCACGTATCGGTTCTCGGGCGACGTCGAAGGTCCCGACACGAGCTTCTTCGTCTCGGGATGCTCGACGAGCCAGTCGAGGAAGAACTCGGCCGCACCTTTCAGGGGAGGCCAGGCCTCCCGGCGCAGGAAGACCTCGTCCCCACCGAAGCGATAGTGCTCCATGAGATGCTGAACCAGCCAGCCGCCGCCCATCGGCCACATGCCCCACTCGACTCGACCGTGCGGGGCGGTACCTAGCCAGGCGTCGGTGGTGTGATTGGCGACCCAACCATCGCAATCGTAATGCGTGCGGGCCACCGACCGTCCGGAGGCGCTCAGCCACTCGATGAACTGGAGCAGGGGCTCATGGCACTCGGCCAGGCCGGTCACCTCGGCCGGCCAGTAGTTCATCTGCAGGTTGATGTTGGTGTGGTAGTCGGCGTTCCAGGGCGCTTCGAAGTGCTCGTTCCAGAGCCCTTGGAGGTTGGCCGGCAAGCTGCCGCGCCGGGAGCACGACATCAAGAGGTAGCGACCGAGCTGGAAGTGAAGGGCTTCGAGGCCGGGGTCGACGCCCCCGGCGCGGACGGCCGCCAGCCGGGCGTCGGTCGTTCGGTTCTCGCTCGATGGACCACCGAGGTCGAGCGAGACGCGTCGGAACAACCGACGGTGCTCGACGACATGGGCGTCTCGAATCTGCTCCCAGGTCTTCCCACTCGGCGCGGCGAGGGTGTTGGCACACCCCTGGGACAGGTCGCGGGCTCCGGAGTAGTTGGTTTCAGCGACGAGCAGCAGCGTGACGGCGTCGGCGTCTTCCACGCGCAAAGCTCCGTCCAGGATGGACAGCGTTCCGCCCTGGTTGACGACCTGGAGCTGCGAGACGAACTGCACGCCGAGGTGCTTCTCTCCGTGGCTGGCCTGGCCGCGCATCTCGAGCCGATCCGGACCGAGAGCCGTCGTCTGGGCGCCCAGGGCTCGCGTCAGGCTCACGCTCAGGCTCAGAGGCTGGCTGCCGGTCAGGCGAACGGCGATGACCTGATCGGGGACACTCGAGAGAAACTCGCGCTGCTGCCAATCGGCGCCGGACTCGAGTCGAACGGTGGCGATGGCCGTGTCGAGGTCGAGGGTGCGCAGATACTCGGCATCCTCAGGCAGCGGGTCGTCGAAAGTGATTCGCAGGTCGCCGAGGGGCTGATAGCTGCGGGGGGATATCCTCGGATTCATCACCTTCGCCTGAACGAGGGCTTCGGCCTCGGCGGCTCGCCCCGCGAAGAACAGCTGGCGCGCCTCTCGAATGGTTTCGGCGGCCCCTTCTCGAGCAGTCGGGAACGGAGGGCCTGCCCAAACCGTATCCTCGTTGAGCTGGAGCCGCTCTCGAGCACGCTCCCCGAAGACCATGGCACCCAGCCGACCGTTTCCAATCGGGAGAGCCTCGACCCATTGGGAGGCGGGGCGGTCGTAGCGGAGCTCGAGCGCAGGTGGAGTCTCGGGGTCGTGGAAGGCGATCGCGAGCGGGAGCAACGTGGACCACAGAACGGCGAGCATGAGAAAACCCTCTCAGACAGCATCTGGCGCCGGAGCCTTCGGCCCGGCATTGTAACCGAGTGCGCGGCTGCGAGCAGGGCTTGACCGTGCGCCGACAAAGCCGCCCACGAACTCGAATGGAATCACCGAGGAGAGCGGACATGACCCGCACGCTGGCTGACACCTGCCGCCAGAAGGTCGACGACTTCATGGAAGGCGTCATCGCCCGGAACCCGGGTGAGGTCGAGTTCCACCAGGCGGTTCGAGAGGTGGCCGACTCCGTGATGCCGCTCATCGTCGAGAACCCGGTCTATCAGGAGGCGCGCATACTCGAGCGCATGACCGAGCCGGACCGGGTCGTCATCTTTCGAGTCGTCTGGGAGGACGACCATGGAAAGGTGCGCGTCAACCGAGCCTGGCGAGTGCAGTTCAACAATGCGATCGGACCCTACAAGGGCGGGCTGCGCTTTCACCCGTCGGTGAACCTGAGCGTGTTGAAGTTCCTGGGCTTCGAGCAGTGCTTCAAGAACGCGTTGACGACGTTGCCCCTCGGCGGAGGCAAGGGGGGCTCGAACTTCGATCCCAAGGGCAAGAGCGATCGCGAGGTCATGCGCTTCTGCCAGGCGATGATGATCGAGCTCCACCGACACATCGGAGCCGACATCGACGTGCCGGCCGGCGACATCGGTGTCGGCTCGCGCGAGATCAGCTACCTCTTCGGCCAGTACAAGCGCTTGCACGCACGCTTCAGCGGGATCCTGACCGGGAAAGCCATCTCCTACGGTGGCAGCCACGTGCGAACCGAGGCGACCGGCTACGGAACGGTCTACTTTGCACAAAACATGCTGCAGGCGAAGGACGACAGCCTGGAGGGCAAGATCGCGACGGTTTCCGGATCGGGCAATGTCGCCCTCTACTGCATCGAGAAGCTGAACGAGCTCGGCTGCCGGGTCGTGACGGTCTCCGACTCGAGTGGCTTCGTCCATGACGTTGACGGCATCGACGCCGAGAAGCTCGCCTTTCTCAAGGATCTCAAGGAGGTGCGGCGCGGCCGCATTCACGAGTACGCGGAGCGCTTTCAAAAGGCCGAGTTCCACAGGGACCGTCGACCGTGGGGTGTCGCCTGCGACGTCGCGTTTCCCTGTGCAACCCAGAACGAGCTCGATGGGGAGGACGCGGCGCGCCTGATCGACAACGGCGTCCGGACCGTGGCGGAGGGGGCCAACATGCCGACCACGCTCGAAGGCATGCACCTCTTCCAGTCGTCCGGCGTGCTGTTCGGTCCGGCCAAGGCCGCCAATGCGGGCGGGGTGGCCGTCTCGGGTCTCGAGCAGAGCCAGAACGCCTTGCGTCTCTCCTGGACCCGCGAGGAGGTCGACAGTCGACTCCGCGGCATCATGTCCCGCATCCACGAGCAGTGTGTCGAGCACGGTCGGAACGGGGACTCCGGCGCCGTCGACTACGTCACGGGTGCGAACCGGGCCGGATTCGTGCGCGTCGCGGATGCGATGCTCGCCTACGGGATCTGTTAGGCCCGACGAGGGAACGAGTCCGAGGACGACGCCGCCGGATGGCGACATCGTCCTCGCACATGAATCATTTCGGCTGTGCCACGACCCGCAAGTAGGGCTTCAAGGTCTTCCACCCGCCCGGGAACTTCTCCTTGGCTTGCTCGTCGGACAGCGCCGGGACGATGATCACGTCCTCACCGTGCTTCCAGTTCACCGGCGTCGCCACCTGGTGTTTGGCCGTGAGCTGCAGGGAGTCGATCGTGCGGAGGATCTCTTGGAAGTTGCGGCCGGTGCTCGCCGGGTAGGTGAGCGTCAGCTTGACCTTCTTGTCCGGTCCGATGACGAAGACCGAGCGGACGGTCAGAGTGTCGAGCGCCTTGGGATGGATCATCCCGTAGAGGTTGGCCACGGAGCGATCGGGATCACCGATCAGCGGGAAGTTCAGCGCGACCCCTTGGGTCTCCTCGATGTCGCTCGCCCACTTCTCGTGTTCGTCGACCGAGTCCACGCTCAACCCGATCACCTTGCAGTGGCGCTTCTCGAACTCGCTCTTGAGCTTGGCCACTTCGCCCAGCTCGGTCGTGCAGACGGGCGTGAAGTCCTTCGGATGTGAGAACAGCACGGCCCAGCCGTCGCCGATCCACTGGTGGAACTTGATATCACCTTGAGTCGAGGGTGCCGTGAAGTCCGGAGCCGTATCGCCGAGCTTGATTGACATTGTCTTGCTCTCCTGATGAGGGTGCTGCGGAAAGGTCGGTGTCCCGGTTTGGACCGTGGTCGGGTTCGGATGAGATTCGCCCCTTCCGCTAGGGAGTCTGGCACTCCATGTTCACCCGATCAAGCCGCTGCGTCCGAACACGCGCCGCGGGCCGCCTCCTGGAGTGCCGAGCCCGGTCGGAAACGGAAACCGTCGAGCCGCGCAACACGAGATCCGGACCGATTCGAAATCGGGCGCTGCCAGTCGTTCCCGGCGGACCCGAAGGTGGACGCCTCCCGATGTCGTCGGTTATGGGTGGGGGCGCGGTTCGTGGAAGCTGGCTCGAGGGAAGGGGACGGCATGCATCTCGATCCGATCCTGCCGATCCTGTGGGGGCGTTCGTGGGCGGGATGTTGGTCGCGATGACTCGAGATACCCGTTGGGTGACGCACCTGATCATCGCTGTCTCGATGATCGCGAGCCCCGCCTGGTCGGGCGCGATTCGGCGTTGGGCGCGACCCACTGCCATCCAGCTCAGTCCGTGACGATGGAGATGGGGGAGGCGTTTCGATAGCGCCACCGCCGCCAGCGCCGTCGAACGTGGATCACGACCATTCCGAGGCCCGACAGCGCCGTGAGCACGCCCAAACCGGCGAAGATCTTCAGCCACGGCGTCGAGAAGTCCTCGCGCTCCGAGTAGTCCATGATGTGCAGCATCCAGAAGAAATCGAAGCGTCTCCAGGTGGCATTCCGGCGCTTGAGGATGCGGCCCGTCTCGGGGTCCACGTAGACGTGCGTGTCGCGCCCGTCGTCGAGGTCCACTCTCAAGACGGGCAGCCGCCCACCGCGAAACTCGAACGGCGCCTCGTCCTCGATGAGCTGGCTGTCCACGACGGCCGGCGGCGTCTCGGCGCGATAGCGGCGTTGGACGAGCTCGCCCGCCTCGACGGGCGTCAAGGGATCGAGCACGACTCCGGTCTCCGCATCGACGAGCACCGTGCGGTCCTGGGCTCCCAGCACCGCCAGGGTCAAGCGATCGCGATCGAGGCCCAACGAGACGCCCCGGATCGGCTCCTCGAGTCGACCGCTCGCCCGAGCCGCCTGGCACGCTTCCGGTACCGTCACGCGGACGCGCTCGGGATCGAGAGGAACCGGCACCGGCACCGGCAGCGTGTCTTCGCCTCGGACGACCGCGATCGGGTCGAGCGTGAAGATCAGGCCACTGACGGTCCAGAGCAGCAGCTGGATTCCCGCCACGAATGCGAACCAGCGGTGGAGCGTGCCGAGTCGGGGCATGGGAGTCCTTTCAGAGTGCCGGCGAGGCGAGGTCGCCTCACGAAGTCTTCGCCGACCCAGTCGGCCGCTCCACATCTTGGCGATCGTTGCGTTCTCGATCCAACCCGTCTACCGTGTGCGGTCTTCGAATTCGAGGCCCGGCCGGGCCAAAGAGCGTGATGAGCGGAGCGATTGACTTGAAAAACGTGGTACTGCTGGGCGCCGGAAAGATCGGCCGGATGGTGGCCCACTTCTTGGCCACCTCGGGAGACTACTCCCTGAGGGTCGGTGATGCGGCGGAAGGTGCCGCCCAACGGATCGCCAGCCGCTTGACCGGCGTCGACCCTCGAACCGTGGACTTTTCGGACGCGACGAGCCTGGACGGCATCCTCGAGGGCGCCGACATCGTGATCTCTTGCGCGCCCTTCCACTGCAACCCGCTGATCGCGGAGCGCGCCCGGGAGCTCGGCCTGCACTACTTCGACCTGACCGAGGATGTCGCCGTCACCAACAAGGTCGAAGCGCTCGCCGACGGCGCCGAGACGGCCTTCGTCCCGCAGTGTGGCCTGGCGCCAGGCTTTATCACGATCATCGCCAACGATCTGATCGCACCGATGACCGAGGTCACGGACATCCAGATGCGCGTCGGTGCTTTGCCGCGATACCCCTCCAACCGTCTGAAGTACAACCTGACCTGGAGCACCGAAGGTCTCATCAATGAGTACCTCAACCCGTGTGAAGTGCTCCTCGATGGTGAGTTCCGGCAAGTGCAGCCGCTCGAGAACCTCGAGCATCTGACGATCGACGGTGTCGAGTACGAGGCCTTCAACACCTCGGGTGGGCTCGGCAGCTTCGCACACTCGCTCCAGGGGCGCGTCCGCAACGTCAACTACAAGTCGATCCGATATCCCGGCCACTGTGATCTGATCAAGTTCCTGGTGCAAGACTTGCAGATGCGCGATCAGCCGGATGTGCTCCGCGACATCTTTGAGCGTTGCCTCCCGCTCACGCTGCACGACCAGATCGTCATCGTCGTCAGCGCCGTCGGCGTCTACCAAGACCGACTCACCGAGCGCACCTACGCCAACACGATCTACCACCAAGAGATCGACGGCGAGAATTGGAGCGGCATCCAGGTCACGACCGCCGCCGGGGTCTGTGCCCTGGTGGACCTCCTCCGCGAAGGCAAGATTCCGGCCCGCGGCTTCGTGCGCCAGGAAGAGATCCCGTTCCGAGCCTTCATCGAGAACCGGTTTGGGAAGTACTTCGCCTGACGTCGAATGTCCCCTCGAAGCTCATCGATCGACGACGACCCAGTCGGGCAGGGGACGCGGGTAGCGCCAGACGGTCGGCTGAGCGTCGAGGTCGAGCACCTGTCCGGCCAGGTGGGGGGGGACCATGCGGCCCGTTCGAATGTCGATGACCTCTCGGAAGCAGACCTGGCCCCCGAAGGGGTCGGAGCCGAGCGGCATGTACCAGGCGCCGCCGTCGAAGTAGTCGTGGGTGACTTGGCTGTGCCGTGTGCGCGCCGAGTCCTTCACCGGGGTGCCGCCATGCACGAGGTTGGCGGCCCAGATGACGGCCTGCCCGCGGCGGAGGTGGAGCTCCTGCCGCTCGAAGCCCTCGACGTGCACGAGCGCGCGCACGAACGACTCGTAGGTCGCTTACTCGCTGATGTCGGGCTTCAGTCCCAGGTCGCTGAAGTCGTACTCGGGTAGGCGGTGGCTGCCCGGGTAGTAGAAGAGTGGCCCGTTGTCGCCGTCGATGTCCTCGAGCGCGATCCAGACGCCGCACATGAAACGCCGGGGTCGCGCGTAGAAATGAACGACATCGCTGTGCCCGAGCTGCTGGGTGCCGGCGTCGAAGTTCAGCGTCTGGAACGGAAGTGGCTCGCGACCGTACAGCATGCGAAGCGTGTCGATGACAATCGGGTGGCCCGCGAGGCCGCGCACGTCTTCATGGAACGTCCACGCCTCAGCCACTCGCCGGTTCCCTTCGGGATAACGATCGGCCAGGCGCGCGATGATGCGACCAGCCGTGTCCTGGAATTGCTCATCGCCCAGCTCGAGGGTCAGGAGACCATCGCGCGAGAATCGCCGGGCTTGGTCCTGCTGGGACTCCGGCAGCCCGCTGTTCACCAGGAGCTGCTCGAAGAAAGGCGACTCGACCCAGGGCAGGGCCATGAGCTCGGGACGTTGGAAGAAGGCGCGGGGATCTTCGCGGGGATCGATCGGCGATGTCATGGCAAGTGTGAACCCGACGGAGGCTAGCGTTTCGAGTCGGCCCGCTTCGGGCCCTCGATCCGATAGAGGTGGGAGGTCGTGCGGACGATGAGGGCGTTTCCGATGACGGCGGGCGATGCCATGCAGCCCGCCTCGAGGCTGTTCTGGGCGACGAGGCGATACTCGTCCTCGGGTACGATCACCGTGGCCATGCCCTCGCGGTCGAAGAAGTAGACGTGTCCGCCGGCCACGATCGGCGAGGCGCAGAAGCGGCCCCCGATGCGCTCGCGCCAGATCGTCTCGCCGGTGTCCGCCTTCAAACAGCCCAGCACGCCTCCGTCACTGACCAGGTAGATTCGGTCGTCGACGAGCACCTTCGAGGCGATGGTCGGGAGGCTGCGCGTCTCCTTCCATGCTACGTGGGATTCGGTCACATCGCCCAGACCACCCAGGCGAATTGCCCAGAGCTGCGGTCGATCGAAGCCGGTGTTGATGAAGGTCAGGCCGCGGCCCGCGAAGGGGCGCGAGGACATGGAGTAGCCGGGGATTCGCACCTGCCACAGCTCGACGCCGGTGCGGGGATCGAGTCCGAACGCCGCCTGCGCGCCCACGCTCACCAGCTGCCGCTGGCCGTCGACCTCGGCGACGAAGGGCGTTCCGTAAGCCTTGCGTTGGTCCGGGATGATGTTCGTGAAGTCGGTCGAGCGCGGCGTCTCCCAGAGCGTCTCGCCAGTCGCCGGGTCCAGTCCCACGACCACTTGACGATCGGCCCCGTCGAAAGTGAGCACGAGGCGACCGTCGACCAGCACGGGAGAGGAACCGGGTCCCATCAGGTGCTGGCAGGGGAGATCGCGTCGTTGCCAAACCGTCTCGCCCGTCCGGGAGTCCAAGGCCGCCGTTCCGTAGGCGCCGAAGTGGACGAACACGCGGCCAGGCATCGCGACGGGTGAGGGGGAGGCATGGCTATTGAGCGCATTCCGGAACTGGGGCTCATCGACCTCGAACAGCACGCGATCGTGCACGACCGCGCCCGACGCGAGATCGACGGCAACCACCGAGAGTCGGTGCCCATCTTCGGTGCCGGTGGTCATCCACACCTGACCGTCGACGACGACCGGCGACGACCAGCCGAGCCCGTGAACGGGTGTCTTCCAGGTCACGTACCGCTCTTCGCTCCATTCGACGGGCGGGCGAGCAGTGGCGATGGCGTGCCCGTCGCCGCGCGGTCCACGAAAGTCCGGCCAAGCGGCCGCTTCTTCGTCGCGGATGGTCGAGGTCCCTAGGAGGACGGAAAAGAGCATCACCTGCGAAAACAGCACGGACAGCCTCCCGAATCGGTGGGCGAGCGCGTCGGACCGGCCCCTAGTGTCCTCGGGCACCGCAGTCGGGGCAAGGGGCTCCGTCGAGAGCCGTGGTGGGAACGTCGTGGCGTCACCTCGAGGCCGAACGGCGCTTCTCGGACCCGCGTTCCTTTGCGATGATCGCGGCTCGCCCAACGCCGCTGCGACGAATTCCAGGAGAATCCCGATGCGTGCCCTTCCTGTCCTGATCGCGGTCCTGTTGCTGTCGCCCCTCTCCTGCAGCCAGGATCTCGAGGCTTCCGATGCCTTCGAGATCGACGCCGCGTTGCTGCGCGAATGCTGGTCGGAGGCCGAGCGGGCCATCGAGGCAGCGCTCGAGCTCGAGATGCCGGAGACGAAGGTGCGCCTCGCCGAGCCGGCGGACATCGCGAAGGTGCTCCGGCCCGAGCTGGAGCGACAGCTCCGGGCACAGGGGATCGAAGATCCCGAAACGCAAGCTCGGCTCGGTGCCGGCGCGCTCTCGATGGCTCTGCTCGGGAAGTATGCATTCGACTCGCAGACGATCCTGATCTGTGCGACCAACTTCGAGAACCTCTCGAAGCTCATGGAGAAGCCGGAGCTCAACTCACGTCAGTGCCTGCAAGCCGTGTTGGTCCACGAGGCGATGCACGCGCTCGACGACCAGCGGCACGAGTTCGGCAAGGTGCTCGACACCCTGTCGACGGCCGGCCGCTTTCAGGCCTATCAGGCGATCATCGAAGGATACGCCCAGCATCGAGCTCGCCAGGTGTGCGAGCAGCAGGGCTGGAAAGAGGCCTTCGATCAGTTCACGTCGGCCATCGGTTGGGTTCCCGAAAAGGGTGACGAGGCGACGAAGTTGCTCAGCCGAGTCGCGGCGGCGTCGATGAGCGTCGCGTACTACGACGGCGAGCGCTTCGTGGCGACCCTCCTGGAGGGGCAAGGAGACGCCGAGCAGGCGGAGCTGGTTGGGCGACTGTTTCGCGAGCCGCCGGCAGATCTCGACGTGATCCTCCATCCCGAGTGGTATCTCGATCCCTCCAAGCGTCCGGAGCTGAAACACGACTTCGAAGGAGCTCTCACCGAGTTCTCGAAGACCTTCGAGGGCTGGAATGCGCAGCAAGCCGTGGCAGTGAAGCCGCAGATCGCGGCCGCGCTCGCCCTCCTGCCCAAGGAGTCCGTCGAGCAGGTCGTCGGATCGCTCCTGCACAACCGATTGCTGGTGATGGCCCCGGCCGAGAATCCGGCTCAGCAGGTCATCGTGGGGCTGTACGAGTTCAAGGACGCGGCCGGTGCGCTCGGCTACGTCGCTGCTTTCGAGCAGCTGGGCAAGCTGAAAGACGAGGCGATGAAGACCGGCTCCATCCGGATCGTCGATCCACGCTACGAGTCGATCCGCCGCCCGGGCTTCCAGGCAGTGCTGGCAGCCAAGGGGCTGGAGGGAGCCGGGCCCGATCGGATCGAGACTCTGAGCTTGGTCGGAGCGCGCGGCAGCATCGCGGTCGAGATGGTGTTCTCGAACGCGACGCTGAGGGACGACGAGCTGGTGAAGCGTGCTGAAGAGCTGTGTCGTCGCGCGGTCGGTGATGCGGTGGATCGGTAGGGACGGGAAGCCGGCGGTCGACCGACGATGATTACGGACAGCCGGCTGCTTCCAGACCGCCCCTCGGAGGCCCGAATTCATTCGGGTGGGAGGTCGTCAGCCTCGAGTCGGTTCGTCGGGGCATCGGCCGCCCCTAGACTCGCACCGCAGCGGCCTGATGTCGATCGACCTTCCAGCGGACTGAAGTCCGCCCTCCGATTCGGCTCGTCGAAGGGTCGAAGTGCCGGCTGAAAGCCAAAGGTCCGAAGTGGCCTTCGTGAATCTCACGGGACCACTTGTTCGGACACCTCTTGGACAGACCCCGAATCGGGTGGGAGGTCGATTGACCGCGTGCCGTCCGAACATCGTCGCGAAGCGGGGCTGTTTTCGCTAGATTACGCGCCAATCGTCCGCGAGGGACGTCACTGACGTGCGCGCTCGATCGGGAAGGAGCCAGGCCCCTCGACTTCCTCGATCGCCGGTGCTCCGGAATGGGAGTCGATGGAATGAGTGGAAGCCGTCGCCCAACGGCGTGGTGGATCGTGTGGTCGTTGGTCGGGGTGCTCGCCATCCTGCGCCAGGACCTGTGGAACTGGTCGAACGACTCGCTGATCTTCGGCTTTCTGCCGCTGGGGCTGGCCTACCACGCCGGGATCTCGATTGCTGCCGGGATCGTCTGGGCCTTGGTGGTGCGCTTCGCCTGGCCGAGTGAGCTCGAAGCGTGGGCGGCCCAAGAAGACGACGCGAGCTCGGGAGGTGCGGCATGACTCCGCTGGCCGTGATCGGCGACTTGGGTCCCTTGTGGGTCATCGCCGGGTACCTGATGCTGCTGATCGGGCTCGGCGTCGTTTCGAAGCGCTTCTTTCGCGGGACGAGCTCGGATTACTTCGTCGCCACGCGCTCGATCGGTCCGTTCCTGCTCCTGATGAGCGTGTTCGGCACGACCATGACCGCGTTCGCACTGGTCGGATCGACGGGCAAGGCCTACCAGCTCGGCGTCGGCGTATACGGATTGATGGCGTCCTCGTCGGGCATCATCCACTCGCTGATCTTCTTCGTGGTCGGCATCAAGCTGTGGGCGATCGGCAAGCGCTACGGCTACGTCACGCAGATCCAGTACTTCCGCGATCGCTTCGAATCGAACGGCCTGGGTTACCTACTGTTTCCGATCCTCGTCCTGCTGGTGATCCCGTACCTCTTGATCGGGGTGCTGGGCGCCGGAGTGGTGATGGAAGGCGTGACGCAGGGCATGTTCCCGGACGTCTTCGAAGGGCGTCTGAACCCGGCCGGCAAGATGATCATGGTGGGCTCGGTGCCCCCCTGGCTCTCAGGCCTGGTCGTCTGCGCCGTAGTGCTCTTCTACATCTCGGGTGGCGGGCTGCGCGGCGCCGCCTGGGCGAACACCTTCCAGACGTTGGTCTTCATGATCATGGGAGTGGTCGCCTTCCTGCTGATCTCCGATCGGCTCGGGGGACTCGAAGCGGCGACCCAAGCGGTGAAGGACAACGCGAAGGATCATCTCACCCGTGACGGCATGATCGGGAAGGCCCAGTTCCTCAGCTACATGCTGGTCCCGTTCTCGGTGGGGATGTTTCCGCACCTCTTCCAGCATTGGCTGACCGCTCGCAGCGCGAAGACCTTCCGGCTCAGTATCATCGCGCACCCGATCTTCATCATGATCGTGTGGGTGCCCTGCATCTTGATCGGCATCTGGGCGGCCGGCCACGGGATCAAGGCGCCCACCCCGAACGCCGTCTTGTCGTTGATGGTGAACCAGCTGCTCCACAATCCGATTCTGACCGGGCTCCTCACGGCGGGCATCCTGGCGGCGATCATGTCCTCGATGGACTCGCAGTTCGTTTGCCTGGGCACGATGTTCACGCACGACATCGTCCTGCACGCGGTGGGTGAGGACCGTCTCACTGATCGGGGGAAGCTCCTCTTGGGACGCGGCTTCATCGTCGCCATCGTCGCGATCACCTACTTTCTGTCGCTGCTCAAGCCGCCCAACATCTTCGACCTCGCGGTCTGGTGCTTCAGCGGCTTCGCCAGCCTGTTCCCGCTCGTGTTCTGTGCCGTGTACTGGCGACGCACGACCAAGGCAGGCGCTATCGCTTCCGTCCTCGTGATGGTCGGAGTGTGGTCGGCCTTCTTCTATGACGGGCTCATCGCGCCCGCGATCGCGGGAACGCTGCGCGGTGCCGACGAGTACCTCGTCCTCGGTGGCGTGCTGCCCGTCGTCTATATCTTTGCCGCTTCCGCGCTGACTCTGGTCGGAGTCTCGCTCGTGACGAAGCCCCCCAGCCCCGCCGTCGTCGATCGTTTCTTCGCCGTCCATGAGGCGGCACGCATCGTGGAGAACCCTCAATGAGCACGCGTCCCCAGGATCCGGAGCAAGCTCGCGCCCAGCTGGATGCGCACATCCGCGAGATCGTCCCGTGGCACTTCTCGCCCGAGACGGGCAGCCCCTTCTGGCTCGAGTGGGCACAGAAGGCGGGCTGGGATCCCGCGCACGAAGTGCAAGGCTTCGACGATCTCGTCCGCTTCGGCCACTTCGATGGGGAGCACCTGCGCGTCGAGCAACCGGAGCGCTTTGCGCCGAAAGCCTACGCGGGGAAGCCGTTCACCATCTTCGAGACCGGCGGCACGACCGGCATGCCCAAGCAGCGGATCGGCTGGGAAGACTACAAGATCGACTACAGCGAGTTCTCGGAGACGCTCGACGACGACGCGTTCCCGCGGAACCACTACTGGCTGATGATGGGCCCGACCGGGCCGCGACGTCTTCGCCTCTCGATCGAGCACCTCGCCAACGTCCGCGGCTGCTCTTGCTACTTCATCGATCTCGATCCGCGCTGGGTGAAGCGGCTGATTCGTGAAGGGCATGGGGATCAAGCCAAGGCCTACATGGTCCACGTCGTCGATCAGGCCGTCACGATCTTGAAGCATCGGAAGGTGAGTGCGCTGTTCACGACGCCCAAGCTCCTCGAGGCGCTCAGCGAGCGCGTCTCGATCCCCGAAGCCGGCATCCAGGGAGTCTTCTGTGGAGGCACCGAGATGTCCCCGCAGATCCTGCGCTTCCTGGTCGAGGAGGTGCTCGAGGACGAGGTCAAGCTCGTTCCGACCTACGGCAACACGCTGATGGGTCTGGCGCACTCCAAGCCGACCCTGCGCGAGGACGGCTACTCGGTGACCTATCATGCGCCTCAGCCACGGGCGGTTCTGCGCGTGGTTCAGCCCGAAGCGACCGACGAGCTGGTCGACTACGATGCCTGGGGTCGAGTCGAGCTCACGACGCTGACGCGCGAGTTCTTCATGCCGCGCTTTCTCGAGCGAGATGAGGCCATCCGGCGCCGGCCCTACGACGAATACCCGTGGGATGGCGTCGGCGAGGTCCGACCCTTTCGGGCCAACGAAGAGAAGATCGTCGAAGGAGTGTACTGAGCACCATGTCGAAGCCGATTCCCATTCCGGCACTGCGTGCGGGCCAGTTCTATGAGAGCCTCGAGACCAACGAGGTCCGCTCGCATCGCGATGGCACACCCCTCGCCCTGGTCAGCCAGGTCAATGCCGGCCTGGTGCGTCGCGATCTGCGTAAGCAAGAGCGCAGTCCCGATCCATTCGCCGACCTCAGCGTCGTCGAGATGATCGACGTCTGTCGCCGAGCCGGTGAGCTGTTCATGCAGGCCGAGCTGCCGCTCAACGACCAGGGCGATCGACAGGGTCCCGAGCAGTACGTCGAGACGCTCAGCGCTACCAGCGGTCTTCCCCATGTGCTGTGTCGCCGCAACATGGACAAGATCCACAGCGTCTTCGCGGAGATGCCGCGCATCCTGAAAGGCCTCACACGGGGCCTCGATCTGTCGGTGCTCGAGGCGGGGATCGGCGAGCAGGACGGCGTCCCGGTCTCCTACGTTCCGCAGACGAACAGCCTGGGCATCGTGCTCCCGAGCAACTCGCCGGGCGTGAACTCGCTCTGGATTCCGGCGCTGGCGCTCAAGATACCGGTCGTGCTCAAGCCGGGCCGCGAGGAGCCCTGGACACCCCTCCGCATCATGCAGGCCTTCATCGAGGCGGGGGCGCCCCGCGAGGCCTTCAGCTACTACCCGACCGATCATGAGGGCGCGGCGTCGATCCTCGAGCAGTGTGGACGCGGCTTGATCTTCGGTGATGCGAAGACGACCGCTCAGTATGCGCAGAACCCGGGCATCGAGATCCATGGTCCCGGCTGGAGCAAGGTGCTCGTCGGGTCCGACGAGATCGAGCGGTGGCGAGATCACCTGGACGTCCTCGCCGACTCGGTCGCGGCGAACGGCGGGCGCAGCTGCGTCAACGCCTCGGCCATCATCGTGCCCGCGCACGGCGACGAGATCGCCGAGGCGCTCGCCGAGCGCCTCGCCCGCATCGAAGCTCGACCGGCGGCCGATCCCGAGGCGCAGCTCTCGGCTTTCGCCAACCCCAAGGTCGCCGAGTGGATTGACAGTACGATCGATGCCGGTCTGGCCCAAGGCGGCGCCGAAGACCTGACCGCACGATTTCGAACCGGGCCGCGCCGAGTCGAGGTCGAGGGCTCCACCTACCTGCTTCCGACCGTGGTCCGCTGCCAACGCTTCGATCACCCACTTGCCAACACCGAGTTCCTGTTTCCGTACGTCAGTGTGGTCGAGCTGCCCGAAGACGAGTGGATCGAGACGCTCGGCCCGTCCTTGGTCGTCTCGGCGATCACGAAGAACACCGTGCTGCAGAGCCGGCTGCTGCGCTCGCCGGAGATCCATCGGCTCAACCTGGGTCCCGTTCCGACCGGCCATGTCGAGTGGGATCAGCCCCACGAAGGCAACCTGTTCGAGTTCCTCTACGCGCGTCGGGCCATCCAGCGTGCCGCCCAATGGTGATCGACCGTCCATGACTCCGGATCCGCCTGCCGAATTCGATCTCGCGCTCGGCCCGCGTCTCGTCTTCGGTGTAGGCGCGGCCGCCCGGATTCCCGAGCTCTGTCGATCGCTGGGCGCGCGGCGCGTCCTGCTCGTGAGTGATGCCGGTCTGGTCGCCGCGGGGCACGTCGAGCCCGTGCGAGCCGCGCTCGAGGCCGCCGGCTTGCCGACCGCCGTCTTCTCGGAGGTTCATCAGAATCCGACCACCGAGGATGTCGAGCGCTGTCGAGCGGCCGCGGCGCCACACGCTCCGGACCTGATCCTCGGCCTCGGTGGCGGGAGCAGCCTCGATACCGCCAAGGGTGCGAACTTCCTGCTGACCAATGGTGGAAGCATGAAGGACTACTGGCGAAGTGGGCCGGTCGCGACGCCTCTCCTCCCGATGATCGCGGTCCCGACGACCGCAGGCACGGGCAGCGAGGTACAATCCTTCGCGCTGATCTCGCAGCTGGAATCCCACCGCAAGATGGCGTGCGGGGACCCGAGCGCCCAGCCGCGCATCGCCCTGCTCGATCCGGTGCTGACCGAGACGATGCCGACTCACGTTACCGCCCACACCGGTATCGATACCCTGACGCACGCCGTCGAGTCCTTCGTCACCAGCCGCCGAAATCCCGTCTCGTCGCTCTGGGCGAAGGAGGCATTTCGCCTTGTGAATCGACACTTGGAGACGGTGCTCTCGGCGCCGAGCGACCACACGGCTCGCGGTGGAATGCTCCTCGCCTCGGCTTTCGCGGGTCTCGCGATCGAGGCGAGCATGCTGGGCGCGGCGCATGCGCTCGCCAATCCGCTCACCGCTCGCTTCGACACCGAGCACGGTCGAGCCGTCGGGCTGATGCTGCCCACGGTGGTGCGCTTCAATGCCGAGGATCCTGCCGTCGCCCGGCTCTACGCCGAGCTCTTCGATCCATCAGCTGTCGGGGACCGACAGGCTTCCGAGTCCGCCGATCGCCTGGCTCGACGGATCGGTGCGCTTCTGGACGCGGCGGGGATGCCCGAATCGTTGGCCGAATGCGGCGTGGCTGAATCCGACTTGGATGGGCTCGCCGAGCTGGCCGCCGAGCAGTGGACGGGCGGCTTCAATCCGCGGCCGGTCGATCGGGCTTCGCTGCGGGCCTTGTACGGCGAGGCCCTCCATGGCACTCGTTGAGCTTGCACCTTGGCAGATCATGGTTTAGACCCGATGAACCCCCGAAAGACCCGGTTGACGAGTGAGGTGGAGATGAATCGACGAGGCGATCGCATTCTGGCGTTGGCGCTCCTGATGGTCGGCATGCTGGTGTCCGGAGCCATCTGCGCTCAAGAGCCGACGGCGAAGCCGGTTGCCTCCCCGACCTCGAGCGAGTGGCCCAGCTTCCGCGGGAATCCGAGTCAGACCGGAGTCGCCTCGGGGCGACTCCCAGCGGAGCCTCGACTGCTCTGGACGTACGCAACGGAAGCCGCCATCGCCTCTTCTCCAGTGATCGAGGGCGGGCGAGTGTTTGTGGGCTCCGACGACTACCACCTCCACGCGATCGACTTCGAGACCGGCCGCGGCCTCTGGCGATTCGCGACGGAGGACATGATCGAGGCGCCCCCGACCGTAAGCGGGGACACGGTCTACGTCGGCTCCACGGACGGCTTCTTCTACGCCCTCGACAAGAAGACGGGGGATCTGCGCTGGAAGTTCGAGACCGGAGACAAGGTTCAAGGGGGAGCGACGCTCTTCGAGTCGGCTGAGGGCCGTCGCGTCGTGTTCGGGAGCTACGACTCCGCTCTCTACTGTCTGGATGCGAAGACGGGCGAGCCGGTGTGGCGCTACGAGACGGAGAACTACGTCAACGGAACGCCGGCGGTTTGGAACGATCAGATCGTGTTTGGCGGCTGTGACGCTCGCCTGCACGTGGTGTCCCTCGCCGAGGGGCAAGCCCAGTCGCAGCTCGACATGGGAGCCGAGAGCTACATCGCGGGCTCGGTCGGAGTCGATCGCGACCAAGCGTTCTTCGGCCACTACGGCAACGCGTTCGTGCGCCTCGATCTGAACAAAGGCGAGGAGGTCTGGTCGTTCGGCGACGGCCGGAACGCCTTCTTCTCGTCACCCGCGATCGGCGAGGACCTCGTCTACTTCGGGGGTCGTGACAAGAAGCTGCACTGCGTTCGCTTCGCCGATGGCGAAGAGGTGTGGGCGTTCAAGACGCGACGCAAGATCGACGCCTCGCCGGTGCTCTGTGGCGACCGCGTGGTCTTCGGCTCGGCGGATGGCCGCCTGTATGTCTTGAATGCCGCAACGGGCGAAGAGACGTGGTCGTACGACATCGGCCAGTCGATCTTCTCCTCGCCCGCCGTGGCGGGCGGTCGCATCCTGATCGGCGCCAATGACGGACTGCTGTACGTGTTCGGTGAGTCGGATCAGAAGTCCGGTGAGAAGAAACGAGGTCGTTGATGAGCTCCGATGAGCCGAAGAGCCCAGGTCCTTCCACAGAAGAGACGACGGTCGGTAACTACTTCATCGCCAACTACCCGCCCTTCTCGTTCTGGCGAGAAGACCAAGTCCCGAGAGTCCTCCAGCTTCTCTCGGAAGGGGCCGAGTCTCCGCCGATGCTCGGTCTCTACGTGCACATTCCGTTCTGCCGAAAGCGCTGCGACTTCTGTTACTACAAGGTCTACACCGACAAGAACGCCCAAGACGTTCGTCGCTACCTCGATGCGGTCCTGACCGAGTCACGGCTCTACGCCGAGCAGCCCTATCTCGTAGGTCGCCAACCGAAGCTCGTCTACTTCGGGGGTGGCACGCCGTCCTACCTCTCCCCGGATCAGCTCCGATTCCTGTTCGAAGGGTTGCGCGACATCTTCGACTGGTCAGAGGCCGAGGAGGTCACCTTCGAGTGTGAGCCGGGCACGCTGCAGACGAAGAAGATCGAGGTCCTTCACGAGCTGGGTGTGACGCGACTGAGCCTGGGTGTCGAGAACTTCAATGCCGAGATCCTCGCGCTCAACAACCGCGCCCATCGAGCCAAGGAGATCTACGGCGCCTACCAGACGGCGCGGGATGTCGGCTTCGAACAGATCAACATCGATCTGATCGCCGGCATGGTCGGCGAGACGGATGAGAACTGGCGCCGCTGTATCGAGGAGACGCTGAAGCTCGAGCCGGACAACGTGACCATCTATCAGCTCGAGGTCCCGTACAACACGACGATCTATCAGCGCATGCAAGAGGGCGGAACGCAGGTCGCTCCCGTCGCCGACTGGCCCACCAAGCGACGCTGGACTCAAGAGGCCTACGCTGCCCTGGAGCGGGCGGGATACCAGATCGGTTCGGTCACCACGGCCAAGAAGGGTGAGGGGATCGAGTTCCGGTATCGCGATGCGCTGTGGACGGGCGCAGATCTGATCGGCCTGGGCGTGTCGTCGTTCGGCCATCTCGGCGGTGTTCATCTGCAGAACGAGCATCGTTACGAGCCCTACGTGGAACGCGTCGAGCGAGGCGAGCTTCCGATTCATCGGGCGCTGGTGCTCACGAAGGATGAGCAGTTCGTGCGAGAGTTCATCTTGCAGCTCAAGCTCGGCCACTTGCCGCTGGAGTACTTCCGTCAGAAGTTTGGGGAGGATCCGCGCCAACGCTTCGCCGAGCCTCTGGCCGAGCTCGAGGCGCAGGGTGATTTCAAGGTGACGGAGCAGGCGGTTGACGTGACGCGCGACGCTCTACTTCGCATCGATGAGCTGTTGCCGCGCTTCTTCCGCTCGGAGCACCGCAATGCGCGTTATGCGTGAGGCCGTCTGGAGTGGGCCGAGATGAAGGGCAGCGATGAGCTCGAGCGCGTCGCGCTCGAGGCCAACCGCGCTTCGGCACCTCTGAAGATCGTCCAGATCACCCCCGGGACGGGCCACTTCTACTGCGGAAGCTGCTTGCGAGACGAGCTGCTCGTGCGGGCACTCCGGGCGCGCGGGCACGACGTGATGATGATTCCCGTCTACTTGCCCTTCGTCCTCGAGGACGACTCTGCGGAGAAGACGGAGGATCCCGTCTTCCTCGGCGGCGTGAACGTGTACCTCGAGCACCGGCTTCGTTGGTGGCACTGGTTGCCTCGATTCGTTCGTCACTGGCTCGATCGGCCGTCTTTCTTGCGCTGGGCGGCGTCACGCGGCTCGATGACCGAGGCCAAGGACCTCGGAGCCCTGACGGTCGCCATGCTGCGCGGTGAGAGCGGTCCACAGCAGGCGGGCCTCGACGAGCTCATCACCTGGCTTCGGGATCACGAGCGCCCTGACCTGATCTGTCTGTCGAATGCCCTGCTCAGCGGGTTGGCGCGGCGCCTGCGCGAGGCCATCGAATGCCCTGTGGTCGGAACCCTGCAGGGGGAGGCTCCTTTCTTGGACGCGCTGCCGAAGGTCCACCGAGACCAGGCTTGGAGCGAGCTCCAGCGGCGGGCGGGCGACCTGGACGCCTTCGTCGCCGTCAGCCGCTACACGGCCGACTTGATGAGCGAGCGGCTGCAGCTACCGCCCGAGCGAGTGTCGGTCATTCACAATGGAATCGCGCTGGAAGGGATCCCGACCGCTGCCCGAGATGCGAGTCCGCCAGTCATCGGCTACCTGGCTCGCATGTGTGCCGACAAGGGCCTCGACAGGCTGGTCGCGGCCTTCGTGGCCTTGCGGGCCTCGGGCACCGAGGCGAGGTTGCAGGTCGCCGGCGTGCAGCTGGCCGAGGACCGGCCATTCGTCCGACAGCTTCAGGAGCAGCTTCGCTCGGCCGGTCTCGGCAGCGAGGTCACCTGGCTTCCGAACTGCACCAAAGCGGAGAAGCTGCGCTTCCTCGGCGAGCTGTCGGTGATGTCGGTGCCGGCCACCTATGGCGAGTCGTTCGGGCTCTACCTGGTGGAAGCCTGGGCGGCGGGCGTTCCGGTCGTTCAACCCCGGCACGGCTCCTTCCTCGAGCTGATCGAGGCGACCGAGGCGGGCCTGCTCTGTGAAGCCAACGATACCGCTTCCCTGGCCGACGGGTTGCGCCGGGTCCTCGAAGACCGCTGCCTCTCCGATCGCTTGTCGGCAGCGGGCCAACGCGCGGCCCGTGAGTACTTCACGATGGAGAGAATGGCCGACGAGTTCGAGGCCTTCTGCCGCCGCTCCGTATCGGCTTGACCCCCGAGGTCGTCGGCGTCACGTTGTGCGCGAACGATTCCCTTTCTCCGGTCGAGTGAACATGGCCCACGAGTTCATCACCCAACGCCAGGTCGAGTTTGCCGAGACCGACATGGCCGGCATCATGCACTTCTCGAACTACTTCCGGTTCATGGAGGCGACCGAGCATTATTTCTTCCACTCGCTCGGTCTCGCCCTTCACTGGGAGGAAGAGGGCGTCATGCGAGGGTGGGTACGCGTGCGGGCCGAGTGTGATTATCGCGAGCCGCTCCGATATCTCGATCACGTCTCACTTCACCTCGTGGTCCTGGAGAAGCGCTCCAAGGTACTGCGTCACGCCGTGCTGTTCCGTCGGATCGGCGAAGGAGGAGAAGCGGGCGCCGAGATCGCTCGCGGGATGATGACGGTCGTGCATGTCGAGAAGAGACCCGGGGATCGCGACTTTCGCGCCGTGCCGATGTCAGCGGACGTCGACGCGTCACTCGAGGCCGCTCCGAGCCGTCGATTGAAAGAGCTGAAGCTGACGACGCCTGAGTCGGCGCGTCGGAACTGAGAATGAACTGAAAGGACACGTGCCCCATGCCCGGGAGCTCTGGACAAGAAAGCAACCTCTGGCTCGCCTACGCGATGCTGACTGTCGCCTGTTGGGGCCTCTACGGCATTCTGCTCCACACCGGACAGACGACCATGGGGGTGAATGATCCCAATGCCCGCTACAAGGCATTCCTCTGGGTCGGCATCGCCTACTTCCTCGCCGCCGTCTTGGCGCCCGCTCTCCTGCTCCTTCTCAAGGGCAGCGACTGGTCGATGAGTGGCAAGGGCATCACCTGGTCCCTGGTCGCGGGCGTCGCCGGTGCGATCGGTGCCTTCGGCGTTCTGCTCGCCTTCGGTGCCAACGGCAAGCCCGCCGTCGTGATGTCGATCATCTTCGCCGGGGCGCCGGTCGTGAACGCGGTCGTCTCGCTTGCGCTGCATCCCCCGGCCGCTGGCTTCTCGAGCATCAAGCCCCAGTTCTTCCTCGGCATCCTGTTGGCCGCAGTCGGAGGGATGCTGGTGATGCTCTACAAGCCGGGGCCATCGCCCAAGAAGTCGACGGCGTCCATCGAGAGACCGGCCGAGACCGAACAACGCTGAGCGGAGATCCCGAGCTTGAATGAACCAACCCGATCAAGTGCCGGACAAGAGCATTGGATCCACTTGGAAGGCGTGACCAAGGAGTTTCAGCGCGGCTCGATCACGACCGAGGTGCTGCGCGGCGTCGATCTCGAGGTGGCGCGCGGCGAGTCGGTCGCGATCGTCGGGCCTTCGGGCTCGGGAAAGAGCACGCTCCTCAACATCCTCGGCGGGCTCGAGCTTCCCACGCGGGGCTCGGTGCAGGTCGCGGGCATCGACTTGACGCGCGTGGACGCCGAGGACTTGGCGCGCTTCCGCAACGATGCGGTCGGGTTCGTCTTTCAGCTCCATCATCTTCTGCCTCAATGTAGCGCTCTCGAGAATGTCCTCGTCCCGACGCTCGTGCATCGCGATCGCGCCAGTCGGGCCACTACGGTCGAGCGCGCCCGCGAGCTCTTGAGCGCCGTCGGACTGAGTGCTCGCCTCGATCATCGGCCGGCCCAGCTCTCGGGTGGCGAGTGTCAACGGGTCGCGGTCGTGCGCGCCCTCGTGAACGAGCCGTCCATCCTTCTCGCCGATGAGCCGACGGGGTCACTCGATGCCCGCTCGGCCGATGACCTCGCCGACTTGCTCGAGCGACTCTGTCGAGAGCGAGGGCTGACGTTGGTCTGTGTGACGCATTCCAAAGATCTCGCGTCCCGGCTGGGGAGCATTCGCGAGCTCCGCGCAGGTCGCTTGCTCGTGCGTGCGGAGAGCGGCGCATGACTCGGCTTCGGCTCGTTCTCCGCAGCGCGCTCTACTATTGGCGAAGCCATCTGGGCGTCCTGCTGGGAACCGCCATCGGAACCGCCGTCTTGGTGGGTGCCCTGGTGGTCGGCGACTCCGTGCAGGCGAGCTTGCAATCGCAGGCGCGGCAGCGGATTGGTCGCACCGATCGTGTGCTCGTGTCGCACGATCGCTTTTTTCGAGCCGCCTTGGCCGACGAGCTCGCGGCCAGCTTCCGAGACCTCCGCGTGGTTCCCGCCTTGCGGCTCAGCGGAGTCGGATCGGTGCCGGGAGGGGAACGGCGCGCGAACGACGTGCGCGTCACCGGCATCGATGCACGCTTTCCGGCGCTCGGAGCGGCAGCCTGGAACGGCCCGCTCCCTGGGCCTCGGCAAGTGCTGGTGAGCGAGCGGCTCGCGAGCCAGCTCGAGGTCGCCGTCGGTGACACGATCTTGCTCCGAGTCGAAAAGCCGAGTGGACTCCCGCGGGACATGGCGCTCGCAACCAGCGACGACGTCGCGACCGCGTTGCGGGTCGAGGTCGTCGCCATCGTGACCGACGAAACATTCGGACGGTTCGCGCTCGAGGCCGACCAGATTCCGCCCTTCAATGCCTTCGTCGATCTCGACTGGCTGCAGCGCACCGTCGAGCGCGCGGGGCGCGCCAACTTGCTGCTCGTCGCCGGTGCTTCCGAAGACTCGGCGCCCGCGTCGGAAGCTCTCGACGAAGCGCTCGCCCAGCATTGGAAGCTCGAGGACGGTGAGCTGAGCCTCCATGATCACGAGAGCGGCTTGCTCGAGCTCCGCAGTGAGCGCATCTTCCTCGATCCACCGGTGGAGGAGGCTGTACGAAGCGGCTCGCGCTCGGCGCTCGGCATTCTCACCTACTTCGTCAACGAGCTCCGGATCGGTGATCGCGCGACTCCGTACTCGATGGTCGCCGGCGCTGGCCTGCTCGCCGGAGCGCCCGAAGACTTTCCCGACTGGCACGTCCTCTATGGAACTGGTCTGGCAAACGATGGGACGATCCTCGGCCGCTGGCTCGCAACGGATCTCGGCGCCAAAGCACAAGACCGACTGAGCATCCGCTACTTCGCCATTGGTCGCGATCGCCGACTGGTCGAGAAGGAGCACGTCTTCACCGTCGGGCGAGTGACACCGCTCGAGGGCTTCGCGGGCGATCCTTCGCTGATGCCCGGTTTTCCCGGGCTGGCCGATACCGAGGACTGCCGCGACTGGGAGCCGGGTATCCCGGTCGACCTCGAGCGCATCCGCGACGAAGACGAGGCCTACTGGGACGATCACCACGGCACGCCCAAGGCCTTCATCACGCTCGAGACGGCGCAAGGGATGTGGGGCAATCGCTTCGGAGCCCTGACGGCCGTTCGCTTCTCCGAGACGGATCGGACCGCGCTCGAGCAGGACCTCGTGTCCGCACTCCGGCCGGCCGCCCTGGGGCTCTTCTTTCAGGATCTGCGCGGCCAGGCGCTCGCCTCGGGACGTGCGACGACGGACTTTGGGGGCCTGTTCCTCGGTTTGAGCTCCTTCCTCCTGATCGCGGCCTTCCTGCTGACGGCGTTGCTCTTCGTCTTCGGCGTCGAGCAGCGGGCTTCGCAGGTCGGGCTTCTCCTCGCCGTCGGCTGGACACCGCGGCAGGTGCGGCGCCTCCTCCTCGGTGAAGGCCTGGTGCTCGCGGTGCTCGGAGCCTCTCTCGGTGTTCTCGGCGCGCTCGGGTACACCCGCCTCGTGCTCGGCGCGTTGGCGAGCGTGTGGAAAGAAGCCGTCGCCTCCGCGGCGATCTCGGTCGCGATCTCTCCGATGACGCTCGTCCTCGGCGCTGGGATCTCGATCCTGGCCGCACTCGCGGCCCTCGCCGGGACCTTGCGCCGTCAGGCCAAGAGCTCGGCGAGAGAGCTGCTCGGTCGTCGAGGCGGCGTTGGCGAGAGCGGGGGAGTGCTGTCGGCGAGCCGACGGAAGGCATTGGTGATACTGACGCTCGTCTGCGTCGTGGCGGCGATCGCCATCGCGGTGGCGGTCGGACCGGGCCGAGGCACGGCGGCAGCTGGGGCGTTCTTCGGCGTCGGGGCTCTGCTCCTCATGGCCGGCCTGTTCGGTAGCCGACTGCTTCTGGCCGGTTGGAGCTCCGAAGGGCTCCCGGAGAAGGAGACCGTCGGTCGTTTGGGTCTGCGCAACAGCACGCGGCGCCCGGGGCGGAGCTTGGCCACCATCTCGCTACTAGCATCGGGGACGTTTCTGGTCGTCGCGGTCGGAGCGAACCGTCTGGGAGAGCCCGAGGATCCGACGCGGCGCGACTCCGGCACGGGGGGCTTCACGCTGCAGGCGCGCGCGACGATCGGCGTGCTCCACGACCTCGACTCGCAGGACGCGATCGACGCCTACGCTTTGCCCAAGGACCTCTTGGCACCTGGAAGCGTCGTGTCGTTCCGGGTGCGGGACGGTGACGAGGCGAGCTGCTTGAATCTCAACCAAACGCAGCAGCCGCGTCTGGTCGGCGTGAACCCGGCCCGGCTCGCAGAGCGCGAGGCGTTTCGATTCACGGACCATCTCGGCCTGGCGGAAGGCAGGAGCCCGTGGACGTTGCTCGAGCAGCGGGCCGATGGCGCGATCCCGGCCATCGGTGATGCCGCCAGCGTGCAGTGGGCCCTCCACAAGTCGGTCGGGGGCACCATCGACTACCTGGATGAGCGGGGTCGGCCCTTTCAGGTTCGCATCGTCGGGACGGTCGCCAACTCGATCCTCCAAGGCAATCTGGTCATCGGCGGCGATCACTTTGAGGAGCTGTTCCCGTCGGAGAGCGGCTATCGCTGGTTTCTGTTCGACGTGGCACCGGCGCGAACCGACGAGGTGGAGCGGGAGCTGACCCGCGGGCTTGCGGACATGGGCCTGGAGGTGACCGACACCGCGGAACGGCTGGCCGCCTTCAACTCGGTGCAGAACACCTACTTGGTCATCTTTCAGATGCTGGGGGGGCTTGGATTGTTGTTGGGCGCGGCGGGCTTGGGGACGGTGGTGCTTCGCAACGTGCTCGAGCGTCGCTCAGAGCTCGCGCTGGTTCGGGCCGTCGGATATCGGCGCTCGGCCGTGCGCTGGCTCGTGTGGAGCGAGCACGGCGCCTTGCTCGCCTTGGGGTTGCTCAGCGGAATCCTGGCGGCAGCGGTGGCGGTCTGGCCGGCGCTGGCGGATCCGGGCGCCGAGAGCCCATGGGGTGCGGCCGGCATCCTGGTGATCGGCGTCGCCATCTCGGGAGTCGCTTGGGTCGTGGCCGCGACCTGGCTCGCCCTCCGAGGCCCCCTTCTCGCGGCTCTGCGCAGCGAATAGAGATTCAACATCGGCAACGAGTTGACCGTAGAATGGGCACTTCGCTCGCTCGCCGGGGTCCGGACCTCGGCGCCTCCCCGTGACGCCGATCGATTTGAGGAGAAGGACGGATGATCCGCCACTGGCTCGCCCGGGCTGTCGTTCTGCTGGTCTTGGGTGTCGGCACGTTGCCGTTGATCGCTCAAACCGAAACCGACGAGTCGGCTCCGCCCCCCGAGACGGCCAAGCCGAACGACCGTGAGCGTCTCGAGGACGAGTTCGCCCAGATGCTGACCGGAGTCGACCTGGTCGGACATTTCACCGTCACGGGTCAAAAGACGGCCCCGCAAGAGGAGCGCTACTCGATTCAGGGTGCGCGCAAGATGATCGGGGACCTCTGGCTGATCACGGCCCGGATCCAGTACGGCAAGACGGACTCGGTCTGGCCGGCACCCGTCAAGGTGAAGTGGGCAGGAGATACGCCCGTCATCACGCTCACGGACGTGCCGGTGCCGGGCATGGGCACGTTCTCCGCGCGCGTCGTGTTCTTCCGCGGACAATACGCGGGCATCTGGGATGCGGGCGACCATGGTGGCCAGATGTATGGGCGCCTCGAGAAGCGGGCCGAGGCGAGTGACGGTCCGGCTCCCACAGATAAGGGCGACGGCAACTGGCCGGCCTTCCGCGGCGAGCAGGCTCGAGGCCACTCCGACGGGTATCCGCTGCCGACGAAGTGGAACGTCGAAAGCGGCGAGAACGTCGTCTTCAAGATCGACGTTCCGGGCTTGGCGCACTCGAGCCCCGTGATCTGGGGCGAACGTCTCTACCTGACGACGGCGGTCGGTGCGAACGAAGGTGAGGCCGAGCTCAAGGTCGGGTTGTACGGCTCGATCGCGCCGGTGGAAGACGAAGGCGCTCAGACGTTTCGTGTGCTCTGCTACGACAAGCACACGGGCAATCTGCTGTGGTCGCAGACGGCGTGGGGCGGGATGCCCCAGGTGAAGCGGCATCCCAAGGGCAGCCACGCCGCCTCGTCGGTCGCGACGAACGGCGATCGTGTGGTCGCGTTCTTCGGCTCGGAAGGGCTCTACTGCTACGACCGCGATGGCAAGCTGCTGTGGAAGCGCGAGGACTTCGGTCTCCTGGACTCGGGCTACTTCTCGATGCCGCAGGCTCAGTGGGGCTTCGCGAGCTCACCGGTCATCCACGAGGACAAGATCATCCTTCAGGTCGACATTCAAGCGCAGTCGTGGGTGGGGGCCTTGTCGCTCGAGACGGGCGAAGACCTCTGGCGCACCGAGCGTGAGGAAGTGCCCACCTGGGGAACGCCGACCGTGCACGTCGGGAAGCAGCGGTCGCAGGTGATCTGCAATGGCTGGAAGCACATCGGCGGATATGACCTCGAGACGGGAGAGGCGCTCTGGTGGTTGGAAGGGGGCGGGGACATCCCGGTCCCGACACCGATCGTCGCGAATGACCTCGCCTACATCACGAATGCGCATGGACGCCACGCGCCGATCTATGCGATTCCGCTCGATGCCAGCGGTAAGCTCTCGACGCTGCCGACCAGTAAGGACCTCGCCTGGTTCCACATGCGGCGCGGCAACTACATGCAGACGCCGTTGGTCGCGAGCGACCTTCTCTACTGCTGCAACGATCTCGGTGTCCTGTCGTGCTTCGACGCCAAAACGGGCGACGAGATCTATCGCGAGCGACTCGCCAACACCCAGATGGGCGGCTACGGCTTCACGGCTTCGGGCGTTTCTGGAGACGGGAAGCTGTACCAGGCGAGTGAGGACGGGGAGGTTTACGTCGTGAAGCTGGGACCGGAGTTCGAGATTCTCGAGGTCAACTCATTGAAGGATCCGACGATGGCGTCGCCCGCCCTCTCGGAAGGTGTTTTGTATTTTCGGACTCAGCATCATCTCATTGCCGTGGGTGAACGAAGAGACGGATAACGCTGTCCCGGTCACCCGGGATCGACTCGATCGCTTCCGAGTCCTGATCCTCCAGAAGAGCTTGCTCCATGAACTCGAAGACTCATCCGGTCGAGTTCGACGCCATCGTCATTGGCGCCGGACCGGCAGGATCTGCGACAGCCGCCGTCTTGGCCGAGTACGGTCGATCCGTCCTCATTCTCGAGCGGGAGAGCTTTCCTCGCTACCGAGTCGGGGAGTCCTTGATCCCGTACTGTTGGTTCGCGCTCGATCGGCTGGGCCTGGTGGAGAAGATGAACCAGGCGGCCTTCGCCTTTCCGAAGCTGAGCGTGCAGTTCGTCGACACTGGCGGCAAGCTCTCGAAACCCTTCTACTTCGTCGACCATGACGATCACCCCAGCTCGCGGACCTGGCAGGTCGTGCGCAGCGACTTCGACACTCTGATGGTCGACAATGCCGTGGAGAAAGGAGCCGAGGCTCGGTTCGAAACCTCCGCCCGGCAGCTGATCTGGGACGGAGACTCGGTGGCCGGCCTCGAGGTCGATTCCAAGGACCTCGGCACCTACGAGGTCTATGCGCCCATCACCATCGATGCCAGCGGTCGGGATACCTTCTCCCAGCTCCGGAACTCGTGGCGCATCCCGGATCAGGTGCTCAAGAAGATCGCGATCTGGACCTACTTCGACGGAGCTCAGCGCGACACCGGTGTCGATGCCGGTGCGACCACGGTCGCATACCTGCCCGAGAAGGGCTGGTTCTGGTACATCCCGATGGCGAATGATCGCGTGAGCGTCGGAGTCGTCGCCGACCGCGAGTATCTGTACCGCGGCACGCGCGACCCCGAGGAGATCTTTCGGCGCGAGCTCGCCATTCAACCGTGGGTTCGGGATCACGTTCGAGGAGGCCGACAGGCCGGCAGCTTCCGGGTGACCGGTGACTACTCCTACCGATCGCGACATTGCGCGGCCAACGGCCTGTTGCTCGCCGGCGATGCCTTCGCCTTCCTGGACCCGGTCTTCTCTTCCGGTGTCTTCCTGGCCTTGCAGTCCGGGGTCATGGCTGCGGATGCCGTCGAGCAAGCCCTGAAGGACGGAGACTGCAGCGCCGCTCGCTTCACCGAGTACGGCGATCGGTTCTGCGAAGGCATCGAGGCCATGCGCCGACTGGTCTATGCCTTCTATGATTCGAGCTTCAACTTTGGTGACTTCCTCAAGGCGCACCCGAGTCACGGGCGGGCGTTGACGGATTGCCTGATCGGCAATGTCTATCAAGAAAGCCTCGGTCAGATGTTCGAGGACATGAGGGCCTTTGCTACTCTGCCCGAGCCGCTCTCGCACGGTCGCCCGCTGGCACCGAGTCAGGCGAGCCCGCGAATCCACCGAAGTGGCGGCGGCGAAGGTGAGGCGAGCGGAGCCTGAACGAGAAGACTCACCCTCGAGGAGGAGATGGTCCATGAGCCACGGCGTTCGGCTCGTCCGGTGGCTCATGAGCCTGCTGGTGTTCTCGTTGCTCTTTGGAAGCCTCGGCTGGCCGAGTCAGGACTGGCCCGGTTTCCGAGGGCCTGGCGCCCGCGGACAGGTCGATGCCGGATGGCCCGCCGACGCGGGACCGCTCGAGATCGTGTGGCGCGTGAAGACCGGAGGACAAGGGCACTCGTCGCCCGTGGTCCGCGGCGACCGGCTCTTCCTCACCGAGGAGATGCCCGACACCGGAAAACGCCGCGTCACTTGTCTCGACGTGCGAACGGGCACCGTCCAGTGGTCGCGCTCGTACGAGTTTCAGTCCCACTCGCAACACCGGCTCAACAGCTTCGCGGCCTCGACACCGGCCGTGGACGGTGAGCGTCTCTATGTCTCTTGGACGAGTGGTGAGAAGCTCGAGCTGCTGGCTCTGAAGCTGGACGGCGAGCCCGCTTGGCGTCGAGACCTGGGTGCCTTCCAGGCCCAGCACGGTAGTGGCGCTTCGCCCTTGCTCGTTCAAGGCGTCCTCATCGTCGCGAAGGAGCACGAGGGCGAAGACGGCTTTCTCGTCGGTCTCGACCCCGCGACCGGTCGTGATCGATGGCGGATTCCCCGTCGAAGCGTTCGCGCCTCGTACGCGACGCCCGTGGCCTTCGAGCCCGATGGGGGACCGATCCAGATCGTCACGGCGAGCACGGCTCACGGCTTGACGGGGATCGAGCCGAGCACCGGGCGGGTCTTGTGGTCCTTGGAGGACCTGTTCGAGCAACGCTGCGTGGGATCATCTGGTTTGGTCGGGAGGACACTCATCCAGGCTGCAGGCTCCGGTGGAGGGGGCAAGGAGAGCGTCACGGTTCGTCTCCCACTCGACCCGGCGAAGGAAGCGCCCGAGATCCTCTTTCGCGCCCAGCAGGCGCTCCCCTACGTTCCGAGCCCGATCGGACTCGGAGACGCTCTGTTTCTTTGGAGCGACTCGGGAGTGGCGTCTTGCTTGGACCGCTCGACCGGTGAGGTCCACTGGCGCGAGCGCGTCGAGGGGGGCGAGACCTTCGGCTCCCCGATTCGCATCGGCGAGCGTTTCGTCATCGGAACCACGTCGGGCGAGCTGCTCGTGCTTCGTGCGGCAGCCGAGTTTGGCCTGCTGCAGCGACTCGAGCTCGGTGAGCCCACACAGGCGACTCCCGCCTGGTCCCAGGGACGTCTCTTCGTCCGGACGCGCGGAGCCTTGCTGTGCCTCCAAGCCGGGGAGTCTCAGTGATCCGAGTGACGGGCCTGTGTCGTCTCGTGCTCCTGATTGGGCTCGCCGGGCTGGCGAGCTGTGGCGACGAGACCGGCTCGGGACCGATCGAGCGAGGCGAGGCTCTGGAGACGATCGAGCTTCCCGCACCCCGATTGAAAGGGGAGCGGTCGCTCGAAGAGGTCTTGGCTCAACGGCGCTCGATTCGTGAGTTCGGAGGTCGCTCTCTGAGCCGTGAAGAGATCTCGCAGCTCGCCTGGGCTGCACAGGGGACGACGGACGCCGATGGGCATCGCACGGCGCCGTCGGCTGGACCCGCTTACCCACTCGAGCTGTGGATCGTGCTGCCGGAAGGCCTTTATCATTACGAGCCGCAGGACCATCGCCTGATCTTGTACCGCCGAGGAGACCTGCGTTCGGCGCTGCCTGCGGCCGCCTACGATCAGAAGGTCCTCGCCCAAGCGCCCGCGGTCTTCGTGCTGTGTGGCGTCGTCGACCGCATGGCCGCGGAGTACGACGCCGAGATCGCGCCCCGTTACGTGCAGCTCGAGGCCGGGCACGCGGCCCAGAACCTGTTGCTGCAAGCGACTGCGCTCGATCTGGGGGCCGTGCCCGTCGGAGGGATCGATTCCGATCTCGTGCGTGCGGCGCTGGGGGGGTCTCCTCGCGAGCTCCCGCTCTACCTGATTCCGATCGGGGCGCGCTCGAACTGAGGGAGCCTCGCCGCTGCCTGAATCTGCCCCGAGCTGTCCGTCGAACGTCAGCGCGTCCCCCATCTCGGGGTGCTCTCAGTCGTCGACATCTCCCTGGAGCGGTTCATGATCACGCTGGCACTGACTTCTGGACTCCTGTCGCTACTCGGATTCGGTCTCTCGGATGACGACGTCCAAAAGACGGCCGAGACTTTGACGACCGACGCTCCCGTGGATTGGAACCAGTGGCGAGGGCCGGTGCGAGACGGGACGTTCACGGGGCCGACCTGGCCGGAGGGCTTTGGAGACGCGCGACTGAAGCTGCAATGGCGAGTCGAGCTCGGGGAGAGCTACGCGGGGCCGATCGTGACCGCGGACCGAGTCTTCTCGGTCGAGACGCGAGACGAGACGCACGAGGTCGTCCGCGCCCTGGACCGTCGAACGGGGCACGAGCTGTGGAAGATTGAGTGGGAGGGGGCCATGAAGGTGCCCTTCTTCGCGGCTCGCAACGGATCCTGGGTGCGCTCGACGCCTGCGTTCGACGGGCAACGCCTCTACGTGGCCGGCATGTGCGACCTGCTCGTGTGCCTCGACGCGAAGACGGGTGAAGTGGTTTGGCGAGTCGACTTTTCCGAAGATCAAGGCACCGACCTCCCGGCCTTTGGCTTCGTTTGCTCTCCGCTGGTCGTGGGCGACGCGGTCTACGTGCAAGCGGGCGGAGCCTTCGTCAAGCTGAACAAGGAGACCGGCAAGGAGATCTGGCGCTCGCTGGGAGATGGGGGCGGCATGAACGGCAGCGCCTTCGCCTCTCCAGTCCGTGTCACGCTGGGTGGTGTCCCTCAGCTCGTTGTGCAGTCGCGGACTCACCTCCAGGGCGTGAGCGAGTCGGAGGGCGCGGTGCTGTGGCGAATGCAAACGCCATCGTTTCGCGGCATGAACATCCTGACGCCGATCGTCTTTGACGAAGGGATCTTCACGGCCGCATACGGCGCGAGGGCTCGTCTGCTGAACGTGAGTCGACTCGAGGCCGGCTGGAACATCGAGGCCGGTTGGCAGAACTCCACCCAAGGCTACATGACCTCGCCGGTGATCATCGACGAGCATGCCTATCTGTTCACGCGTGCGAATCGATTCACCTGCATTCACCTTCCGACCGGCGAGACGTGTTGGACCTCGCCTCCGACTGGCGACTCCTACTGGTCTCTGGTACGTCAGGGCGACCGTATCCTGGCGTTGGCCGACTCGGGTCGGCTGTACTTGCTGCGGGCGAATCCCGAGTCCTACCAGGTTCTGGATCAGGCCGGAGTCTCGGAGCAGGAGACCTGGGCTCATTTGGCAATGTCCGGCCGCGAGATCTTCATTCGAGAGCTCACCGGCCTGGCGGCATACTCCTGGCAATGAAGCTCGTGGATTGTGGGACGAGATGCTCGCGTTTCGCAATTCCGCTCAAATACGTGAGAGACCTTCTCGGAGTGGCCTGTTATAAGGGCCGACGAAGGGGGAATGAAGTTGAGACATTCCCGATTGCGAGAGGGTGGAATTTTGGCTGAAGCGACTCTGCAAGAACGCATGGCCTACGGTAAGAAGATCTTCCAACAGGGCAAAGCGCGCAACGTGGGTGCGCTTCAGAGCCAGGTGAAGAAGAAGTTCGGAAAGGGCATTCCGCCCGCCAACCTGGGTGAGGTGTTCGGAACGAGCCCTGCAAAGCGCGCGCAACGAAAGAAGAAGGCGAGTCAAGCCGGTCGGCAATCGACGAGCACCCTGTCGGCTCCGAAGCGCGCGACGACACGATCAGAGGCCTTCGATCTGGAGACTAGCTCCGGGTCCGAGCTCGATCGTTGGATGGACCTCGTCGCCTATTTGAATCGCGAGACCGGAGGTCGGCCGCACTTCTCCATCCGACTGGATGGAACGAGCACGACCCTCGTCTCGGATTGACGATCGCCTGACCGAGAATCTGCGGGTGGATCGCTCTCAACCCCGCTCGCAAGCACGAATCAGCCCCGTACCATTCGATCGGTCGGGGCTGATCCTCTTCTCGGCCTCACTGGCTGGCGCGGACGTCCAGGCAGAGCATCCGATCTTGGCTCCGCATCAGCAGACGACCTCGGCTCAGCGCCATCGGCGCCCACATGTGCTCGTCGCGCTGCGTCTCGGTGCCGAACACATTCGCCTCGGCAATGGCACGGTACTGGGAAGGCGACGGCTCGATGACTCGCAGCGTGCCGCTGAGGCCGTCCTGCGTAATCAGCTGGCCACCGACCACGATCGAGTTTCCGCGACCGAAGTAGGGCTCGGCGCCGGTGCGCCATTTCACGTTGCCCTTCAGATCGACACACATCAGGCCGCCATTCTGGCGCCGCCGAGGACTGTCCGTGCCGTTCTCGTTCGCCATGAGATAGAGATGATCGTCGATCAGCATCGGGAGGTGAACCTGAGAGCCCTTCTCCAGCCGATAGAGCTCGGTTACCGACCAGCTCTTGCTCGAGCCCCGTGCGACCTTCAGCATGAGTGAGCCGGCTCCGTAGCCGCCCGTTACGAACACGCGCTCGTCGTCGATTCGAATGGGTGCCGTGATGGGGAAACGGCAGAAGTACTGGTCGTGCTGCCACAGGATCTGCCCCGTCTTCGGATCCACGCTCGTGATCAGACCGGTGCGACCCTTGGTCGTGACCAAGAGGACCTGGTCCTTCCCTTGGATGTGTAGCAATGCCGGAGAGGAGTGCGTCGTGCCCAGTCCCGGGGAGTGCCAGACTTCCTTGCCCGTCCGGAGGTTCAAGGCGGCGAGCCCCGCGTCTCGGGCCAGGGGCGCCACGATGACCGACTTCTCGGTGACCAAGGGCGACTGCGCCCAGCCCCATTGCGGGATGTGAGCCTCGTATTGGTCCGCCAGGTCGACTCTCCAAGCCGGCTCATGCGTCTTGCGGTCGACGCACAGCACCTGGCCGAATCCGCCGATCGTGTACACGTGATCCGCGGTCACGGCCGGCACTCCGCGCGAGCCCGGGTAGTCCAGTCGCCCCGGAGCGGCGTAGGCGAAGTTCCACTTCTCGCTGCCGGTCGCCAAGTCGAAGCATCGCAGGATGTCTTGCTCTTCCGCGATCCGATCGAGCACGAAGACCTCGTCACCCAGGACCGCCGCTCCGCCGTAGCCGGGGCCGAGCTCAGTCGACCACATCACCTTCGGGCCTCTCTCGCCCCAGCTCCAAGCCAGCTGGGTCTCGGTGGAAGCGCCCGAGCGATCGGGCCCCTGGAACTGAGGCCAATCACTGCCTTCCTGAGCCAAGGCCGGCGACACGCAGAGCAGTGAGCAAGAGAGGGCGAGGCTGAGACGCAACATGGCGTTGGATTCCGTTCTCGTCAGGTCATTCGGGCGGCAGCGCTCTCCTGGTTACGGAGCATTGCCAAGACGCGTGGGAAGAATCACCGCAGGGTGGAGATTCGGAGCCCGGGAGTGTCAGCGAGGTTGCTCGATGAGAGTGTAATAAGCCACGGCATGCGCCAGCGGTCGATCGTCTTCGGCTCGAATGCCCGGAAGATGGAGCTCATGCACGTAGCCGCGTCGTAGGCCGGCGATCTTCAGGTCGGCGGCCAACCCGTCCTCGGAGACCGTGATCGATTCGATCGAGAGTGTCTTCTGCTCGACCTCCGGGCTGCCGTATTGGGCATGCAATCGGTAGGTGTAGCTCTCCATACGATAGGAGGCGGGGTCTTGGGCGCGCTCGAGGTCGACAGGAACCGTGAACACCAACCGGAAGCCGTGCGGCCGCGCCTGCATCTCACGCACTTCGAAGGGCACGTGTCCTGTCCACTCGAGACGCTGCAAGCCGTCGGTTTGATTCCCGCGTGAGCCCCATCCCCGATTCGTCATGCCGACGAAGAGCTGCGCGTCCGGCCCCCAGGCGAGGCGGAGCGCACCGGACTGGAAGCCCGAGCGGAAGGGGAAGCAGGCTCCCTGCCAGTGGCCGTTGACGCGCTCGAGGAAGACACGCATGACCGAGGCGTGGTGCTGATCCCCGACGAAGAGCTGTCCGGAGAAGGGGCCGAAGCGGCCGCCCGATTGATCCCAAGTCATCCCGGCCGGAGACTTGCCCATCTTGTCGTACGGGAACCAGACCGCTGGGAGCTTGAAGGTCGGAATGTCCTGGACCACGTCCGGCATCAGCTTGCCATTGGGAGGATCTCCGGGATAGTCGTAGGCCCACTCCTCACGGCGAGCCGACGGCAGGCCCCAGGGGTGCCCGTGGAAGTCGCCGGGCTCGAGGTGGCTGAGCTTGCTCGCGCCGCACCACTCGCCCTGATTGTCGGTGTAGAAGGCATCTCCCCAAGGGCTGATCTCGATGCCGGCGGGAGATCGGAGACCGCAGGCGGTCGGGATCATCTCCCCGTCGGGGGTGATGCGAAGCGCCCAACCACGCCAATCGACTCGTCCGAAGGGCTCGCCACCGAACGGCTTGTTGGTCGTGATCCAGAAGTTTCCCTCGGCGTCGATGCGCGGACCGAAGTTGTACTCGTGGTAGTTCCCGCTCACACGCCAGGTGTCGCAGACGGTCTCGATCTCGTCGACGCGATCGTCGCCATCGACGTCTCGAAGGCGTGACAGCTCACCGCGCTGCACGCAGTAGATCCATCCGTCGTGCACCAGCAGACCCAAAGGCTCCTGAAGGCCGTGGGCGAAGCGCACCAGCTCGAGCGTCTCACCCGAAGCTGCCAGCGGGTTCTGTGCGATGAAGATCTCGCCGCGCCGCGTCGCCATCATCAGTCGTTCGTCGGGCAGCCAGGCCAGACCGCTGACCTCGAGCGAGATCCCCTCGGGCTGGGGCATTGAGACGATGCGGTACGACAGCGCTTCGACGTTCGGATCGTCGTCGCCGGCGGGAGCCTGAGCCAGCGCCTGAACGGCGCCGATTCCCACCATCAACGAGATGAGCAGCATCGTTCGGTTCACCAGGTCAGCTCCACTTCGAATGCGGCCGTCCAGCCGCTCTCGGACTCCACGAAACGAACCGGAACCAGGATCTCCTGCCACTCACCTCGAGTGCGGCGCCGCGACTGCTCGGTCGCTTCCGCTCCTACCGGCACCTCGACCAGTGAACGGTCATCGACGAGCCAGACCCCGGGTGCGATCGCTTGAATCGAGCGGCCGACTGCTGCCCGGAACCAGAGGTTCTGCTGGTCATTCTCGCTCTCGATCTGAAACGAGCGCTGAAGCCAAGTATTGCGACGCTCGCGCCGAGGCACCGGCTTCTCTTCGATCGTCATGCCTTCAAATCGATAGCGGAAGGACGGCCGGCGTCGGTCGTCGAAGCGACGTCCCAAGGTGCGATAGCCGGTATCGGATTCCGGGTCCGGCCAAGCAGCCTCGTCGTTCGGCAAGAGAGCGAAGGGTGCCCCGGGGGCGAGTTCGAGGACGTCGTCTGTCGGCGGTGATTCGAGCGCACCGGCCCGAGCGTGCCAAGTCCCCTTCGCATTGAAAAACCGCCCACGCCAAGCCTTGGCCAATCGCGACCCTTGAAGGTCGAACGCGTAATGCAAGCTCTCGGGGTTGCCGACCACCAAGGTGCGAGGGCTCACGCCGGCCATGAAGACACCGCACAGCACCGGCTCGTCGAGGACGGCCAGCTCGAACTCGGCCTCGGGCACCACCAGGCCCTTGGGCAAGGGCATCGCATCGCCGAGAGAGAGATACGACCACATGGCGTCGATTTGGGGACCTGGCGCACCCTCGGCGATGTCGACCGGGCTCCGGTCTTCCAACCAGAACTTCGGCATGCGCGTGATCATGTTCACCGACATGGGATCGAGCAAGAGCTGGCGGAACCACCCCGGACGGAGCCGCTCGGTCATCGTCGCCAGATCGACCGCGGGGACACCCAAGGACTCGTAGGGCCCGAGCGTGTGACAGTTGATGCAGCCCAGCCCGTCGTCGGTGCCCACGAGCTGACGTCCCTGCTGCACCGACTCCGCGGTGAAGGGCGGCTCGATCGCGTCCTCGGGGCGTGCGTCGACCGCGATCAGATCGGTGATGAGCTCGCCCACGTGCTCGGCGCCGTACTGGGGCATGCGGGCTGCCATGTAGGGACGAACGCGACTCGACTCCAACAGGACGGACTCGAGCGAGCTGGGCCTGAGCTTGTTGCCGACGTGATCGAGGTGAGGAGGAATACGTCCCTCGTCACCCAGCTCGGCATCGCCTCGAATCACGAAGTAGCTGCGCCGGTCGTCGCGGGGGCTTCCGAGATCGTCCCGCCGGTGGCACGCCAGACATTGATGTCGGGCGAGCGTGCGCACGACCCGCTCTTCGGCGGTCGGGGCGGTTTGCTGCCAGCCGGCCACTTGGCCGATCGCCTCCCGAAGGGCGGTGCGCTCGACCGCATCCAGTGCATACTGCGGGAGGGTCGCGGCCGGTGCCGCGGCCAGGCAACCGCGCCGCGGATCGAGTCGCCCCAGTGCCGGCGCGCTAGCCGCGGGAGCATCGACCACGCCTGGGTGGCAGCTCGCACAGCCCAGCTCGACGAAGTGCTGCTGGCCTCGCTCGACGCGAGCCGCGTCGGGCGAGAGGCTCACCTCTTCCTCAGGCAGTCGGAAGCCGAGGCCTTCGTGAGTGAAAGACTCGCCGCCGACCGGCGAACGCTCCCGTCCGGGGCCTTCCCAATCCACTCGTAGCCCTTCACCGCCGTCGCGTTCGAACGACTCGACGACGAATCGATAGGCGCCGGCGCCGAGGTCGATCTGGCCCGAGCGCTCTTGCATCGGATGGAAGCCGTCATTCGCGACCACGAGCTCGTCGTCGATCCAGAGGCGCGAGCCATCATCCGAAGTGACGAAGAAGCGATAGGAGCCTGCCTCGAGAATCGCCATCGTCGCGCTGAAGCGGAATCCGAAGTGATCCGGTCGGTGATCGGGCAAGCGATCGATCTGCGTCATCGAGCCGCGGCGGACGGGCGAGAGGTCCTCGAACGATCCGACCGGCGTGTCGAAGGGAGCTTCGAAGTACTCGAAGCCGATGCCGGGTGTACGCGTGCGCTCGGCGCGATCGCGCAAGAGATACACCGCGATCTGCTCGGCTTCGCGGTCGGTCAGGTCGAGCGACGGCATGCGCGCTCCCGGCCGGACCGCATTCGGGTTCGCGAGGAAGCGAGCCAGCGCGGGCACGGTCGTGCGATAGGCGAGATCGTCGAGACGGACGTCGGTCGGAACCCAGGCTCCGGGAATCGGCTCCACCTCGAACAGCCCTTCGTCCTCTTCACTCATCTCGGCCAGCTGGGCCGCTGACAGGGTCCCCATCACGTGCTCGAGAGCGGCGGCGGGCTCCACGGGCTGGTGACACGCGATGCATCCCACCTCGTGGTACAGGCGTCGACCCGCGGCGAGTGCGTCGCCGGTGACCGCAGTCGTCGGATTCGCGAGCGGACCGCCGCGCGAAACCAAGAAGTGGACGAGGTCCTCGATGCGCTCGGATCGCTCGGAGTCGGTGAGCCCGGCGAGCAGGTCCGGCATGCGCGTGCCGGGTCGAGTCGCGTGGGGGTCGGTCAGGTATCGTCTCATGTAGGTGGGCGACAGCCGGGCCCCGACCTGATCGAGGTGCGGTGCCGGATTGGGGTGGAGTCGAGATTCCACCTCGGGCGTCGCCGCGTGGCAAGACAAGCAACCTCGCTCGCTGAGCAAGGCCTCTCCCGGTGGGATTGCCGTGTAGAGGGACGGTGTTTCGTCCGCGGGGGCAACCATGCAGGTCCAGATTCCGAGCCACCATCCGAGGGCGGTCAGGGACATGCGATCTCCTGTCGAGTGGGTCCGACGTGTGAGAATCCAAGCGCGCGGTCAGGGCGCGGACAGTGCTGGTGAACTGGGGGGCGCCTCATGGTCGCGGACCACGCCCTCTGATGCAAGTACCGCCAGGCAGAGGATGTGGGGCATCTCGAGTCGACGCGGAAGCGAACCGCCGAAGGTCCTGGCCAGGCGAAGAGCCCCGTGGCTGATGGCTTGTGCTTCCGTTCGTCCCTTCGAATGGGCACGGCGGTCCTTCGTCGACCCGATGAAGAATGCCCGTCGTGCGCCAGCCACGCGATCTCACGCTGATCGTCGAGCGCTCAACGCCCATGGCGTCGCAGGATCGCGTCGAGCTCCGAGTCACCCGTCGGGAACGGGTCGATCGCTTGGACGCTCGCCCCGGCCTGACAGAGACGCTCGATGATGGCGGCGTGGTCGACACCGGGCTCGGCCGCATTGATCGCGCCCCAGCAGGTACCATCGAGCACGGTTCCTCCATAGGCGTTGAGCTCTTCGAGCGGTGCCGCCAGCGAGAGCAGCCACTCGAGGATCTCGCCATGCCCATACCAGGCGGCCGTGTGCAGGGGAGTGAAGCCCTGATTCCCGTGAGCACCGAGATCGGCGCCGCGGTCTCGAAGGAGCTTGCAGACCTCGAGGCGTCGATGCCGGCACGCCGCCACGAACGCGAGGTCGACGGACTCGTCGGGCGTTCGGATTTCACGGGTACACCAACCGGCGGGTCCGACGTGCTCCGAGCGGAGCTGGCCTTTCTCGTCGAACGCGGCTCGCACGGCTTCGAGGTCACCCAGCCCGGCCGAATGGATGACATGAGAGACTCGGGCGCCCCCGCGCGCGAGCGCCTCGGCGGCCACGGTGTAGCCGAAGCCCAAGGCCAACTCCAGCGGCGCGGCATCGTCCTCGAGCCCATTCACCTTGGCCCCGTTGGCGACGAAGACATCGACCAGATCGGCCTGAACTCCGGCGCGATGAGTCCAGACGCTCGTGACCACTCCGATCAGAGGTGTCGTGTTGGGACCGCCCTCGCCGAACTCGCAGGTCGGATCGGGCTGGGCACCGCGTTCGAAGAGCAGCTCGGCGATCGTCACGGCATTGGACGGACTCTTCTGGCGTCGCGGCTCGAAGCCGTTTGCCGAGACGTAATGCAGTAGCGTGACACGATGGGGGCGCGGCGAAGGGCGCCAGGCGAGGGACGGGTCCTCGTCGAGAAGTCGAGCCAAGGTCTCCCGATCGCCGGTGACGACGGCATCCGCCGCCCGCTCGAAACGCGCTTCGGCCTCGTCGAGCGGCGTGTACTCTTCGCGTTGGCAATCTTCAGGACTCGCCATGACCCTCTCCTTCCGGAGAATGGTTGCCGACTCCGATGCCGAGCGTACGGTGCAGCATGATCAGCACCGAGGCCACCTTTTGATAGAAGCGCTGCGCATGCCCGATGAGGAAGAACCGCGGGTGCCCGGACCAGACCTTGCGCAGGCGGCGGTCCAGGCGGCGTGCCTCGGCAGCGTCCTCGATCCGGAGGAGGCTACCCTCTGTGTCGTAACCGTCTGCCGTGTAAGCGGACGTCTCGAGAAAGACGACGGCGTCGTAGCGCGCGAACTCGCGCTCGAGCGTCGTGTCGACGGCATCGAGGAAGCGCTTGGTTCCGCCCGGCCAGTAGGCGGCGCCATCGAGGCTGCCGCGATCGCAGATCTGGGTCAGGCGAGGATGCATGTCCGAGTGGAGATCTTCGAGCTCGTGCTGCACCGCGAAGATGGCGCGTTGCACGTGGCGTCGGCCCTTGGGATTGGTGGGTCGAGGAAAGCCGCCCCCGAAGAGGATCGTGGCGGACTCGGGCACGACGGCGACCTCTTCCGAGAGCTCGCGCCGCAGGACCTCGGTGATGGCGGTCTTTCCGGCGGCCGGGCCTCCGGTGAGGACGATTCGGCGCGGCCTTTTCATGTGCTTGCTCCGGGTGAGTCCGGCCTCGGAGTCTCATCGGCTCGCTTCCAAGGCTCGGCTTCGATGAAGACTCGCCGCACGCGAGGGTGATGCTGCTTGATCTGCCGATTGAGCAGAACGATGGTCATCTCGACCTCTTCGGCCTTTACGGTGTCGATGAAATCGACACTCATGTTGACCAGGATGAAGTCGGGGCCCATGTGCAAGGTGAGGATCTCGTTGACGCTCTCGATGCGGCTCTCCGCATCGGCGATCTGCCGGATGCCCTCGACGACCTGAGGCTCGGCGGCTTCACCGATCAGCAGGCTCTTGGTCTCATAGGCGAGCCAGATGGCCGTTCCGGCGAGGATCAGACCGATTACGATCGACGCGGCCCCGTCGAAGTAGGGGCTCTCGAGAATCTGTCCCAACAGAAGACCCACGAAGGCCACCAGCAAGCCGAGCAGGGCGGCCGTGTCTTCAAAGAGCACGACGAAGAGCGAGGGGTCTTTGCCTTCATTGACGGCGGCGAAGTAGCTTCGATCCCCTTTGAGGACACGGAACTCCTTGTAAGCGAACCACCAGGCGCCGGCTTCGAAGACCATGGCCATGCCGAGCACCAGATAGTTGATGAGCGGGCTCTCGACGGTCTGGGGGTAGATGAGATGCAGAATCCCCTCGTAGATCGAGATGCCGGCACCGACGGCGAAGATCAGGATCGCGACCACGAAGCTCCAGAAGTAGATCTCCTTGCCGTGCCCGAACGGAAACCGCTCGTCGGCGGGTCTCTTGGCCTGGCGGAGCCCGTAGAGGAGCAGGATCTGATTGCCGGTGTCGACGACCGAGTGGATGCCTTCGGAGAGCATCGCCGAGCTGCCCGTGATGGCGGCGGCGATGAACTTGGTGACCGAGATCAGCGAGTTGCCGATCAAGGCAGCGAGGATCACCTTCTTCGTGGAGGCGGCCATGAGTCGGGGGCTCCGGGGATCGGGAGAGTCGGTCGCCGCGCTCCCGGACCCGGGAGCGGGCTGCCAGGTTTACCGCGGTCCGCGGGACTCCGTCAAACAGATCGTTCCGACATCCCCGAGCTTCGCCTTGCAAATCGAGCCCAGCCTTCGAGAATTGAGATTCTCGTGACCAGATCGAATGCCGTCCGCGGAAAGAGATGCGCGCCGAGCTCGTGGTCCGGAGTCTCGGGCACGCGCCTGGCGTGACCGACCTGGAGTGTCGAATCCCCGCGTACTCATCCGCAACCCCACGAAGGAGTCTCCATGATCGGCAAGGTGCGCGCGCGATTCTCGGTTCACCGACTCGGACTGGCGCTGATGACCGTCACCTTTCTCGCGCCGTTGGCGTCTGCGGCTCCGAAGCCGAGCTCGATCGATGACACGCCTCGACTGGTGGAGTTCGAGGACTTGGGCCTGAATCTCACCCTGCCCGATCTGGCAGAGCTTCAGTCTCGCGAGGAAGGGATCAGCAATCAGCGGCGTGGCCTGTGGACCGGCCAGCTCGGCCCTGCTCAGGTCGCGATCAGCTTTTGGCTGCTGCCCAACTCCCAGTTCGGGTTTCAGGCGCCCGAAGACGTCCTCGAGATCATCGAGGAGAATCGGCAGCGCCGCGAGAAGGACTTTCACTTCACGGACAAGGAGATCGCAGACGGCGAGTTCGGATATGCGCCCTTTGCGAGCTTCGCGCGCTCAGACATCCGGCTCGAAGGCGAGACCAGCGCCGCGGGCAACACCTACTTCCTCGCCGCCTTGCTTCGCGAGAACGGTTACATGGTCGAGGTCGAGTGCCGACCGGCCGCGACCGGCGAGCACGAGCAAGCGATCCTGGACTTCCTCGAGAAGGGCGTTCGATACAGCGGCGAGGTCTGGAACGTCAAGTGGACCGAGGAGGAGGCCCGAGACCGTTGGCTGCACGATGCGCCCGAGGGATACAAGGGCGACTTCAAGATCATCCGCACCAAGCACTACATCATCTTCACGAACTCCTCGGGCGGTCAGTCCTTCGCCAAGTACATGGAGGAGTTCTATCGGAAGATTCAAAAGCAGTATCCGTTCGAGGAGGTGAAGGGCAACCGCTTGATGCCGGTGTTCCTCTTCCGCAATGCGGACGAGTACTACGACTTCTACGTGAAGATCGCCAAGACCAGCAAGGAGGCGGCCAGGCGCTCCAAGGGACACGCCTGGCGAGACTACTACGCAACCTGGTATGAGGCGCCCAACGACCCGACGCACCTCCACGAGGCCACGCACCAGATCTTCAGGAACCGGCTTCGTCTGTCAGGGGGCGGGTCCTGGTTCCAGGAGGGCGTAGCCGAGTACATCTCGACGTCGAAGAACGAGCTCAACGTCGTCGCTCGAGCCGTGAAGGACCGCGAGCACGTCGCGCTTCGCGAGTTCTTCGTCATCACGAGCATGCTCTACTCGGCGGCCGCCAAGCAGACGAAGGGCGGCAACGAGGCGAGTGACAACTACACGCAGGCCGCGTTGGTGATCGAGTTCGTTCACCGAAGCAAGAGCACCCGGAAGAGCTTCCAGGAGTTCCTCCATGCGGTTGGGAAGACCAGGCGCAACGATCTCCCGGCCATCGAGCGGGCCATTCAAAGCACGCTCGGGCTCTCCCTCGATGAGTTCGAGGAAGAGTTCGTGAAGTACTGTCACATGCGTCGCTGAGGAATCCGCGTCAGCTCGCCAAGGCTCGCTCCAGATCGGCCTCGAGATCATTCACGTCTTCGAGGCCGACGGACAGCCTCACCAGTCCGTCCGTCACACCCATCTGGAGTCGCTGCTCACGCGGCACGTGATAGTGGCTCATCGTGACCGGCACCGAGACCAAGCTCTCGGCCGAGCCGAGGCTGGCCGCATGCGTGAACACTTGCAGCGCATCGACGAAGCGGCGCACCCGCTCGAGATCGTCACCGAGCGAGAAGCTCACCAGGCATCCACCGCCGGACATCTGACGGCGAGCGACCGCGTGTTGGGCGTGGGACTCGAGAAACGGGTAATGCACGCGCTCGACCTCGGGCCGCGCTTCGAGATATCGGGCGACCCGGAGCGCGGAAGCATTGATGTGCTCGTTCCGGAGCGGCAACGTCTTCAAGCTTCGAATCAGCTGGCTGGCCACGAAGGGATCGATCACGGCGCCGAACACACGCAGCGTCTCGCGGCAGCGGCGCAGGTACTCGGATCGGCCGCAGATCGCACCCGCCAGGAGATCCGAGTGACCGCCGAGGATCTTCGTTGCGCTGTGCAGCACGACATCGATTCCCAAGTCGTGGGGGCGCTGGGTCATCGGCCCTGCGATCGTGTTGTCGATCAGCGTCGTCAGCCCGTGACCGCTCGCCCAATCCGACACGGCCGTCAGATCGACGATCTTCAGCACCGGGTTGGTGGGGGACTCGAGGTAGACCAGCCGGGTGTTCTCTCGTCGAGCCGCCTCGAAGGCGTCCGGTGTGGCTTCCGCGACGCGGGTCGTCTCAATGCCCAGGCGCGGCAGCCAGCTCCGCGCGAGCTCTTGGGTGCCTCCATACGTGTCCTGCATGAAGATCACGTGATCGCCGTGCTCGAGCCCGGCCAAGAGGGCCGTGCTGATGGCGGCCATGCCGCTCCCCAAGGCCAAGGCGGACTCCGTGCCCTCGAGGTCGGCCAGGGCTGACTGAAGCGTGTCGGTCGTCGGGTTCTCGTACCGCGTGTAGAGATGATGGCTCGTCGGATCCTCGAGGTAGCGGTCGAGGTCGGAAAAGCGAGGGAAGGAGAAGGTCGATGTCTGAAAGAGCGGCTCGGCGAGGACGTCGAAGGGCTTGGAGCGTCCGGGACCCGGATGAACACAACGGGTGGCGGTGCCTCGATCGGGCTTGGACATCGGGGCGGTCTCCACGAGAGAAAGGCGGCACGGCCAGCGGTCTTCGGAGCGCCAGCGTGTCTCAGCTATAAACGCACGTCGTTCCCGAATCCAGTCGGTGGGTGTCCAAGAGGTCGGTTCACGATCCCTCGAATCAAGGCTCACAAGTATCAAATGATGGAATACCTGAGCCGCCCGACAAGGCGCTGAACCCGGGCGTTGCAGAAGAGGTTCACGTCGCGACGGACAATGCCTGACGGGTCTGGCAGAAGTGCCGACTCCGGGCGTCTCCGAACCGAACGGACGGTGATTCCTGCGCACATGCCCTCGAAAGGGCCCAAGCATCCATCCGATGGGCATCTGACGCACCTGCCTCGGCGATCCTCTGCAAAGCTCGGCGGAAGTCCGCCCTCCGACAGACCCTTCGGCCGGTGGGGGGCGACCGCCTCCACCCCGCAGGCCGTCAATCCGCGACGACGTGAGTGGTCTGCCCGAAGATGTCGATCACGCGCGCCGCGATCGTTCCGCCGCCAATCACTCGATCGAAGACGATTCGGCGCTCGGGCGCGCGACGCTTGCGACCCAGCGATCTCCAGCGATGGAGCCGACCCCGAAACGGCAGGCCGTCGAAGCTCGGATCGAGGCTCCAGGCCTCGACGGGCGGAGCGTCGTCCTCCCGGTCTTCCAAGACGACCTCCAACGAATCGCTCGTCGTCGGCTCGACGATCAAGCGATAGGGCGACGCTTCCTCGAGGACCTGTCCTCGGGCGTGGCCTTCGATCGCGAACGGCGGCGCTCCCGCGTCGAGGAGTCGCGTTCGGGCGAGCGCCGCACCGAGTGGCCCGCGCTCGACTCCGATCCAACGTCGAGCAGCCGGCTCGCCGCCCGCATTCGACATGGTGGCTGCCGCCACTGCTGTCGTGCCCGATCCCGCGAAGAGATCGCCGACGAGATCGCCGGGGCGCGAGGAGGCTTGGATAATTCGTTGGAGTAACGCGAGGTTCTTTTGGGTGTTGAAACCGGTCTTCTCACCCGAGAAGGACTTGATTTGAATCGAGTCCAGCGGATCGGCCGCGCTTCCGTTCCAGACGTCTTCCAAGGGAATGCCCTTCCCTTTGGGAAGCTGCCCGTCACGCCGACGATAGCCGGGCGGGTACGGCAAGTACGCCTTGTCGAAGAAGAAGCGCGCTCGGTCCTTGACGTAGAAGAGCACCGTGTCGTGGTTGCGAATCCAGTTGCGGGCCGCGCTCTTGAAGCCCGAGATCCATCCGATGCGCCAGATGATCTCGCGCTGGAAGTTCTCACGGCCGAAGATCTCGTCGAGCAGCACTTTGACGTAGTGGACGCTGTGATGATCGAGGTGCACATACAGGCTGCCTTCGTCGTGCAGGAGCCGATGAATCGCTTCGAGGCGCGGTCCGAGCATCTCGAGGTAGCTGCCGAGCCCGCCCGGCCAGGCGTCGGAGTACGACGAGCGCTGCCAGCTCTCCGGACGCTCCTCGACCTGCACCTCGTGTCCGTACTCGACGTCACTCGCAAAGGGCGGATCGATGTAGACGAGCTGGAATCGGCCTGAGTATCCGCGGTGGATCAAGGTGGCTGCCGCATCGAGATTGTCACCGATCATCAAACGGTCGTCGGGCAGGCCGGAGGCTTGTCCTTCGAGCTCGCCGCGCGGATCGCAGATCTCGAGCGCGATCGGCTCGATGGCCGGACGAGCCGGATCGAAGCCGTACGGATTCCGGCCGGGCCAGGTCAGTCGCGGCTCAGGTGGCACGCCTTCTTCACTCGGCGGGGGCGCGGGAAGTGGATCCATCTTCGAGGGGCTCCAATCACTGTGTCATCGAGGAGGGCCCAACTTAACCGGGAACCGTTCGCAGGGCGAGGCGGAGCCGCCGCCGACGTCCGTCCGAGACAGGTGCTTGCCGAGGCCGTGTGCTTGCGCAACGATGGCTGGGCCACCTCGATTCCCTCTCTTCCAGGAGCCGGTCCTCTTGCAGACCGTGAGACTTCGTGTGTCTTCGATCGGATGTGTCGCGTGGGGAGTGCTTCTCCTGCTCATCGGGTGCTCGCCGGATCGACCGCCTTCGGTGCTGATCGTCACCTGGGACACGGTGAGAGCCGATGCGCTCGAGAGCCAGGGGGGCACCGCGCCGGTGCCGACGTTCGATCGCATCGCTCGGGAAGGGGCCCGCTTCACCGAAGCGATATCGCCCTGTCCCATCACCCTGCCGGCGCACGCGACGATCTGGACGGGGCGCTTTCCGATCTCGCACGGGATCCACAACAACGGTGTCTCGGTGCTGGCGGACGAGGCCGAGACGCTGGCCGAGATCCTTCAGAAGCGCGGCTACTGGACGTCGGCAGTCATCGGGGCCTTGCCCTTGGCGAGCGACTATGGACTCGATCAAGGCTTCGACGTCTACGACGACGAGTGGTCTGAGAACGAGGCGCCCTTCCCGTTCGAGTACCACCAACGCCGGGCGACCGAGGTGACCGATGCGGCTCTCCGAGCATTGACCATGCCCGCAGAATCTGGTGTTCCGTTCCTGCAGTGGGTGCACTACTACGATCCCCACTTCGGCTACTTGCCGCCTCCTCCTTTCGACGAGACCTACCGAGACGATCCGTACGCCGGGGAGATTGCCTACACGGATCGGGAGCTCGGCCGAATCATCGATCAGCTCGAGAGCTGGCAGCGTCTCGACGACACGATCGTCATCATCACGTCTGATCATGGCGAAGCGCTCGGCGAGCATGGCGAAGCCTATCACGGCAGCCTGATCTACGACGCGACGCAGCGAGTCCCGTTGGCGATTCGGTGGCCGGCCGGAATCCCGGCGGGCCGGATCTTGGATGGGCAAGTCACCTTGGCCGATCTTTTTCCGACCGTGCTCGATCTGCTCGGTCTCCCGGCCGGATCCGCCGTTCAAGGACGCTCGCTCGCGGGTTGGCTCGCCGGAGGGGCACCCGCCATCACGCCCTTCGTGTATCTCGAAGCAGCGATGCTGTCGGCCTTGTTCAACACGACGCCAGCGCGTGGGATGCGCAGCTCGTCCTGGAAGTACGTTCACCATCGCGAGGCTCCGGAAGTCTACGACCTGGCGCTGGATGTCGGCGAGACGGTCGACTTGGGACGAGCCGACTCGTCGCGCAGCGAGAAGCTCGAAGAGACGTATCGGTCCTTGGTCGCCTCGCTCCGGACCCCGAGCACGAGTGCCCAGGATCGTCCGTTGTCGTCCAGTGAGCAGGAGGCTCTGCGGCGCCTGGGCTACCTGGGTGGGAAGAGCTCGCGTCCTCTCGATTGGGAGCCTGATCGCGAGCTCGACCCGAGACCGTACGTCGCCGATGTCGGGCGCCAGCTCATGCAGGAAGAGATGCTCGCATTCCTGGAGCGAGGCCGACTGGATCTGGCGCGTTGGCAGCTGGACCGGCTTCCGGCCGGTGGTGGGGGAGCCTTCCTGCGAGCCCTTTACCATGAACGCGTCGAAGAGTCGGAGCTGGCCATCGCGGCCTACGAGGAGGCGTTGCGGCTCGGTGTCGAGGCCTCGCCGCCTTTCGCGGGAGGCAGTACTTGGACTCGGGGAGCGCGCTTGCTCGATATCGCCGAGGGGCTGAAGCGACTGGGGCAGCGGGAGTCCGCCTCGCGCGCCTATCGGCAAGCCTCGGCCGAGCTCGATCGTCCCGAGCTCTTGGTTGCCGCCGCCGAGGGTCTCCCGGAAGGGGAGGCAAGACCGATCCTCGAGATCGCCGCACGCTATCGGCGACCGGCCGTCTCGGTGGCGTTGGCCGAACACTGGGAGCGCCATCAGGACGTGGTCCGTGCTGGCGAGCTCCTTCGAGAAGCCGAGGCCAAGTGGCCACAGGATCTAGAGGTCGTTCTGGCGCGCGCAGGATGGGAGGCTCGACATGGCGAGGTCGAGACGGCGCGGGGGCTGCTGAGGCGAGCGGCCGCACTTCCGGGCGGTGCCTCCCGAGCGTCGGCGCTGGAGCGGCAGCTGCGGTAGCCGTCGGGAGCGCCCTTTCCAAAAAGGGCTTTCCCGATTCTGAGCGATCCATTAAAACGATCGCCCCTGGATTGCGGTCGATCGACCGTCGGTGAGGCCCCGTCGTCTAGTCAGGTCCAGGACACCGGCCTTTCACGCCGGTAACACGGGTTCAAATCCCGTCGGGGTCACCAACGAGCGCCTCGGAGTCACACGACCCCGAGGCGCTTTGCCTTTGAGCCAGGGTGGTTGCCCAGCTCGGGCCCGTGCCCGTATGCTGAACCTGGGACCGATCCGGGCGGGTCGCTCCCGCAAGGGCCCGTTGGATGGGGAGCCTCATGCTCGACGAGCACGTCGACCGCTTCATCGATCATCTGATCCATCGTCGGGGCTTCTCCGAGCACACGGTGCGTGCCTATTCGACGGATCTCCAAGGCTTCCAGCGGTTCGCTGGCGGACGAGGCGTGAAGGGCCTCGAGGGCGTCGAGCGCCCGCTGATCCGCGCCTACCTCGGAGGGCTGCGTGAGGACGGGTATGCCGACGCCACCATTGCTCGACGTCTCGCGTCGCTGCGGAGCTTCTTTCGATACCTCATCCGTGAAGGCGTGATCGAGCACGATCCGCTGACGATGATTCGCTCGCCGCGCCGCGAGAAGCAGCTGCCTCACATCTTGGTACCTCGTGACATCGATCACCTGATCGAGTCGGTCGAAGCCGAGACGCTCTGGGGGCGTCGCGATCGCGCGCTATTCGAGGTTCTCTATGGTGGCGGCCTGCGCGTCAGCGAGCTGGTCGGCCTCGACGAGACGGACCTCGACTTGATCGATGGTGTCGCCCGCGTGCGCGGTAAGGGCAAACGGGAGCGCCTCGCCCCCCTCGGTCGCTCCGCGTCGCAGAGTCTGCGGGCCTACCTCCCGGAGCGTGTTCGGAGATTCCCCTCCGATGGGAGGGAGCCGGTGGCGGTCTTCGTGAATCGTCGCGGAGGCCGCCTCACCGATCGGGGCGTGCGCAAGATCCTCGATAAGCACGTGCTTCGAAGCGGCCTCGCGGATCGGATCAGCCCACACACCTTGCGGCACAGCTTCGCCACTCATCTCGTGGACGCGGGAGCCCATTTGCGTGCCGTGCAAGAGCTGCTCGGTCATCAGCGGCTCACCACCACCCAGATCTACACGCACGTTTCCAAGGAGCGGCATCGCGAGGTCTATGAGCGAGCCCATCCTCGAGGACGCGGTCGCAAGGATCGCGAGTAGACCTCCCTCTCGCGGAGTGCGCCAGCGTGCGGGTTGAGTGCCCACAGGCTCACCTCGACCGGGAGCCGAAATGTCTGGGAAGCGAATGCGCTGCGAGCTGCCCTGGCTGCACTTCCTCACTCGGTGTTAGTCTGTCTCGCTCGTCCAGCGATCCTCGCCACCGAATCGAGCCTTCACATGGAAGAGATCCCGCACATCCAAGACGTCGAATCGGTCTGGGCCGGTCTGTCCCGGTCTCCCGGTACCGTTTGGCTCGATAGCGTCGACGGCCAATACCCCGAGCTCGGTCGATATAGTGTGCTCGCGACGCGTCCGCGCTCGGTCATCGAAGCACGTGGACGCGGCATCACGATTCGGAGCGGCCGGTCCGAGCGCCACCTGCGGTCCGATCCCTTCGATGCCTTGGCGGCCTGGCACGCGAGCTTTGGTCAGCATCCCTCCTCGGCCCTACCGTTTGCCGGCGGCGCGATCGGCTACCTCGGATACGAGCTGGGCGGCCACGTCGAGTGTCTGCCGACGCCGCGCCCGGGGGGGCTCGGCCTACCCGATCTCTGGTTCGGCTACTACGACTCGGCGCTCGTCATTGATCATGCAGAGCAGCGCACCTGGCAGGTGGCCCTCGAAGGCGCTTCGGCCGAATCACTGCACGAAGCGGTTGCCTTTCCGGGGGCGGTTTCGGAGTCGAGTGGACGGCGGATCCGCGAAGGCATCTTGCGCGAAAGCCTCACGGCCGACGCCTATCATCGGGCGGTCGAGCGGGCGCTCGAGTACATCGCGGCCGGTGACATCTTCCAGGTGAACCTGGCTCGCCGGCTCGACTTCGAGCTCGACACGCGGGGGGGGGCTCCCTTTCGTCGCCTGCGGCGCTTCAACGGAGGGCCGTTCACCGCCTGTCTCGATTTGGGCGATGAACGCTGGATCTGGTCGACGTCGCCCGAGCGCTTCCTCGCCACGGACGGACGGCGAGTCGAGACCCGACCCATCAAGGGGACCGTTCCCCGCGAGGCCGATGCGGCGGCGGACGCTCGAGCGCGCGAGCGGCTTCTCGCCAGTGCGAAAGATGCCGCCGAGCTCACCATGATCGTCGATCTGGAGCGCAACGACCTGGGTCGCGTTTGCGAGTACGGGAGCATTCGGGTCGAGACCGCTCGCCGGCTCGAGAGCTTTCCGACCGTCCATCATCTCGAGGCGCAAGTCACGGGGTTCCTCCGAGCGGAGGTCGGGCTAGCGGAGCTGCTGCGTGCGACCTTCCCCGGCGGCTCGATCACCGGGGCCCCCAAGGTGCGTGCGATGGAGATCATTCACGAGCTCGAGCCGGTGCCGCGGGAGGCTTACACGGGTGCCATTGGCTACCTCGGAGCCGATGGGCGCCTCGACTTGAACATCGCGATCCGGACCGTCATGGCATCGCGAGGGCACGGCGCCTTCCATGTCGGGAGCGGCATCGTCGCGGACTCCGATCCGGAGAGCGAGTGGTCCGAGACGGAAGCTAAGGGGCGCGGGTTGGCCCGGGCATTGTTGGGGGAAACGCCGGCCGAGGCGATCGCGTTCGAGGCGAGCTCGGAATGACGGACGTCGATTGGGTCTCGCTGGACGGAGAGCTCGTTCCGGCCGAGGACGCACGGGTCTCGGTGTTCGACGCGGCGCTCCTCTACGGAGCCGGTCTGTTCGAGACGATGCGCATCGCGCGTCGTTGGGTCGTCGATCGCGATCGCCATCTGGCGAGGCTGGAGAGCTCGGCTCGCACTCTCGGCCTGACGGTTCCACCCGCGGATCGTCTCCGAGACCGGATCGAGCAGTGGCGAGAGCGAACGCAACTTCGAGACGGTCGGGTGCGATTGACCATCACCGCCGGCTCGATCGCAGGCGGCTCACGATTCGAGCCGCGAGAACCCGTGACCCTCGTGATGGGTAGTCCTCGATCGCCTGCCGAGAGCGAACGCTTCCGGCGAGGAGTGACGGCGGGCACGACTCGTTTCGACGGTGGCTCGCTCGCCGGTCACAAGACGACTTCCTACCTGCCCTGGTGGCTCGCATCTCGGGCCCGCCGAGACGTGGAGGAGATCTTGCTCGTCGACACGTCGGACAGCCTGCTCGAGGGAGCGAGCAGCAACGTCTTCGCCGTGATCGACGGCGTCGTTCGGACTCCACCCGTGAGAGATCGGGCGCTGGCCGGCGTGACTCGAAGGCGCCTTCTCGAGCTGGCGGATGAGGCGCGGTGGCCCGTGCAGGAGCAGCCGGTTGGACTCGACGAGCTTCGGAGGTGCGACGAGCTCTGGCTCACGCAATCGATCGGTGGAGTGGTTCCGGTGGTGAAGCTCGATGGGGAGCTGATCGGCAAAGGCGCACCGGGTCCGTGGACGCTGCGGGCTCTCGAGCTCTACGAGGGTTGGCTCTCGCGAGAGTCCAGTTGATCCGGAAGATCGGAATCTGACGGACGAAGGAGCATTCGACGTCGTTTTGACGTTGGTGATGGTGAGGGCTATGATGGGCGCTTGGCGCGTCGGCGATTCAAAGGCGGCCGTGCCAAGGGCCTAAAAACGGATTCCCCCTTCGGGAGCTAGAACCTGATGTCGAAATTCTTGAGCAGCATCGTGATCCTCGGGATCGCGATGGCATGGGTGCCGACCGCCTGGTGTCAGCAAGACGAGGAAGACCTGGGAGCGGTCGTCGAGGCACAGATCGAAGCGCTCGAGGCGGCTCGCGCCGACGGACCGGCCCCGGCGGTCATCGCCGAGCTGACGGCGCTGTATCAGAAGATCGACGACAAGAAGATCCGCAAGCAGATCGCCAACGAGGTCGCCAGCGGCATGGGCTCGCGCAACGCGGACGTCCGTCTCGAAGCGGCCGGCGCGCTGGGCGAGCTCGGTGAGGACGGCGCCAAGGAGCTGCGGTCGAGCTTGAGGAAGGCCAAGAAGGACCAAGACCTTCGAATCAAGATCGTTCAGGCCATGGGCAAGAATGCCGACGTCAGCCTGATCGGCGAGCTGACGAAGCTGCTCAACGACAAGGACTTCTCGATCATCGCCACTGCTGCCGAATCGCTGGGTGGCTACGAGGGGACGAAGCTCGGGTATCGGGTCAAGATCGTGGGCGAGATGTTGAAGGTGTACACGTCCGCCGAGAACTCGGCTCGCGATCCGAAGAACTCGACGGCCGTCCGCAAGAACAACATCATCAAGGCCCCGATGAATGCGGCACTCTACAAGCTGACCGGTCAAGGGCTGGATTCGGCCGATGCTTACTGGAAGTGGTACGGCGACGCCAAGAAGAACCCTCGCGTTTGGCCGAAGGAGAAGGACGAGTCCGACTCCTGATCGACTCGCAGAGCTCTGGGGTGCCTTCCCTGCCTTTCGGAGGTGTCGGGCCCGACTTCCGACTGAGTGATGGCGAAACTCCCCGATTCCGAATCACCCACCCCGCGTGGACGCCTGATGGGCTGGATTCACGCCCGCTTCATCCAGCCCATGCTCACTCTTCAGACCACCGTGCACTCCGTTTCCTTGGGAGTCTCGCTCGGGCTGTTCGTGGGCTTGACGCCGACTGTCGGCTTCCAGATGGTCGTCGTCTTCTTGCTGGGAACCCTGATCAAGGCGAACCGGTTCGTCGCCTGCGCCTGGGTCTGGATCTCGAATCCGCTGACGATGATTCCGATGTACTACGGCTACTACTGGCTGGGGAGTCTCATCCTCGGACGGAAGCTGCTCGGATACTCGAGTTTCGCGGTACGATTGGAGTCGTTCGGCCGTGAGGGATTCATCGCTGGCCTGCGCGAGCTCTGGAACTTGGGCATGGAGCTCTTCGAGCCGCTTCTGATCGGCTCCCTCTTGGTGGCGACCCTCGGTGCCCTGATCGGCTATCCCGTCACGTACGTGCTGTTGAATCGCTACTATCGGCGCCGAGGCGCTGCGGGCGACGAGAAGCCCACGACCCGCGAGCCGAGTGTCCAGGATTGAGCGAGAGTCGAGCCCATGAGCAGCCGAGGGTCTTCATCGATGGGAAAACAGGTCGCGATCGGCCTTCAGTACGCGGCCTTCGCTCTGGTCGTCCTCGTCGGTGGCATTGCACTCGCTCCCTGCTTCAGCGGGCGAACCTCCGACGGCAGTGCGCCAGCCGATCCGTCCGCGGCTGATCGAGAGGAGCTGACCGTCTGGTCGCACCTCGAGGGAGCCGTCGGCTACCTGTTGATTCCGAGCGGACGAGGAGGAGAAACGGCGGCGTACGATCAGCGAGTGCTCGACGGAATCCTCGGTGACGGCGAGGCACATTCCTACTGGCGCCTCCACGTCGCAAACTTCGACGCGGAGAGGCCGACCGTCTTCGAGCTGCAGCCGGGAACCCTCACGACCGGCTCGGGCTCAGAGCGTGTCGGCAACGTGGATCTGCGAAAGGGAGTCGGCGAGATCGCCCCGCGAGATCGGTTGATCCTGGATGGGCTCGGCGCCAGCCTCGGACGCTTCGAGCTGCCTCCGTCTTCCAGCCGCGCCTTGATGTTGGGAATACCCTCTCGAACCCGCGAGCTGCTTTCCCCCGCTCTGAAGACCGAAAACGGGGAAGTCCTTCTCGGGGCGAGGCGTCTACCGCGCGGCGAGATCGAGGACTACCTCGAGCGGCCCGTGAGCAGTTTCTACGGTGATGAGCTCGACGACGAACCCGGCGATGGCGGAGATTCCGCCAGAGAGGTCGACCGTGACGAATGAGGCGAAGGACCGAGCCGCGTCCGAACGGGCTCGCTCGGCCGGCTGGATCGTGGCCGTGGCTTGGTGTGTGACGGCATTGGTGGTCGCGGTCGCATTGCCCTGGATCGCCCGCACCGAGCTGCAGCGCTTGAGTCTCGTCGCGTCCAGCTACCTCGAAGAAGGCGAGCTGCGAAACGACGATCGCTTTCAGAAGATCCTGATCGCTCAGGGTGAGGTGCATCGGCAGCTCGCCCGATTTCAGCTCGAGCTCGATCAGACGCTCGAGCGGGAGTCCGAGGCCCGTGAGCAGGTGACGCGCCTGGAAGACGCTCTCTCCAAAAGACAAGTTCGCCACGAGGAGACGCGCTCGCAGCTTCGGCGTCTTCAAGCCAAGCTCGCGCAATCGAACTTGGCGGCGACCCGGGATGCCCCGACCTCCACCGAGCCGCCCACCGACGCCGCGACGACCCTCACCTCGCCCGCAGTGGAGGGCGATGCCGCGAGCGAGATTGGAGACTCGGTCTCGGCAGCGCCGAGCGCAGGACTGGAGCCGGGCACTCGGGTCGTCGGTGGAGACGGGCTCTCGGCCGAGGCTCTCCAGTCGGAGGCCTTGCAGGGATTGATCGGTCGGCTGCCGCCCGAGCTCCAGGCCGCTGCGACTCAGGATCTCCTGAACGGTCCCGGCAAGAAGCCCGCCGCGACGGGAGAATCTCAGCCAGCCGAGCAGGCTCGCCGAAACCTCAACCGTTTGCTCGAGGACTCGGGCGCGCTCTTTCGATTCCTGGAGGTCGAGTCGGTCGAGCCTGGAGTCCTGGCCAACGTCTCGGCCAGCGTCGTGAATCGGCGCGGTCTCCCGATCGGATCGGTCGTCGCTCGTCGCTGTCACCTCACGATCGACGTCGATGAGAAGATCGCCGACTTCCGCTTCGAAGAGGGCACCGTCGTCGAGGATGGGCTCCGTCAGGAGATCGATCCCTTCCACTGGATTCGCGTCGTCGACATTGCTCCGGCTGCTTGGACCGCGATCGGTCCGCGCTACGACGTGACCGTCGCACCGGCCACCGAGCCCGCGCCGACCACCACCACGGCTCTTCCCGTCATCGTTCCCGGTCTGGCCGGCTCGGAGCTGACACAGATCAACAAATGGCTCCTCGGCTCGGGAGAGCGCGCGCACTATCAGTTCGCGAGCGTCGGGACCGTGGGAGCCGGCGAGCTCGGCGATGTCGAGCTCATCCGCCGAGATGCCAAAGAGTCGATACTCCAGCGTCTCGAGGCCCGTCGCTGCGTGGTGACCCTGCTCGCGGGGCAGCGCATGGTCCAGCTCGATCTCTACGAGGGACGCATTCTTCCGACGAACGGGTCTCCCCAGACGATCACACCGACCGGGTTCCGATTGATCGTGTCCGACATCGACGAAGTGCGCTGGCGAGCGCTCGAGGTCGAGTGGCTCCAAGTGCTGGAACCTCCCGTCGAAGATCGCGGTTGACGACGGCATGGTCGTCCCAAACACCTGCGGCACTTGCATTTCTTGACGTCGAACTCGCCCCTGCCTATAATCCGAACGTTCCTAATCGAGGAGAGCTGACCGAGCACTCTCGGCGGGGATGTTGCAGGGGGATCGGAAGGCGCCAACGGCACCTTCTTGCGGATACGGCTCCGAACCGGGACGGTGATCACCGTCCGCGGAAGCGATAGACGGTAGCGATGGCTGCGAGTCACGGACGCCTTCAAGGGGCTCTCGGATGAACCAAGTCGAGTTCGCCGCCGAGAGCATGCTTCGACCGAGAGTCGAGGCTCGGCCTACCGTCCGAGGGTGGAGCCGGCATCTTCGTTGCCGGCGCTTCCCTGCGCTCACTTCATCGCACGACCGACCCGCACTCCTCCAGCGACGCTGACGTCGAGAGCATGACATAACCGGCGATCTCCTTTCTGAGAGCGACCGGTGCTGGACTGGAGAACTGGGACGTGTCTGAGATCTTGAGCGAGCCCCTCTTCTGGATCGCGATCCTGGCCGCGGTCGTCGTGGGGATGGGGTTGAGCCGCGTCATACTCGCACGGGCTCACCAGCAGGCCCGCAAGCGAGTTCGTCAGATGATGGAAGAGGCTCGACACGAGGGAGCCGCGCTCCGTCGCGAAGGCGAGCTGGCCGCTCGCGAAGAGCAGATCAAGATGCGCGAGGTCCTCGAGTCCGAGAAGCAGGAGCGCTTGCGCGAGCAGCGCGAGGCCGAGCGTCGGCTGAATCGTCGAGAAGAGCAGCAAGAGAAGAAGGCACACACCCTGGAGCGCCGAGAGTTGGATCTCGAGCGCCGAACGGGGGATCTCGAGCAAAAGCGCCTCGAGAGCGTCGAGCGGGAGCAAGAGCTCCAGCGGCTCGTCACCGAGCGTGAGCGTCGGCTGGAGGAGATCGCCGGCTTCTCTCGCGATGAGGCTCGCCAGCAGCTCCTCGAGCAGCTCGAACAATCGCTGGGAGACGACGCGGACCGCCTCATCGAGAAGCACCGGACTCGCCTCAAGGAGGAGACCGACCGCATCGCACAGAAGATCATCGGAGTGGCGATTCAGCGTTGCGCCGTCCAGTACACGTCCGACACCGTCGTCTCGACGGTCGACATTCCGAGCGACGAGATGAAGGGCCGTATCATCGGTCGCGAGGGCCGCAACATCCGCGCCTTCGAGAAAGCGACCGGCGTCGACGTGATCGTCGACGATACGCCCGGAGTGGTCGTGGTCTCGTGCTTTGACAACGTTCGTCGGGAGGTGGCGCGCCGGGCTCTCGAGCTCCTGGTTCAGGACGGGCGAATCCAACCGGCACGCATCGAGGAAGTGGTCGCGGGCGTGCACGACGAGCTCGAGCAGGAGATTGCCGAGGTCGGCAAGAAGACCTGCTACGACCTCGAGCTTCCCGATGTGCACCCGCGCGTCCAGAAGCTCGTCGGCCGGCTCAAGTACCGAACCAGCTATGGGCAGAACCAGCTCTTCCATGCGATCGAGGTCGCCTACATCGCCTCGGGGATCGCCGCCGAGCTGCACCTCGACACGCAGCTCGCCAAGCGCTGCGGCTTGCTCCACGACATCGGGAAGTCTCTCGATCACGAGATGGAGGGCGGGCATCCCGCCATCGGTGCCGAGGTGGCTCGCCGCTCCAGCGAGCCACCCGAGGTCGTGAACGCGATCGCCGCCCATCACGAGGACGTGCCGTTCGAATCGATCTATGCCGTGATCGCTCAGACCGCCGATGCCATCTCGGCAGCGCGGCCAGGTGCGAGACGTGAGACCATCGAGCGGTACATCAAGCGGCTCAATCGGCTCGAGGATCTGGCTCGCTCCTATCAGGGCGTGGAGTCCGCCTTCGCTGTCCAGGCCGGCCGCGAGATCCGCGTCGTGGTCGATGCCGGCAAGGTCGACGACGGGCTCGCCACCAAGATCGCTCGCGAGATCGCGACCCAGATCGAGCAGGAGCTCACCTATCCGGGCGAGATCAAAGTGACATTGATGCGAGAGTCCCGCGTTATCGAGTATGCGAAGTAAGAGAAGGTCTCTACGCGCGTCGGCGTCTCAACGCCGGCGCGGGATCAAAGCCGGAACTCGTTCTCGATAACGCTCGTACTCCGCACCGAAGCGCTGGACGAGCTCGTGCTCCTCGAGAGCGATGATCAGCCAGAGGCCCGGCAGCGACAGTCCCCAGACGATCCAGCTGGCGATATGGTTCGCGAACAGTGCGGTCGCCGTCAGACCGAGAAGTGCCGCGGCATAGCGTGGGTGTCGGATCCGTGCGAACGCGCCTTGGGTGAGTAGGCGGGGCCGATCCTCCGCTTCGGTGACTTCCGCCACTCCGGCCAAGATCCCCAAGCTGAGCTGACGACGGCACCGGACGTCCAACCATGCCGAAGCGATCATCAGCGGCGTGGCGAGCACCCAAAGCAGCGGCTGACTTCCGAGATCGTGCGCCAGCCAAGCCGGGGCGAGGATGGCCAGTGGCGTGGCGACGATCAACATCGAGGCGCTGGCCGTGCCGATGGCCCAGGCCGGACGCCGCCGCCTCCAGAAGCTCGCCCAAGGATGGAGGACTAGCCAGTACGCGAGCGCGGGCGGCACACCGATGAGCATGGCACCCGCGAGGATCTTCCGAATCGTGTCGAGCATCGTTCCTCGAGAAGAGAGTGGGGCAACCGGTGAGGATACGCCCGCGTCCGCCGCCTCGGGAGAGAATCCACTGGGTGGCCTCTGGAGCCGTGCCTATAATGATTTTTTCGACGTTCCGCAGCCCATCGTGAGGGGGGCCGGTTCCCGTCGAAGCCCACGGGAGAGCACGATGCGCTTGAAGGTCCTGGTCATGGGGGATATCGTCGGGAGCCCCGGACGGAGAATCCTCCGGGAGTGTCTGCCTCGCTATCTCCAAGAGAACGGGATCCACTTCTGCATCGCGAACGCCGAGAATGCCGCGGGCGGCTCCGGTCTCACCAAGCGCTGCTGGGAGCAGATTCGAGAAGCGGGCGTCGACTTCATCACCTTGGGCGACCACACCTGGCGCAAGGCCGAGGTGATCCCGTTGCTCGAGCGAGAGGAACGTCTGATTCGGCCCGCCAACTACTCGGCTGCGGCCGTCGGGCGTGGCTGGGCGATCGTCAACACCGATCTCGGAATCCAAGTCGGTGTCTTGAACTTGTTGGGCCGGGTCTTCATGCAGCCGGTCGACTGCCCGTTCGCAGCAGCCGACAAGGCTGTCGAGGAGATGCGCCGCAAGACGAACGTGATCATCGTCGACTTCCACGCCGAGGCGACCAGCGAGAAGCTGGCGCTCGGGCACTATCTCGACGGTCGCGTGAGCGCCGTGTTCGGGACGCACACTCACGTGCAGACGGCGGACGAGCAGATCTTCAGGGGGGGCACCGGATACATCACGGACGTCGGCATGACGGGACCGCACGATTCGATCTTGGGCCGCAAGATCAAGCCCGTGCTCCACAAGTTCGTCACCCAGATGCATGCGCCTTTCGACGTGGCGGAGAAGGACGTGCGCATTTGCGGCTCGAGCTTCACGATCGATACGGAGACGGGAAAGACCGTCGAGGTCGAGCGCGTGATGATTCGACTCGAGGACGTCCCGGTCACGTGAATCGGGTCGAGGAGAGGCCCGGGCCCTCGTCGGCCCGCTTTCGCTGAGCTCATGGCGCAACCATCGCATACCCGGGAGAGCGCGCTGCCGGAGCCCGCTCTGCTCACGGTCACCGAGCTGACGCGTCGGATTCGCGGGGAGCTCGAGACCCGCTTCGATCGCGTGCACGTGGTGGGTGAGATCTCCGGGCTTCGCCAGCCGGCGTCCGGACATCTGTACCTCACCCTCAAGGACGACGGCGCTCAGCTGGCGGCCGTGGTCTGGCGTTCTCGACGTCGGGGCATCCGCTTCGAGCCCCGCGACGGCCTCGAGGTCGTCGCCGAAGGACAGCTCACCGTCTACGAGCCACGCGGCAGCTACCAGCTCGTGATCGATCGCCTCGAGCCTCGCGGCGTCGGCGCACTCGAGCTCGCCTTTCGCCAGCTCCGAGAACGCCTCGAGCGTGAAGGACTCTTCGATCCGGCCCACCGCAAGCCGATCCCGCGGCTTCCGGCCCGGATCGGTATCGTGACGTCCGCGACCGGAGCCGCGATCGAGGACATCCTCAAGGTGATCCGCCGCCGATTCCATCGTGTCGAGATCGTGCTGGCTCCCGCCCGCGTGCAGGGCGACCGAGCCGCGGCCGAGATCGCGGCGGGCATCGCTCGTCTTCATCGCCTGCGACCGCGTCCCGACGTCTTGATCGTCGGACGGGGCGGAGGCTCGCTCGAGGATCTCTGGGCCTTCAATGAAGAGGTCGTGGTGCGCGCGATCCACACGGCCGAGATTCCGATCATCTCCGCCGTCGGGCACGAGATCGATACGACGATATCCGACCTGGTGGCCGATCTGCGCGCTCCGACGCCGTCGGCCGCCGCCGAGCTCGTGGTGCCCGAGCTCGCCGATCTCGAAGAGCGATTGGCCATCACGCGCCGTCGCCTGCAGCAGCGCATCGAGCAGCACCTCGCCGGGGCGCGCGACCGGCTCGTTCGCCTCAAGGAGGCACGGGTGATGCGCGATCCGTTCGATCGCGTGCGACGGGCTCAGCAGCGTCTCGACGAGCTGCAGTCCGGAATGTCGCGAGCCATCGCACAACGCCTCGCTCTGGCTCGCTCGCGCGTCGACGGACATGCGCGCGTTCTGTCCCTCGAGCGCTTGCATCGGCTCGTGATCGAAGAGCGTCGTCACCTCGCCGGGCGCGAGGATCTGCTTCGTCACGCCATGCAGCGGCGCCTGGATACCGAGCGGGCTCGAGTGCGTGCGGCGGTCGGAACCTTGAATGCGCTGAGTCCACTCGCGGTGCTGTCTCGAGGCTACTCGATCACACTGGACGCGCAGGGGCGCGCCGTGCGACGTTTCGACGAGGTCACGCCGGGTGATCAGGTCGTGACTCGCCTCGGAGACGGAAGCTTGCGTTGCCGCGTCGAGAGCACGGAGCCGCCCGACGAGAGGGGCGAGTCAAATCATCCACCTGCAGAGCCGCCCGAGGAAGGATCGTCATGAGCCCGTCCCCGACCCAGAAGAAGTCTCGCGACAAGCGGTTCGAGGAGCACCTCGAGACGCTGGAGCAGATCGTTCACGATCTCGAGAGCGGTGAGCTTCCCCTCGAGGACTCCCTCGAGCGCTACCAGCTCGGCGTCGAGTCCTTGCGCCAATGTCACCGCATCTTGAGGGAGGTGGAGCATCGAGTGGAGGTGCTGGTCGCCGATCCGAACGACGAGGATCCGGAGGTCGGCGAGTCGAAATCCCCAGAGGACGCCGATCCGTCCGACTCCGAAGGGCAAGAGGAAGATGCCCAGCTCTTCTGATCCTCGATGCCCCAGTCCGCGAGGCAGCCGCCGATGACCGAGGTCGGTCGCCGGTGGGCCGAGAGCGCTTGGCCGGCCATCCTCATCTTGATCGGGCTCGCCGCCGGCCCCTATCTGGCAGCTCTGAGTGCGCCCTTTGTGCTCGATGATGTTCCCATCATCAGCCGCAATCGATTCGTCACCGAGAACCGAACCGGCGACATTCTGACCTCCGGGTATTGGGCCGGTTTCGACCCCGAGAGCAGCGAGCGGCAGGCACTGTACCGCCCATTGACCGTGCTGACCTACGCCTGGAACCACGCGGTGGGAGGGCTGGAGGTCGAGGGCTACCGCGCGGTCAACATCGTGCTGCACGTGCTGATCACGCTGCTGCTCTACGCGTTCCTGCGCCCGGATCTCCGAGGCCCTCCGGCCTTCTTCGCGGCGGCCCTGTTCGCCGTGCATCCCGTGCACACCGAAGCCGTGACCTATATCTCGGGACGGGCCGATCTCCTTGCGGCGCTCGGCTTTCTCGGGGCTTGGCTGCTTCACGATCGAGGCGCGGCCATGACGGGACGTGCGCGTCGCGTGCGCGAGCTCGGGGCCGCGGGTTGCTTCGCGATCGGCATGCTTGGCAAGGAGATGGCCGCGACCCTTCCCTTCGTGCTGATCGCGGCCGACTTCCTGCGGGGCGGGATCGAGTCGCAATCCCTCCGAGGCGGATGGCAACGCCTGCGGGAGCGTTGGACGTCCTATGCCTTGCTGATGGTGACGCTCGGAGCGGTGCTCGCGCTCCGCTTCGCCATGATCGGTGCCCTCGCCCCGGAATCCGGCTCCATCGCGTTGCTCGACAATCCACTGCGCGATCTGGGATTCTTCGCGCGTCTCGACGACGGTGTCTCCTTGCTCGGGCGACAGATCGGCTTGTTCCTGTGGCCGGCTCGACTCTCTCTCGACTACTCCTTCGATCAGATTCCCGTCGACGAGCCCGCTCGCCTCGGTTGGAGCCTGGTCACTCTCGGTGCCTTGTTGGTCGGTGCCTTGGCCGTCTGGCGACGCAACGTGTGGGTGGCGGTCGGAATCGTGACCTGGTTTCTGGCCGTCGCGCCGGTCTCCAACATTCCCGTGATCATCGGGACGATCCTCGGGGAACGGACACTCTATCTGCCTTCGTTGGGGCTGGCATTGGTCGTCGCCGGCGTGCTCGAACGCACCTGCCGAACACCCGGGCTCAACTTCGCCCCGTTGATCCTGAGCGGCTTGATCATCGGTGCGCTCGGATGGCGAACGATCGATCGCAACGCCGACTACACGACCGCCTACCGTCTCTGGCAGGCGACGACGACCTCCTGCCCGCGCGCCGCCCGCGCCGCCTACAACTTCGCGATCGAGTCCGAGACCCGCTCGACCCAGCTGCGAGCACGAGGCGATTCGGTCGCGGCCGATGAAGAGCTCGGGCGAGCCTTGGTGGCCTTTGAGCGAGCGGTCGAGATCTATCCCGCCTACCTCGATGCCCGCTACGCGCTCGCCCGGCAGCAGCTCTTCGCAGGACAGGTCGACGCGGCGCGCGAGTCGTTCCTCGAGATCCTCGCCTCGGGAGCCCAGGCCAGCACGCTGCCCGATGTGTTGATGGGCTTGGCCGATGCGTACGTCGCCTTGGGCCGAGCCCGCGAGGGATTGACCGAGGTCACGCGATGGACGGAGCGGAGAGGCGACCTGGGCGTTGCGGCGACACTGGCCCGCGGGCTGCTCGCCGCGGCCGCCGGGGAAGACGCGATCGCGCGGCGCGAGCTCGAGACTGCCCTGGCGGGACCCGAGCCCCGCAACCTGGTGGAGCGCCGTCAGCGGGCGCGGGCTCATGGCGAGCTGGCGCTCGTGCTCGAGCGGGCGGGGGAGATCGCGGAAGCTCGGCAACAGCTCGACGAGGCCGCTCGGATCGAGATCGACCTCGTCGGTCCCTTTCTCTACCAGGTCGGTTTCCTGCTGCGACGCGGCGAGCTCGAGGAAGCCGGCCGTGCTCTCGATGAAGGCTTTCGGCGATTCCCCGAGGATCCGCTGCTGAAGGTCCGTCAGGCACGTTGGCAGATGGCGCGGGGCGACCAGGCCGAGGCGGAGAGGACGCTGATCGATGCCTTGGCGCAGCGTCCGGGCGATGCGAGCGCTTTGGGAGCGCTGGCCGACTGGGCACAAGGCCATCTCGATCGGGCGCTGCAAGGGGCATCTGACGAAGAGCCGGTGGTCGCGGCACTCGACGCGGCGATTCGAGGATTCGACCGAGCCGTGGCGGAGAGCTTCGAGCGGCCAGGCTTGCAGTATCAGCTCGCCCTCGCGCTCACACGTCGCGGCCAGTGGCGTCGAGCGGCCGAGCAGTTCGAAGCCATTGCAGGGCGGCGTGGACCGCGCGCCGGCCTCTTCGAGGCGATGGCGGGCGAGCGCTGGCTGCACCTCGGTGAGCATGCCAAAGCCAAGTCGGCCTTCGAGAGGGCGTCCCATCAGGAGGGCAGCAAAGCACCGGGCCTCCTCGGTCGAGCGCGTTGTGCTCTCCCGAAGGACCCGGATGCGGCCAAGCGACACCTGGAGCGAACGGAGCTCGGGCCGGATGATGGCGATCGGGCCTGGGTCGAGATCCGAGTCGCCGAGGCGCGAGGCGATCGCTTGGCATGGCGTCGTGCCTGGGAGAGCTTTCGAGAGGCCCATCCAGAAGACCCGCGCGGAGACCTCGAGGAAGCTCGTTGGCTGTTGGCGGCGCGACCTTCGAAAGCGTCCGCGGCGCGGGAGGCCGCGCAAGCGGCCCTGGGGAAGTGCCGACCCGGTGATGACGCCTTTTGGCAGGCACAGGAGGGCCTGCGGGAGGCCGCCCGGATCGAAGGGGACGACCGCGCACTCGGGGCGGCGAACGATGCGCTCGCCCGTTGGGCACCGGAGCGCTGAGGGCCGTTCCGCATTCTCGAACGATGCCTGTGGGGCGAGCCTCAGCTTCGCTTCTGGTGTGCGCTTCGGGTAGAGTGCCCGGATGAAACCGCCTGGATCCGTGGAGCAAGACTTGGATCTCGAAGCCCTTCTTCTCACGCGGCGGACTGCCGTGGAGCGATATCTCGAAGGCTGTGTGCCGAGTGACGAGCGCACCCCCGAGGCGTTGCGCGAAGGGATGCGTTACACGCTCTTGGGAGGCGGCAAGCGATTTCGGCCCGTGCTGACCTTGATGGCGAGCGAAGCCGTCGGCGGGGAGCTCGAAGCGACGCTCCCGGTCGCCGCGGCCGTCGAGATGGTGCACACGTACTCGCTCATCCACGACGACCTGCCGTGCATGGACGACGACGACTTCCGCCGAGGTCGACCGACGCTGCACAAGGTGCAGAGCGAGGCGATGGCTGTGCTGGCAGGCGATGCGCTGCTCACGCACGCCTTCGGTCTTCTCGTCGAGCGCTTTCCCGACGTCGGCCGCGCCGTTCGCTTGGTGGCCGAGCTCGTCACCGGTTCGGGGACGTCGGGGATGATCGGGGGGCAGGTTCTCGACTTGAGCGCGGAGGGGCAGGCCGGGGATGCGTCCCTGCTGGAGCAGATTCATCGCGCGAAGACGGCGGCGCTGATTCGAGCGGCGGCACGGATGGGAGCGATCGCGGGAGGGGGCTCCGAGGACGAGGTCGCGGCCTTGGGCGAATACGGCGAACGTCTCGGGCTGGCTTTCCAAGCCGTCGACGATATTCTGGACGTGGAAAGTAGCTTCGAGCACCTCGGCAAGACGATCGGCAAAGACGCTCGCCAGCAGAAGGTCTCCGCACCCGCGGTCCATGGCCTGGCTCGCGCGCGAGAGCTGGCTGAGCGCCATCGGGCGGCAGCTTGCGATGCCGTTCGAGACTTGGCGGGTGCGCGCGAGCTGAGCGCGCTCGCGCACGTCGTCACGCAACGCCAGAGCTGACATCCCGGGGCGGCGGAATCATCCCAGGTGGGGAGCCACACACCATGAGCCAGTCTTCCGGATCGTCGCCAGGTCCCGCTTCTTCGGACCCGCGCTCGGCGATCGGGCCCTTGCTCGCCACGATCGACGGTCCCGCCGATCTCAAGCGTCTTCCGGTCGAGCAGCTTCCCGAGCTGGGACGTGAGATCCGTGACTACCTGATCGAGGTCGTTCTGAAGACTGGCGGACACCTGTCCTCGAACTTGGGCGTCGTCGAGCTGACGATGGCGCTGCATTGGGTCTTCGACTTCCCCGACGATTGCTTGGTGTGGGACGTTGGCCACCAATGCTACGTCCACAAGATCCTGACCGGCCGCCGCGATCGTCTGCCGACGCTTCGTCAGTTCCGAGGCCTGAGTGGCTTCTCGAACAAGTACGAGTCGAAGTACGACACTTTCTTGACCGGACATGCCGGCACCGCGATCTCGTCCGCGCTCGGAATCGCGGCCGGGGATGCTCTGGTGGGCCGGGATCGCAACGTGGTGGCCGTCGTCGGCGACGCTTCGATCGCCTGTGGGGTGGCCTTCGAGGGGCTCAACCACGGTGGCGAGATCGAGAAGGACCTCCTGATCATTCTCAACGACAACGAGATGTCGATCTCGCGCCCGATCGGCTCGCTCTCGAAGTACCTCACCAAGCTGCGCGTCGCACCGCTCTATGCCGAGCTGAAGAAAGACGTCCACAAGATCCTCAAGGCGATTCCGGTCGTCGGTGAGCGCATGGACCGCAGCATCGAGGAGCTGCTGGACACGCTCAAGACGACGCTGGTGCCGGGCCACTTCTTCGAGGCACTCGGCTTCAAGTACTTTGGACCGATCGACGGTCACGACGTCGGCTTGCTCACGGAAACGCTCGAGGTCCTGAAGGCCAAGCCGGGCGTACGCCTCCTGCACGTTCTGACCAAGAAGGGACACGGCTGCGACTTCACGTCCCAGAACCCGACTCGCTTCCATGGGGTGAGCCCGGGAACCTCGGCACCGACCGCGTGTTTGACCGAGCCGGTCGCGGACTCCTCAAGGCCCCAGCGGCCGTCCTTCACGGGAGTCTTCGGCAGCGAGCTCGCCGCTCTCGCCGAGGAGAACGACCGAATCGTCGCGCTGACGGCTGCCATGCCCGATGGCACCGGTCTCACGGAGTTCGGCCAGCGCTTTCCCGATCGATACTTCGACACCGGCATCACCGAGCAACATGCGGTTGCCTTCGCGACCGGGCTCTGCGAGGCCGGGCTGCGACCCGTGGCCGCGATCTACTCGACCTTCCTCCAACGCGGCTATGACGAGGTTTGGCAAGAGATCGTCGTACAGAACAACCCGGTTGTTCTCGCGATCGATCGGGCCGGATTGGTCGGCAACGACGGCGCCACGCACCACGGCGTGTTCGACATCGCCTACTTGCGGACGTTCCCGAACATCGTGCTCATGTCCCCCAAAGACGCTGCCGAGCTCCGCGCCATGCTGCGCTTCGCCGTCGACTTCCGAGAGGGGCCGATCGCGATCCGCTATCCGCGGGGGGCTTGCCCGGAGTTCCCCGACTTGCCCGAGCGGCCGATCACGCTGGGACGCGGGGAATTGCTGCGCGAAGGAAGCGATGCCGTCATCGTCGCCTACGGGCACATGGTGGCTCCGAGTCTCGAGGCCTGCGAGCGGCTCGCCGCCGAGGGCCTCTCGGTCGGGCTCGTCAATGCGCGCTTCGCCAAGCCGCTCGACGAGGAGCTGATCCTCGAGGTCCTCGCGCGAGTGCCGCGGGTGTTCACGGTCGAGGACCATGTGCAAGCGGGCGGCTTCGGAGCGGCCTGCCTCGAGCTGGCGGCGCGAGACGGGCGTGGGCTGGCCGGTAAGATCGGCAACTTCGTCGTCCCCGATCAGCTCGTGGAGCATGGGGATCCGGACGATCTGATGCGTCTGGTCGGGCTCGATCCCGAGAGCCTCGCCGATCGCATCGCTCGAAGCCTGCGAGGCGAGGTCGTCGAGGAGGAGGGGATCGGATTCGCCTCATGGGAGAGCTCGGTTGGCGAGACCTCTCTGGAAGCGGAATGCTGAGGACGCGGATCTGAGCGCATGGGGTCGACGCCCACCTTCTTCATCGTCGGAGATGAGCGGAAAGGGCCGGTGCGTGAAGCGATCGGTCAGCTCCTCCCGACACTCGAGCAGCGCTGTCACGTGGCGGGTGTCGATCTCCGTGGGGAGGTCGATCTCTCCCAAGTGAGTGCCGACTTCCTCCTGCTCTTCGGAGGCGACGGATCGATCCTCTCGGCCGCGCGGCGCATGGGGCGCAATCAGATCCCGACCCTGGGCGTGAACATGGGTCGCTTGGGATTCTTGGCCGAGCTGCCTCGCGATGGCTGGCGACGCGCGATCGATGCCGTGCTCGAAGGTCAGACGACCGTTCGGGAGCGTATGATGATCGAGGTACGCCTCGAGCGAGGCGACACATGCTTGCTGAAGTCGCTGGCCCTCAACGACCTCGTGATCGAGCGCTACACGACCTCCCCGATTGTCCATGTCTCGCTCCAGATCGGTGACTTCGACCACGCCACCTTCTCCGGCGACGGGCTCATCATCGCGACTCCGGTCGGCTCGACCGCCTACTGCCTCGGAGCGGGGGGACCGATTCTCCTGCCGGACCTCGAGGCGATGGCCGTCGTTCCCATCTGTCCTCATGCCCTCTCGCATCGCCCCATCGTCGTCCCAGCCGAGAGCCAGCTGCAATGCCGCTTCGAGCGACCGTTCTCTCAGGCCACGCTCTCCCTCGACGGCCAAATCTTCGAGTCTCTCGAGGTCGATGATCGCGTCGTCGTCCAGAGATCCGACGCTCGATTCCAGCTCGTTCAGCTCGAGCGCCGCAACTTCTTCGAGGTCCTGACGGCCAAGCTCAACTGGGCCGGACGACCCAACTATGACGAGGCCGAAGAATGACCCGGGTCCTGTTCGTCTGTACTGGCAACCTGTGTCGAAGCGTTCTGGCCGAGTTTCTGTTCCGTGATCTCGTCGAGCGGCAAGGGCACGGCGACGAGTACCAGATCAGCTCGGCCGGTACGATCGGTCTCGAAGGCAATCTCTCGCCGCCGGAGACGATCGAGGTCGGCAAGGAGCTGGGAGTCGACCTGACGCCGCATCGAGCCCGACGGCTGACGGCCGAGCTGATCGAGGCGTCCGACTGGATCCTCGGGATGGAGCTGGCTCACTGTCGCGCGGCGCTGGAGCTGGTTCCGAGTGCCGCGGGGCGTATTCGACTGCTGGGCCACTTCGCCGATCCGGGGGGAGGTGAGGTACCGGATCCCTACGGACGGGCTGCCAAGGCGCATCGCCGCTCGGCCGAGGTGATCCTCACCGCCTTGCCCGGCCTACTGGAGAGTCTCGAGGAATGATCGTCGCCGGCGGCCACACGGGTCGTCAGCATCCGAGGAGGAGCCGTGAAGGTCTCGAAAGCCGTCATCACGGCGGCCGGTGTTCACCAAAGATCACTGCCGCTTCAAACCCTGATCGATCGTGACGGTCGCGAGCGGTCGGTGCTCGGCATGCTCGTGGGCGAAGCACTCGGAGCGGGTGTCGAGGAGGTGGCCGTCGTCGTCGCCGCCGGCGATGCGGATCGATTCGCCGCGGTCACCGAAGCGGCACCCAGCGCCGTCCGGTTCGTGGTTCAGGATCAACCACGGGGATATGGGCACGCCCTGTGGTGTGCACGCGAGTTCGTCGGAGACGCGCCGTTCCTCCACTTGGTCGGGGATCACCTTCCTCTCAGCGCCGAGACGAGATCCTGCGGAGCTCAGATCGTCGCCATCGCCGAGGCGGAAGGGTGCGCCGTCTCGGCCGTCCAGCCGACGCCCGAGCGCGACCTCCATCGCTATGGCACCGTCGGCGGCCGTCTCGTCCCACCGGCGTCGGATCGGTACCTCATCGAGCGCATCGCCGAGAAGCCGACACCGACGGTCGCCGAGCAGGAGCTTCTCGTGCCGGGGCTCCGAGCCGGGACGTACCTGTGCCTGTTCGGCCTCCACGTGCTGCCCACTGGAATCTTCGATTTGCTCGAGCAACGCCTCGAAGAGAGCGAAGGGCCGGTCCCGCTCACACCGGCGCTCGACGCTCTCGCCCAGCGTGAGCGCTACTTGGCACTCGAGATCGCGGGCTCGCGCTTCGACGTCGGTGCGCGCTACGGATTGCTCTTTGCCCAGCTGGCACTGGCACTCGAGAGTGGTCACCGGGACGAGGTGCTGGCGGAGCTGGTCGAGATGCTCGCGCAGCGTTGTCGTTGAGCGGGGGCGCCGGGTAGATCCATGAGCTTGATCGACATCATCCAGGCGGACAGAGCCGAGGAGCGGGATCGAAGCCTCGAGGAGTGGTGCCGCGGCAAGAGCACCCAGGCACTCTTGGCCGAGTGCGAGCGCCTGGACGCCTTTCGACGTGATGCGACCAATCTCTACGAGCGCGTGCGCGCGCTCTTCTTCCTCTACGCGATCCATCGATTCCACTTGCCCGGTCGGAGCGGTATCGCGCCTCAAGGGCGACTCTCGTTCGAAGGCTATGAGCAGCTCCTCCAAAGGCGATTCGACGAGGCGATCGATCGGTTTCTCACCGAGCAGCGTCAGCATGGACCGAGCGAGACCGTCGGGAGCGCTTTGGCGACCGCCTACCATCAGCTGGCATTTCAAACGCTCGCCGATCAGGTGCGCCGCAGCGTTCGATCGGTGCAAGGCAATCGATGGATGTTTCGGCTAGGACATCCCGTCGATCAGTCTCTGCGAGTGCCCGACATCCTGAAGACGAAGACCAGCGCGGGTGTTTATCCGGTGCTCGTCGAGCGAACTCCTGTTCGCATGGACCTGTCGCACAGCGGCTGGAGCGACATCTTCTTCCTCGGCATGGACTTTCCCGAAGGGGCGCGTGTCCTGAACGTGTCGATCGATCTCGGGGTGCACGGACGGGATGCCAAGCCGGCGCCGCCGATCGAGGCCGCCTTGCGCGTCATCGACGAGCCGCTCCTGCGCTTGGTCAGTGTCGACCTCGAGGCCACCGCCGACGTGACCGAGCTCAGTGAGATCTTCGACTTTGCCAAGGACTACCTCGGGCTGCTCAAGGCGGCCGTCATCTCGGCCGGCCTCGTGCCGCCGGGACTCGAAGGATCCGGGCAGAGCCTGGTCGATCTGCTGGCGCGGGTCGTCGGTCCGGGGCTAGGGCTCGAGCTCGTCAGCTCCGTCCGAGGCATCCCCAAGGGCTCTCGCCTGGCCGTGTCGACCAACCTCCTCGCGTCGTTGATCGCGGCCTGCATGCGCGCGACCGGACAGACGAGCTCGCTGACGGGCGTCTTGAGCGAAGGCGAGCGGCGCACGGTCGCGGCACGAGCGATCCTCGGCGAGTGGTTGGGAGGCTCGGGTGGCGGATGGCAGGACTCGGGTGGCGTGTGGCCGGGGATCAAGCTCATCCAGGGAGTGGCCGCTTCGGATGCCGACCCGGAGCACGGTATCAGCCGCGGGCGCTTGCTTCCGCAGCACACGATTCTGGGACCGGAGTGCGTGTCGCCCGAGACGCGACGGCGACTCCAAGAGAGCCTGGTGCTGGTGCATGGTGGCATGGCTCAGAACGTCGGTCCGATCCTCGAGATGGTCACCGAGAAGTATCTGCTGCGTTCCGCGGCCGAGTGGCAGGCTCGAGGTGATCTGCGAGGGATCTTCGACCAGATCCTGGCCGCGCTCGAGAAAGGCGACATCCGCGCCGTCGGTGACGCGACCACCCGGAACTTCGAGGGACCGCTTCAAACCATCATTCCCGCTGCCACCAATCGCTTCACCGACTCGTTGATCGAGCGCATGCGGACCGAGTTCGGCGGCCGATTCTGGGGCTTCTGGATGCTGGGAGGCATGTCGGGAGGCGGAATGGGCTTCATCTTCGACCCTTCCGTGCGCGAGCACGCTCGGGAGCGCCTGCACACGATCATGCTCGCGACCAAGCGTCGCGAAGACCAGGCGTTGGCCTTCGCCATGGATCCGGTCGTCTACGACTTCGAGATCAACGAGCACGGCACGCGCGCCGAGCTCCTCGAGGGCGGGGCGCTCCTCCCACCGGCTTACTATCGGCTGAGGATGCCTCACGTCCTGCGGCTCGATCCGCGTCGGCTCCCTGCGGATCGACGCGCGGAGCTCGACGTGTTTGCGGCGGCCTGCCGGGAGCGCCCCGAGATGTCCGACCTGGTCGCCCAGGTCTTCGAGGGGCTGTTTCCGCGGGGCGAAGAGGGCACCGTCGCCGGCGAAGATCTCGAGTCGCTGCTGCGCGACCATGGCTTCGATCGGGTACTGCATCGCCAGATCCAGGACGATCTGAGGAGCGGTCGCATCGGGCTGGCGCAGAACCGGCTGCCGGCCAGCACCGAGATTCGAGACGTCTCCTCGAAGGACGTGATCGACGTTCGGCAGAACACCGACCCGGCCTGGAAGAGGCGCGGCCGGAAGGCCCTCGAGGCCGGCGAGGTCGCCGTCGTCACCCTCGCCGCCGGCGCGGGCTCTCGCTGGACGCAGGGTGCCGGAGTCGTCAAGGCCGTGCATCCGTTCGCGCGGCTCGGGGGCGACCATCGCACTTTCCTCGAGGTGCATCTGGCCAAGAGCCGACGGGCGGGCAAGGCCGCTCACGCGTTTCCGCCCCATGTCGTCACGAGCAGCTACCTCACCGAAGGTGCCATTCGGGCCGCGCTTCAGGATCATGCCAACTACGGCTATCCCGGCGAAGTGCTGGTGTCACCGGGTCGCGCCGTGGGCATGCGCATGGTGCCGACCGAACGCGATCTGCGCTTCGCCTGGGAGGAGATGCCGCAACAGGTCCTCGACGAGCAGGCGCAGAAAGTGCGCGAGAGCTTGAACGAGGCGTTGATCAGCTGGGCGAAGGCGAGCGGCGAGGCGAGCGACTACACGAACAACGTGCCGCGGCAGTGCCTGCACCCGGTCGGCCATTGGTTCGAGATCCCCAACCTGCTTCGCAACGGCGTGCTCAAGAGCTTGCTCGAGGATTGGCCGCAGCTCCGCACTCTGATGCTGCACAACATCGACACCCTGGGCGCCGATCTCGATCCGACGGTCCTCGGACTGCATCTGGAGAGGGGAAGCTGTCTCTCGTTCGAGGTGATCACACGCTGGATCGACGATCGAGGCGGCGGACTAGCACGCGTCAACGGACGTCCGCGCCTCATTGAAGGCCTCGCCCTCCCGCGCGAGGAGGACGAGTTCGCGCTGACCTACTACAACTCGGCGACGTGCTGGATCGACATCGATCGCATGCTCCGCGTGTTCGGGTTGACACGCGACAACCTCCACGACCAGGTCTTGGTCACCCAGGCGGTGCGTGATCTGGCCGCCAAGCTGCCGACCTACCTGACGATCAAGGAGGTCAAGAAGCGCTGGGGCCATGGCCAGGAGGACGTATTCCCGATCACGCAGTGGGAGCGGCTGTGGGGCGACATGACAGGCTTGACCGACGTCGACTGTACGTTTGCGGTCGTGCCCCGAGTGCGCGGCCAGCAGCTCAAGGATCCTGCCCAGCTCGATGGTTGGCTGCGCGATGGCTCCGCCGCCTACGTCGAGAGCCTCTGCGATTGGCCCGCTTGAGCCACGGCGTCTACGCCGAGCTCCTCGGAGGCCCGGCTTGAGCCTGCCGTTCGTTGCCAAACGAGGTGTCCAGACCCTCGGCGGTCGCCGCAGCAACCACCAGAGACGCGAACGGAGCTCGTCACGTCGCTCCGTCTCTGTCGTCGCGCAACGACGGGTCGGGCTGCCTTTGGACAACCTAGCTGAGAGAGCGGTCACCTCTGATGCCGCCCCGAGCGCGAGACGGTAGGAGCGGTTTGAACAAATGAACGTACCTGTAACCCGGGCTTCGCGTCCAACGTTCAGATCTTGAAGTCGGCGTGGACGGCTGTGGGGCGCTGCGTCCGTGAGCGCCCGGTCAGCGGGCCAGGCGAGGAATGCGGAAGCTGAACGAAAGGACGACCTTGCCCTGCTCGTCTTGGAGGTCGATCTCGAACGAGAGCGGCTCCGACTCTCGCCAGACTGGCGGTGGGAGCAACTCTCCGGCGAGCACGCGTTCGGGTTCCTTCGCATCTGCTGCCGCCGGCGTCAGCTCGATGCGCTCGTCGAGATCGTCGACACCGGGCGTGTAGCGCCCATCGGCGTTGCGATCGAGGTATGCACGTACAGTCCCCGTGGCGGGAATGCGGCGGCCCACAGCGTTGGCCCGAGTCACCGGCTCGAACGAGTAGACATGGACGTCATAGCGACGTCCTCCCTGGGATCGCCAGATCGACGTTCGAATGCCGAGCTCGAGATTCGTGACCTCGACCGCGGGTGATTGCGCGGCAAAGTCGGGCTCAGGACGGGGGTCGTTGCAAGAGGGGACGATCAGCGCGAGCGCCGTCAGCCATCCGAGGCCGCGGTGGAGCATGAGGCACCTCGAAGAGAGGGGTCGGAAGCCGAGTCGTTGTCCGTCATACTAACGCTTACTCGGCTTCACTTTCACTTCACGGCCGGCGCTCCCGCTCGCAGCTCACGAATGCGATCAGTCGATGGTCGTGCTCGCCTCGGCCACCCGCTCGGTCGGCCAGCTCTCGAGCCCATCCACCATGCGCTCGAAGGCACGGATCTCGGGAGCCTCGATCTCGAACAGCTCGGCGGCGAAGCGGGGACTGATCGTCTGATACCACAGCTTGGCTTCGACGCGGTAGGGGCCGGAGCCTTCGGCGAAGACGATCTCGACTCGGTCGCCACCCCCGGTGAAGTCGGTATCACCGTTGAGCCCGGCCGGAGCGGTGCGAGCCGCTTCGGCATGATCCGAGCGCCAGCCCCGGGGAAGAAGTCGGTCATCTTTCAGGTAGTGATGGGCCCTCAAGAGCCGGAAGGTCGGCCGGCCGGCCTCGTCGGACATCACCGCTTCCCAAATCGCGACTGACTCGCTCGAGTCGACCCGCTGCCGGTGGGGATGGATCGGTCCGCCGGCGAGCTCGGCCGCGAGTGGATTCCCATCTCCTCCCAGCAGGCGCCCTCGCGGATCGCGCTCGCCCGCGGCCAAGAGCACCTCACCCTCGGCATCCGTCACGCGCACTTGCAGGAACACGCGCCGGCTCGGGTACGCCGAGGGCAGCTTGTGTCCAGCCCGGTTCTCGATCGTGAGTGGCACGATCACGTGGTCGTCCTGTCGCCGCGATTCTCCGAAAGCCAACGAGGCCGTGTCGTTTCGCAGCTGGCCCCGCGCGGCCGTGATCGTCGCATCGAATGCCGCGGCCGGCGCCTCGACGCCCAGCTCCTCCGCGTGCTTCTTGAGCAGCTCGGGCACGAACGTATTGCCGCCGACGAAGAGATGGCGTCCGTAGCGGCTGCGCGGCTCGATGGCACCAAAGTCGAACCCGGCGGGGTTGTGCGCCAGTCGAGTGCGGATCGGATTGCCGTCCTCGTCGACGGTCGGGAGGTGGCAATCCTGACAGCTTCGTGCCTCCGGACCCGGGTTCTCGGCCTCATCGCTGAAGACCGAGTTGCGCCATTCGAGGTAGGGTGCCTGCTCGATGAACTCGGCCGGTGAAGCCTCGCCGTCCGGTGAGAAGGGATGAGTCATCAGAGTGTGGCAGCTTCCGCAAAGTGCCGAGTCCAGCACGTGCTCGCTCTGGGTGGGCGTGAAGCTCGACAGGCGCTGCATCGGCATCGTGAATGGATCGGCGTGGGGACCGAAGATCCTTCGGGACGGTCCGATCTCGAATCCACCGTCGAAGCTCGCCTCGGTGCCCAGGTTGTCCGGGAGGATCTGGTGGCAGCTCGTGCACGAGACACCGTCGCGGCCCGCCAATCCGAAGTTGGATTCAGGCTCGGCGAGGAGCTCTCGGGACATCGAGATGCCGCGATTCTCGGCGATGACCGAAGCCATCGGAGTGTGACATCGAAGGCACTTCGCTTCGATCTCGGCCTTGCGGGACGGGGTGGAGGCCACCTCGGCGGCCACCATCGCTTTCCAGAAGGGATCGCGCGCAGAGTTCGCCTTCATCGTGCCTTGCCAGAGCTCGTAGGGCGCAATGGGGCGACCCGCGGAATCCCGCATGGCCGTTGCCTGGGGTGACGTCGCATGGCACGACGAGCAGACGAGCGCCAAGGCAAAGCCCGGCTTGAGTGCCGGGTCCTCGGCATCGGGCTCCTCTTGAGCCCCGGCATCCGAGGGCGCCGTGAGCAGCAGACCCAAGAGGCTGAGGAGGACCAACAACGACAGGATGTGAGGAAGGGGTCGTTTGGGCACGCGGTCAGGCCTTCGATTCAAGGGGTTTCACGGAGGCGAAACAAGTTTACGCCGTCGATTCACGCTGCCGCGACGCCGGGCGGCACCGGGCGGACGATTCGTGCCGGGACGAAAAAGCCTTCAGCAACTCGAGAGCCGTCTCGGTGGCGTCAGCCTCGCAATCGTTGCTCGCCCGCTTGGAGAGCCAGGGATTCCAAAAGCTCGGCGTTCGGAATCTCGCTGTCGGGGATCGAGTCCCAGGTGACGGTGTGGCTCTGCAAGAGGGCGTCCAGGCGGACCCAAGCATCCCGATTGGAGACGACCTTGCCGTCCTTGGTCTTCCAGCCCCGCTTCTTCCAGCCGACGAGCCACTGTGTGGCACCGAGGCGCAGGTAGTCGCTGCGAGCGTAGATCACGACCGGCTGCTTCTTCGGGACGACCTCGAGGGCGTGGATGATCGCCAGCAAGCCCAGGAGATTCGAGCTCGCCCGGGGCTCGGCCTGGGCGAGGACGCGCGACTTCGGCAGGCCACGAATGCCGACGGCCCAGCCTTCACGGCCGCGCTGCGCGCAGACCTTGAAGTACACTTGGGCCGCGCCCTCGGGCACCTCTTGCTTTGGCGTGCGAGGAGGCTCGACACTCGGCTCCGCCGTGTCGGAGGCTGCGCGCTTCCCCCCCCGTCTGGACCGTGCCCTCTGACGGCCCTCGGTCGCCAGCTGATCGGCACGCTCGTTCCAGCGATCGCCCGAATGCCCCTTGACCCAGTGCCAGCGAATCTCGTGCTTCGAGGTGACGGAGTCGAGACGTCGCCACAGGTCTTCATTGAGCACGGGCTCGCCGTTGGACTTCTTCCAACCGCGGCGCTTCCAGCCGGAGATCCACTTCGTAATCCCATTCTTGAGGTACTGAGAGTCGGTGTGAAGGTCGATGACGTGCGGCTTCTTCAGGGCCGACAGCGCTTCGATCGCGGCCATCATCTCCATGCGGTTGTTGGTCGTCTTCGGCTCGCCGCCGCATATCTCCTTCGCCGGCTCTTCGGGCGGCAGGAGCACGGCGCCCCAACCACCGTCACCGGGGTTGGGATCGGCACCACCGTCGGTGTAGATGGAAATGGTTGGACGGTTTCCCATCACTTGACTCGGGCGCCGGGCCGGATGTCGCGCTCGGGAGTGACGAGGCTCAGCTTGCCTTCGCTGTCGGTGCCGGCGAGGAGCATGCCTTCCGAGATCAAGCCACGCAGCTTGGCCGGCTTGAGGTTGGCCACGAGCACCACCTTCTTGCCGAGCAAGTCGTCGGGTGCGTAGTGCTCGGCGATGCCGGCCACGATCTGACGCTCGCGCTCGCCGTCGTGGATGCGCAGCTTGAGCAATCGATCAGCCTTCTCGATCTTCTCGGCAGAGAGCACCTCGGCGATGCGCAGCTCGACCTTGCCGAAGTCCCCGATCTGAATGAGACCCGCGCCCGCCTCTTCGCTCTGGGCCGACGGCTCGGCGGCCGGCTTCTTCTTCGCGCTCTTCGGCTCCTCTTTCTGGGCTGCCTTGAGCTTGTCGTCGATGCGCTCGAAGACGACCTCGCTCTTTTGCAACGCATGGCCGGCCGGGATCTCCGCTCGCAAGGCGTCCTCGCGCTGCTCCTCGAGCGTTCCGTCGAGACCGAGGATGCTCCAGAACCGGTTGCACGAACCCGGGATCACCGGATAGGTCAGGAGGCAGATAGTCCGAATGGCTTGAAGGAGTCCGTAGAAGACCGATCCGATCTCGGCGCGCCGCTCGGGCTTCTTCTTCAGCTCCCAGGGCCGGAACTGCTCGATCGTCTGGTTGCCGAGCCGGATCAAGGCCCAGAGAGCTTGCAGGCCCTCGCTGTAGCGGAGCTGCTGGAAGTCCTCGAGCACCTTCTCGATCGTCTCGAGGCGGAGGTTCTCCAGCTCGGAGACGACGCCCGGCTGCTCGTTGGGAGGCACCTTTGCTTCGAAGCTCTGATGGAGCATCGAGACGGTGCGGTGGACGAGGTTGCCCAGATCGTTGGCGAGGTCGCTCTTGTAGCGTTGGACGAGCGCCTCGTAGTTGAAGTTGCCATCGCGTCCGGCCGCCGCTTCGCGTAACAGGAAGTAACGCAGGCCATCGACGCCGACGAGCTCGGAAGCGTCGTAGGGATCGACGACATTGCCGAGGCTCTTGCTCATCTTCTCGCCGTCGAACTGCCAGTAGCCGTGCACGAGCAGCTTCTTGGGCGGCGGTGCGCCGAAGCTGTGGAGCATGGCGGGCCAGATGATGGCGTGGAACCAAGGGATGTCCTTGGCCATGACGTGCAGGTCGGCGGGCCAGAAGTTGTCGTCGGGCTGGCTCTTCAGGTCCGACCGCTCAGTGGTCCAGAGCGGCTCGCGCACCTCGCACGAGCGATCCCCGTCGATCGTGGCCAGGAAGGCATCGATGTCGAAGCCGCTCCCGGTCAGATAGGTGAGCAGCGCCTCGACCCAGACGTAGAAGACGTGCTTCTCGTCCCACGGCAGAGGAATGCCCCAGTCGGTGGAGGTGCGGCTGATGCAGCTGTCCTGGAGCCCACCGCGAATGCGAGCCAGCATCTCGTTGCGCCGGACGTCGGGAATGACGAGCTCGGGGTTCGACTCGTGCAGCTCGAGCAGCCAATCTTGATGCGCACTGAGCTTGAAGTAGTACGCCTCTTCGGTGAGATGCTTGAGACGCGGGTGGCTCTCGGGATTCTCCGGGACCTCGTCGGGGTCGAGGTACCGATTGTCGCTGGTGTGGTACCAGCCCGAGTACTCCCCGCGGTAAACGTCGCCGCGATCGTGGATGCGCTGCCAGAACTTCTGGACCATGCGATGGTGCTTGGGGTCACTCGTGCGCTGGAAGCGATAGTCCTGGATGTTCACCAGCTTCCAGCAGTCGGTGAACTTGGGGATGATCTCGTCGCAGTACTCCAGAGGGGACTTGCCCGCTTGCTCGGCCAGGTCGGCGATGTTCTGGCTGTGCTCGTCGCTGCCGGTGACGAGGAGGGCTCGCTCACCGCGGAACCGTTGGAATCGAGCCGCGACGTCCGTCAGGATCGTCGTGTAGCTCGTGCCGATGTGCGGCTTGAAGTTGACGTAGTAGATCGGGGTCGTGACGTAGAACTTGCCGTCGCTCATCGGGTAGGGGCTCTTTCGATTGCAGGACTGCCGCTGAGCGGCTCACTTCTTCTTGGGGCGGAAGACCTCGATGACGTTAGGGTCGGCCTCGAGGAAGGCGGCACCGATCAGGTCGAGGCAATAAGGGATCGCGGGAAACACCGCGTCGAGGCACTGACGAATGGCGCTCGGCTTGCCCGGCAGGTTGACGATCAACGCCTTGCCACGAATGCCGGCCGTCTGTCGCGACAGGATCGCCGTTGGTACGTACTGCAACGATACCGTCCGCATCAGCTCGCCGAAGCCCGGCATCATCTTCTCGCAGACCTCTTCGGTCGCCTCCGGCGTCACGTCGCGGACCGCGGGTCCCGTCCCGCCGGTCGTCACGATCAGGTCGCAGCCGACGTCGTCGGCCAGCTCGCGCAAGACGTGCTCGATGTCTCGTCGAACGTCCGGGATCACGCGGTACTCCGGCAGCCAAGGGCTCGTCAGGTACTCGCGGAAAGTGGCCTCGATCGCCGGGCCGCCCAGATCCTCGTACTCACCGCGGCTCGCGCGGTCAGAAACGGTCAATATGCCGATCTTTGCTTCGGTCCCCATCCCCGTGTCCTCATGCCTCTTTCGGTCGTCGCTCCGTCAGCTCGCCCGCTCCGCTCGCGGAGGCAGCTCCGCTCGCGGAGGCAGCTGCGCTCGGTCGCCCAGTGTATGACCCACATAGGGCAGGAACGATATCAATTCGCCGCGCTTCCAGTTCGTCTCTGCCGGCAGGTCGACCAGCCCATCTCCGGTCGCGGCGGCCAGGAGGTCGCCACTCCCGTTCCATCGCACCGGGAGCACCCCTTCGTCCTCCAAGGCGGCCGGGAGGAAAAGGTGCCGTTGGCCGGGATGTTGCCACTCGCACGCGATCGGCAACCGTCGCCACGGGTTGGGCCCTTGCCCGGTGAGACGGCGAAGGACCGGCAAAAGGAAGAGGTGAGCCGTCGCCAGCACGCTGACGGGGTTGCCAGGTAGGCCCAAGAACAGTGTCCCGTTCGGGCGGCGCGCCACCAAGATCGGCTTCCCCGGTTGGACGGCCACCTTGTGGAAGACGGTCTCGAAGCCCAACCGTGCGATGGTGTCGGGGACGAGATCGCGGCTTCCGGCGCTGACGCCGCCGGTGGTGACGACCACGTCACTCCCGTCGGCGGCGCGGGCGAGTGTCTCTTCGAGGGCGCCCTCGTCGTCACGGGCATGCTCGCGGCGAACCGCGCAGTGCAGCGCTCGGAGAAAGGACTCCAGCAGCGGTCCGTTGCTGTCGGCGATGCCGGCCGCATCGGTGCGTCCCACCTCGTCGCCCGTCGTGACGATCGCGACGCGCGGGTCGACGGCGATCTCGAGCTCGGTCGCGCCCGCCATGGCGGCCGCCGAGAGATTCGCGGGGCCCAGGCGCGTGCCGGCGGCGATCACGATGTCTCCTCGATGGCCGTCCTCGCCGCGCCAGGCGATGTTGCGGCCCGGCTGGAGAGCCTTCGCCTCCATGATGTGGACCTGCGATTCTCCGCGATCCGTGAGCTCGATTGGCACGACGGAGACGTTTGCTGGGCAAGGCGCTCCCGTCATGATGCGCACCGCTTGGCCGGGCTGGAGCGAGCCTTCAAACGTTTGTCCGGCGAGCACGGTGCCGACGACGTCGAAGCGGTCGCGATCCCCTTCGAGGCAGAGCGCATAGCCATCCATCGTCGCGCGATCGAAGCCCGGCTGATCGCGGTCGAGGGCGACGTCGGCGGCACAGACGCGCCCCGCGGCATCGATCAACGAGACGCGTTCGGTGCGAAGGGTGATCGGTATGCCGGCCAGGAGTTCTTGGGACTGCTCGAAGGGAATCATGGAGCGCTCGTGTCGTTCGGGAGAGGGGGGCAAAGCAAGCCAGGAGTCTAGGTCTCGACCGCGAGGCGAGCAACCCCGTGATGTGCCCCGTCGCACGAGTCACCGAGCTCGAGGCGGCCGGGGGGCCCGCTCCTCGGTGGTCCGCCCCCCCGGAGGCCCACTCCTCGTGATGTCAGAGACGCGAACGGAGTCCGACAGGTTGCGCACTCACTCCTCGTGGCCCGTCGGCGGGGCGATTCGTATGGAATGCCGTGAAAGAGAGAGTGGTGCTGGAGATTCGGTGCCCACGTGATTCAGAGACGCGAACGGAGTCCGACACGTCGCGCCGTTCGATGCTCGTGGCCCGTCGGCGGGGCGATTCGCATGGAATGACGTGGGAGAGAGAGTGGGGCGGTAGATATCGGTCTGCCCCACTTGTCGGGAACGACTGTCGATCACGCACACAGCACGTGATGCAGAGCCGCGAACGGAGTCCTCTCTCTGGTTTCCTCTGCCCGGCGGCGTTAACCTCTCGCCATGGCAGGCAACAGCTTCGGGCAGCTCTTCCGGATCACGACGGCGGGGGAGAGTCATGGGCCGGGTAACGTCGTCATCATCGATGGCGTCCCTCCAGGGCTTCCACTCGCGGTCGATGATCTCCTGCCCGATCTGGCTCGGCGTCGACCGGGGCAGTCGAAGATCGTCACGGCGCGCGACGAGAAGGACGCTCCCGAGATTCTCTCGGGCGTCTTTGAGGGGCGAACCACCGGCACCTCGATCGCCATCTTGATTCGCAACGAGGACCAGCGCTCGCGCGACTACAGCGACATACGCGACAGGTACCGCCCTGGCCACGCCGACTACACCTTCGATGCGAAGTATGGCTTCCGAGACTACCGAGGCGGCGGTCGCTCGAGTGCCCGCGAGACCAACGTCCGCGTCGCGGCCGGTGCCGTTGCCAAGAAGCTCCTCGCCGAGCTCGGTGTCCGCGTCCTCGGCTACGTGAAGCAGGTCGGTGATCTCGTCGCCGACATCGAGGATCCGGCCGCGGTGACGCTCGAGCAAGTCGAGTCGAACATCGTCCGCTGCCCGGATCGTGCCAAGGCCGAGAAGATGATCGCGCTCATCGAGAAGCTGCGTGGCGAGAAGGACTCGATCGGTGGGATCGCCGAGCTGGTGGCGACAGGCGTTCCGGCCGGCTGGGGCGAGCCGGTGTTCGACAAGCTGAAGGCCGACTTGGGCAAGGCCTTGTTCAGCCTGCCGGCCGTGCTGGGCGTCGAGTACGGTGTCGGCTTCGCCGTCGCGACCGCGCGCGGCAGCGAGAACAACGACCCCTTCGTGAAGGACGGCGATCAGATCGCGACGCGTGGCAACCGCCATGGCGGCATGCTGGGAGGGATCTCCTCGGGCATGCCGATCGTCCTCCGCTGCGCGATCAAGCCGACGAGCTCCTTGCCGCAGCCACAAGAGACGGTCGATCGTTCGGGGAAGCAGACGACGATCGCTACCAAGGGCCGCCACGACCCTTGCCTGCTGCCCCGCTTCGTTCCGATGGGCGAGGCGATGGTCGCCATCACTCTGGCCGATCATTGGTTGAGACAGAGGGCTCAACGGGGCCCCATCGACAGAACCTGACCGGAGACCAGCTTCCATGAGCCGCATTCTTGCCATCGTGATACTCCTCCTGGCCGCGGGCGGCGTGTGGATCGCCACCACGATGCAGGAACAAGCAGATGAAGCGCGGCTCGCCGCTCAGGAGAGTGCGGCCGAAGCGCGTGAGGATCTCGAGGACACTTGGCCCGCGACACAGCCACCGCGGAACGAGCTCGAGAGCGGAGCGTTTCGAAGGGACGGAATCGAAGAAGCCTTGGTGGCGCTCTACGACGAGGTCGCGGCGCTGCGTCTAGCCGTCAACGAGTTGCGAGCGGAGTCTCCCCGGTCCGCGAGCCCCGGGCAGGCGCCTTCGGAATCCACTGCCACGAAGGAGCTTTCTTACGTGGCCGAGCAGCTCGAGCGGCTTCTCGAGGTGCTTCGGCTCGAGCCGCATTCGGGGCTGGGAGCGCGCACGCTCGACGACACGTTTCCGAGCCGACCCGAGTGGCGTGACTTCGAGCACATTCGACCCGGCATGAGCCTGCGAGACGTGCTCTCGCTGGTCGGCTACCCGAAGGACACCCTCGTCTACCAGAATGGATCGCTGCGCTGGAACTACGACCAGCCGCATCCCGAGGGAGCCCCGCGGACCTGCGTCCTGTCGATGGATGGCGTCGTGCTGCGCGTGACACCCTTGGTCGACTGAGCTCGGCTCTCGAGCTCGGTCGATCCGTCAGCGCGGAGGTGTGCAGCTGTCTTCCATCACATCCGACGCGCTCGCCGGTGTCGGGAACCACCCGGCCGTTCGCCGGCAGAACCGCACCAGCGCGAGCATCAGGGGCACCTCGATGAGCACACCGACCACGGTCGCCAGTGCCGCGCCCGACGAGAGCCCGAACAGCATCGTGGCCGTGGCGATCGCGACCTCGAAGTGGTTGCTCGCCCCGATGAGAGCCGCGGGAGCGGCATCGGCATACTCCAACCCCAGCCCGCGTGCCAAGGCGTAGGCGATTCCGAAGATGAGCACCGTTTGCAGCATGAGCGGGACAGCGATCCAGAGAATCGTCAGTGGATTCTCGAGGATCACGTCGCCTTTGAAAGAGAACAGCAGCACCAGCGTCACGAGCAGTGCGGCGATCGTGATCGGCGTGAGGAGGTGCAGGAACTTCTCGCGAAACCACTGCTCGCCCTTGGCAGCCAGAATCCACTTGCGGGACACGATGCCGGCCACCAGTGGCAAGGCGACGTAGATACCGATCGACAGCATCAGCGCCTGCCAGGGGACCGGCAGTCGACCCACGCCGAGTAGGAATCCTCCCAGGACCCCGTACAGGACGAGCATCGCCAGGGAGTTGATCGCGACCATGACCAGCGTGAGGGCATCTCGACCGCGTGCCAGGTATCCCCAGACCAGCACCATCGCCGTGCAGGGTGCGACACCGAGCAGGATGCACCCGGCCAGGTAGCTCCTCCACAATGGAATCCTCAGCAGCTTGACCCCTTCGTGCACGACCACCTGGCCTTCGCCGAGGGTCGCACCCGCAGGAAGATCCAAGCCGAACGGGAGCTGGACGAGGTCGGTCGCCTCGGCACCGATGAAGTGTCGAAAGACGGTGCCCAGGAAGAAGGTCGCGATGGCCAACATCGTGAACGGCTTCACACACCAGTTCACGAAGAGGGTCAGCAAGACGGGGCGAGCGTTCCGGCCCGCGGCCACGACTTCGGCAAAGTCGATCTTCACCATGATGGGATACATCATGAAGAAGAGGCAGATCGCGATCGGGATCGAGACGACGGGGGCTCCCTTCACGTCGAGCGTGAGACGGTCGAGCGACTCGGCAACGCTCGGGGCGACTCGACCGAGGACGACTCCCGCGCCCATGCTGAGGAGCACCCACAGGGTCAAGTAGCGCTCGAAGCCCTTCAGGGAGCGACGGCTCGATGCTTGTGGCTCATTCAAAGCTGGCTCCCCAGATCGAGAGCGACCGCTCCTCGAGGTAGCGATCGCCTCAAAGTCTCAATCGATTCGTCTCGACCGAACGCAACACCCAAGTCCCCCGCTCCCGCTCCGGACGGCTTGTAGACCGCGCCCGCTTTCGTGCCCGCACTCGCGATCGCGTCATGAGCCGTGTCGAAGAGTGGGACGCCGCACTCCTCGCCCAGACGGCGATAAGCGTCGGCGAAGCGCCCGACCGTGTCGAGAAACGCGTCGGCATCGCCTCGTCGTGCGTCCAGCGCGCCTTGCTCGGCGGCCTCGGAGAGCTCGCCGAAGACCGCCCGAGCCCCCGGTCGTGCCTCGACGGCCTGCAGAACTTGCCGAACGAGATCGGGCGTCGACGAGGAGTGCCCCGTCCAGACCGCCAGGCACTCGACTCTCGGTGGCAGGTGGGTCGGCCTCGGTGACTGGTCGATGCGGTACTCGAGCACCCCTCCGTACGTGCTGGCGGCGATGTCGACACCGCTGCCGGCTCCACCCTGGGCTCGCGAGTGCGCGCCCTTTGCCAATGCAAACAGCTCGGACGCCGGTGGCTCCGAACCGAGGGAGCGGAGCAGGGAGCGAAGCAGAGCCACCGTCACGGCTGCACTCGAGCCGAGCCCGAGCTTCTGGCCGTCTCGGTAGAACGAGGAGGAGTCGATCGTGATGTGGGCCGACCGCAAGGATCGACCCCGCGAACCACACCATTGCACGGCGGCGGCGACGATCGATTGGATCAGAGGCGAAGGCCATCGGGCCTTCGAGAGCTCCCAAGAGTCCGTTCCGATCGCGACCTCGGCATCCTGGACTCTGATCTCGGGACAGGTGAAGACGAGCCGAACGGCCCGGTCGCCCTCGGCGCCCTCGGCATCAGGCCGGAGCTTGACTTGCACTTCTCGGCCGACCGCTAGCACGAGCGCCGGCGCGCCTCGCAGCACGGCGTACTCGCCGAGAAGTACGAGCTTGCCCGGAGCCCGATCGATCACGGTGGCGCTCATGTGAGCGTCAACCGCGCGCCCGGGCCCAAGCCGCTTGTGAGAACGTCTTGCACGCCGTTGATACTTCTCAGAGCCGACATCACGCGCGCATCGACGTGCGCTTCACACACCGCCTTGACCTGTGGCCCCGCGTCGATCGTGAAGCACACGGGTACCCCTTCTCGTCGAAGCTCTCGGATGGCATGGATGATCTCGAGCGTCGCGCCGCGCCAGTACAGGAGTCCGGGCCGCGCACTCATCATCAGCGCGTGCATCTTCAGGCAGCTCGCCTCCGTGACCTCCGCCAGCCGCTCGAAGTCTCGAGTGGCGATCGCCTCCCGAGCTCGGGTCAGATCGGCCGGATGCGACGCGACCCAGCTCGAGAAGAACGGGGACGTCTCGCGCGTGAGCTCCATGCCTTTCGTCGATCCGACGCTCTTGGGTCCGAGCTGGGTGATTGCGACGACGACCTTCAGGGGCCAGTGCTCGGGCTCGGCCAGGGGTTCGGCGAGGCAGTCCGAACCGTCGTCGGACTCGCCCCGGTGCCACTCGACGAAGCCGCCGAAGATCGAGCGAGCGGCCGAGCCCGATCCTTGGCGCGCGAGCCGCGAGAGCTCGTCGCTTCCGAGCTCGAGGCCTGAGGCCCGGGTGGCGGCGAGGGCGAGGGCGGCGAATCCCGAAGCGGACGAGGCGAGGCCGGCCGCGGTGGGAAAGTCATTGTGAGTTCGGACGTGGGCGCGCGTCCCGATTCCGGTGCGTGCCCGGACGAGGTCCAAGAAGCGCGAGATCTTCTGATCGCTCGCGGCGTCGGGGCGGCGGCCGGACGGATCCGTCAGCACGATCTCGTCGGCCGCGAGGCCGTCGTCGAATCGAACGTCGGTTCGTGTCGTGAGCGCATCGAGCGTGATCGACAGGGATCCGACGGCCGGGAGATTCAGCCCGGGCTGGGAGGCGCATCGCTTGCCCCAGTACTTCACCAGGGCGATGTTACTTCCGGCGATGGCAGTGGCGTGGCGGCTCATCGAGCGTCAGCCTCGCACGGAGGAGTTCCAGAGGCTCTCGATGCGCGACCAATGATGCTTTCGGAGCTCGCGCCACTCGAGCTTGAGCCAAGGCGTGTAACGATCGGCATGGGCATCGAGCTCGCCTTGCAGGTCGTCGCTCGGGATGGTGCGCCAGGCCTCGACCTCGTTCTCGTTGGCATGAATGGGACCATCGCAGCGACCGATAAAGACCCAGCAGAGCTCGTTCTCGGAGCCTTCGTCCGGGTAGCGCGCGTGGTACTGGAACTTGTAGACGAACTCGAGCTCCGCTTCGGCGCCGAGCTCCTCACGCACGCGTCGATGGGCGGCCTCCAGAGTCTCCTCTCCCTTGCGCGGATGGCTACAGCAGCTGTTGGCCCAGTAGAGCGGCCAGAGCCGCTTGCTTCCGGTTCGTTGCTGAAGCAGCAGCTCGCCTCTTTGATTGAACAAGAATACCGAGAACGCGCGGTGAAGGATGCCTTCTCCGTCGTGACTGGCAGCCTTGCTCTCGTAGCCGACCACCTGATCGGACTCATCGACCAAGATGAGCAGCTCGTCGTCGAACGAAACGATCGGGTCGGACATGAGGGCCTCAGTCGATTTCGGTTTGGATGGCGCGGTAGCCGGCTTGACGCATCGCGCTCGCGATGCCCTCCGAGACAGCCGGATCCTCGTGAGGGCACAGGGCGATCATCGAGCCGCCGCCGCCGCCGCCGGTGAGCTTTGCGCCCAGGGCCCCGTGGCGACGCGCGATGCCGATGAGCTCCTCGAGCTCGGGGCTACTCACCTGCAGGGCGTTCAGCAGACCGTGACACACGTTCATCAGCTCGCCGAGGTGGGGCAGGTCGTCGGCCGCGATCGCATCGACTGCTTCGAGAGTGAGCCCGTCGATCTGGGAGAAGATGCGCTCGTACAAGGCGCGCTTGTTCTCCCAGGAGCGGCGAACCTGAGCGACCATGCGGGCGGTGAGGCTCTCGACGCCGGTCAGTCCGATGACGATCGGAATCGCGCGCGGCACCTCGAGCGTCTCCATGAACGCCGGCTCACCCGGCTCAGGGCTCTTGCGATAGAGCAAGAACCGCCCGTAGGTCGCCAGCGCGTTGTCGATGCCCGAAGGAGTGCCGTGGATGATCTGCTCGCACGCGTAGGCGATGTCGTTGATCTCCTTGTCCACGAGCTGGAGCTCGAAGTAGTCGGAGATGGCACGCGTCACGGCCACGGCGAGGGCCGCCGATCCCCCCAGACCCATGGCGCGCGGGACATGGGAGAAGATCTCGATCTGGAGATCGCGCTCCTCGACCTCGAGACGCTTGAAGATCAGGTTGAGGCATTCGTGAATCGAGGTCGGCGATTGGGCGTTGGGATCGCGCAAGGGTGATTCGACACCCCAGCGCGGGATCATCACCCGGCCACCCTTGGGGCCCGCCTGCACGCGCGCTTGAATGGCCAGTGGGATCGGCGCGGCGATCGCGTGGCTGCCGTAGACCACGGCATGCTCACCCAGCAGGATGACCTTGCCATGACCGGCGCCCGTGCGGTGCTGCTCCTCGATCCGCTCGGAGGCTCCTTCGGTCGGAGGCTCCTCGTCGGAGAGATCGACCATGATCTCTTCGGCTTTCCACACCTTGATGTCGCCGCACTCGATCAAGCGCTCGACCACTCGCTCGAAGACCTCCGGCGGCGCACCCGCCGCCACGGCGCAGCTGCGAGCGTGCAGCATCATGTGACCGCGTTGAATGCCGTCGGTACTCAGAGCTCGCAGGGCCGCGAAGTTTTGGGCCAGTCCGACGCACGCCATGACCTGCGCCAGCTCCGGTGCCGACTCGACTCCCACCAGGCGATGGCAGATCGCGACCGCCGGATTGGACTGCACCTGACCGCCGACGATGCCGACCTTCAAAGGAAGCTCGAGGCTCCCGATCAAGTCGCCGGCCTCGTTGGCGTACCACTTCGTGAGCGAGGTGTAGCCATGTCCGCGACCCGCGTAGGCGTGCGCTGCGGCGTCGATGGCTCGCCAGTCGTTTCCGGTCGCGATCGCGACCGCGTCGATGCCGTTCAGGATACCCTTGTTGTGGGTCGCGGCACGATACGGGTCGACGGTCGCGAACTCGGTGGCCAGGATGATGCCGTCTCGCACTTGGTCCCCGGTGAATCCGCGGCCTCCCAGCAGCTCGGTCGGTATCTCGACCTCGGCTCGCACCATCGATCGGTCGGTCAGGTTCGAGATGATCCGCAGGAAGACCGTGCCGCCGGTGATCTTCTCGATCAGGGGCGCGACACCTTCGCACATCGTGTTGACGAGGTTGGCTCCCATCGCGTCGCGCGTGTCGACGAGGAGATGAACGACGACCATCTCCCCGCGACGGGAATGGTGGGGGTGCAGGTGGACCTCGACCTCTCGAGCGCCACCGCCACGCGCCACCATCTTGGGATGCAGACTGTTGGCTAGATCGAGGATCTCCTCGTGGTGCTGAAGCAGGTGCGAGCGCATCTTGGCCGGCTGCGGCACGTCGACGACCTGGATCTGCCCGATCAGCAAAGACTCCTCACAGGCCGCGTTGAAGCCTCCCGCTCGACGGACCGTCTTGGCGGCCGAGCTGACCGCCGCCACGATCGAAGGCTCCTCGACCGCGAACGGCACCAGGTAGTCTCGGCTGTTCATCTGGAAGTTCAGACCGAGACCCAACGGCAGGCTGAAGACGCCGATCACGTTCTCGATCAGTCGGTCGGCTTCCTCGGCGGAGAGGACCTGCTGGCTGGAGAGGAGGCTATGGTAGTCCTCCTCACTAAGGAGGCCGCGCTCGAACAGCGTCCGAAGTCGCTCCGAAACGGAGAAGCGGTAGAAGTGAGCGATTCGTGAGCCGTCGGCGGTGCGGGATGCCATCGATGCCTCTCTCCGGAAAATGCCAGATGGGGCCCTGTTATAGCTTGCGGCTCTTTTTGCTGTGGAGAGAAAAACATCCGGGAGGGCGATGGGAGAGCGCCTTGGCCTCGATCGGTCGAGCTGTCGGTCGAGGTGCGAGCCGCGCCCGCTCAGCCCAGATTCGGGCCGAGCCACCTAGCCATCTCGTCCTCGGGGATCTCTCTTCGACGGGCGTAGTCGGCGAGCTGGTCGGAGCCGATGCGACCGACGGCGAAGTAGCGAGCGTCGGGGTGTCCGAAGTAGAGCCCACTGACGCTGGCGGCTGGCGTCATCGCGAAGCTCTCGGTCAGTCCCATGCCGAGCGACTCGGCCTCGAGCAGCTCGAAGAGCGATCGCTTGGGCGTGTGGTCCGGGCAGGCGGGGTAGCCGAAAGCCGGACGAATTCCGCGGAAGCGCTCAGCGATGAGGTCCTGGCTGTCCAGGTTCTCGGCTTCCCCGTATCCCCAGTCCCTTCGAACCTGGGCATGCAGCTTCTCGGCGAAGGCTTCGGCCAGGCGATCGGCCAAGGCCTTGACGAGGATGGCGCTGTAGTCGTCGTTGTCGCGCTCGAGCTCCGCGGCGATCTCCTCGGCACCGAGACCGGCCGTGCAGGCGAAGGCGCCGACCCAGTCTTCGAGGCCGGAGTCTCGGGGCGCGATGAAGTCCGCCAGGCATCGATTGGGCTGGCCGCTCGGCTTGCTCTCCTGCTGCCTCAGCATCGGGAAGCGGGCGAGCTCGCGGGTGCGGGTCTCGTCCGTGAAGAGGACGACGTCATCGGCTTCAGAGCAGGCGGGCCAGAATCCGGTGACGGCGCGCGCCTTGAGCCGGTCGTTGCGGATCAGCTCCTCGAGCATCTCCTGGGCATGGTCATACAGCTCGCGCGCGGCGGCGCCGATCCGGGGATGGCTGAGGATCTCGGGGAACTTGCCCTTGAGCTCCCAGGCGGTGAAGAAGAAGGTCCAGTCGATGAAGGGCACGAGCTCGGAGATCGACTGCTCGCCGATATCTCGGCGACCGGTGAAGGACGGTCGAGCGATGTCCTCGGCCCGCCAGCGCACGTGTGTTGCATTCTCCCGGGCCGCTTCGAGAGACAGCAGAGGGCGCGCGGTCTTCTTGGCGTGCAGCTCCCGGAGATTCTCCTGATCGATGCGGTTGGCCGCGTCGAGGTCTTTCTTGCGATCCTCGTTGAGCAGATCCGACACGACGCCGACGGCGCGAGAGGCATCGAGCACGTGCACGGTCGGCTGTCCGTAGGTGGGAGCGATCTTGACCGCCGTGTGCTGGCGGCTGGTCGTCGCGCCCCCAATGAGGAGCGGTACCTGAAATCCCTGTCGCTCCATCTCGTTCGCGACGTTGACCATCTCGTCGAGCGACGGCGTGATCAGGCCCGACAGACCGATCAAGTCCGCGCCCTTCTCCTGGGCGGTCTTGAGGATCTTGTCGCCGGGGACCATCACACCGAGATCGATGACCTCGTAACCGTTGCAGCCGAGCACGACGCCGACGATGTTCTTGCCGATGTCGTGGACGTCGCCCTTGACGGTGGCCATCACCACGCGGCCTTGGCTGGAGCGTTGAGCCTTGTCGGCCTCCATGAACGGCTCGAGATAGGAGACGGCCTTCTTCATGGCGCGGGCGCTCTTGACGACCTGGGGCAGGAACATCTTTCCGGCACCAAAGAGGTCGCCGACGATCTTCATGCCGTCCATCAAGGGCCCTTCGATCACTTGGAGTGGACGCTCGAACTGCTGTCGCGCCTCTTCCGTGTCGGGCTCGATGAAGTCGATGATGCCGTGGACCAACGCATGCGCCAGCCGCTTCGCGACCGGAGCCTCCCTCCAGGAGAGATCGATCGTGCGCTTCTTTCCCCCTCCCGTGACTCGGCTGGCGAGCTCGATGAGACGCTCGGTGGCGTCGGGTCGCCGACAGAAGAGGACGTCCTCGACGTGCTCGAGGAGCTCCGCTGAAATGTCCTCATAGACCTCGAGCTGCCCGGCATTGACGATTCCCATGTCCATGCCGGCTCGGATGGCGTGATAGAGAAAGGCCGAGTGCATTGCCTCGCGGACGACGTTGTTGCCGCGGAAGGAGAAGGACAGGTTCGAGACGCCGCCACTCACGTGAACGCCGGGGCAGGTGGCTCGCAGCAAGCGCGTCGCCTCGATGAAGTTGATCGCGTAACGGTCGTGCTCCTCGATGCCGGTCGCGATGGCGAGGATGTTGGGATCGAAGATGATGTCCTGGGGCGGGAAGAAGATCTCTTCGGTCAGGATCCGGTAGGCGCGTTGACAGATCTCGACCTTGCGCTCGATCGTGTCGGCTTGGCCTTGCTCGTCGAAGGCCATGACGACCACACCGGCGCCGAAGCGACGAATGGTGCGCGCCTTCTCTCGAAAATCCGCCTCGCCCTCCTTGAGAGAGATCGAGTTCACGATGCCTTTGCCTTGGAGGCAGCGCAGGCCGGCCTCGATGACCGTCCACTTCGAGCTGTCGACCATGATCGGAATGCGCGCGATCTCGGGCTCGGTCGCGACCAGGTTCAAGAAGGTCGTCATGCAGGCTTCCGAGTCGAGCATCCCCTCGTCCATGTTGACGTCGAGAATGTTGGCTCCGCCGCGAACCTGCTCGAGGGCGACGGCGAGCGCGCCTTCGAAATCGTCGGCTTCGATCAGCTTGCGGAAGCGCGCCGAGCCGGTGACGTTGGTGCGCTCACCGACCATCTGGAAGTTCGAGTCCGAGCGGATCTGAAGCGTCTCGAGACCGGTGAAGAAGGTGGTGGTGCGATCGGGAATGGGCGGGAGCGGACGCGGGGACACTCCCGAGACGCGAGCGGCGATGGCTGCCAGGTGGTCGGGTGTCGTGCCGCAGCAGCCACCGACCAGATTGACCCAGCCCTCGTCCGCGAATCCACCCACCAGCTCGCCCGTCGTCTCCGGGAGCTCGTCGTACTCTCCGAAGGCATTCGGGAGGCCGGCATTGGGATAGCAAGAGGTCCAGGTCGAGCTCAGACGCGCCAGCTCGGAGACGTAGGGGCGCATCTCTTCGGCGCCCAAAGAGCAGTTGAGACCGACGGCGAACGGGCGCACGTGGGCGATGGAGTTCCAGAAGGCGTCGAGGGTCTGGCCCGAGAGCGTGCGACCGCTGGCGTCCGTGATGGCGACCGAGATGATGATGGGGAGGCGGATCCCGAGCTCGATCAAGAGCTCGTCGATCGCGACCAGAGCGGCCTTCGAGTTCAGCGTGTCGAAGATGGTCTCCACCATCAAGAGATCGACGCCGCCATCGAGGAGGCCCCGCACCTGCTGGACGTAGGAGGCCTTCAGCTCGTCGAAGTACAAGCTGCGGAAGGCGGGCTCGCTGACTCGCGGGGACAGGGACAGCGTCTTGCTGGTCGGGCCGAGAGCACCGGCGACGTAGCGGGGGCGGTCCGGAGTCTTGAGTGTCCAGGCCTCCGCGGCTTCGCGAGCGATCCGCGCGGCGGCGACGTTGAAGTCGTAGACGGAGGACTCCAAGCCGTACTCGGCCTGCGAGACGCTGGTGCCGTTGAAGGTGTTCGTCTCGATGATGTCGCAGCCGACCGAGAGGAAGGAGTCGTGCACCTTGCGAACGATGTCGGGTCGCGTGAGGTTCAAAGCTTCATTGTTGCCTTGGAGGCCCCGGTCGTGCTCTCGGAAGTGCTCGCCTCGGAAGTCGTCTTCCGACAGCGACTCGGCCTGGATCATCGTGCCCATCGCGCCGTCGAGCACGAGAATGCGCCGGGAAAGGGCTTCGGCCAGCTCGGCCGTGACGTCGCGCCGGCTCGTCGTGGCCACGTCGTCCGACTCAGACTCTTCGATTCGGGAGCTAGGGGAGAGCGGCGTCGTCATTGGGGCTTCGTTCCTGTCGCGACCAAGGTCATGAAGTGGGGAGGATGCGGATCACGCGCCGCCCGCTGCACTGTGGCTGCTTCGAGACCGACCTCCTCCAAGAGGCCGCGGAGCGCCGATTCACTGAAACCGAGGTGCCGGTGCTGGAGCTTGTCGAGCACCCACTCCTCGGTGTGGGCCAAGAGATCGATCACGAGCAGTCGGCCGCCGGGCCGCAGGATGCGCACGGCTTCCACGAGCGCTTGCTCGGGAGCGATGGCGTGATGGAGCGCCTGACTGAGCACGACCACGTCGAAGCTCGCCTCCGGGAGCGGCAGCGCCTCGATGTCGCCTTCGACCGTCTCGATGTTCGCCAGCCCCTTGGCCTTGGCTCGCTGCTTCAACAGATCGAGCATCTTCGGCGAGATGTCCACCGCCGTCACGGATTCTGCCACCTCGGCCAGCATCATTGTCAGCAGCCCGTCGCCGATGCCCAGGTCGGCGTAGCGCGCCCGCGGCGCCAGCTGGATCAACGCCCGGCACAGCCCTTCCCACGTCCGACCCGGGAGGATCTGCTCGCCGAACGTCGCGGCCACGCGGTCGAAGTACGAGCGCGAGTCGTGCTTTCGTCGGTTGGACAGCTCCTCCAGCGCCGAACGGTCAGCGGCAAACTCCGACGACCCGTCATTCTCTTCGAGGACTTGGCCCGCGAACTCGGCAGCCGGACCACTCGTGATTCGGCTGTAGAAGCTCCGGCGACCCGCCCGACGATCCGTCACCAATCCGACCTCCTTCAAGAGCGTCAGATGGGTCGAGATCCGGCTCTGCCCCATGTTCAGGATCTCCATCAGATCCGTGCCTGTCAGCTCCTCGCGAGTGAGGAGGTTCAGGATGCGCAGACGAGTCTCGTCGGCGAGGGCCTTGAGGAGGCGAGAGGTGCTGGCCAGTTCCATCATGGGATCAATATTACTTGATGGATGAGAGCTGGCCAGCGATTTCTTCGACAAATCCGGAAGTGTTGTTGTGTTCGACTGCGTGGGTGGAAATTACTTCTATCGAAGTGCTTATGGCCTGGCTGCGCCTGCCACGATCCCCGCTAGGGCAAGACTGTCTCGATGGGCTGGTGACCGAGGTCAGGTGCCCTTGGGTGTCGAGGGGCCGCGAGCCCATGCAGGTGGATGCCCCGCTGGTTGTTCTCGCCGGGAACGAGATCGTTCGCGGCTGGTGAAGGCGATGACGCCGCCGCTGTCGGAGATCCGGGGCTTGTTCGAAGCACCCGTGGCCTCGCCTCCCGCGGCTAGCCAGCGACGAGACTCCTCGGGAGCCACCGCCGCCAAACTGAAAAAGCCCCGAGCCGCGACCGAATGGGCGCGGGCTCGGGGCCATTGCGGAGCCGAATAGGAGACGGAGCCTGAGCTCAGCTGGCAGCACCCGCGGGCGCCTTGCCTTCCACATAGTGGAGGTGCAGGTCGCGCTGCGGGAACGGAATGGAGATCCCCTCGTCATCGAGGCGCTGCTTGATCTGCTCGTGCAGGTCCCAGTAGACGCCCCAATAGTCGCTGGTGTTGCACCATGGGCGTACGACGAAGTCGACCGACGACTCGCCGAGATTGTGGAGGCGGATCACCGGAGCGGGCTCGGCATGCACCTGCGGATGCTTGGAGACGACCTCCGACAGGACTTTCTTGGTCCTCTCGAGGTCGGCCTCGTAGCCGACACCGACCACGAGGTCGACACGGCGAGTCGGGTTGGCCGTGATGTTGGTGATCACGCCGCCCCAGATCGATTTGTTGGGAACGATCTCGCACTGGTTGTCCCCGGTGACGATCGTCGTCGAGACCAGGTTCATCGCCTTGACGGTTCCCAGCACTCCGGTCGCCTTGATGACGTCTCCGATGTCATAGGGCCGGTACAGAAGGATCATGATGCCGGATGCGAAGTTGCCCAGTGTGTCCTGCAAGGCGAAGCCGATCACGAAGCCGGCCACACCGATCGCCGCCAGCAACGGGCCGACGTCGATCCCGATCGTCCCGAGTGCGATCACGAGCCCGAACAAGAACACGAGCTTGATCGTGGTATTGACGAAGAAGCTGCGCAGCAGGTCCGACACCTTCAGACGACTCGTGCGCAGCGTCCGGCCGACGACCTTACCAACGACCTTCGAGAGGATGCTGAAGCCGAGGAGGATCGCCAGGAACTGGACGATCCCGATCAGAACGCCCGGGCCTTCATCGACGACCCAGGTCTTGCCCTTCTGGAACCACTTGTCGAAGATCCCGACCACGGCTCCGGTGCTGAGTCCGCTGAGCTTGCCGTTCTCGAGCAGGAAGGACTCGTAGCTGCCGACCTCGGCGTCCTTGTCCGAGAGCACCGCGACCAAGCTCGAGAGCTTCTCGAGAGAGCTCTCGAGCGCTTCCTCGGCTGCCGCGAGCTCGCCTTCTTTGGCCTCGACCGTCGCTTTGGCCTCGTTGATGGGATCGAGATCACTCGGAGTCGCTTCGGCTTCGGTCAGCTTCAGCTTCGCAGCCTTCAGCTCTTCCTTCCGGGCATCGATGTCGGTCAGCGCCTGCTCGGCTTCCTTCTGGGCGGCATCCGCGCGTGAAGTCAGCTTCTCGGCACTCAGGCTGGTGAGGTCTTCTTGAGCCCAGCCCGGGGCGGCGGCGAGCCCGACGAAGAGCGGCACCAGAAGCCAGAGTCGTGATTGCATGGGTGTCTCCATTCAAAGGGTACGGCCGAGGATTCTGGCCGAGATGTTCGAGTCGTTTGATGTGCCGGTCGTGACATCGAGGAGAAACCCGACGACAGGATCCGGAAGCCTCATCTCGATCGAGACGAGAGCTGAGCAGTGGCCGCGGCACGGGCGCGCAGCCCGCTGCATGAAGGTCAGGGGACTTGGGGAAAGCCCAGCATGATAGTGAACGGGATCGAGTCCGACGAGAAGTTTTCTCGTCATCACTCGGTCCCTCGACGGTCGGACGCCGGGCCGCTTCGACGCAGTTTGAAACTGGCGGCCCAGGAGCGCGCCGACTAGTCTTCCGACTCGCGTTCTCAGGACCTTCTCGAACATTGATCCCATCTCTCATGTCGCGAACCGCGTTGCCTTGCATTCCCCGTGGCTGGCCCGCCGTCTTCATCGGGCTCGCCGTGCTCTCGGTTTCGGCTTGTCGTAGTGCCGGCGAGGCGTCGAAGGGTCCAAGCGGCCCCCTGCCCGTCTGGACCGAGCTGCGAGCTCAGGCGGGATCGGCTCTCGACGAGCGGCCCTTCGACACGCTCGATCCCGAAGCAGACCTCGAAGGCGGCTTCGTGGTTCGGATGACGGCTTGGTCACTCGCCGGGGCAAGGCTCACGGACCATCGGTTCGACCCGATCGCTGTCCAGGCCCGTCTCATCGTCTCGATGCACCACGATCGCTCCGTGCTCCCGGCTCCCCACTTGACTCGATCGGTCGAGCTGATGACGGGAATGCCGGCTCGCGCACTCTTCGACGAGCTGAGAAAAGTCGAAGCGGATTCGGTCTGGACGCTCGGCGAGTGGACGGAAGGTGTCCCCGGGTCCACGACGCTCGAGCTGGCCATGAGACCACCCGGGCGTCTGGGTCAACCGATCGGTCGATTCGAGCGCGTGGGGGTGACCATCTCGGCGGAGCCTGAAGGGTCCGCGCTCATGGGTAGGCTCGGTGTGATCGTCGAGCGCGAGATGCCGCTGCCGGACTTTCGAATGGGAGGAGGCGCTGCCGGGAGGCCGGACAGCGACGAGGCGAGCACCCAACCCGAAGCCGTTCGTCAGCGCGAGCTGGTTCTCCTTCTGGACGACCTCGCCCCGGGAGGCGACCCGGTGCTGGTCGCGTTCCCGGGCGCCTTCAGCAACTCGGAAACCTTGCTCCTCGCGCTCGAGCGACTCCCGCAGTCGGAGGTCGAGGCGCAGCCTGACGCACTCGACTTCGCGCGCGCTCGCCTCGCGAGCCGGGCGACCGCGACGGGGCTGGCCGTCGATGCCAATGCTTTGCTCGTGTGGCAGGCTCTCCGCGAATCGCTCGCTTGGCCGGACCGCCAACGGGAATCTTTGGCCTACCTCAGCCAGACGACGGGCGCGGCATTCGCCCAAGATGTGGCCTTGATCGCTCCGGATGGCGTGCTCGAGGACATCGCGGCTCGACTGCGTCAGCTGCCGCCGGGACGGCTGCAGTCTGCGACCGCGGAGTTGGGCTGGGAGCTCGAGCAAGCCGCCTTCGCAGTTGTCCGGGATCGAATGGACACGCCGGAATGGAGAGCCGAGTACCGTGCCGTTCTCGTTCGCCGGTTCGGTGCCTGCGGTCGAGATCTTCCCGTCATCGGTGATCTCATCGACGAGTCGACGAGCCTGATCGACCTCGGGAACCACATCGAAGTAGAGAACTGGAGCCGCCTCGAGAGCTCCTCGCCGGCGGACCGTACGCGCGCCTTCGACTGGCTCCACCGACGGGGCCGAGCACCCGCGGGCTACGACCCCTTAGGCGACCGAAAGGAAAGGCGAGCGGCTCTGCGGGCCGCGTTTCTCGCCACCGGCCAACAGGAAGAAGGGGCGAAGCAGTGAGCGACGAGATCGCGACCGAACCACTCGAGGGATCGCCGTCGACATCGCTTCCCCCGTCGTCGAGCCCCGATGCACGGCCCGGACGCCTTCGTCGGAGTTGGGGCGCGGTCCGTCGATTCGGGCAGCGACACAAATGGCTGCGAAGGCTGTTTTGGCTGGCGATCGTTCTCGTCGTCGTCGTTCGAATTGCAATCCCACTCCTGCTTCCGTGGGTCCTCGATTTCGTCGCCTCGGGATACGGTCTGCGCGTCCAGTACGAGCGGCTGGATCTTTCGGTGCTCAGCGGCGACTTCGAGCTCTGGAACTTCACCGTCGAGCCCGAAGGCGGCGGCGAGCGCTACCTCGACCTCGAGTACTGCCGAGGCGATCTGGCCGTGAGCCGCTTGTTCCTGGGTGAGATCGTCGTGCGGCGAGCGGAGATCGATGGGCTCGATCTCCTCGTGGAGCGTGCTTCCGACGGTCGCCTCGTGATCCTCGATCACTTTCCTCCGTCGGATTCGGTGGAGGAGGAGGTTGAAGAGCCCGAGGAGGAAGACGACTCCGAGCCGATCCGATTGCAGTCACCGATCCGAGTCGATGCGGCGCGCCTGCAGCATCTTCGATTGACGTTCCGGGACGCGAGCGTCTCACCGCCGACCGAGATCCAGCTGCTCGCCAACATGGGAATCTCCGGGCTCGGCGATCCCGACCGGGAAGCCCGTATTCATCTGCTGGCGTCGTCGCCCCAGATGCTCGATTCGTTCCAGGTCACGGGCGAGCTGCGCACGGCCGAGGATCACCTGGAGGCCCGATTCGAGTCACGACTTCGCAGCCTGCGATTGCAGCCTCTCGCCGGCTTGCTCGAGCCATTGGGTATTCGGCCGACGGACCAGGCACTGCACGCAGAGGGATCTCTCGATCTGCGCGCGCGTACCACCGGCGCCAACGGGCAGACCATCGAGCTCGAGCTCGACACGGGCCAGCTCGAAGCGCGAGCGGACGCGGAGACGTGGGCGTCCTTGGATCGGCTCGGACTGCGGGCGCGCGTCCGAGACCGAGATGTGCACGTCCTATTGCTCGAGATCGTCGACGGCTTGGTCCGAGCCCGCCGCACGCCCGATGGGCTGCTTCACGTGGCAACTGTAGACTTCGCGTCACCGCAGACGCCTGGCGGCTCGATCGAGGCTGCCCCGGAGCCTGACACATCGCTCGCCGTCGTGCCTCCGACGACGAAGTCCGAATCCGAAGCGCCGCTGCGGTCGGTCCGCATCGACGAGCTGACCCTTCGAAACCTCACGGCGGAGTGGGTTGATGGGTCGGTCGAAGGGCTCGAGCCTCTCCGTGCGACGCTCGATCTCCTGGAGATTCGGGAAGCCGTGCTCGATCCGGCGCATCCCGACGACTCCGTCCGCCTCGTGGCTTCGATGACGATCCCCGGGGTCGTGACCGCCGCCCGCGCCGAGATCGAAGGCCTTCCGTTCGCCGAGGAGCGCTCACTGCGTGCCCATCTGCAAGCCAGCGGGATTCGACCGGACGCATTGCGACCGTATCTCGATGCTGCCGGAATCGAGTCGCTCTGGCAGGACGGACAGGCGGAGATGACGCTGACGGCTTCGATGCCGAAGGGCACCGAGAGCCTGCGTGTCTCGATGACGGACCTGATCCTCAGTGACGAGGAGGAGCTTCTCGGGGTGTCCGAGGCCGGGATTCGAGGCGCACGGCTCACCGATGATGGAATCGCGATCGATGAGATCGTTGCGCGTGGTTTTCGAAGTCAGGCTCGGCGGTCTTCGTCGGGTGACTTGGTCGCACTGGGATTCCGATTCAAGCCGCAGGCCGCCACGGATGCGGTCGAGGAGGCATTCGCGGAATCCCTGTTGGCGCCCGAGCTCGCCGAAGGTCCGCGCGACCTTCGCTTGTACGACACCCGTGCCCTCGCCGGATTGGCGAGCTCGTTGGCTTTCCAGCTTCCGCTGCGGGTCGAGATCGGCCGAATCGCGGTCGACGAGAATCGACTGCTCTTCGTCGACGAGCTCCTCACCGAGCCGATGACCTTCGACCTGGCCTCGATGGGGCTCGAGGTCAGCGGACTCGGTCTGGGCGGGTCGTCGAATCAGCAGACGGTCCCTGGCGAGCTGAGAGCTTGGCTGACCGCCACGCCGGTGCTCGGGCGTCTCGAGGTCGAAGGTAGCCTCACGACCGGACCCCGCGACCTCGGCCTCGAGGCGCGCGTCACGATGAGCGGACTCGACGTCGTCTCTCTCGACGCCTATCTCGCGTCCTCGGGATTGAAAGGACACATGACGGATGGGAGCGCCGAGGCCCAGCTCACCGCCGCTTGGCACCTCGACTCCGAGGGAGAGGTGCACCTCGACGCCAGCCTGAAGGAAGCCCGACTCTCCGAAGGGGAGCGAGAGTGGTTGGGTGTCGATGCCGTCACGTTGAGCGAAGTCACGGTCGGGCCGAAGGCGCTCGACGTCGCGGCCGTGGATGTCCTTCGGCCACGGCTGCGTGCCGAGCGCTGGATCGACGGGACAGTGCTCGTGTTGGGGGTCCAGGTGCCGCCCACTCCGATCGCGGAGGAGCAGGTCGCGCAAGCGACGCCCACGGAGTCGGAGTCCCCGATGGAAGAAGCTCCGGTCTCGGCCGTTCCCATACCGGTCGAAGAAGTGACGGGGGGCTCCGGCGAGGAAGCACCGTCGAAGGTGCCGGGCGAAGCGGCTGCGAAGAGTGCTTCGCAGGATCTCCCGAAAGACGAGGCTCCCGACAAGGCGCCGCACGAGCCGGTCGTGGACGCGCCCGACTATCCGATCCGCCTCGCGCGGCTGTCGATGGTGGAAGGCCGTCTCGTCTTGATGGACGAGCTGGCGCCTTCCGAAGGTGAGCTGGTCATTCAGACCGATGCCCGATTGTCCGATCTCGAGCTGGGTGGAGATGGACGTCCGGCACCGATCGAGATGTCGGGCTCCGTTGCGGGTGTGATGGAGTCCTATTCGGTGATGGGCTCCTTGACGCCGGGCACCGAGCGTATCGAGGTCCAACTGACGTCGTCGGCAATGGGAGTGCGAGGCGAGCGGTTGGAGCCGTTTCTGCCCCCAGGGATCGACGTGATGCTGGTCGACGGCCGGATGAGTGCCTCGTTGGAAGCGCGGATCGAGGCTCACACTCGAGGCGGAATGCGGTTCGACGCTGCCATTCGAGAGGTCGTCCTGAAAGAAGGAGAGGGTGAAGCCCTCCTTTCGGTCGAGGCGATCCAAGGTGGGGTCGACCGCTTCGACTCTGCCGGTGGCGTGATCGCGATCGACGAGCTCGTCGTTCTCGGTGTCGAGACACGCGTGGAGCGCAACGCGGCGGGCCAGATCTTCGCGCTCGGTCTGCGGGTCGATCCGGAGGCTGCGAGTGCGATGACGGTCGAGCCCGTTCTCGAGACGGAGCCGGTCGAGGACCTCGAAGCCGACGAGGACCGCGGACCGGTAAGGCGCCCCCGCACGGCCGCGGACCGACGCGCCGCTCGCCGCCGACTGATCGCTCGCATGTTCCAGCAGATTCCCCGGGTCACCCTCGATCGGCTCGAGCTCGATCTGCGACGTTTGACCTTCCTCGATCGTAGTGTCGAGGGCGCCGAGACGGTCGAGGTGCAGTCGCTGCGTCTGACGAACGTGGAGCGCATTCGGTTGCTCGGTGAAGACCCTGAAGACGAGCCTCCGATCGCCTTGCAGGTCACCGGGAGGATCACTCCACTCCTCGAAGAGCTCGATGTCGGCATGCAGCTGTCGCCCTTCGCCGACGAGCCGACCTTCGCGATGGATGTGAAAGGCCGGGGAGTGAATGGCTCCGCCATCGGGCGCTGCTTCCCCCAGCTCGCCGAGCTGGTGGATGGAACGGCTCTCGACGACGGCCAGTTCGAAGGGCATGTCGAAGCGATCCTCGAGGTCTATCGCGAGAACCCCGTCACGATCGCGTGGAGGCGAGGGATCAGCGGCGAGATCCAGGCGCGGGACGTCGCGTTCCGGAACGGTGCCGAGGGCCCTGTGCTCGCCGGCTTCCGGGGGTTGCGGGTGGAGATCGAGCGCATTCTTCCGGACGAGGGCTTGATCCACATTCGCTCGGTCGAGCTCGACAAGCCTCTAGGGCGGATCGTGCGAGAGGCCGATGGCATTCGGGTGCTCGATGTTCTGGTGAAGGTTCCCATGGCGCCAGCGGCCGAAGAGGTCGCAGGGGAGCCGGCGGCTCCGGTCGATCCCGAGCAAGTCGAGGCGCCGGAAGCGGAAGGAGCACCCACCCCGTCCGTCGATTCGAAGGCTCAAGTGCGGGTCGACTCCTTCTTCGTGACCGGAATCGACTTCACGGTGTTCGATCGGTCGGCGGAGCCCGAGATGGTCTTGCCGCTGCAAGGGCTCGACGTCGAGGTGCGCGGGTTGACGAGCCGGCTTCTCGAGCAGCGCACGCCGGTGCGGTTCGGAATCTTCGCCCAAGGAGGGCTGATCGAGCTGCCGAACGTCGAAGGACAGCGTCCGGCATTCGGAGACTTCGAGCTGCAGGGAGCGCTCTCCTTCGAGCCGCTCCCGTCTGGATGGGCCAAGATCGGGATGAGCGGCATCGAGCTCGCCAACTTCCAAGGGCCGGCAAGCCAGACCGGCGTCGAGCTGGAAGGGGGTGTCTTCGACGGTCGCATCGACGTGCGCTTCGAGCCCGATGGCACCCTGAACACCGAATCCCTCTTCATCTTTACGGACCTGGATCTGTCGGAGGAGTCGGGTGGCCCGATCGAGCGCTTCCTGAAGCTCCCCGCACCGCTCGACGCTGTGCTCTTCGTGCTGCGCGACGAGGGAGGAGAGATCGACATCCCACTCTCCTTCGATGTCTCACCCGAAGGGTTGTCGCTGGGGCGCATCACTCAGGTGGCCATCACCACTCTCGGAACGCTCATCGTCGATGCCATCGCCAACTCACCGTTCCGAGTCATTGGAACCGTCGGTGCCCTCAATCCCTTCGGAGGTGGCGAGGAGGAAGCCGCTCCCGAGGAGATTCTGACGCTCGAGTTTCGTCCCGGAACCCGTGAGCTCAGCGAGGAGGCTCGGAAGCTCGTCAATCAGCTGAGGGCACGTCTCGAGGAGGAGCCGCTGCTGCAGATCACTCTGCGCCACGAGCTGGGTACGCTGGATCTCCAGCACGCGAGCCGGGTGGCGAATCCAACCCCCGAGCAAACGCGTGCACTCATCAGCGAGATGCGAAGGCGCATCGATACCCTCGAAACCAAGCGGGGCCTGATCGCGACCGAGCTGTCGGCCGCATTGTCCATGGGAGCGCGGGTCGCCGCCGGCGAGCTGAGAGCTCAGCTCGTGTCGCTCGAGGCCGAGCGTGGCCGCGTCGAGAGTGCGCTCGACGATGTGTTGGCTCTCCTGCGATCCGGCTCGGATCGTCTCCGAGAACGCCGCATGCGAACGGCAGCCCTCGTCCTGGCTTCGCAGCGACTGATTCTCGTCCAGGACATGCTCCTGGTCCGTCAGCCGGATGTTTCGGAGTCTCGAGTCCGGACCGGCCGTCCGGGCTTCGAGCGCGAGCCCGAAACCGAGAGCGGCCACATCACCGTCGAGGTCACTCACGTCCGGAGGTAGACTCGGCTCCGCCCCCGACGGCCGTCTCCTCACGACGAGGCGAGCAGGTCAGTGCGGATCGCCTCACAGACGGCTTCTCGATGGGCGAACAAGTAGAAGTGACCACCCGGGTAGGTCCGCGCGCGGAGAGAGCCCGTCGTCCACTCTCGCCAGCGCGAGACCTCGGCCGGGGGCGCACTCGGGTCCTCGTCTCCGGCAAAGGTGGATATCGGGATCTCGAGCGGCGTGGCCTCGGGTGAGACGTGCTCCTCGGACCACCGAAGGTCGCGACGGAGCCGGTACAGGAGCAGGGAGCGGAACTCGCGATCGGCCAGGATCTGAGGGGGTGTGCCTCCATAGGACTCGATGCGCTCGACCAACTCGTCGTCGCGCATCGTCGACAAGGGCAGACCCGCCAACGCCGTGGTGGACCCGGGCGGTCGGCGACCCGAGATGCCCAGCCAGCAGGGCATGGGGTCCCCTCGCTCGCGAAGTCGTCGGCTGAGCTCGAGCCCCACCAAGGCGCCCAGGCTGTGCCCGAAGATTCCGAAAGGTAGATCGAGACGAGTGCGAATGGCGGCGAGATAGAGGCCGACGACCTCGTCGAGGCAGGTGGGCTCGACGAAGGAATCGTGAGCGATCGGTACCTCGAGAAACGCGACCTCCCAGTCGGGCGGAAAGAAGCGATGCCAGCTGGGAAAGCTCGTGCTCGAGCCGCCGGCATGCGGGAGCCAGAACAGACGCACGCGGGTCGGAACGTTCGGCCTCGCCGCGCGGAGGACGCGTCGCTGAAGGTCGTCGGGGAGCTCGGCGGGGGGGCTCATCGATCTCCTGGAATCGGATGGGGCTCGGCGGTGCGATACGGCGAGCGAGGATCGTATCGGTCGCCGGCGAATCTCGAAAGCATCCTTCCGCTCGAGACCGTGGCCCGACGCATCGGAGGCCCGACCACGTGAAATCAGAGACGCGAACGGAGCTCGTCACGTCGCGCTGGTCGATCCTCGTGGCCCATCGGCGGGGCGATTCGCTTGGAATGACGTGGAAGAGAGAGTGGAGGGGATGATTCGGCGGCCCCTCGTCGTTGGGCACGACCTGCCACCAAGCTGAAGCCTGGCCTCCGAAGTCGCCAAGCTCGGGATTCTTCGATTTCTGTTGTCGCCGGTGAGCAAACCGGGAAATGATGGCAGCCACTGTCGCTGGTCGGGATTGGTTTCCGCTGCCTGACTGGGAAGAGCGCCGAACTGGGCCTTCTCGGGAGAGAGGTTCGGTCGAGCGGCCTGTCGTGTTCCGAGATAAGGGGCCCTGCACGATGTTCGAGACCGAATCGCCGAATGACAAGCCGCGCATTCGTCAGCTCGCGATCCTGCTGGAGAATCGGGTCGGAGCGCTCCAGCGAGTGCTGGGACGCTTGGAGCGTGAGGTCGTTCAAATCCGCGCCATCACGATCCTCGAGGCGGCCGACCACGCGGTCATCCGAATCGTCGTCGACAAGCCGACGATTGCGCTCTCTGCACTCCGCAGCAATGGCTTCGATCCGATCGAGACCGAGCTCCTCGGCGTCGCGATTCCAGTGGATCGGAAGTTTGCCGTACGCCGCGTGCTGTCCGCCTTGCTCTCCGCCGAGATGAACCTGAGCTACCTGTATCCGGTCAGCTATCCGGTTCGGGGCCGCTCGGTGATCGCCATCCAGGTCGAGAACCTCGATAGCGCGGGAGACGTGCTCACGAGGGCGGGCTTCCAGCTCATCGATCAGCAGGACCTGAGCGACGAATCGGACACTGCTTTCTGAGCGCGGCCAACGGGCTCGGAAACGGAATCAGGCCGGCGAACCACTCGGATTCACCGGCCTGACATTGGGGTCGGCGAGGGGACTTGAACCCCCGACCCCCAGAACCACAATCTGGTGCTCTAACCACCTGAGCTACGCCGACCGCATTGCCGCCAAGAAGGCCCTGAAAACGACCTTTCTGGCTCATGGGGCGCATTGTAACGAGCGCCGATCGGGATGCAAGAGGTGGGCGAAGCGTTCCGACGAGACGGTGCGAGCGTTGGCTCGGATGGGTTTGTGACGGTTGATCGTGTCCGAAGCTCGGTGGATTCGGGCCGCGGTCAGGTCGAAGGGATCGAAGTTCGGGCGGAGCCGCGCCGACGATCGAGCCATTTGACCGGGGCGTTCGTCGTGCCAGGGGTGTCAAGGTCCGAAAAAAAATAGCGTCAACCGTTATGGCGATCGAGCAATCCTCCTCATACGTGTGACGCCGATCCGGTGACCTTCGGGCTCCGGGGAAACGGCGCTCCCTGACGGGAGGGAGTACCGGCCTCGACCTCATCCCCTTCATTCACTCCTAGCAAGTCATACGGGTTTTAGGCATCACTCCCCATCATCCTCCTCCGCTATCCGGTACTCCCATAACCCGCTCAGAGCACCACCGGCCGGCCCGTCCTCGGGTCGGGCGGTGTTTTTTTATTGGGACTGGCGATGTGAGCCCTTATCATGCGCGGCGGGAAAAGGATCTTCCTACTCTGATTTCGAACCGTTTCCCACGGGGGCGAAACGCCTGTCACCGTCGTATCCCACCCTGTGTGACGGCACATCTACTAGGCTTTGTTCATTCCTTCATATCATCCTCACTTCACCTCCTCTCGAGGCGGTCCCCGTTGACGCGGGGGGCCCGAGCAACGGGTCCCCCTGTTTCCCCCGTAAGCGGAAGTGCGCTTGGAGACACTCCGAGCGGCGCATCTTCGGAAATGCAGCATTTGCTGGGCGATTTGACCGGACTCCCGGAGCCGGGTAGCCTTGCCCCAGCAGGGTCGGGAGAGCGCCCTCCCGAAAGCCACCGCTCGGCATCGGAATGCCGGACTCGCTGCCCGCTCGCTGCCGCCGAGCGAGTTCGAAGCAGACAACGACCGATCCTCAAAGGGCGCCACTACTTACAGAGCGCTCGATCGATGTCGCCGTCGTACCCTCCGACAAGCCCGACTCACCGCCTCGCCGGATGGGCGATCACTCTGCTCATCGCGCTCCTCGGGGCAGGCCATGAGTGTGCTGCGCAGACGAATCGGCACGTCTTCCACAATGGCGTCGACTACTTTTTCTCCAGCCCGGTCATGCCGCCCGGCCCTCAGACCACCCTCACGCGATGCTTTGGCTCGGCGACCAGCATCGGAAATCAGTCCGGAGGCACCGAGAACGCCACTCACGGGCTCGGTATCCAGCAGGACGGCTTCGAGGCCTGGACCGCCCAAGCGACCTCGACTCCCTCGACCGCCACTCGCCTCGGCTTCAGCTTGCTGGAGTTTCGACGGGGGGGGACCTACGTCCATGGGAGCGGGACGACCGTCGCATCGGGCTCTTGGTATACGTCGCTGCCTTGTGGCGCGCCCTGGGCGTGGATTGTCAGCTTTGCATGGGGCACGACCTATACGCAGACGGCGAGTGTCTCCGGGAGCCAACAGGGCTTTGCATTTAGCCTGCGCGGCGAGCCCAATCAGACCATTGGTAATCAGAACTACTTCCTCGGATCGGGCAACGAGCGCAATCTCAATACCGGTGGGATCTCCTTCTTCGAGGACACGAGCGCCAATCTCGCCTTTCAAGTCGCCGCCAATCAGGAATGGAGCCACGGCTACTTCCAGCTCGATGCCGTCAATGAGGCCAACCGGGACCCTTCCGGTGCGCTCTCGGCGTTCGGCTTCGACACCGCCACCGTCGGAACCAGCGGCACGCACTTGCGGGCCGCGAGCACGCTGTTGAACCCAGGCTCGCCTCCCGACGGCGTCTCGTTCTTCCTTCAGGCCGATCAGCAGCAGACGGGGACCTCGAACAGCTCGATCCTGTTGCTCGCCGCTCGGGGCTTGGGTGGCGGCCTGTCCGCCGACGCTCAGGGGAGCTTCCTCCTGCCGAGCGACGGCCGCAAGACGAACCTCGTCTCGGACCCGGTCCTCACGGGCCTCGCCTTGAACCTCTCGCTGATGCTCTCCACCGGCGGCTCCCTCGCCCCGTTGACGGGGGATATCGGTCTCTCGGGATTGGCCACGACGCTGCCCCTCGACCTGGCGGTGGTGACGGTGCCCGCGGCGCTGCAGCCGCTCCGCATCAACTCGCAGGCGGTCGCAATTCAGCTTCCGAGCTTCAGCGTCATCTCCAACGCGGATCGCTTCGACATCGATTGAGAGGCGAGTCTGCCCGAGTCCGCGCGGAACGGTTATCTTGGAGAGCTTCGCCTGCGGAAGCCAGACCGACGCTGAGCTCGGTCGACGCCGGGCATCTGTCTCGCCCCACTCGAGGAGCCATGTCTTGCTGCTGACTCTCGCCGGCTCGAAGATCCGGGCACGCCTCGCCGTTCTTGCGGCCAGTACGCTTCTCTTCGTCGGTGCCTGTGGATCGGACGTTGAGCCGGTGCCGACCGGGCCACCCCGGTTCACGGAGGTCGCCTCCGCGTGGGGATTGAGCTTCCTTCATGGACGAGGAGCGACGGCCGCCAAGCACGTCTACGAGACCATGGGCGGGGGAGCCGCGCTGGTGGACGTCGACGCCGACGGCGACCTCGATGTCTTCGTGGTCGACGGCACGACGGGGTCCGGGCGTGGCAACCGGCTCTTTCGGAACGACGGCGAGCGCTTCGTCGACGTGACGGAAGGCAGCGGACTGCAGAGAGCCGCGATCGGCATGGGCTGCGTGGCGTCGGACTTCGACAACGACGGCGATCAAGATCTGTACGTCTGCGAGTACGGTGAGAACCGGCTGTACCGAAACGACGGTACGGGCCACTTCGAGGACGTGACCGAGGCGGCGGGCGTCGTCGATCCGCGCTGGAGCGTGAGTGCGGCGTTTGTCGATGTCGACGAGGACGGCTGGCTCGACCTGTACGTCGCGAACTACCTCGAGTACGACGTGGCCACGGCCCAACCGTGCTTCGTTCAGGGCCGACTGATCCCGATCCATTGTCCGCCCAAGGAGTACTCCGGCGCCCACGATTCGCTGTTTCGGAACCGGGGTGATGGGTCCTTCGAGGACATCTCCGAGGCGTCGGGCATTCGCGCGGTGACGCCCGGCAAGGGCCTCGGCCTGGTGGCTCTCGATGCGAACGACGACGGTCACGCCGACCTGTACGTGGCCAATGACTCGGTGGCGAATCTGCTGTTCGAGGGGGACGGCAACGGGCGCTTCATCGACCGCAGCGCCGAGCTGGGTGTGGCGCTGAGTGGCGAGGGCAATGCCGAGGCGGGGATGGGCATCGCCGTCGGAGACTACGATGCGGACGGCGATCTCGACCTCTTCGTGACGAACTTCATGAACGAGACGAATACCCTCTACCGCAATGAAGACGGCCGCGGTTTTCAAGACGTGACCGTGGCGGCGTCTCTGAGTGGGGTGAGCCGGCCGTTCGTCGGGTTCGGCACCTTCTTCTTCGACTACGACAACGACGGCTGGCTGGACCTCTTCGTGACGAATGGGCACGTCGATGACAACATCGCCGACTACTGGCCGGCGATCACCTATGCCGAGCCGGATCTGCTGCTCCGCGGCGGGGCCGAGGGTCGCTTCACGAACGTCTCGCTGGAGAGTGGAGACTACTTCTCGCAGAAGCGCGTGGGCCGGGGCGCCTCGGTGGGGGACATCGATGGGGATGGTGATCTCGATGTCTTGGTGACCCACAGCGGCGATCGCTTGGTGCTGCTGCGGAACGACGGCGGATCTCGGCGTCATTACTTGAGAGTGAAGCTGAAGGGCACGACCTCGAACCGCGACGGCCTCGGAGCGCGAGTCTCGATCGAGAGCGGCGGCCGTCGCCAGATCCGCGAGCTCATCTCGGGCGGCAGCTACGCCTGCGACTCCGAGCGCGTCCTCCACTTTGGCCTCGGAGATGCGAAGAGCGTCGAGCGACTCGAGATCCGCTGGCCCTCGGGGCACCGGCAGTTCCTCGAGGGCGTGAAGGCCGATCAGACGCTCGAGATCGTCGAGGACGGCGAGCGCTGAAGAGGGCACGTCGACCCGTTTGACCTGGAGGTCGGGGCTCCGTAGCATTGGGCCACCCAGAAGGCCGCGAACATCTCCCCTGCGCGATTTCGGACACACCTATGCGAGCTCTGCTTCCGATCGGATCCGTTTCAATCCTCCTGATCGCTGTCACGTCGATCGCGCCATCCAACTGCAGCGGAGACAAGGCGACGCTGCCTCCTCTGCCGGCCGATCGAGGCGTCCAGGTCCGGCGGCTGCTTCCCGACTACTCGTTCGTCCCCGAGTCGGGCGAGTACGAGGCGAACGTGGAGAACGCGTCGGGGCAACCGATGATCTCGTGGGACGGGTTGATTCGCTTCTCGCCGAAGACCGTCATCGAGGGCGGCTTGGTCTACTACGGACTCGTCGCTCAGACGATCGACTACCGGAACTTCACCTCCCACGAGAGCGGCACCGTCGGTTGGAGCTTCTCGAGCGACGAGGCGGGCGACCACCCGCAGGGCTTCCCCTTGTGGAAAGCGCTCTGGTACCACTCGCCGACCGGTTTCTACGTCCATGACAAGCCCCTTTTCACACCGGACTTCAAGATCGCGCTCGACGATCCCCGGGACAACCCCGCGGGTGTGGGGACCGGGCTGACGCGGCTCTTTCATTCGGTCATCGTGCCCAATCCAGAGCGGACCTCCGAGAACCCGTACCTCTCGGACGCGGTCGGCGGCGCACCCGACGGCACCTTGCACATGACCTACGATTTCCTCCTGCTCGCCACGGTCGTGCACGCTCCCGACACGCATGACGCGGACTTCGATCCGAGCCACGACTTCCATGCGACGGATGAACGGCAGCGACTCGTGACGGGCCTCGGGCGACTGACGGTGAAGTTCGAGAGCGGACCGGGTGGGCAGCGCATCCCGACGGCCATCGTCGGCGGTGGCGTGGATCACAGCACGTTCGCCGTTCTGCAGACGCCGGGCAGCCTGCCGAGTGCGCGCACGGTCCTCCGCGGCTTCGAGCCTGGAATCACGCGAGACGGCAACGTCCTCGTCTTTCACACGCAGATGAATCGGTACACCAACGATCCGTCCGGGCCCAGACCGGGCTCGAATCACGTCGTCTTCTCCCGCCGCCTTCAAGGCTCCTTCGCGGATCCCGAGAATCCGGCACACCCGCTCCGATTCAGTGAGCCCGAGCACCTCTCGAGCTTGGTGAGCTACCGGGACCTGCCGGTTCCCATGACCTACGGTCCGGGCTCGGACAGCCGTCCGCCTCTGACCTACGGCGAGCGTTATCCGATCTTCCGGCACAAGATCCTCTCGCCGCTGGGAGACCACGTCTACGAGCCCGGTGAGCCGGTCGGCGGCGCGTATCCTTGGATCAGCCTCGACGGCGGCTATCTTGCGATGAGCACCTCGAAGGGAGTCGGGGACTACCTCGACCTCAATGCGGTGACGAGTGCGATTCATCGGAGCGGCGGGATCGACTTCTGCTTGGCCGGAAACTCCTGCTCACCTCCGAGCGACTACTACGGCTCTCCGCATCGACGGGCGGGCTTCGCGATCATCGGGGAAGGCCTCGTGGCCCGAGATGGGGAAGCTTCTTATCATCAAATGAAGATCATCGACTCTCCCTTGAACGAGACGCGACGGGCCTTGGCTCGCGTGACGCAGTCGGCTTTCCGTCTCGACGGTCCCTGGAGCCCGACTCGTCGCTTGCCGGTGTCCCACTTCGATCACGTTCGCGTGCGGCCCGAATCGAAGCTGACGATGATGTATCTAAAGGCCGGAAACCAGCTCGGCGGGATCTCGTTCTTCGGCCGGGCACACGGGACGACGGCGGGCACGGTCTCTCATGCCGAGGAGATGGGGCACTACCTGCTCTACTCGGGCCTGATCGCCTCGGGCCCGTGGCTCGAAGATCTTCAGTTCGATCCCGACAACTCGGGGGCACCGCACCCGAACCAGCCTCCGGTGCCGCCCCCCGGTGAGAACTATGCTCGCTACGGTACGACGCTGTTGACGGACTTCACGAAAGCGCCCGACGTCTCGGGGAACAATCTGCAGATCGATCTCAACTTCGGTGGCGCGGGCGCCGGTGGAGCCTTCTATCCATTCAACGATCCCTTCGGGGCCTACGACGGTCCGCTGGGGGATCACGAGCGGGAGCTGCAGATCGGCCGGGTCGGGCAGGGCGTGTATCTCTCCTCGGACGGGGAGATCCTCGTGAGAGAGGGACTCCACTCGCGACCGGGTGCCCTCTCGGACTACGACGACGAGCTCGCCGTTCACTTCTGGTACAGGCCTCTGGCCGACAACACCGGGCGGGTCTTGGCCCGAGGTCCCGCCTACGAGATCGCCGTCGGCGGCAAGACGCCCAACCTGACCGTCCAAGTCAATGCGGACACGGCCGTGGGCGGCACCGTCACGGCACGGGCAAAGACGAACCAGGGCTTCCGGGTGGGGAGCTGGTACCACGTCGTCGTTCAGCTGTCCGCCGAGGCGAGCACCGACCGCGCCCGAATCGACATCTGGGTGAATGGCTCGTTGGTGACGGTATTCCAGTCCCCCTCCATCGCCTCGCAGCTCGTCGGCCTTCATCACTCCGCCGAGCGAACGAGCTTCGGTCCGGGCGGTCTGGGAGCGGCGTCGGATCGGGTGATGGTCCTCGATGAGATCGCCATCTCGAATCGACGGCTCCGTCCCGAGGAGATCCGGGAGGCGGCTCTGCGCGAGGTCTCACGCGTTGACTCGGGGCCTGCCGGTCAAGACACGCTCGGTGTGCTGAGCGCCTGGATTCAAGCGGCCGGACACGATCCGGACGAAGCGTTCGTGCCCGCCGACAATCCCGCGACTCAGGAGAAGGTCGACCTGGGTCACCTTCTCTTCTTCGACTCTCGCCTCTCTCAGGACGGGAGTATCTCGTGTGCTTCCTGCCATCAGCCGGCCGCGGGCTTCGGGGATCCCGATCCGGTGGGAACGAGCCAGGGAGTCGGCGGAGTGCGGGGAAGAAGGCACTCGCCGCACATCGTCAATCTAGTTTTTCAGAAGCCGGGTGATCGATTCTTCCGTGACGGCCGGGCGGACTCTCTCGAGGCTCAAGTGCTCATGCCGATCGAGGACCCGGTCGAGATGGCCAGCTCGGTCGATGCGGCGGTCCAGGTCGTTCGGTCGAACCCGGCCGACTACGACTCGTCCGTTCAGGGCGCGTTCGGACACGGCGCCGTCGAGTTCACGCGGAACGATCTCTCGCAGGCGCTCGCGACCTATGTCCGCAGCTTGATCGTCGGCGACGCTCCCTTGGATCGACACCAGCGTGGCGACGCTGCGGCCCTCACACCCGCCGAGCGCAATGGGCTCGGCATCTTCATGAGCAACTGCGTCGCCTGCCACTCGGGCGCGAACCTGAGCGACAACCGCTTCCACAACATCGGACTCTTCGATCTCGGCGCCACGGCGGCCGACACGGGCCGCTTCGAGGTCACGGATCGGGACCCGGACCGGGGTGCCTTCAAGACGCCCGGCCTCCGGGACCTGGATCGACGTGCGACGCTGCTCGGTCATGCGGGGATTCACGACATCGGCGCGGTCATCGACAGCTACAGCCTGGGCGGCCTCTTTCGAGACGTGCAGGGACCCAACCGATCGGTCGCCCACAACGTGCGCGCGCTGCATCTCACCGCTGGGCAAAAGGCCGACCTCGCCGCCTTCCTCGCCAACGGGCTCAAATCGAACGTCGACTCGGTCTACGACCACGTGAGCCCCTGGCAATGATCGGATTCGAGGCACCGATGGCGCCCCTTTAGGGCGCGTGGGGATTCATTCTCGGGGCAATCGGTTGAATCGCCGGTGTACGCCAGGGATCGCGGGGCGCTCCGCGCCCCGCGATCCCTGGGGCTGGATGATTTCCGGCCCGTTGGGCCTCGCAATCGATATCCCGACGTCACCGCGTTGACCGTTCGCGTCGAGCCCTTCGGTTTGATCGTTCACCCGAGGATGCGAATGGAGACCCCGATTTGTGATCGGACGCCCCGAACCGTGATCGGTCGTCTGATGTGCAATCGGTCGCTCGAGGTGTGACCGGCCGCTCACGCGCGCCCCGAAGGGGCAGCCCTGAAGGGGCGCAACCTGTACCTCCCGATGCGTGGGCGTTCTCAGTGGTCGGGGTTCTTGCGTTGGCGCTTGGTCTGGGATCGCTGCTTCTTGGCCTCGATGCGACGCTCCTTGGAGGCGCGAGTGGGGCGGGTCTTCTTGCGGGGGCGAGGCCTCTCGAGTGCTTTGGAAATGAGCTCGGTCGTGCGCTCGCGGGCCTCTTGGCGATTGCGCTCGCGACTTCGGTGACTGTCGGAGGTGACAACCAGCTGATGGCCTTGGACCAAGCGATGGGCGAGCTTCTGCTTGAGGCGCTGGCGTTGGGCGTCGGAGAGTCCTTGGCAGGTGTTGAGGTCGATTCGCAGCTCGACCTTGGTTTCGACTTTGTTTACGTTCTGCCCGCCCGGGCCGCCCGAGCGGGAGAATCGGTAGCTCAGGTCGGCGACGGGGATAATGACCCCCGGCTTCACCATCAGATCTCGGTCGTCGCTGGCTTGCACGGCTCTCCTGCCTCGTAAGAGTCGGTCTCGCCTCGCGCGAGGCCACGACCGCATCTGAGGGCATTGTCGGTCAGGGGGGGCTTCGGCACCAAGCCTTCGTTCGAGCGACGACCATGAATCCGGTCGATATCAAGAGCGGCACCTTCGAACAGATCCGACAGGCCGTCGCCGAATCGGGACTCTCCGATGAAGCCGTTCGGCGAGCTTACCTTTGGGCGCATGCCGACGGACGGACGAGCTGGAAGGGGCTCGAAGGGAAGCTTCCGCGTCGGATCGACGAGATTCGGCGCACCTTCTCGCTCCCGTCCCTCTCCATCGCCGACGAGCGTGTCTCGGGCGTGGATGGCACGCTCAACTTGCTGCTGCGGCTTCCGGACCAACGAACGATCGAGTCGGTACTCATTCCGCATTGGGGCAATGCGACCTTGTGCGTCTCGTCGCAGGCCGGCTGCGCGATGGCTTGCCGCTTCTGTGAGACCGCCTCGATAGGGCTCCAGCGTCAGCTGGGGACCTGGGAGATCGTCGACCAGCTGTACCGAGCTCAGGAGCGCTCGGGCCGGCGGATCACCGATGTCGTGTTCATGGGCATGGGCGAGCCGTTCCACAACTACGAGCGAGTGCTGGCGGCCGCGGACATCTTTCACGAGCGGCGAGCGGCAGGCATCTCGGCGCGGCGCATCACGATCTCCACGGTGGGCTTGGTGCCGCAGATCCACCGCTTCATCGATGAGCGACGACCCTATCGATTGGCATTCAGTCTCACGTCGGCGATCCCTGAGAAGCGGCGAGCCCTGATGCCCATCACGGACCGGTTCCCTCTCGCCGAGCTGGCGGACGCCATCCGACGCTATGCCTCGTCGCTCGGCACGCGGCGCTGGGTCACGATCCAGTACGTCGCGATCGAGAATCGCAATCTCGACTGGGAGGACGTGCAGGCAATCGGTGAGCTGCTGGGCGAGGTGCCGTACATCGTCGATGTGGTGCCGTTCAACCCGATCGCCGCTGCTCCGGAGCTGGAGCCACCGACGACCGAGAGCCTACACGCGTTCACGAAGAAGCTGCGCATTCTGAACCGTCCCATCAAGGTGCGACACAGCGGGGGCAAGGACATGGGCTCGGGGTGTGGGCAGCTGGCGGCTCGGTGGGGGTGAGCCACGAGGGATACGGAGGAGAAGAATCAACGAGGGTGCGAGAGGTCTACTTTCAACAGCGGGGGCAGCAATGCCCGCTCGTTCTCGCGTATGGCGGAGATTCAGGTAGAGTGGCTTCGGGCGGTTCTCCTCGCGAGAGCTCCGCACTCGGAATCTGCCTTTCTCCTCCATTCGATGCAGACGGTCGTCGTGGCGACCTTCGTCTTGGGTGCTCACCATCGAGTGACCGAAGAGGACGAGGTGCCGGTACCGCGGCCTGGCGATCGTACCGGCGATTCCCCCCTCGGAGTTCGATCCCATGCATCGCATCTTCCTGTTGCTGTCGGCTGTCTTCGCCATCCGCACGCGATCGGCGAAGCGGACGTCCGGCAATCGAGCCCGTCATTGGTGCTCGAGCTGCTACGAGGGCGTCTGCACCGACACCGGCGGCGGGCATTGCAGCTCCTGCCCACGCTGCGCGCGGGTTGCCCACAGCTGATCTCGTCACTCGAGACGCTGAGAACGACCGCTCGGCAGGCGGCATTCTCGGGTCCTCTTCCCGCCCCGAGCACCGCGATGCTCTCGCATCCGACCTCCACCGAGACAAGCCTTCCCCGGATCCCACCGGTTTCCCACCACGACACGGATCGATGCCTCGTCCGCTCCGGGCTGGGGTCTGGTCGAGAGCGGCGTGGATCCGTACGGTGAGCAGCGACCGTTGACGTGCTCATCTCCCGGGAGGCTCGATCCATGCGTGCGACTCTGATTCGATGGCCATTGGCATTGACCGGCGTACTGCTTCTGACTCTGGCGGCGCCGGCCCGCTCCGGCCAGGACTCCCTCGAAGCGCTGGTGGCGGAGTACCTGGCCGCGGGTGGCCGAGGACGAGGCATGGGCGAGGATCCGATCGCGGAGCGCTTCGAGGAGCGACGCCGCTCGCGCTTGGACAGCCTCGACGGTTGGTCGGGCCGGCTGGCCGCCCTCGAATGGGACGCCCTCGATCGAGAGCAACAGATCGACCACATCGTCCTGAGCAAGCTGCTCCTTCAGGAGCGTCACCGCATCGAAGGCACCTCCGAGCGTCGCGCCCTCCTGGCGACGGTGATCGGTGCACCCGTGAACGGGTTCTTGCTTCCCGAGGGAGAGAAGTCAGCCGACCCGGTCGGAAGGCGCCTCGACGGCTGGCTGTCGTCCATCGAGCGATCGCCGGTTTCCCCAGCCGCGACGCTTCGACTCGATCTCGTGGATCCGGCACTGCGGTTTCTCGACCAAGCCGGCGATCGCATCGAGCGCTGGGCATCGAGTCTGCCGGCGGACGCCCCGGACCTCAGCGACTGGGAGAAGCGATCTCAGCGCGCCACGAAGATCCTGGAGGCGAGGCGCCGAGCCCTGGCGGTGCTTCGACCACAGCTGGCCGAGCGCGATCGCTGGGGTCGTCCGGTGGGCGCCCGCGAGATGGAGTTCCGAATTCGCCATCAGCACCTGATCGAGCGCTCGCTCTCGGACCTCGTCGTGATGGGGCAGAATCACCTCCGCCGCATCCAGCGTGAGATGGAGTCCGTGGCTCGCTCGCTGGTGCCGGGCGCGACGGCCGACGAGGTGTGGGAGACGTTGTCGCGCGACCATCCTTCGGCAGAGCATCTCCCCGAAGTGGCTCAGAAGGAGATGGAGAGCGCCCTTGCGCTGATCCTCGATCAGGATCTCATGACGATCGTCGAGCCGCATCGCCACGCCGAAACCGTCGTGACGACCGGGCGCACCAATCAGACCTACCCGTTCGGAGGCTATGGCGGAACACGACGCGATGGAGATCGCTGGGTCGGTCGGTACCTCGTGAGCCCGCCCACGGATCAGATGTCTCCCGAGGAGCGCGGGGAGCGGCTCCGCGGCAACAACCTCTATTGGACTCGCGTGGTGGCGGTGCACGAGATCTGGCCTGGCCATCATCTTCAGGGGCTGGTCGCGCGGGAGAAGGCGAGCCCGCTGCGGCGTCGCTATCACAGCACCGTGATGTCGGAGGGGTGGGGCCTCTACTCCGAGCAGCTCATGTATGAGCAGGGTCACTTCGATCGAAAGACTCGCATGGCCCAGCTCAAGATGCAGGCCTGGCGCGCGGCGCGCGTGGTGATCGACATTCGTCTGCAGACGGGCGAGATGGGCTTCGGGGACGCGGTCAGCTACCTGGTGCGCGAGGTGGGGCTCACGCGAGAGAACTCGGAGGCCGAGGTGCGCCGGTACCTGGGCAATCCGACTCGGCCGCTCAGCTACTTCGTCGGCTTTCTTCAGCTCATGGAGCTGCGAGAGGCCGTGCAAGCAGCCGAAGGGGATGCCTTCGATCTCAAGCGCTTCCACGATCGCGTGCTGTCATACGGCACGATTCCGGTGGTACTGATTCGCCACGGCTTGGTCGGAGCGGGAGATCTTCGACGGCTGTGACCCGGACGTCTTCGTGCGCGGCCGGCCGGTGTTGGATGCGAGTCGAGCCAATCACGACCTCCCAGCTCCAAAAGCGGGCGTCCCACTGTCCGCCCTGTCTTGCCAGAGCGTGAATTCGCGGCTCCGGTTCGTTAGTCTGCGAAGGCCGTGGGGAGAGTGTCTTTCTTCGGGAGAGCGAGAGTCATGCTCCTGAGTCCGATCGCCGTCTGCTTGATCGCATGTGTGGGTCTGTCCACGGACTTCTGGGTCGATGGCCGCAACGGGAACGATGCGGGTGACGGCACCGAGGCAAGCCCGTTCCAAACGATCACCCACGCCTTGTCCCTGGCCCGTTCCGGAGATCGTGTTTGGGTGCGGCCGGCCTATTACACGACCACCATCGGCGAAGACTTTCCGCTGGAGATTCGGGCGGGGGTCGAGCTGCGCTCGACGGACGGTCCCGAGGTGACCTTCATCCGGGGAAACCAGGGCGCCTGGGTGGTGAAGTGCCTAAACCAGCCCGAAGGAGCGCCGAACGTCATCGAGGGGTTTACAGTACAACTCGGTGAAACGGGGATCACATCCACAGGCTCTTGGGCGCAGACCCTCCTCCTCAACAACACGATTACCCAATTCAATGGCACGGGGCTGTTCGTCAACACGAGGCATGGAACTTTCGTGCTGCTGGAGAACCGTTTTCACGAGAATGGTCATGGCGCTCGAATCTCTTCGGGCCGGCCGGGGAGAGTGCCGATCCTCAGCCAGGGCAACCGATTCACGAACAACGAGGGCATCGGCCTGATTGTCTTTAGCCAGGCGCCGGGCGACGTGATCAGCGAGAACGACGTGTTCTCGGGAAACGGGAACCGTGGAATCGAGGTCGGCGCGCTGCCGGATCGAACAGGAGGCGCGATCCTGCGGAACGCGACGATCACCCGCAACGGATGGGCAGGAGCGCAGGTCTGGGCCACCCGCTACTGCTATTATTATCCGCCGATCCCGCCGTTCTGCTGGAGCAGCTACGGCCAGCTCCGGATCGAGAGCAGCCTCATCTGCGACAATGGCAGGTACGGGGTCATCGAGTACAGCAACTATGGGCCGCCCGTCGGCAGCCTCGAGTCGTCGATCGTCTGGGGAAATGGCTTCGACAACACCGGCTTCGAGAACGCGAACTCAGTGATCGGTACCAGCGACACTCCGCTGGGTCCGGGATCCTTCTCGAAGGACCCTCGCTTCGTCGATCCAGAGCGCGGCGACTATCGCTTGCGACCTGACTCCCCGTGCATCGATCACCATGCGGTGACGCTCGAAAGCCTCGACTTCGAAGGCGAGCTCAGACCCTTTGACGGGGACGGCGACGGCCGAGCCCTCGCCGACATCGGACCCGACGAGCTCCACACCTACGTCGCGCCTGCCTCGGTTCCCGTCGCGTCCAAGCCCTTTCGCTTCATCGTACGTGCGGACCCCGGCGACAACGGTCTCCTGGCCCTGGTCTTCGTCAGCGCGTCCCGGGCCCACGGACGAGGCATCTGCCTGCCGGGCGATCCGGCCCATCGCTCCGTCGACCTCGAGAACGACAGCGTGTTCCAGGTCGGACTGCGGCTCCAACACACTCTCACGGCGTCGATCAAGGACGGTCGAGGGCAGACCGGAGCGGTCTGGCTGCCGCCGGAGCTCTTCGCCCTCGGTGGCCTCTACTACGCTGCCGTGACTGTCGATGTGGGTCGGGGCCGCTTTCGCAGCGTGACGCCCAGCCGGCGACTGGGGCTCGACTGACGCCCGAGCCGGATCCAGGGTCAACGAGAACCTCGCTCGGCGTGGCCACGCGCCGGCACTCGGGATAGAATCCGCGGAACTCATCCGCCCGCTTCGAGATCGGGAACCGTTCGGGAGATCCACGATGATTCGATGCGCTCGCATGATCGCCTGGCTGATCGTGTTGGCCGCCAGCGTCGGTGGCTGTGACCGCTCGGAGAGCGATGAGGTACCTTCAGATCCTCTGGGTGCAGGGGGACCCGACGATCTCTCTCGCCGAGCTGAGCGAGAAACTCTCCCAGGAGACGGGCATCGTCGTGCGAGTGGTTCAGAAGCACAAGCAAGTCGTCAGGGGTAAGTCAGGCGCGGGCGGGGCGAGCGGATGAAGCGGAGGAAGGGGAAGCGGGAGCAGGAGCCCAAGCCGGGCTTGTCCGAAGGGTGGGTGCGCACATTCTGCATCCTGCCCGTGCTGCTCCTCTTGATCGGGTTCAACGTCTTCCCGCTGCTTGCATCACTGGTGATCAGCTTCACGGAGTTCGATCCGATCGTCGACACCGAGCCGGTCTTCATTGGCTTGGAGAACTATCGGGTGCTCCTGGACGACCCGCGGGACGAAGTTTGGGCGTCGTTCTCACGCACGGCGGCTCTGGTTCTGGTGACGGTCTCCCTGCAGACCGTGATCGGTTACCTCATCGCGCTTCAGCTCAGGCGCCGCTTCTTCGGGCAGGGCGTGATCTTGTCCCTGCTACTGATCCCGATGATGCTGTCGCCGGCGATCATGGCGACCTTTTGGCGCTACATGCTGAACGAGGACTTCGGTCTCGTGAACTGGCTGCTCGGCGTCCAGTGGAATTGGAATGGCACCGACATCAAGTCGTTCTGGGCGGTGGTCCTGGCCGAGGTCTGGATGTGGACGCCGTTCATGATGCTCCTGTCATTGGCGGGGCTGAAGAGCATTCCCGACCCTCTCTACGAGGCAGCCGAGATCGATCGCGCCAGCGCGTGGTTCCGGTTTCGATGCATCACGCTGCCGCTTTCGGCGCCGCTCGTGCTACTGGGCGTGATCTTTCGCGTCATGGACACCTTTCGGTTGTTCGACACCGCGATGGTGCTGAACAGTGACCTGGAGGGGCAGCCGACGACCTTCATCAGCGTGCTGCTCCACTCGCGAGGCTTCGGAGGGAGCTCCTCGTTGGGTAGCCCGACGGCTTTGGCGTACCTGCTGCTGATCGTTGCCATCGCCTTGGCGAGTTTGGCCGTCCGATATCTCGACTTCATCCGCAGCCGGGAGGCTTGAGTTGAGGAAGCAGGCCAACCCGCTCTCGATCCTGATTCTGCTGGCCTACACGGCCGTGACGCTGGTGCCGGTCCTGTGGCTCGTATTGACCAGCATCAAGGAGCCGGCCGATACCGGTGCCCTGCCGCCCCGGTTCATCCCAAGCGATCAGGCGCCCGCCGATTCCTACGAGTTTCGCGTTTCGTTCGCGAGCTACACCCGGCTGTTCGAGGACGAGGAGACGCTGCGCTACCTGATCAACTCAGTGCTGATCGCCGGAGTGAGCACGGTGGCCTCGGTGCTGCTCGGAGCGTTCGCGGCATACGCCTTCAGCCGCTTCCATTTTGCAGGGAGCAAGGACTGGCAGTTCTTCATCTTGTCGACGCGTATGCTCCCGCCGCTCGCCGTCGCCGTTCCGATCAGCTGGATGTATGGCTATGCCGGCCTCAACGACACGCACTTTGGCCTGATCCTCCTCTACACGTGCTTCAACCTCTCCTTCAGCACCTGGATGATGAAGGTCTTCCTCGACGAGATTCCGAAGGCCTTCGAGGAGGCGGCCCTCATGGACGGCTATTCGCGCGGGCACGTGCTGTTCAAGATCGTCCTGCCCCAAGCCAAGATCGGGCTGCTGGCCACGAGCGTCTTCTGCTTCGTCAGCGCCTGGAACGAGTACGCTTTCGCGCTCACGCTCACGAGCACCCAGGCGGTCACGGTGCCCGTCCATCTCCACTCGGTCATCGGTGACACCAGCGTCGTGCCCTGGGGGCCCCTGGCGGCTGGCTCGGTGCTCTTCTTGACACCCGTCGTCGCCTTTGGGATGCTCATGCGTCGCCATCTCGTGACCGGAGTCACTTTCGGCGGCGTGAAGGGTTGATGCCATGAAGCGCAAGGCGGAACGGCTGGGAATGGTGGTCATGGGAGTCGGTATCGCCATGGTCTGGCAGCCCTGGCAGCGAGCGCTCTTTCAATGGGGCTTCTTGGTCACTTTGGTCGGAATCGCCTGGTTCATGATCGCGACCCATCTCCCCGAGCCACCCCACCTCCTGAGCCACCCCGCCTCCTGAGCCACCCGACACACTCGGGATCTCCTACCAAAATCGCCCAGGGCACGGCGCCCCCAGCCTCCCTGCGAGCTGCGCTCAAGCCGTGACTCTCACGTTGACGAAAAGCTCAAACATCGGGAAGGCTGGGCTTACTTGGATCCCGGCGGAGAGTTTGCTGCGGTCAGGAGAATGTACATGATTCGCAATCCTGGGCTGATAGCCCTTGCATCACTTGCTTTGATCCTCGTCTCCGGTTGCAAGGGGGGCAGCAGCGGTAGCACTTTCCCCTCGGAGGAGCAGCAGGCGACCAATGACCTGCGAAACGTCGTCGCCGGCGAGTCGCTGTCCGGGGATCCGGCCGCCGGCCGATCGCTGCCGGACATCTCGGATCCTCTGGCCCAGCTCGGCATGAAGCTCTTCTTCTCGCGCGGTCTCGGTGGCGATCTCGATTCCAGCTGCGTCACGTGTCACCACCCGGCCCTCGGTGGCGGGGATGGCATGTCGCTCTCGATTGGCGTCGGCTCGATGGATCCGGAGCTGCTCGGCCCGGGCCGACATCATTCCAACGCCGCTCCCGGCTTCGACGGGGGACCGACGGTTCCGCGCAATGCGCCGACGACCTTCAATGTCGCTCTTTGGGACCGCGCCTTGTTCCATGACGGTCGCGTCGAGAGCCTGGGCGCCACGCCCGGAAGCAACGGCGACGATGGCCAAGGAATCCGGACTCCCGACACGGCCTTCGGCGTCGCGGATGCCGAAGCCGGGCCCAACCTCGCCAGTGCCCAGGCACGCTTCCCGGTGACCTCGGGCGAGGAGATGCGCGGCTTCACCTATGCCGCCGGCGAGACCAACGCGGTGCTGCGCCAGTTCCTCGAGGAGCGCATCGGCGACTATGGCGGTGGCATCGGTGAGCTGGTCATCAATGACTGGCTGTTCGAGTTCCAACAGGCGTTTGGCCAGCCAGCGGGCGCGCCCGAGGATCTCATCACGTTCGAAAACATCGTGCTGGCCATCGCCGAGTACGAGCGCTCGCAAACCTTCGTCGAGACTCCGTGGAAGCGATTCGTCCAGGGTGACGACTCCGCGATCGGCCTCGACGCCAAGAAGGGCGCGCTCCTCTTCTTCCGCTCGATCGAAGACGGCGGTGCCGATTGCGCGTCGTGCCATACCGGCGACTTCTTCACCGACGAAGAGTTCCACGTCGTCGCCGTGCCCCAGATCGGACGCGGCAAGGGCAATGGCCCGGAGGGCAACGACGACTTCGGCCGGATGCGCGAGACCGGGGATGTCGACGACCTCTACGCCTTCCGGACGCCGACGCTGCTCAACGTCGAGGTCACCGGGCCCTTCGGCCACTCGGGGGCCTACACGACGCTCGAGGGGATCGTGCGCCACCACCTCGACCCGGTGGCGACCGTGGCCGAGTACGATTTCGATCAGCTCGACCCGAGCATTCAGGCTTTCGACATGATGACCAATACGATGCTGGCCCTCGATCAGCTGCAGGCCAACCGGGATGCCGGACGCCCCTCGCTGCAAGACGTCGACCTCAGCGACGAGCAGGTCGAGCAGCTCATCGAGTTCCTCAGGTCGCTCACCGATCCGTGCGTGAAGGACCGGGACTGCCTCAGCCGTTGGATTCCCAACGCTGGGACGACCAATCCCGATGCGGTGCGACTCAACGCCTACGACCGGTACGGCCATCCCTTCTGAGCAGGGCATTCGACAGGCGCCGCGACCGGATCCTCCGGCTGCGGCGTCTGTGCCGTTCCTGCGCATCGGCTGATCCGGCCGTGGTCGCCGCTGCCGACGCGTGATACCGTCGAGCTCCGCCGTGAACACACCGTTCCCACGCTGGAGGCTCGTCGATGTTCGGCTGCGCTCTGTCGTCGCTCTCGGTCGCCCTGCTCGGTTTCGTTCCGCTGCAGGAGCCGCAACTCCATCGCTTCGAGAAGCAGGTCCTCGATGAGCGCTTCTTCTGTGAAGGCGCCACCTTCGGGGACGTGGATCGGGACGGAAACGCCGACCTGATCGCGGGCCCGTTCTGGTTCGCCGGGCCCGATCTCGTTCAACGCCACGAGATCTACTCGCCGGTCGCTTTCGACAAGAACGTCTACTCGGACAACTTCCTCACCTTTGCCGATGACATCGATGGGGACGGCTGGCTCGACGTCCTGGCGATCGACCACCCGGGCCGTGCCGCGCGCTGGTACCGAAACCCCGCCCGCACCCTTGGCCATTGGACGAGCTTCGTCGCCTATCCGAGCGTCGACAACGAGTCGCCCGCCTACCTGGACCTGACGGGTGACGGGCGACGCGAGCTCGTGTTCCACACCGGCGGTCGCTTCGGCTGGGCCGAGCCCGATGCCGATCCGACGGCTCCTTGGATCTTCCATCCTTTGTCCGAGGATCGAGGCCTCACCCGTTACACGCACGGTCTCGGAGTCGGAGACGTCGATGGAGACGGACGCGCCGACGTGCTCGAGCGGACCGGTTGGTGGGAGCAGCCGGACTCGCTCGTCGGCGAGCCTCTCTGGACGTACCACCCGAATGGCTTCGGGGACGGCGGCGCCCAGATGTTCGCCTGGGACGTCGACGACGACGGCGACGCGGACGTCATCACCAGCATTCAAGCGCACGGCTACGGCTTGGTGTGGTTCGAGCAGCGGCGGAGCGGCGAGACGATCACCTTCGTGCCCCACGTCATTCTCGGTTCCCGGCCCGAGGACAACCCCTACGGGGTCTGCTTTACGCAGATGCACGCCCTCGACCTGGCCGACATGGATGGCGACGGTGTGCTCGACATCATTACCGGCAAGCGCCACTGGGCCCATCAGGGCAACGACCCGGAAGGGAAGCTGCCGCCCGTCTCGTACTGGTTTCGCACCGTGCGGGGTGAGGACGGGGTCGACTTCGTTCCCCATCGCATCGATGACGACTCGGGCGTCGGCACGCAGGTCGTCACGGGTGATGTCGATGGCGACGGCTGGCGGGATGTCGTGGTCGGCAACAAGCGAGGTATCTTCTTTCTGCGTCACCGTGTCGAGAGCGTCGGCTCCGGCTCGGGATCGCGCACGGCTCCGAAGCGCGTTCCGCCCGTCAAGAGGACCTCGTCGGACGAGCAGCAGGCGGGCGTCGTGCCTGTCGATTCCAGCGGTCAGCCTCTCAACTTGGGATTCGAGGACGGCACGCTCCGTCACTGGACGATGACCGGCGACGCCTTCGCTGACCAACCGGTCGAGGGCGATACCGTTCGTGGGCGACGGGGCGACATGGCCAGTGATCACGACGGGCAGCATTGGATCGGGGGCTACGAACGACACGGCGATTCCCGCGAAGGGACGCTGACCTCCGTCCCGTTCGAGGTCACCCATCCTTGGGCAAGCTTCCTGGTGAACGGGGGCGCTTCGGAAGCGACGCGGGTCGAGGTCTGGCTTCGGAGCCCGAGCGGCGAGGAGCGTCGGCTCGCCGCCACGAGCGGCCGGGAGTCCGAGAATCTGCGCCGCTTCACGCTCGACCTCCGCGCGCACGCGGGAGCGTCGATCTTCGTCCGTCTCGTCGATGCTCATCGAGGCGGGTGGGGTCACCTGAACTTCGACGACTTCCGCTTTCACTCGAAGAAGCCGGCCTTTCCGCCCCCGAGTGAGAGAGGAGGCCGGCTTCCGGATCCACCACCGCCGCTCGACACGATCGTCCATGCCGGCCTTTCCCCGACGGCCGCTGCCGAAGCGATGACTGTACCCGAAGGCTTCGAGGTCACGCTGTTCGTCGGCGAGCCGGATGTCCATCAGCCGATCGCATTCACCTTCGACGACCGCGGGCGGCTCTGGGTCGCCGAGGCCTACGCGTACCCGCAGCGTGTGCCCGACGACCAGGCCCGCGACACGATCGTCATCTTCGAGGACGACGACGGCGACGGGCGCTTCGACACGCGCAAGGTCTTCGCGGACCGGCTGAACTTGGTGAGCGGACTCGAGGTCGGCTTCGGTGGAGTCTGGGTGGGAGCGGCGCCCGAGCTGCTGTTCATCCCCGACGCCGATGGCGACGACGTGCCGGACGGCGAGCCTCGTGTGCTGCTCGATGGCTGGGGATACCAAGACACACACGAGACCTTGAACACGTTCACTTGGGGACCCGACGGCTGGCTGTACGGCTGTCACGGCGTGTTCACGCATTCGAAGGTCGGCAAGCCGGGAACGCCCGATTCGGAGCGCGTGCCTCTCAACGCGGGAGTGTTCCGCTATCACCCGACGCGGCACGAGTTCGAGGTGTTCGCGCACGGCACCAGCAACCCGTGGGGGATCGACTTCAACGATCGCGGGCAGTGCTTCATCGAAGCCTGTGTGATTCCGCACCTCTTCCACGTCATTCAGGGTGCGCGATATCATCGCCAGGCCGGTCAGCACTTCGACCCGAACACCTTCGACGACATCAAGACCTGCGCCGATCACGTGCACTGGTCGGGAGACCGGGGGCCCCATGCCGGCAATCAGCGCTCGGACTCCGCAGGCGGCGGGCACGCGCACGCAGGGGCGATGTTCTACCTCGGTGATCAATGGCCGGCCGAATGGCGCGACAAGCTGTTGATCCACAACATCCACGGTGACCGGACCAACGTCGAGCGCCTCGAGCGGCGCGGCTCCGGCTACGTCGGCCGGCATGAGCCCGATTTCTTGCTGACCCATGACGAGTGGTCGCAGATGATCAACCTCCGCGTCGGACCGGACGGCTCGGTGTGGATGATCGACTGGTACGACAAGCAGGTCTGCCACAGCGGGAATGTCGAGGCCCACGATCGCACCAACGGCCGCATCTACCGTGTCCGGTACGGGCAGTCGCCCTCCTCGGTCCCGGACGTGGCAGCGGCGTCAGTTCCCGAGCTGGTCGAGCTTCAGCTCCACCCGAACGATTGGGTCGTGCGTCATGCCCGGCGCCGTCTTCAAGAGCTGGGAGGCGGCGCGGACGTGCACTCCCGACTGCTGGCGCTGGTGCGCGCTCAAACCGACGAGACGCGCGCTCTGCGGGCGCTTTGGGCTCTGCATGTCACGGGTGGCCTGGACCAAACGATCGGGCTGGAGCTCCTCGGGCATTCCAGCCAATGGGTGCGCGCCTGGACCATCCAGCTGCTTCACGAGTCGCGTCGCTCGGGCCCCGCCGTCCGTGCGCGGCTGGCCACGCTCGCCGACCGCGATCCTTCGCCAGTTGTGCGCCTGTACTTGGCTGCGGCCTTGCAGCGTCTTCCGGATGAACAGCGGTGGAAAGTCCTGGAAGGCTTGATCCGTCATGGGGAGGACCGCGAGGATCACAACCTTCCTTTGATGCTTTGGTACGCGCTCGAGCCGCTGGTCTCGCGCGATGCGGAGCGCGCTTGGAAGCTCGTCTCGACCAGCTCGCACACGCGACTGATCGAGTTCGCGGCTCGGCGGATCACCGACCTCGGAGAGCCCAAGGCCGTCGCGGCAGTCGTCCGGGCGCTCACCGAGGAGGGACAGAGGCAGCACGCGCACAGCATCCTGACCGGCATGCAGCGAGCCCTCGAGGGGCGACGGCGTGTGCCGATGCCCAGCGGCTGGTCAGTGGCTGCGGATCAACTCGAGAACAGCGACTCCGCCGATATCCGTCGAGCCGTGCGAGGCCTCGCCACGCTCTTTGGTGATCCGCGGGCTTTCACGGAGCTTCGCCGTCGTCTGCGTGATGCTTCGGCGTTGGCGGCCGATCGGCAAGCGGCGCTCCTCGCCCTGGCCGAGGTTCGCGACGCCGAGCTGCCCCCGCTCCTGCTCGAGCTGCTGGGCCGCGAGCCATCCGGCGAGCTTCGGCAGATCGCCCTCCGAGCGTTGGCCCGCTATTCCGGCGAGGCGATTCCGACAGCGATCCTCTCGGTCTACGGCCGCCTCTCCGGGATCGAGCGGCGAGAAGCGCTGGGCACGCTCGTCGCCCGAGCGCCTTGGGCGAAGCGTCTGCTGGCCGAGATCGATGCCGGGCGAGTGCCGGTGAGCGACCTCGGCGCCGACTTGGTGAGACGCCTGGGAAACCTGGAGGATCCAGAGATCACGGCGCTCGTCGCTTCGGTCTGGGGCGTCTTGCGCTCGACGCCGGCCGAGAAGAAGGCCCAGATCGCGCGCACTCTCGACATCCTGTCGGCAGGAGCCGGCGACGCGGACCCGCATGCCGGTCGGGCGGTCTTTCGGCAGACGTGCGAAACCTGCCACACTCTCTTCGGCACCGGCGCTCAGATCGGCCCCGACTTGACGGGATCGAACCGCGCCGATCTCGATTACCTGCTGGAGAACGTCCTCGATCCCAGTGCGGTGGTCGGGAAGGACTACCTCAGCTCGCTGATCGTGACGACCGATGAGCGGTACTTGACCGGGCTCGTCATCGGTGAGGATGCTCGCCGGGTCCGACTCCGCACCGTCGACGAGGAGATCGTCGTCCTGCTCGAGGAGATCGCAGATCGGACACGTCTCGACAGCTCGATGATGCCGGATGGGCTGCTGAACGATCTCACCGATCAGCAGGTGCGTGATCTCGTTGCCTATTTAGCCCAGCCGTCGCAGGTGCCCTTGCGAGCGACGGCGGCCTCGACTCTGTTCAATGGTCGCGACCTGAGCGGCTGGCGTGGCTCCGACGCGTGGTCGGTCGAGGACGGGGAGATCGTGGGGCGCACGGAAGGCCTTCCCAATAACGAGTTCCTCAAGAGCGAGCTGCTCCTCTCCAACTTCCGCCTGACGATCGAGGTGAAGCTCGTCGGCAACGAGGGCAACAGCGGCGTCCAGTTTCGGAGCCGTGAGGTCGAGGGGGGGGACGTGGCGGGCTACCAGGCGGACATTGGTGCCGGTTGGTGGGGGAAGCTGTACGAGGAGCACGGTCGCGCACTCCTGTGGGATCGCTCGGGTGAAGCGGCCGTTCGATCGGGCGAATGGAACACGTACGAGATCCTGGCGGTCGGCTCTCGGCTCCGAACGGCGATCAACGGCCGGCTGTGCGTCGATCTGGATGATCCCGCCGGGGCACGCGAGGGAATCTTGGCTCTGCAGCTCCATTCGGGCGGTGCGACCGAGGTCCGATTCCGAGATCTTCGGCTCGAGCTCGAGCCCGAGCCGGTGCTCGCGACGGTGCCCGGCGGTGGCGTGCGCTGAGCGGTGTGAATTCGGTCGCAACCTGGCCCGAGAGTCGTCGTATACGTCCTCGCACGACCTCCGAAGAGCGATGAAACACCAGGAACTCGGACCGGCGTCCTGACGATGGGTCAGCGGAAACACCGGCCCCTTGCCAGTTTGGGCCGGGTTTCATAGAGTCGAATCGCCTCGACCCGTGGGATCTTCCCAAGAACTGAGCCCATTCCGTTTCCGAATTCCCGTTCCCCCCCGTGACCCGACGTGACCGAGGCCTCGTCCTCCCTGGCTCGAAGTCCGTCGAGGCACCTGTTTCCGTGAAGTTGGAGAAGTCATGTTCGATCGTCAGCTCCGACGTTGGGCCCTGGGGTCCTGCGTCTGGTTGGTCGCCGGCGTTGCCTGGGCCGCGTCCAGTGAGGACGAAGCCGCCGATGCGCGCCGAGGCATCGCCAGCCAGCGCGTGACCGAAGCGCAGGCCAACAGTTGGACCAAGAATCGCCAGTGGAAGGTGTCCCTCGACGCCTCTGCGGATGGCAACCTCCTCGTGGCCTGGGGTAGCCGGCGGCAGGAGGCCGGAACCTTTGGCGTGTTCGCGCAGCTCTTCGATCCGATGGGGCGCCGCCTCGGGACCGAGATCCACGTGAACGAGTTCCTCCCGAGTGCCCAGACCCGGCCGGACGTGGCGTTCGCACCCACCGGCGAGGCCTGGATCGTCTGGGAGTCCTTTGGTCAAGATGGCCAAGGTGCGGGCGTCTTCGGGCGCCGCTTCGGCCCGACGAAGGACGGTCAGTTCGGTCCGATCTCGGGCGAGCTCGTGATCGCCGAGTCGACGCTCGGTCAGCAGGACGCGCCAGCCGTCGTGACCGACGCGGCGGGTCGCGCGCTCGTGACCTGGACCTCGACCCATCTGGGTCGTCCGGTCGCCATGGGTCGCCTCTTCGACGCCAGCGGCCAGCCGGCCGGAGGTGAGTTCCGACTGAGCGATCAATCCGAGGGTCGCGAGTCGATGGCCAGTGCGGCCGCGACGCCGCAGGGCTTTGTGACGACCTGGGCGTCTGCCGATGCCAACGGTTTCCCGCAAGGCATCCACGCTCGTCTCGTCGGTCCCACGGGCCCGGGCAAAGCTGCCATCGTGACCGTCGCCGCTCAGGCAGGCCAGTGGCACATCGAGCCCAGCATCAGCTCGGCAGCCGATGGCCGGATCGTCATCGCTTGGATGGCCGACACGAGTCAGTCGGGTGCCTACCAAGTCTTGGCGCGCCAGTTCGGATCGAGCCTCGAGCCGGTCGGTGACGTGCTGACGGTCGCGACTGCGTCCGAGGGCTACAAGAGTGGCGCTTCGGTGGCGATGGCTTCCGACGGCCGCTTCGTCGTCTCGTTCAACGAGTACGGCCAGCGGGATCCCCAGGCTCCCGAGCAGCGTCCTGCGGTGCCGTCGACGGTCTTTGCCCGCGAGTTCGACGCGCAGGGCCAGGCCATTGGTGATCGCTTCCAGGTCAACCGCAGTGACGCGGGCCTGCAGCGACTCGCCATCGGCTCTTCCGCCACGCGCAGTGTGTGGACGGCGCGCGACCAAGTTGCCTTCGTGTGGCATGGTCAGACGCACGAGCAGGACTCGACGGGTGCCGGTCTGACGCTCTTCGTTCCCGCCGACTTGACGACGCCCGACGTGGTCGAGGCGCCGCGTGTCGCCGCCGCTCAGAACGTCACCTACGAAGATGTGGGTGGTCTCACGATGGCACCGCCGGAGTTCGATCCGTTCTGGACGCCGGAGCCCGAGGACGTCGCACCGGCCGGAACCGGTCCGGACGATGGCTTCCAGGGCTTCTCGAGCACCGGTTGGACACCGCCCGATCCCGACCTCGCCGTGGGTCCGAACCACGTGGTGGTGGTCGTGAACGGTGGCGTGCGCTTCTTCACGAAGGCCGGCAGCCAGACGTTCAACCAGTCGCTCAATGGCTTCTTCGCGTCGGTCGGTACGAACGACTTTGCGTTCGACCCGATCGCGTTGTACGACTTCTCGACCGATCGATACGTCATCGCGGCCACCGAGCATGATGGCAACACCGATCTGATTCTGTTCGCCGTCTCCGATGACAACAATCCGAATGGCACCTGGCACAAGTACCGCATCAACGTGAATTCGCTGTGCGGATTCATCGACTTCCCGAACATGGGAGTCGGCCAGGACGCCATCTACATTGCGACCGACTGCTTCTCCTCGCCGGGTGGCAACCAGGTCTGGATCATCGACAAGGCCGTCGCTGTGGCAGGCGGCCCGATCTCGTTCGCCAACGGTGCGATCGACAACGTGAAGACCGGGAACAGCACGCGCTCTCTCGGTGCGGTGCACCATTACGACAACGGTGCGCCGGCTCAATACTTCGCGACCTCTTACAGCGGCGGCAGCAACCGCCTCACTCTGGAGGCGATCCGGAATCCGCTCTCGGGAAGTCCGATTCGCACCACCTTCAATCTGACGGTGCCCAGCTTCTCGCAGCCGCCCGACGCGACTCAGCTCGGAACCTCGAACCGGGCGGACACCGTCGACTTCCGCATCAAGAATGGCGTCTATCGCAACGGCCGCCTTTACCTCGCCCATACCATCGGTCAGAGCAGCACCGCTCGGACGCGCTGGTATGAGATTGACATGCAAGGCTGGCCGACCAGTGGCTCGAACCCCGTCATGCTCCAGAACGGGACGCTCAACCTGGGCGGTGGTCAGCACAACTGGTTCTCGGACATCGCCGTCACCACCGGCGGCACCGTCGCTCTGGCCTTCAACCGCTCGTCTTCGGCCGATCACATCTACACGGCGCGCACCTGGCGCCGAAGCACCGATGCGAACGGTACGATGCGTCCTCCGATCGAGACCCAGCGCTCGACGTCTCCCGAGACGGGCAGCCGTTGGGGTGACTACGGTGGACTCCACGAAGATCCGGTCGAGCCGGGCGTCTTCTGGAGCCATCATGAGTACCGCACCTCGTCTTGGAGAACGTGGGTCGGCAAGTTCGATACGAACAAGCTGAGCTACATCCAAGGCGACCTGATCCGCGGTCAGCAGACGGACATCGAGATCAGCGGCGCCGAATCGGGTGAGACCGTCTACTTGCTCGGCAGCTTCAGCGGCCAGCTCGAAAACGGTGGTTCGTGCTTTGGCGGAGAGTGCCTCGACATCCTCAATCCGCTGTTCAACGTCGCTTCCGGCGTCGCGAACTCGAGCGGAGTGGTCTCTTTCAACTTCACGGTGCCGGCGGGTGCTCCCCTGATCACCGTCTGGGGGCAGGCCGTCGTCCTGCGACCTGGACCGATCATGGTCGAGTCGAACGTGCAGCAGAAGACCATCCAGTAATCTCGGACGAGTGCGGGTGAGCTTCCGAAGCTCGCCAGTTCCTCAGACATCGAAGGCGATCGAGGCCACGGCCTGGGTCGCCTTTTTTTCTCGAGTGGCCGAGTGCTCTACTCGGGCACGCCGGTCAGCTTCCAGCCAGCCCAGTCGCGCACGGAGAAGCGGGGACGGCCTCGGTCGTCCAAGGCCTCTCGCAGCGATCGCTTCGCCTGCCAAAGAGCAGTCGACCAGTCGAGGTCCGCGTTCCAAAGCCGGTCGTACAGCTCCGTCATCAACACCTGGGTTGCTTCGTCGGAGACGGGCCACATCGAGGTGATGCTCGCCCGAGCTCCGGCGGCATACGCGGCCTGCTGAAGTGAAGCAACCCCTTGTCCGATGCGCCGGATGCCGACGCTCGTCTCGCAGCCCGAGAGCACGAAGAGCTCGCATCCCGCCAGATCGATACTCGCGAGCTCCTCCCCGGTCATCCAAGCCGCGTTGCGACCGAGAAGATCGGGGGGACCATTGGCTCCTGCGAAGACGAAGCCACAGAGGACCATGGGGGAGAGCCCTCGAACGTCTTGGTAGTCCGCGGCCAGCTCGGAGTCCGGGAGAGTGCGCTCCCAGCGAGCGATCATCGATTCGGGAGCGAAGAATCCATGCGTGGCGACGTGGACGAATCGGGCCCGCGGCGCCTCGATCTCGAACGCATCACGAGTGGCCTCCGAGCCGCGGAGAACCCGGACGGAGGTCGGCTCGAATCGATCTCGAAACCGATCGGCGATGGTGGCGATCTCGAGTCGAGTGCCCGGCAAGGCGGAGAATGGAATGCGGCTCTCGCTCACGAGGCTCGTGACCACGGCCCCGCGTCCGGACGGAGTGCCGCTCCCGGAGCCGGGGCCCGCGGTCGCGCCGTAACCGATGTCGCCGACGACCAGCAAGGAAGGTGAGAGCACCTTTCGCGGAGCTTCGAGCAACAGGTCCCCGGGGGTGATGAGGGAGATCACCGAGATCCGATCACCCACGAGATCGTCGCCTGGATCCGGCAAGGCATCGAAGGGGACGAGGTGAAGCGCATCGTCCGGAGTGACGAACCAGCGAGTCGTCCCCCCGAGGGCGGGCTCGAGTGGATCGAGAAGCACCTCTCGAAGGCGAGTCCCGGCTCGCAGCTGAAGACCCCGACGGCCAGGATCGGCGCCAGGATCGTTCGCGAGAAGAGTGGATCGCCAGAACTCGATGGCGTTTTCGATGCGATCGGTGGGGCCGAGATCGAAGCAATGGAGGCTGCCATCTGCGCGCGCCACGAAGGCCAGGTAGGTCCAATGGCCTCGCCAGCGTGTGTCCTTCGGATCGATGATCTGGCGTATGACGCGACGGAAGCTGATCACCGCATCGGTCGGCTCGAGCTTCGCGACGAGTCGCTCGAAGCTCATCTCAGGACTCGCCTTCACGGGGTCTTCGATTCCGTGGAGCTTCTCGAGCAGTGCGTCTCGATCGAGCACCCAACCGAGCAGAGTCTCCGAGTCGATGTCTCGAGCCGCGGCCAGGCTGATGCGGCTGTTGAGGGCCTGAATCTCTCCTTGGATTTCGCGGGACTGTGGCTGCGCCTCGCGAGCCGCGAGTGTCTGCAAGGCCTGAGTCTCGACCGAGCGCGCTTCCTCGATCAGCTCGAAGCAGGTTCTCAGCGCCGCGACGTCTGCACCCAGCTCTTGGGTCAACGAGAGTGCCGCGTGCAAAGACTGGATGCCGAACTGGGCCGTGCTCTGTCGCTCCCGGGGTGCGCGGCCTCGCGAAGATTCCAGGATGCTCGAGATCGTCGCGAGCAGGCGCTCATGGGCGGCTCGAGCGGCATCGAGGTCGCCGCGACGGAGGTGTATCTCGGTGAGCTGGGCCCAGTCCGACGCGACCTCGCTGGCCGGGCGAGTGTTCACCCATTCCGCGTCGAGTATCGACTCGAGGAGCTGTTGAGCGCGATCCAGATTACCGGCCTGAAGGGAGGCCCGCGCTCCGAAGCTTCGTATCGTGTCCCGGTCCTTCGGGCGAAGTGGATCACTCTCCGACTCATGCTCGAGACTCTGAAGGAGCTCCTCGATGCGTTGGAAGTCGCCGAGACGAGCATGAACGGGGAGAAGTGCCAGTCGAGTGCTGAGGATCTTGGCGCGGCTGTCCGGATGGTTTTCGAGGCGATTCGCGAGGACCCGCTCGAGCAGCTCTCGGGCGGCCTCGGGCTCTCCCAGCGCATTGAGGGTCGTGGCCAGGTTGAGCCGAGCATCCGACAGTCGAGGATGCCCTTCCGGGAGCTGCTCCTGAAGGAGGGCGACGGCTCGATCGAGCGTGGTTCGGGCGGCCTCGAAGTCCCGCAGCTGTGCGAGGCAGGCGCCGAAGGTCGTGTAGAAGCTGCCATCTTTCGGAAAAGGATTCTTCAGGAGAGCGCGATAGAGGGCATGAGCCTCCAAGAGGCTCCCCTGTCGGGTCAGGACGGCGGCCAGATTGACGCGGGCGAGTGACGCGATCCCGGAGGCCGCGGGTGACTCGCCCCCCGTGCGGATCACTTCGAGCAAGGCGGCCCGCGCGGGCTCGAGCCGGTCGGCATGCATCCAGCCTACGGCACGATGGAGATGTGCCTCCAGCACTCGAAGGTCGTTCGACCGATAGGTTCGAAGCCGAGAGGCGACGTTTCGATCTTGATAGGGCAGAGCCTCGAGGGCGCGATCGAGCGTGACCAGGCAGGCACCGACGTTCTGGAGTGCGACTTGGATCGGCCAGCAATCGGGCGGAGCGACTCTTTCAAAGAATGCGAGTCGAGCGAGAAAGAACTCGAGTGCCACCTCGGTGGCACCCAGGTTCCAAGCCAGCGAGCACCAAGGCTCCAACTCACGAACGAGCCGGTAGCTGTCCAACCTCTCCAAGGCGCTCCGTACTTCGTGCAGGTCTTCGAGGAGCTGCTCTCGAGCGTCGTTCGGGCGTCGTGACCGAATGAGTTGGTTAATCAGCGCTCTCTGGGCAGCCAGGGCATCGGCGAGCTGATGAGTCTCCTCCGTCTCCGCCGACTGCCAGACATGGAGGCTGCCTTCAATGAGGTCGTCGCGGCTCGAGCTCGAGATCGTGATGACCCAGCGGTCCGCCTCGGTGGCGGTTTCGAGGATGAACGGGAAAGGAGACGGATAGGTCTCGTCGTTCTCGAGACTTCGGCCGCTCCTTTCCATTCGGATCTTCAAGCGGACCCGCGTGCGAGGGACATCGACCCACACGAAGACGGCACCGTTTGGCCGGGTGACGAGGTTGAATCGGCGAGAGCGCCCACTCAACGGGAGCGCGGGAGCCGTTGCGTCGAGACGAAAGGAAACGGGCCGGCCTGATTCGACGACCGGGTCTCCGGCTTCCGGGGGCGCCTCCTGAGCGACCAGCGTCGTGACCAGGGCGATCCAGACTGACAGGTTCATGGCGGGGCATCCTCGTGCTCGAAGCCCAGAGGGGAAGAGAGCCGCTCCGATCATATCAGGCCCGACCGATTCGTCGGCTGGCCGAGGATCGGAGCGATGAGGATCGGAGCGATTCTGCCCCTCCCGGATCAATGCACGCGAGGCCGAATGAGGAGGGCGGATCGAGCAACCTGAAGTGAAGTCCCTTCGCGCCCATTGCGGACGATTTGAACACCATTGCCCGCCAGGACAGCGCTGAGCCCTGCGGACGGGCCTCGTGGGACAGGCCCCGCATTCGTCAGTGTTCCCGAGGCGAAGACCCGAAAGGGCGAGGCGTCTTGATCACTTCCGGCGGCCGGCATGTTGAATCCCTTCACGACGGCCAAGGCCCGTTCCGAGGCCCAGTCGATCGACGTGAGCTTCGAGCCCGACGGGTCGGTGATCTCGGGTGCCATCGGAGTGCCGAAGGCGTGGCGGTAGGTCGCGAGCGGATTCCGAAGGTGGGCACTGCCAGCCGAGTTGATGACGAGCCCCCAGCAGTCGGCGATGCTCCCGGCACTGGAATCCGTAATCTCGACGGTCGTATTCGTTCCGAAGGCATGCAGGAGGACCTGGCGGTCATTCCATATCCAGGCCGAGGTTGCTCCCGTCTGATTGTGGAGGACTCCTCGCGCTTTCGTGATCGATGCGCCCGACGGATCGGTCACCTCCACCGTCGTGGTCGTCAATGCCACGTGCCCGAGCACCCGAGCTTCCGTGACGATCCAGTTGCCGGTCGTCGGCACCGAGGCCAGCGCGCGCGTTCCAACGATCGGTCCGCCGCTTGGATCGGTGATCTCGGACGTGGTCGAGGTACCGATGACGTGAATGAAGACGCCCGTCGGCGTCCACATCCAGGGCACGCCCGCGAGGTCATTGACCAACCCTCGGACATCCAAGAGCGATGCGCCCGAGGGCGACGTGATCTCGGTCGAGAGCGGTGAGCCGAAAACGTGCCCGAAGACGCGATCGCGGTTCCAATAGAGAGTCCCGACCGTTCCGACGATCAGGCCGCGCAAGCCAGCAATCGAGCGGGACGCGGAGTCGACGACCTCGCTGGCCGTCAGGACTCCGGACTTGTAGCCACCGACCCAACGATGGGTCCAGGTCCAGACGCACGAGTTCGGGAGATCGAAGACGACGCTGCGCGCTCCGCGAACGGATGCCCCCCCGGGATCGAGGGCCTCGACGGTCGTCGTGGTGCCGAACGCGTGGAGAAACAGTGCATCCGCGCTCCAGATCCAAACTCCCAGCGGGCCACTGATCGCAATGCCGCGTGTCTCGAGAATGGACGTGCCGCCGGGATTGGTGATGGGGGTGGCGAAAGGGGTGCCGGGGGCGTGCCGGTAGACACCGTTGGCATTCCACAGCCACGTCCCGTGGACCGGGTCGGAGAGGATTCCCTGCACCTCGACGAGGCGATCCGAGCCGCGCGTGATCTCGACGGTCGTGTTCGACCCGAAGATGTGGCGGAAGACACCTTCGTCCGTCCACACCCAGACCTCGGCCGAGGGGCCGGCATCGATCGTCGCGCCACGGACGTTTTCGAGGGAAGTGCCGGTCGGAGAGGTGAGCTCGGTCGTCGTGTTCACGAGGGGCGACGAGATGAACACACCTCGCTCGTTCCACAGCAGCACGTCGCCATTGGAGTGGGCGAGCATGCCGGCACTTTCCGTCGGCCCTTCGCCGACGACGCGAGGCGATCGCAGCTGCCAAGCTCCCGCTTGACCCACGAGCAACACGAGAATGACGAACGGCAACCACATGATTCGAGTCGACATCGGTGTTCTCCCTGACAGTGAGCGGAGTCGAACGCGAGGCTCTCGAGCCCTCGCCAGGGACCTCGACGGGGAGTCGCTCGTCAGCACGACGCAGATTCTCGTTTCCTCGGAGCGTGGACCCGAGAGTCGGGCTCAGCGCTGGCTCGCACGAACGGACGACCGGGCCGAAGCGAAGTGCTCGGGATCCGCGAGCAAGACGGCGGCATGTCCGCGGAGGAGGGCTGCCAGCCGTTGTGCCTCGGGCGGCTGGTCCTGACCCTCGAGACGATTCAGCTCGTTCAGGGCGTCTTCAGCGAGATGGCGAGCGATCAGCGCGGCCGCTCGAAGAAGCGGTGCGGACGTTCGAAGCAGAATCTCGTCTCGAACCTTCGGGTCGACGACCTCCAGGCTGACCGGTTGCACACGCGCGGACTCGGATCGCGCCGGGTGCGCCGCGCGATCGTAGCCGACGGACCAGACGTAGCGACCGGGCGCGAGCGGCTCCAACGGCCACTCGAGTCGGAGTCGGTCATCGGGGGGTGCCTCCTGCTCGAGGTCGACCCGAAGCGGGTCACCCTCTGCGGGCCAGAGCCACAGAACCAGCGTCCAGAGCCGGCCCTCCGTGGGAGGAAGCTCCAACACGAAGCGCGGCCGGGAGTCGGTCGTGGCAGCTCGGGGTGCGAGCAGGGTGAGCTCCCGGTTCGAGGGTGTCCGCAAACGAGGGAGCCTCTCCTCCAGCGCTCGCCAAGAGTCTTCGGCGAGAGGGTCCGCGAGAATCATCGAGCGGGCCTCGGCGTCCGGGACCCGCTCTTCGAGCCAACGGGCGTCGGCAATGGTCAGTGCTTTCCCTCCCAAGTTGGTTCGGAGGATTCGGAGCAAGACTTGTTGATCCGAGAGGGCTTGCTCGGCCTGTCGGTTCTGGATGATCTGAGACAGCAGTCCGGCACCGAGGACCGCGCTCACAACGAGTCCCAGTGCGAGACCCCGATGGCGCCGGACCCACTTCACCGTCATCGTGACGACACGATTCGGGCGGGCGTGGATGGCCTCGAAGCCGAGGAAGCGGCGCAGGTCGGCTGCCAGCTCGGCTGCCGAGGAGTAGCGTTGGGCCGGAGTCTTCTCGAGAGCCTTCAGACAGACCGTTTCCAAGTCACGCGGCAAGGTGGGATCGAGACGACGGGGCCGACGGGGATCCTTGGACAAGAGGGCCCGTTGGATGGCGCCCACGCCATCGCCCTCGAATGGGCGCGTACCCGTGAGCAGCTCATACAGGACGACGCCCAACGAGAACACGTCGGTCCGGTGATCGACGGTTCCCGGTCGACCTTCGATTTGTTCGGGACTCATGTAGTAGGGCGTGCCGAGCACGAGACCCGGCGCGGTCTCGGAGGGGCGATCGATCTCTTTGGCGAGTCCGAAGTCGACCAGCTTCGGTCGTCCGCTCGTATCGAGGAGAATGTTCTGAGGCTTCACATCGCGATGAATGATGCCGCGTGAGTGCGCATGCTCGAGGGCCTCGGCCACCCACGCGATCAACCTGGCTTTCTCACCCACGCTTCGAGGACCGAAGGCAGGGAGAGACTCGCTCGGCCGCTCGAGCCAGTCTGCGAGCGACTGGCCGGGGACGTAGTCCATCGCGAAGAACACCAGACCGTCTCTTTCGCCGACCACGTGGATGGGAGCGATTCCATCGTGGCGGAGCTTGGCGCCAGCCAGAGCCTCCCGGTGGAATCGGGCTCGACTCTCGGGCAAGGCTGCCAGTACGGGGTGCAGAACCTTGAGCGCCACTTGACGGGAGAGTGAGGGTTGGTCCGCCAAATAGACCGTGCCCATCCCGCCGCTGCCCAGCTGGCTGACGATTCTGTACTCGCCCACGGATCGTCCCGGCGGCAGAGAGCTCGACTCCGGCGAGGCCGGGGTGGGATCCGCCATGGCCGCCAGCAGAGTACCCAAACCCAGCGTTGCGTCGATTGTGTGGCGCACTCGGTCGGCCCGATGGGGGGGCACTCGTTCCCTAAGGAAAGACTCGAGGACCGCCGGGTCGGCCCGCTCGGTCATGCGCAGGTACTCCATCACCAGGGCCTCGACGTCGTCGAGCTCCTCTTCGGATGGGTGATCCGATTCGCGGTCTTCCATGAATTCCTCATACTCCCGACCTCGGCTCGATGGGGTGATCCGGCACATCGGATTCGACCGCTCCGAGCAGGGCTCCGTATTCTCGACGCAGATGGCGCCGATCCACGACGCCTGAAATCGGTCGGACGGGATTCCGGGCGTGGGAGTCGGGCCTCAACGCGCCGAATCGAGCGCCGGGACCTGTCCCGGGAAGCGCCGGTGCCAGGCCGATGCCAGCTTCACCTGGGCGCGTAGTCCACGCTGCTGCGCCGCGGCTCCGGAGATGCCCACCGAGGCGCCCAGCTCTTCCCAAGTCATCTCGCAAAACCAGCGGAGCAAGAGAACCTCGCGGGCCGACTCTTCCAGGTCCAGCAGGCACAACTCGAGTCGCTCGAGCTCCTCTTGTCGAATCACACCCTCGAGCGGGCCCGTCCGCGATTCGATGCCCAGAGCCGAGGTCGAGCTCGCCGGCGGCTCTTCTCGCCGTACATCCCGCTTGCCGGCGGTGTGATGGTCGATGCGGTCCCGGAGCTTGTTCATGAGAATCGTCGACAGCCACTGCAGGAAGAGGCCATCGCTGCGGTAGTTCGAAAACCGGTCGAGATGTGTCAGCGCTTCAATGAACGAGCTCTGGACGAGATCCTCGGAGGACAGCTTGCCGCGAAAGGGGGCGGGAAGCCGGCAGCGGGCCAGAAGTCTCAGGCGTGGGTAGAACCTCGCATAGAGGACGTCGAAGGTTGCGCGATCGCCCTGTTGGAATCGTCGAACAAGCTCGCGAGTCGTGGTGGCATCCATGTCGCTTCCCTGCTGCGGTGAAGTTGGAGTCTACCGCCCTTGTGCCGATTCGATCAACGCCGCGCTCCGCGCCCGGCTCCGGTATCCCTCGCTGCGAGGACGCTTCGCCGGGACCACCGTCAGGGCGCCATGGCGGTCGGTCGTGTAGAGGGCGATGCCGAGGCGTCTGCACGTGCGTTGCGTCGACGACAGGTCGAATCGATCACTGCGGCTCGCCACGGCGAGGGGAGCGCCGGCCCATCGGCACAGGTCGGCGAGGCTCGCGACTCGGTTTCCGTGATGGGGGAGTAGGAGGACGGCGTGAGGCGGCGGCGGCGGCCGATGGATCAAGGCGGCGATGCCGGCCTTCTCGAGGTCTCCCGTAATCAGCACACGTTGACCATTCGCCTCGAGGCTGAACGTCAAGGACGCATCGTTGCGCGAGTAGGGCGCGCGGTGGCTCGGGCCGGCATGACGGGGTGGGTGATGAAAGTCCAATCTTACCCCAGCGACGTCCAGGCGATCGTCGGCTCCGACGATCGAGACGGGAACTCGACGATGTCGAAGCCAATCGAGCAGGCGGACACCGACGGCGTCGACGCCAAAGTAGGCGGAGACGATGACGTGGGCGACGCGATTCGCCTCGACCAGCTCACGGACGCCAGAGATGTGGTCGTGGTCGGGATGCGTGAGAATCAAGGCGTCGAGCCGGTCGATGCCGTATCGATCGAGCATGGGGAGGATGAGCCGAGAGCCGACGCGGGGTCGATGAGCCGAGCCCGCATCGACGAGGAAGTCGCGTGATCCGGCACGAATCAAGAGCGCCGACCCGTGTCCGACGTCCAGACCAATCAGCGTCAGGGGCGGGTCCGTTGCCGGCTCTCGCCCCGCTGACCACAGCAGCACGACGCACGCCACCAGGGCGGCCATCCATCGCGGTGAGGCTCGCCTGCCGACCACCACGACCCAGCAGCCGATGGCGATCCACGCGCCGACGCTCGGAGGCGGAATGGACACGGTCGTCCCGGGCAGGTCGGCCACGACTCGTGCGGCCGCATGGATGATCGAAGACACGCCACTCAGCGCTCCATCGACGCCCGGCATGAGGACGGGTACTCCGAGCCCGAGCACGGCGAGGAAGCTCAGCGACAACGCCGCGAGGAAGAGCGGGAGAAGAAGCAGGCTCACGAGCGGCGAAGCCGGGTGGATGGCACCGAAGTGAACCGCGCAGGTGGGAATCGTTCCTAGCCAGGCGGACGTCGAGACGACGAGGGCCCGTTGCCAACGCCGGACCGGGCGCGCCCGCCGGTCGAGGAGCTCGGTCCCGACCAGGATCGCGAGCACGGCGGAGAACGAGAGCTGGAGGCCGGGGTCTTCGAGCCAGGCAGGATTCAACAACAGCGAGGCGAGCAACACCGCGCCCATCATGTTTCGCGGGCTGCAGGGGCGTCGCCGAGCCTCGGCGCCGAGCCAAAGGAGCGCGATGGCCGTTGCCCGCAGCGTCGCGGCCGAGCTACCGGCCAAGGCGGCATAGCCGATCAGGACGCTCGCCAATCCGAGGCGAGCCGCCTTGCCGGATCGGGGACCGATCAACCAACGGGCGATGCCAAGCAGGAGCCCGACGTGAAGGCCGCTCACCGCCAGAAAGTGGGCCCCTCCCGCGCGGGTGAGCGCCTTCTGAAAGTCGGAGTCGAGTCGATGGCGCTCGCCGAGGATCAAGGCGCTGGCGAGGGAGGACGACGCCTTCGAGAGATGTCGATCGAGTGAGTTCCCGATCGCTCGCCGGAGACGCTCGATCCCCTGCCGTCCGAGCGAGGCCCGCTCGACAAGACGCACCGTGGCGCCGCGAGAGACCCGGAGACGCCCTTGAAGTCCCTTTCGGCGCGCCCATTGTCGCGAGTCGAAGTCGGTGGGGTTTCCTGGTCCTTCGAATCCCGTCAGCAGCCCGACCAGCTCCAAGTGGTCACCTGGCACGAGCTGCCGATCCAAGACGTCCTCGGTGACGACTTGAAGGCGAGCTCCTCGCACCTCGGCGGGTCGCAGCACTTCGAGCAGCGCTCGCTCACCGCCGAAGGGTGTCGGCCGTCGCTCTTCGAGGACGCCCGTGACGCGCACCCTACGTGGCGGCCCGTGCGAAAGGAGCTCCGGCTGCTGGTCTCGACCGGTGAGGAGACCGGATGCGAAAGCCAAGCAGGCCAACGCAGCCGCTCGGGAAGGCCGAGGACCGAGCCAAGCGAGCACGGCGGCGGCAAGGGCTCCGAGAGTCCATGCCAGCGGGGCGCCGCCTCGGGCGAGGGTTTGGCCGGCGACGATCGAGAGGGCGGGCAGCCAGCAAGGCTGAGGATAGGAGGGACGGGGAGGAGGCGAACCGGTCGGCATCGGAGGGGAATCCCACGGGAAGCTCGAGCACCGTCGTCGAAGGGCGGTCCCTCGTCCCCGCCGGCACCCCTTTTCTGGACTGGCAGGGCGGATCCGGGGTTACCGAAGGCTGCGAGATTCCGCTGGCCCTCTACTCGAAGTACCGATAGATTGACGGTTTAATGCTTCCGGGAATGCTTCGCGCATCAACCTGCCCAATTCGAGTTCGAACGATCTACCATCGCTTCCGCAGATGGATGGATTTGGTGGTGCGTTCGTGCGGCTCGGACAACGGAACTTAGTGTCCAAGGAGACAGGAATGCGCAGCGGGCGTGTTTCCCGTTCGGTTCGGTTCGCCGGGCCTTTCTCGTTCGTGCTTCTCTTCATGCTGACGTGTCTCTTGTCCGCCTGCGGCGGAGGTGGAGGCAAGAGCAGCGACGTGGACGTCGACGTCAAGACGTTCGTCTTGCGCCCGACGTCGGGGCCGTTGGCGGGTGGCACGACGGTGACCATCGAAGGCGCGGGCTTCACGAACGTCGGAGACTCGAGTGTCCTGTTCGGGACCTTGACGGCGACCGTGATCGAGGTCGCGAGCGGCGAACAGATGCTCGTCCGCATCCCGGGGGCTCCCGGTGGTGTCGAGAGCGTCGTGGACGTGGTCATTCAGAACAGTCTGATCGAGGTCACGGTGCCGCAGGCCTTCTTCTATGTGGGGGCACCCGAGATCTTCCAGGTGACGCCGGGCTCGGTGTCGGTCGCCGGTGGCGACACGATCCGAGTCTCGGGGCGGAACTTCACGGAGACGGCCGATACGGTCATGACGATCGACGGTCAGCCGGTCGGCGATCTCTCCGTCACCGACTCGGCGACTTTGAGCGCCACGGCGCCGGTTGCGGCCTCGCTGGGCAAAGGGTTGATCGCGCTGCAGAACCGAAACGGCTCGACGAGCGGCGAGATTCGGTATCGCGCGCCGTTGGCAATGAGCGCCTCGAGGCGGCATGAGGGGACCGAGAGTGGCGCCGGATTCGCGTCGGCGCTCGGCTTGGTCGGCGACCTCGATGCCGATGGTTTCCACGAGTACGCGGTCGGCGTCCCGGGCTCGACCATTGGCGGCAGCAGCGGGAGTGGTCCCGCCGGTGCCATTCAGGTGTACGCCGGCTTCAACGACGAGCCCGTGCTGCGCGTGGATGGCAACGGAGCTGCGAACGAAGCCGCGTTGGGCTCGAGCTTGGTCGGCATCGACTGGGCTCAAGACGGTGTCCGGGACATCGTCGTCGGAGCGCCGGCAAGCCAGCTCGGCGTCGGTGAAGTGCATCTCTATGACTCGACGGGTGCCCGCGTGACGACTCTGCTTCCCGGAGCGGGTCTGACGGCTTTCGGGCGATCGCTCGCGGTCGGAGATCTCGACGGCGACCTCGTCGACGATCTGATCGTCGGGTCGAATGGAGCGATCACGGTCTACTCGGGCACCGGCAGTGGCGTCTTCCTCAGCGTGCCGAATCCCGATGCTACCTTGGGCAACTTCGGCAAGCCGATCGTGGTGTCCAACGACCTCAGCGGCGACGGCGTGCTCGATCTCCTGGTCGGAGCACCCGGCGATGGCAAGAGCACCTTCGGCGGCATCTTCGTGATCTCGGGTGCCGACGGGGCCGTCCTCCATCAGATCGGCGGACCCGGCTTCGGAACCGAAGGTCTGGTCGCCGCGCTCGACGACGTCGACGGCGATGGCGTCTCCGACTATGCCTACACGAGCCTCGGGCGAATCCTGATCAACTCTGGCCAGGATCACACGTCCTTCCGGCAGGTCGTTCCGTCCTCGGGCACGGCCACCCGTTATCAGTCACTCATCAGCGTTCCGGACGTCGATGGAGACGGCCTCGCCGATCTGGTGGCGGGAATCACCATCATTGGAAGCTTGAATGGTGCCGTGCTCATGGTCTCGGGCGTCGGACGCAGCGAGTCTTGGCGAATCGAAGGAGGGCCCGGACAGGATCAAGCGGGGGACCGGCTCGGTGCGGCGATTGCCGGTGGCGACATCGACGCCGATGGCCTTTCCGAGATCCTCGTCGGAGCACCTCTCACCGACGGCGGTGCCGGAAACGATCTCGGAAGGGTCGAGACCTGGGCCCAGGACGAGCTGGTCGTGACCGGCACGATCGCCTCGGGGAACCGCTTCGACTTCCATGTCCTCGGTCGCTCTCAAGCACAGAAGCCGTTCCAGATCCTCGTTTCCACCCAGAGTGCTCCTGGCATTCCGGTGGCCGGTCGCACGATTCCGGTCGGATTCCCCGACCCGTTCGTCGGCTTCTCGTTCACTTTCCCGCCGTTCAGCGGCTTGCTGGACGTCGAAGGCTACGCGCGCTCGACGATCGAGGTGCCACCGGGGTCCATTCCGTCAGGGGCGACGTTCTACGGGGCGTCCTTCACGCTGGACGCCTCTTTTCCGGGTGGTGTCGGAATCATCTCGCGACAGGTCGTGCTCACCTTCGAGTAGTGAGGGCGATCGGGCCATTCATTGTAAGTGCACCGAGGAAATTGACTTCGGCGATCGGATTTGCTAGCGTGCGGCTCGGGAACTTCGGTTCCCGAGCCTAAGAAAGAGCACATCCCCTCCCAAAGAACGCACTCCACGGCCAGCCGAGAGACCGGCTTCGCGTGCGTCGCTTCCGATGTCGAGCCGTCCTCCGATGCACACTCCGTTGACGACAAACCTTCGGCGCCGCTCCTCGGGAGCGCTCGGAACCTCCTTGCTCCTCGGCCTGTTCGCGCTGGGCGGCTGCTCGAAAGGGGGAGGCGGAGCATTCTTCCCGGCTGAGGCCGAGACCAAGGCCACGATCCGGACCGTGTCGCCACCGGCAATTCGGGTGAGTGCGGGAGAGACCCTGCGCCTCTTCGGTGACGGATTGGATCTGGGAGCTCCCGAGGTGGCGAGCGCCCGCGTGGAATGGACTCCCGTCGAGCGGCCCGGAGAGGCTCGGATGCTCCCGGCTCAGATCCTGGACAGTGAGAGCCTGTCTTTCGAAGCGCCGGCCTCTCGATCGACCGGACCGATCGCGATCCTCGTCGAGGTACTCGACGCCGACGGCGAGGTCTTGCGTCTCACCGAGCCCGGCTCGGCCGGCTACTCGGTCTATGAGCTCTCGCCGACGAGCGGTGATGTTCGGGGCGGCACTTTGATCGAGATTCGAGGACTCGACTTCGAGTCGGAGAGCGTGCAGGTGGAGCTCGGCGGCGAGGCCGCCACCGTGCAGAAGCTGGACGCTTCCGAGCGTAGCTTGACCGCGCGCACGCCAGCCGCGACCTCGGCCAAAGCGGTCGACATTCGATTGAGCGGGTTCGTGATCCCGACCTCGGGAGGCCCGACCCCGCAAGAGCTGGTGCTCGAGCGAGCCTTTCAGTACGAGAATCGTCCCCCGACTCTCGCTCGTCTGGAGCCGGACGGCGGGAGTGTCGCGGGTGGGACCGAGATCGAGATCTCCGGAGATCGATTCACCGCGGACTTGATCGTCGAGATCGGTGGCCAGCCGCTGGCATCGGTGGAGGTCTTGGGCGAAGACCGGGCTCGAGGCATCGTGCCCGAAGGAGCCGATCTCGGAGTGGTCGACGTCATCGTACGCAACGGTGTGGGCACATCCGCTCCGATGCCGTTCGCCTATCGATTCCCGGTCTCGTTGCGTCGACGGAGCGTGACCCCCTCACCGGTACCCCGCTCTGGATTCGGGACCGGATTGGACACACTCGACGACGTCTCCCAAGACGGCTTCGGCGACCTGGTCATCGGCAGCCCCGAAGAGAGCTCGGGTGACGGCGCGGTGCGCTTCGTGTCCGGCGCTGATGGACGTGAGATCTTGTACGTCGTCTCGGGACCGATCGGCGCCGGCGAAGGCTTCGGAGCGGCGGTGGCGCGACTCCGCGGCGATGTCGACTTCGATGGCAAGGAGGATGCCGTCGCGAGTGCCCCGTTTGCTGACGGAGGCCAAGGAGCATTGTACGTGCTGTCGCCCGGGCGCCGGCGAGTTCACGAGCGAGTCGCAGCGCTGCCTGGCGACGTGGGTCTAGGAGTCGCGGTTCTGAGTCTGGGAGACCTCGACTCGGACGGCATTCCCGACTTCGCGGCCGGACTGACCGCCTCGGCGACCTCGCCGAACGGGGCGGTGCGCGTGTACTCGGGCGTCGCCCCCGGCCTGGTCCATGTGACTCTGGATGCGCCCGATCCCTCGGTCGCGGATTTTGGTATCTCGTTGGACCTGATCGAAGATCTGGACGGGGATACCTTCGACGATGTCGTGATCGGATCGCGCGGGGACGGTGTGACGACCTTCGGCGGTGCGTTCGCTTTCACCTCGGGCACTCGCATCGAGCTCTTGCGGGTCGGTGGCTCGAGCGGCCCACCGTATGCCGAAGGCCCGGTCGCCGGGATATCGGATCTCGATGGCGACGGCTTGGGAGAGCTGGCGTACGCGGCGGAGGGGCGAGTTCGCGTCGTTTCGGGTGCGAGTGGAGATCTGCTCCTCGACCTCGAGGTCGGAAGCCCCGTGAGCGATTTGGCGGCGGCCGGCGACGTCGATGCGGACGGCGTGATGGACGTCGTTGCGGGATCGTCGCTCTTCGGCGGCAGCTCGGGTCAGGAGGGACCCGGTCTCTCACTGATCTTCTCCGGGCGCAGCGGTGAGGTGCTTCATCGCTTCGAAGGCTCGACGGCGACGGCTGGCTGGGGGCGATCGGTCGCAGGGGCCGGACGGCTTCACCGCGACGGATTGCCGGACGTCTTGGTGGCCGCACCGGGAGCCTCGGTGGAAGGCGAGACCGATCGGGGATTGGTCGGCGTGATCACCCAGGACAACCTCGTGCCTCGGTGGACCTCGATCCCGATCGACTCGGACCTCGTCTTCGACGTTCTGTCCCCGGCCGAGGCCGGGGCGAGTGCGTTCGTGGCCTTTGCTTTCGGCAACTCACCGGGTGTGAAGGTCGGAACGCGAACGATTCCGCTCACCAACGACGTGCTGTTCCAGGTCTCTCTGCTGGTCGCGCAGTTTCGTGGCATCCTGGACGACTCGGGGTACTTTCAGCTTCGGCTCGCGGCGTCGGACTTGGTGAATCTGCCATTCCGAGGACTCCCGATCTTCAGCGCGATGATCACGCTCGATGCGACTCCCGAGGTCATCGTGATCTCGAATGGAACGAGCTTCGTCCTCGAGTAGGGGATTCGACACCGATCGCCCTGTGCGCCGCCTGAAAGCTTCGTTTGTGTTCGCCGGTAGAGCCTTGTTATAACCGCGCGGATGGCGGCCGGGCTCGGACGAAGCCGCGGCTCGCTTCCACCCCCGACGAAAGGAACCTCCCATGATCAAGAATGCCCTGCTTGCGCTGTCGCTCCTTGGCCTGGCGACGCCGGCCTTTGCTCAGAAGATCGAGAAGGCCGAGATCAAGACCGCCCAGGCCGAGAGCGATCCGAAGGCGATCGAGTTCCTCGGTCAGGTGGACCAGAAGATGTACAGCCTTCAGGCGGCCGGCGCCAAGGACGTCAAGGTCGTCATGTCGTCGCCGCAGCTCAACGAGCAGCTCGCCGGCTTCCTCGGCGACGTCGATCTCAAGTTCGTCCTTCTCTGGAAGGGCGGCAAGGAGAAGATGCAAGTCGAGGGTCTTCCGGATGGCATGGAGGCCATGGAAGGTCAGCTCTCCGAGAACCTGGCCTCGCCCGGTCGTCTCGCAGTCGGTCGGCCCCTGGTCGAGAAGGCCAAAGACTACACAGTCAGCATGGAGAAAGACGGCGATCTGACCATGATCACGATGGTCGCCAACAAGGCCGACACGCAAACCCAGAAAGAGATCATCTGGTACGACGCGAACTTCCTGCCGGTTCGGACCGAGCAGACGCAGGAGTCGCCGTTCGGGGGCGAAGCGACGGTCATGGCCACGCTGAAGCTCAAGAAGATCCAGCTCGAGGACAAGTCCGAGCGCTACGTGATGGAGTCGATCACGCAGAAGGGTGACATGGGCGAGCAAGATGTGAAGCTGACCTACAAGAAGACCGCCAACGGCTTCCACGTACTCGAGAAGCTGGAGACCGCGAACGGTGGCCAGGAGATCACTTTGCAGTTCGACGTGACGGTCAATCAGGGTATCAAGGACTCCGAGTTCTCGGGCTGATCGCTGACCGACCCGACATCGACCCGCGGGCGATTCGGATTCAGAATCCGGGTCGCCCGCGTCTCATTCCGAGGCGAAGGAGGTGAGCGTGACACGTGGCGCCCTCTATCCCGGGACCTTCGACCCGGCAACGAACGGGCACCTCGACCTGATCGAACGAGGTCGCAGGCTGTTCGATCACCTGGTCGTTGCGGTGGCTCGCAATCCGTCCAAGTCTCCGCTCTTCGACGTCGATGAGCGGGTGGCGATCCTCGAGGAGCTGGTCGCCGACTGGGCCGATGTCTCGGTCGCCAGCTTCAGTGGACTGGTGGTCGACTTCGCTCGTCAGCGAGGAGACCAGTTCATTCTGCGAGGCATTCGCTCGGTCACCGACTTCGACTTCGAGTATCAGATGGCCCTGACGAATCGGAGCCTCGCCCCGGGCGTCGATACGGTCTTCATGATGCCCGACGCCCGGTACTCGTTCATCAGCTCGACGTTGATCAAGGACATCGTGTCGAACGGGGGAGACGTGTCGCGGTTCGTGTCGCCGAACGTCGGGGCCTTGCTCGAGAAGAAGTTGAAGCCGCGCTGACCGGTCGGGGTGCGTTACCCCTGCGCTCAGTCGCACGATTCACGAAGGAGTTGCTCGAGTGGCAGGAAAGAAGCTGCATCAAACGGATCAGGCACCGGCCGCGATCGGTCCGTACTCTCAAGCGGTGCAACAAGGCTCATGGCTCTTCTGCTCGGGCCAAGTGGCCTTGGATCCGAAGACGAGTGAGATGGTGGGCGGTGACGCCACCACCCAGACCCGTCAGGTCTTGAAGAACCTGACCGCGGTTCTCGAGTGCGCGGGAGGGAGCCTCCGCGACATCGTCAAGACCACGGTGTTCTTGAGAGACATGAACGACTTCCAGGCGATGAACGCGGTCTATGCCGAGTTCTTCGACGCCGAGCCACCCGCTCGTGCAGCCGTCGAGGCAGCCCGATTGCCCAAGGATGCGATCGTCGAGATCGAGGCGATCGCTCATCTCGGCTGACGGCCGAATGCGTTGCGACTCTCGTCGGGCTGAGAACGTGGGGGAAAGATGATCGGCTTTCATGTGGGCCTCCGGCAGATCGTGGCCGCCTTGCTCTTGCTGGGCGTCTTCGGGGCCGGACTCGCCGTGACGACACGGTCGGGGCTGGAGCCCGCGGACATGACCTTCAGCAACCAATCCGAGGTCACGACGCTGGATCCCGCCACGGTCACCGGCGTGCCCGAGGGACGCATTCTGCGGGCAATCTTCGAGGGTTTGTGCATCAAGCACCCGAAGACTCTCGAGCCAGTTCCCGGAATGGCCGAGCGCTGGGAGCTCTCGGAGGACGGCACGGCCTACACGTTCCACATTCGACGCGGGGCACGTTGGAGCAACGGAGATTCCGTCTCCGCTCACGACTTCGTGTACAGCTTCGAGCGCTTTCTCAATCCCGAGACGGGCGCGGAGTATGCCTATCAGCTCTGGTATGTGAAGGGCGCCAAAGCGTACACGACTGGGGCCCCGATCGACGAGCGCGACACCGACGAGCGGTTGCGACGATTCAGCGAGCGTGTCGCCATTCGGGCCTTGGGTGAGTACACGCTTCGCATCGAGCTCGAGTCGCCCACGCCCTACTTCCTCGACCTGTGCGCCTTCTACCCGCTGTTTCCCGTGAATCGGCGGAACATCGAGGACGCGCGGCTCCAGTACCCGGACACCTGGCAGCTCGAGTGGCTGCGGCCCGAAAACATCGTGACGAACGGACCCTACAAGGTGCTCTACCGTCGCGTGAACGATCGGATCCGGTTGGTGAAGAACGAGGACTACTGGGACGCGGACAACGTCGCGTTCGGGATCATCGATGCGCTGGCGATCGACAACCTGTCCACGGAGCTGAAGCTGTACCTGACGGGGGCCGTCGACTGGATCACCGACCTGCCGGCGAGCGTGATTCCGAAGATGATGCCGCGCGAGGACTTCAATCCGACGCCCTATCTCGGCAGCTACTTCTATCGCGTCAACACGACGCGGCCGCCCTTCGACGACGTGCGGATCCGTCGGGCGCTGGCGTTGACGATCGATCGGCGAGCGATCTGCGAAAGCGTGACGCGAGCCGGACAGCAGCCCGCGTGGGCCTACGTGCCGCCGGGTATCGAAGGGTATCGCAACGCCGAGATGGCCCATGCGTCCGCGGCCGATTACCAGGCTGGCTTGGAGCAAGACATCGTCGAAGCGAAGCGCTTGCTCGCCGAGGCCGGCTTCGGACCGGGCGGAAAGCAGCTCCCGACCATCGAGATCCACTACAACACGCAGGAGACGCACAAGGACATCGCCGAAGTGATCGCCGACTCGTGGAAGCGGCATCTCGGACTCAAAGTGAAGCTGCTGAATCAGGAGTGGAAGGTGTACCTCGACACGCAGTCGAATCTCGACTTCGACGTGTCGAGGTCGGCTTGGATCGGCGATTACCCCGACCCGAACACCTTCCTCGACATGTTCGTGACGGGCGGTGAGAACAACAAGACCGGTTGGGGTAACGAGGACTACGACCGCTTGGTCCGCGAGGCGGCCTTGGAGCTGGACAAGGGACGCCGTCTCGAGCTGCTGAAGCAATCGGAAGCGATCCTGATGCAGGAGCTGCCGGTTCTTCCCATCTACTTCTACGTGACCAAGAACGTCGTCAATCCCCGGCTCGGGGGCTTTCATGAGAACGTCCAGGACGATCACTTCCAGAAGTTCTGGTACTGGATGAGCGATGAGGAGCTGGCAGAGAAACGAGCGGAGCAGCCCCCGGACTGGATTCGAACGCCCGCCGAGGGACCGAGCGAAGGACAGTATCCGCCGACGGGCTCGGGGCGGAACGGCCGATGATCGGATTCCTCCTGCGGCGTCTGCTCTGGTTTGCGATCACGCTCTGGATCGTCGTGACGGTCTCGTTCTTCCTCATGCGGGCCGTGCGCGGAGGGCCGTTCGACGGCGAGCGGACTCTGAACGAAGCGATCGAGCGCAACATCAAGGCGCGTTATCACCTCGACTGGCCGATCCTCAAGCAGTACTTCCAGTACATCGGGCCCTTCAACCTCGACGAGCGCGGCTGGTTCGGCGGGGACGGGACTCGCCCGTTCGGGGGCGTGCTGACCGGGGATTTCGGGCCGTCCTTCAAGTACCGCGACTTTACGGTCAACGACATCATCGCCCAGTCGCTGCCCGTCTCGGTCTCGTTGGGCATGGTCGCCCTGATGTGGGCCCTCACGCTCGGCTTGACCACCGGGGTCCTCTCGGCGATCTATCGCGGGCGCGGTGTCGACGTCGCCTTGCGGCTCCTCGCCACCGCCGGGATCGCGCTCCCCAACTTCGTCATCGCGGGCTTCCTCATCATCCTGTTCGTCTTCGAGCTCGACTGGTTCCCGGTGGCCGGCTACGGCTCGCTGCGCCACCTGGTGCTTCCCGGCTTCGCGCTGGGCGCTCCCTTCGCCGCCTACATCGCTCGCCTCACCCGAACGGGAATGCTCGAGGTCCTGTCGCAGGACTACATCCGTACCGCGCATGCAAAAGGCCTCGCCCCGCGACTGGTGATCCTGCGCCATGCCTTGAAGGGGGGGCTCTTGCCGGTCGTGTCTTACCTGGGCCCGGCGACCGCGGGCATCCTGACCGGCAGCCTCGTGATCGAGCGCATCTTTGCGATTCCCGGCACGGGCTCGCACTTCGTCAACAGTGCGACCAATCGCGACTACACCCTCAGCATGGGGGTGACGATCCTCTACACGGTGCTGGTCTACTCCCTGAATACGCTGGTCGACTTCGCCTACACGCTGCTCGATCCCCGCATTCGCCTGGAGGAGAGCTGAGATGGCCGAGCGCTGGGATCTGAAAGGGCGGGACCTCGAGCTGCTCCTCTCCGAAGCCGAGACCTACAAGGGCGAGAGCCTCTGGCAAGACGCGTGGCGTCGTCTGCGAAGAAACCGGGCCGCTTTCGCGTGCCTGGTCTTCCTGGCCCTCTTCGCACTGGGGAGCTTGTTGGCACCGGCCCTCCCGCTGCCTTCGCCGGTCACCTTGACGCTCGACGACGAGTATCGGCCACCGGCGGTCGACTTCTCGGCGCTCCTGGTACCCGGGTTCCGGCGGGACTATTGGGAGCTGGGCTGGATCGACGAGCGCATGGTCGACCTCCGTGTGGCCGTCTTCGGTGACTGGCAGACGGCGCCGTGGCTCGGTACCGACGGCAAGGGCCGCGACCTGTTGTCCCGGATCGTGTGGGGCAGTAGGACCTCGATCTTGGTGGCCTTGGCGGCCACGCTCTGCAGCCTCATCATCGGCGTGAGCTACGGCGCCATGGCGGGCTTCCTCGGCGGCCGCATCGACAACGTGATGATGCGCATCGTCGACATCCTCTACTCGATCCCGTTCATCTTCGTGGTGATCTTCCTCATCACGATCGTCAACGAGTATCGCACCGAGCTGGAGGATCAGTTCGGGATCAATCGGGAGACGGTCTTCTACGTCGTGATCGGCGCGATCTACTGGCTGACGATGGCACGCGTCGTCCGCGGGCAGGTGCTCTCGCTCCGCAACAGCGAGTTCGTCGAGGCGGCTCGGGTGGTCGGCGCCTCGACGGCCCGCATCGTGTTCATCCATCTGGTGCCGAACGTGCTCTCGGTCGTGATCGTGTATTTGACGCTCACCATTCCCGCCGTCATGCTCTTCGAGGCTTTCCTCAGCTTCCTCGGCCTCGGGATCGAGCCGCCCAAGGTGAGCTGGGGACTGCTGGCCGTCGATGGCACCGAAGGGATCAACCCCATCAAGCTCGATTGGTGGCTGGTCGTGTTTCCGGCCCTGGCGATGGGGCTCACGCTGTTGGCGTTGAACGTGCTCGGCGACGGGTTGCGCGATGCGCTCGACCCGAAGCTGCGAGGAAAGGACTGATGGCCGGCCCCGAAACCCTCCTCTCGGTACGAGACCTGCGGGTCACCTTCGAAACCCATCAGGGAAGCGTCGAGGCGGTGGCCGGCGTGACGTTCGACATGGAGCCGGGGGAGACGCTGGCCCTCGTCGGTGAGTCGGGCTCCGGGAAGTCGGTGACGAGCCTGGCGATCCTCGGGCTGATCCCGAATCCCCCCGGCGTCGTGAGCAGTGACGGCATCCTTTGGGGCGGCCGCGACTTGACTCGGCTGCGGGAGGTCGAGCTGCGCCGGATCCGAGGTAACGAGATCAGCATGATCTTCCAGGACCCCATGACGTCGTTGAACCCGCTCCTCACGGTCGGGCAGCAGCTGGCCGAGGTGCTGGAGATTCATCGGGGAATGGGACGGCGGGAGGCCAGGCAGCTCTGTGTCGCCGGGCTGGGTGACGTCGGCATCCCGCACCCCGAAGCTCGCTTCGATGCCTACCCACATGAGCTGTCCGGAGGGATGCGGCAGAGGGTGATGATCGCCATGGCACTGCTGTGTCGTCCCAAGCTGCTCTTTGCCGACGAGCCGACGACAGCACTCGACGTGACGATCCAAGCGCAGATCCTCGAGCTGATGAAGGCCCTGCAAGCTTCCCACGGGACCGCCATCCTCCTGATCACCCACGACCTCGGAATCGTGGCCGGCATGGCCGATCGCGTGCACGTCATGTATGCCGGAAGGCTGGTCGAGACCGCTCCGACCCCACCGCTCTTCGAGCAACCGGCCCATCCGTACACTGAAGGGCTACTGGCGAGCGTTCCCACGCTCACGGGCACGCCGGGAGCGATGCTGCGCACCATCACCGGTCAGCCGCCCGACCTTGCCGAGCTCCCGCCGGGCTGTGCCTTCGAGCCGCGTTGTGCGTGGCGCATCGATCGCTGCGCGCTCGAGCGTCCGGCGCTGGCTCCGGTGGGTGACCGGGCACGGCGTCGCTCGTCCTGCTTCTTCTCCGAGGACGTCGTCTCGGGTGCGACCGCGGCGGGGGAGAAGGCATGAGCGTCCAGCTCGTGGTCGAGGATCTCTGCAAGCACTTTCGCGTGCGCGGCTCGCGGGGCGGAGTAGTGCGGGCGGTCGATGGCGTCTCCTTCGAGCTGCGTCGGGGCGAGAGCCTGGGTCTGGTGGGGGAGTCGGGTTGCGGAAAGTCGACGACCGCCCGCACTCTCATCGGGCTCCTCAAGGCAACGTCGGGATCGGTCCGCCTCGACGACGTAGAACTCACCGACTTGAGCCGAAGCGAATGGCTGCCTTATCGGCGTCGCATTCAGATGATCTTCCAAGACCCGTACGCCTCACTGGACCCGCGGCAGACCGTGGCCTCGATCCTGGCAGAGCCACTGGCGATCCATCGCTTGGGCAAGCCCCGGGACCGACGCCTGAGGGCCCTGGCGCTCCTGGACGCCGTGGGGCTCAATCCGCGCCACATCAATCGATACCCGCACGAGTTCTCCGGTGGGCAGCGCCAGCGCATCGGCGTGGCGCGGGCTCTGGCGCTCGAGCCGGAGATCATCATCTGCGATGAGCCGGTCAGCGCCCTCGACGTCTCGATCCAATCCCAAATCATCAACCTGCTGCAATCTCTCCAGGATCGATTCGGGCTCACGTACTTGTTCATCGCACACGATCTGGCCGTGGTGCGGCATCTGTGCGATCGCGTTGCCGTGATGTACCTCGGCCGCATCGTGGAAGCCGCCGAGCGCGACCGGCTCTTCGCGGCTCCGCAGCATCCCTACACCCAAGCGCTCCTCTCGGCGATTCCCGTGCCCGATCCGGTCCTCGAAGCCCAGCGCCAACGCATCGTTCTCGAAGGGGATGTCCCGTCGCCGTTGACACCTCCCTCGGGCTGCCACTTCCACCCGCGGTGCCAGGAGCGCGAGCGCGTCCCGGGAGATCGCTGCCGCCAGGAGGTTCCGGTGCTCACCGACATCGGCCAAGGGACGGTTACGGCGTGTCACCTCTGTGACGCCGGAGTGTCACCCAGCTGAGTGCGGGGTGCCGCTGAGATCGACCGGAGGGCGGACCGCATCGCGCGCCCCGGAGGGCGGACTTCCGTCCGCTGAAGAGTTCGGGCCTCCGACGATCGGCCGACTCAGTCGCTGGACCGCGGTGGCTTCGGTAGCACCGCTTGCAGATCGAAGTCCCGGTCGAGCAGGGTGAGTAGGTCGTCGAAAGTGTGGATCACGTAATCGGGGCTCGTGAGTCCGGCTTCCTTGGAGTACTTGCTGCCTTCGCGGCGGGAGAGCACCGACACCATCCCCAGTCGATTCGGCGGATCGACGTCGTTGGGGGCGTTGTCCCCGACATACATCGCTTCGGCCGGAGCGACGCCCACCGATTCGCAGGCGCGCTGATAGAGCTTCACGTTCGGCTTGGAGATGCCGATCTGGTCGGAGATGAAAATGGCGCGCGGGTCGAGGTACTGATAGATGCGCAACCGGAGGATCTTCTCGGCCTGCTTGATGGTGAGTCCGGCGGTGATGACACCGAGGGTCACCGGCGCCTTCGACATCAAGCGCAAGACCCTCAAGACGTCCGGGAAGACCCGCAGCTGCTTGATCTTGGTCTGGTGGTAGTGGATCACGCCGGCCGCGATGAGGATGGCGGGGTTCACGCCGGCGTAGAGCGTCGGATCGATCCGGCGGAGCAGCTTGTCGTAGTGCTGCTCGTAGTTCGAGGTGAACTCGCGGATGACCTCTTCGAGCTCGCGATAGGCATCGCTGCGGCTCATGCGCAAGCCGTAGCGGATCATGGCATCGATCGCGCGGTGGCGAGCGAGCTGGGCAAACTCGGACGTCGAGAAGAGGGTGTCGTCGACGTCGAAGAAGATGGCGCGCAGGACGCGCTTGCTCGAGGCGCTCGTCGGATCGGACGCCATGCGGCTCGTTCAGAAAAAGAAAAGGGACCCGAACCGGATGGCTCGGGTCCCTCTCGCGAATGTCAGTCTCAACGGATCGAGGCCGGGGGCCCGTTGGAGCCCTTCATCACTTGTCCTCGATGAAGGCGGGCTCCATCTCGCGGACGTCGGTGATGTGCGCCTTGATCAGAATCATGAGGTTCTCGACCTCTTCGGACTTGCCGCGCCGGCCGAGCAAGAAGCTCAGGATCGGAATGTTGGAGAACCAGGGAATCTCGGAGCGGCGCTCGACCGACGCGATGGTCTTCAACCCACCCAGGATCAGCGAGCCACCGTCGGGCACGCGAACCGTCGTGGCGGCGTTGGAGACGCGCACCTCGGGAAGCTGAATCGTGACCGAGCCGGTGGTACCACCGAGGGTCGTCGAGAAGGTCGGAATGGGTCGAGTCAGGTTCGCGACCGTCGTCTGCACCTCGAGGGTGATGTACCTGCGGTCGGCGCTCACGGTCGGGCGCACGTCGAGGACGATCCCGTCGGGAATCACACCGATCTGAGGGTCGGCGATGAACGCCGTCTGAGCCACCTCGACATCGAAGTCCTGAATGTAGGCCACCTCGTTGATCATGGTCACGTAGGCGCGCTGAGCGTTGTACACCGTCAGGGTCGGCGCCGTGACGATGTTGCTCTTGAGCTCCTTCTCGACCATGCGAAGGACGATGTTGAACTCGGTGTCGTCGAGGATGGCGAACTGGAAGGAGCCACCACCGGTATTACTCAGGATGCCACCGAGCGCCTCGTCGAAGATGTTCTCGGTCCGGCCACGGGCGTCTCCGTCCGAGCCGTCGTTGAAGAAGATACCACTCGACGGGTTGCCTCCGGCGCCGAGCAGCGGGCCGGGGCCCGTGTTGTCGAACGCCCTCGAGGCATTGTCCTCGAGGCCGTTGGTCACGTCATCGAGGTTGCTCAGCGTGCCCTTCTCGCCACCCAAGCCACGGAAGTCGACGCCGATCTCCTGGAGGAAAGCGTCGGTCACGGTGACGAAGCGGCTCTCGATCGTCACGACCACACCCGAGAAGCGGCGCAAGTCGCCGAGGAACTGCTTGACCTCCTGCTGGACGTCGGGCGAGTTCACGACCAGAAGCTGACCGGCGGAGATGTCGATCGCATTGCCCGGGATCTCCCAGGAATCGACGCGCACGTTCTCTTGGACGAGCTCGAGCAAGTCCTCGGGAGCGATGGCCGGGACGGTTTCACCCGCCGTGCCAAAGACCGAGGTCTCTTCCTCTTCGAATCCCGAGCCCGGCAGCTTGATCTCTTCGAGCTTCGGTCCGCTGAAGTCGGTCAGGCCGATCGTCAGGTCCCGAATGTCGTGCAGTACGACGATCGAGCGACCCTTCGAGGCCTTCTCTTGAGTCGTGATGTAGACGGTGCCGTGGAGGAACGTGTAGGTGACGCCCTCACCGGCATATTGCAGCACCCAGTTGAGGATGTTCTCGGCCGTCATGTTCGAGAGGTTGACACCCTGGATCGGGGTCCCATCGGTCTCGTACTGGTCGAGCACCTCGCTGTCGATGATGAAGTTGATGCCCGTGCTGGCCTGCAGGAAGTTGATGACCGACTCGAGATCGTCGTCATCGAACGTCACGCGGCTGATCATCTCCGTGCTCAATCGGGAGCGCAGCTCCCGCGTCGTCGGATCGTCGGAGTCTTCGAGATACACGCCCGAGGCGTCGCGACGCTTGCGCGTGATCTCTTGCCAATGGGCGCGATCGCTCCACTTGAGGATCCCCGAGTAGGGGATCTTGCTCTCGGCGATGTCTTGAGCCCAGTTGCGATAGCGCTTGGCGCGCTCGCGGACGAAGTCCTCGTCCACCTTGCGGTGATAGGCCTTCTGGGCCGTGTCGTTCAGCTCGCGGGCCCGGCGGTTGTCCGGATCGACCTCGAGAACTTGCAGAGCGAGCTTGATCGTGGCGTCGTACTGCTGCAGCTCGAACTTGTCGATCGCCTCGATCAGCAATCGATCGATGCGTGAGGCTCGGAGCTGACGCTCCTGCTTCTCCTGTCGCTGCAGCTCTTCGTAGATCTCGCGCTGCTGAAGCTCACGCTGCCCGTCCAGGTAGCCTTGGCGAGCGGTGCGCGCTTCCTGAAGACGCTCGTTCGTGCGCTCGCTCAGATCTCCCCACTCGACGGCGGCCGGCGAGTACTGGATCTGAAGCTGAGCACGCTCGAGATCGCGAATCGCGTCGTCGTAGCGCTCATTCGAAAGGGCCGTCATCGCGTCGCTGAACAGCTCCTCGGCCTCGAGTCGCGCCTGCTCCGCGCGAACGGCCTCTTGGGTTCCGAGCTGATCCAACAACGTTCGCAGCTCACCCGGACGCTCGCCGAGAAGCTCACCGACTTGATCGAGCAAGCGGCGAGCTTCGAGGTTCGTTCCATCCAGTGCGAGGGCCTTCACCAGCTCGGTCTTCGCCTGCTGGTACTCGAGCCGCTCCATCAGCTCTTGGGCCCGAGTGATGTGATTGCGCACCATGACGCGGTTCTTCTGCTCGAGCAGCGAGATCTCGCGATCGTCGTCCTGGCGGATGCCCGGCTCGATCGCTTCGGTCGTCGCCGTCTCGGAAGAAGTCTCCGCGATCGGTTCGTTCATGGCCGCCGGGACAGACGTCCGTTCTTTGCTCGGCTCCTCACGCTCAGCGCTCGTCCCCGTACAAGCGCTGAGAAGAAGAGCTGCGCCGAGCAGGAGCACGGACAGTTCCCGGGCCGCCGGAGGTCGACACCTCAGTTCCATCATCTCCACCTTCCTAGCCGTTTGTCGGGCTCTGTGAGGCACAGACCCCTGCACGACGCTGGTGCTTTACCCCTCGATCGCGGCGGCCTCGCACCGCGTTCTCCTACGCCCGACCGCGACGTCTCGCGACCGTGCTCCATGTGCTTCCAAGGTGGTGCAGCGTTGCAGGTTCCGTACAAAGTCGGGGGAGTATATCAACGCCACGGAATCGGTGTCAAAGGTCTTTTTCCCACCGGCGCCGATGCACATCCCGCCCTTTTCACGGTGCTGCGAGCCATCCCGGCCGATTGCCCCCTCGCTCGATTCGAATCCGTTCCCCTCGCTCGCACCGCTCGGCACGACTCGATCTACTTCGGCAGCACCGACAAGAGCTCCCGTGCCGATTCGTTGCTCGGGTCGTACTTCACGGCCGCCTCGGCCGCGACGCGAGCCGCGGCCGGATCGTACAAGGCGTTCGTCGGGACCGCATCGAGCTCGGCTCGCTCAGTGGCGAGCAAGCGGGCGTAGAGCTCCCAGGTCTTCGAGTCCTGGGAAGAGTCGCCGCGAAGCATTCCATGCAGGCTCGCATGGGCGGCCTCGAAATCACCCAGACGCACGAGCTGCCAGTCGGCTAGGAGGCGCGCCTGATGATGGCCCGGGCGGAGCTCGAGGACCCGCAGGTAAGCCGCGCGCGCTTCGCGTGCGAAGTCCTGCGACCGCTCCAGCGTGCTGATTCGGGCCAGAGTACGTCCTCGCCAGAACGGGATCTCGGGATTCGAGGCGTCGATTGCTTCCAACTTTCTCAGTCGGGCGAGCGCGGCGAGGGGGCTGCCCTCGGAGAGAAGGCGTCGAGCGATGTCGAGGCCGTCGACGATGTCATGGCTCGCGAGCGGCGAGCGGCGAGGCAGCGTCGGGTCCTCCGCATCGCTCGGTTCTCCGCTCAAGTAGCCAAGTGCGGCCAGGTCGCGAGGTACGCGGCGGGGCTCGGGAAACTCGGTTGCTCGCGCCTCGAGGTGCGCCTCTTGAGCCCGCAGCTGCGCGAGTCGGCGGGCGAAGTCTTCGGGGTCCGCATCTCGTCGGTCCGTCGTCTCGTCGAAGCCGGCACCCTCGAGTTCTCGAGTGAACCAGCGTTGCTCGCTGCCACCGTCGACAAGCTTGCCGGCACGATCGATCGACGCCGTGAGAGGAGACCAGCCGAAGTTGCGATAGCAGTACAGCGACTCGCTGTAGAGCCGAGCTCGCCGCGTGCCGAGCAGGGAGGCGCCCGAGAGCCGGCCAGGGAGCGGGAGGCCGAGGAGCTCGTGCACGGTCGGCACGATGTCGACCAGGCCGGCGGGGCTCGTCGACACTTTTCCGCGGGGCACGCCGGGACCGGAGAGGATGAGTGGAATGCGCAGCGTGGGATCGTAGAGATAGTAGCCGTGGGTCGCCTCGAACTCACCGAGCCCTTCGCCGTGATCGGCCGTGAATACGACCAGGGTCTGGTCGAGAAGTCCGTCACCTCTCAAGCGATCGAGCAGGCGACCGATGTCGTCGTCGGCGGCCCGGATTTCGCCGTCGTAGGGGCGATCGCGGAAGTCCGACTGCCAAGGCTCAGGAGCTCGGTAGGGTTGGTGGGGGCCGAAGTGATGCACCCACACGAAGAAGGGAACGGAGTCCTCCCAGCGCTTGCGATGGGTTTCGATCCACTCGAGCGCCTGACTCACGGTCTCGCGACCGGGGCGTTCGCGAAAGAGGTAATCGTGGGCCCGGGGCGGCAGCTCGTCGTCGTAGACCGTGAAGCCGCGCTCGAGTCCGCAGCCTCGCGCGAGCGGCTCGCTGGAGACGAAAGCGGCCGTGGAGAACCCGGAGTCACGAAGTCGCTCGGCCAAGGTGGGGATATCGCCGAGCGCGTCGGGAGCGTTGTTTCGAACGCCATGCAACGGTGGATACAGCCCGGTGAGAAGCGACGCGTGGGCTGGGAGCGTGATGGGAACTTCGGTGTAGGCGTGCTCGAAGCGGAGGCCGCCGGCCGCGAGGCGATCGAGAGCGGGAGTCAAGCCGGAGGCGGGCCCGACGCGATCGGCTCGGCAGGTATCGAGCGTGATGAGGAGGAGATTGATGGTCGGGGGGGATTCCGAACCGCAGCCGGCCGAGAGGGAGCCGGCCCCGAGCAGGAGGAGCCAGCGAAGCCGGCATCGGGCAGAAGGGCGGTCGGACATGTGAAGGAGCGCGGCCAGGCCGCCAAGAGAGGAGCGGGTTTTCGAAACGGGAGCCCTCGCCGAAGGCGGGGCTCCCGTCACGAATCTGCGAAGGGCGTCACCGGATCGCGGTCGAGCCCTTGAACGTGATGTCGGTCATGTCGATGGCAAGACAGGCATCCATGAGCTTGACGACGTAGTCCGTGAGCACCTCCTTCTGAGGAGCGAGGGTCGCCTTGAGCTCCGGCTGGGCGCTGATGATCGTCTTGAGCCGAGCCTTGAACTGGTTGAGATCGACGTACGGGCTCCCACCGATCCAGTACTGAACGCTCTGGAGCTTGCGATCGACGAGAGTACGACCGAGGGGATCCCGTCCGGTGGTCGAACCTTGAACGGTGATTCTCAAGTCGATCTTCTCGAGCGGCTCTTCGATCTGGGTGTTGTTCACGCCGACGTCCTTGGGCAGGTAGGCGGCGAGCTTGCCCTCGAGCATTTTGAACTTGATGAGGCACATGAAGAAGATCAGGAGCAAGAAGGTGACGTCGATCATCGGCGTCATCTCGAGCTTGACCTCTTCCTGTACCTTGTCGCGGGACTTCTTGGCCATTTCATGGTCTCCGAGGTGTGCGGTCGGCGGGGGTCATTCGGCCGGCTGGGAGCAGGCGATGTTGACCTTCCAGATCTGGATACCCTGCTGACCGCAGATCTCCATGATCTCCTGCACGTGCCAGAACTCGGTCTCTTGATCGGCGCGAATCAGGATCGGTTTTTCGGGCAAGCCTTGCTCGTCCTTGGGGGACTGCTTGGCGGCTTCGCGCAAGTACTGTTGGAGCGACGGGAGCTTCCCGGGCTCAATGAAGTACTCCTTGCGCTTGATCACGACCTTACCGTCTTTGGTGACGTTGACGATGATGCGCCGCTCTTTGGGATCGGGCTTGTCTTCAACGGCCGCATGGGCCAACGGGAGCACGATGGCTTCGAGCTCTTGTTGGGTCATGTCGGTCACGATCATGAAGAAGATGATGAGATTGAACACGACGTCGATCATCGGCGTCATGTTCATGTCGACATCGGTGTCGACCTTCCGGCTCTTTCTTCTCGACATCAGTGAGTTCCTTCGAGCGATTCAAGCGAGAGCGGGGGGCGCGAGCCCCCCGCCGGTGCGAGTCCAGGACTCAGCTCTTGGGCGTCTTCGGCGCGATCACGGGAGCGTGGCTCTCGCTGCGCGGACGGAAACGCTCAAACAGATCCTCGACGATGGCGCCGATCTCGATGACCGTCTTCACGACACGGTTTCGGAAGAAGAAGAAGAAGGCGGTAATCGGAATGGCCACGATCAGACCGAACATGGTCGTGATGAGAGCTCCCGAAATACCACCCGCGAGGTCGGCCGGAGAGGCTTGACCTTGCTGGGCGGCGATGACGTTGAAAGCCTCGATCATACCGGCCACCGTACCGAGCAGTCCCATCATGGGTGCCACGTTGGCGATCAGCGACAGCCAGCTGATCTTCTGGTGGAGGCGGACGGCTTCCTCTTCGCCCATCTCTTCGATCGACTTCTCCATGGCCTCGAAAGAGGCGCTGGTCTTCGGCAGGCCGGCGGCGATGACGTTGGTGAAGTAGTTGGGCTCGGACTCGCAGAGCTCGAGCGCTTCCCGGAACTCACCTTCGTCGAAGAGTGCTTCGACCTCGTCGATCAGCTCGGGGGGAGCGAGCTTGTCACGACGCAGAGTGATGAAGTGCTCGATCACCAGGCCCATGCCGACCACGGAGAGCAAGACGATAAGCCAGCCGATGATGCCCGCGTTCTCGAAGATGTCGCCGAGAGTCGTGGACTGAACGGCCGGCTTGGCCGCTTCTTGGGCCTGCGCAACCGGAGCGAGGAGGAACAAGGCCCCGATCGCCAGAAGCGTGGCCAGAATGATGACTTTCCCTTTCATGAGACTTCGCGACTCCTAACAGCGGTTCAGGCGGGAAGGCGGCGCTCACGAGCCACCACTCTTTTCACTCTTGGGGCAGCTTCTGGGTCCAGCGGCTCTCGGGGAATCGACCCCGCAGCTCGCCCCAGTAGCTCTCTTGCTTCGACTGCCAGCGCGGTTCCTGCAACGACTCGACACACTTGCCGAGCCAGTACAGTGACCGAGCCGTTTGCTCGTCCGAGCCACGAAAGAGCACGTTGGCTCTCGTAAACTCGAGACGGGCTTCTTCATACTGCTTCTTCTGGAAGAGGCATTCGCCGAGCCCATTGGTGGCCCCGGCCTTCAAGGCATTACTCGAGGAGCCATTCGCACCACTGGCCAGGCTCTTGAAAAACGTCTCGGCCCGATCGTAGAGACCTTCCTCGAGGTAGCTGTCGCCTTCCCCGAGCTTGGCGCTGACCTGGAGGCTCTCCAGCTCTCGCTTCATGGCCGGGGCGAGGGTGTCGGACCGGCCGAGGGTCGTATCGATCAGGCTGGCGGCACTCGCGAACGTGTTCCGGGCCGGACCGAACTGCTTCACCGCGAGCTGAGCCCAACCCTTGTCGAAGCGCGCTCGAATGATCCAGATCTCGCCCAAACGCTTGCTGGCCGCCTCTCGTTCGAGCTGGTCGAACGAGGCGATGGCCTCGTTCGCCTGTCCCGTCGAGAGCTGGCACTGACCGACGCCGTAGAGGGCGGCACCGAGGAATCGACTCTCCGGATGTTGCGCGATCAGCTCCTTGAAGGCGGCGATCGCATCAGCGAAGTGCCCCGCTCCCCAACGTCGATGGCACTCGGCGATTTGGAAGCGGCTGTACTCCTGGACCCAAGGTCGAACGCTCCCGGTGTTCTGCGCTAATCGGAACGACTTGATCGCGTTCTCGAAGTCGCCCTGATCCCGGTAGTCTTCGGCCGTGTAGTAGGCGTCGGGCGTGTCCGAGTAGATGATGTCCTTGACCTCGAGGGTCGGGACATCCCCTTCGTTCCGCCCGTCTTTGTAGACGACCTTCTCGTAGTTCTCGCTGACCACCTCTGCCAGGATCGGCGCCTCGGTACGACGCAGGATCTGATCCCGCGCTTGCCCGAAGGCGCCGGCGGCAAAGAGAGTCAGGAGCGAGAGGAGCGCCCCTCCGGTCCGTCGCACGGGATTCCTCCCCATGAGCTGTTCTTTTCTCGTCATCGATCTCATTTCGGCTCCCATCAGCGGACTTTACGCTCCAGCCACTCGAAGCGTTCCTTCCACTTTGGGTCGATTTGCGGACCCGCGAGCAAGATCAGGTTCTGGATCACCCTCTTGGAGAGATCTCGGTCGCCGGTCTTGGTCTTGCCGCTGCGATACAGGTTGTAGGCAACGTGGAACTTGGCGAAGTACCACTCGTTGGTGTAGTCGGGCAAGCGCTTGGACATGCGGGTCCACTGAGTCGCGGCCTCGCTCCACTGGCCCTTCCCATCGCGCTCGATTCTCTCGCGACCCTCGAACTCGACCGAGCCACCGATCGAGAAGAGATACTTCGACCAGTACTCGGCGTTGGTCGGGTCCCAACGATCGCCGGTGCGCGGGTCCTTCTCGGAACCCTTGCGCGCGATGATCTCGGCTACGTTCTGGTCCACGAAGGCCTGCCAGATCTTCAGCGCCTCGTCGAAGTTCCCGGACGCCAGATGGACCTCGCCGATGTCGAGGCGGATCCGGGACTCGATCACCTTCTTCTGCTGAGGGTCGTTGCCGAAGCGTCGAACGATCTCGTTGTAGGCCGTGACCGCTTGGTCGTATCGGCCCATGTCCTTGTAGTTGTCGGCTACGATCTCGTAGTTCGTGAACGGGACGTTTGTTCCGTTCTTGTTGAAGAAGTCGAGATACTCGGTCGCCTTGGCGAGCTGGTCGAAGTATGCCTTCCGGGCCGCAGCCAGCTCCTCCTCGATCGGCAGCACTCGGGACGCCGAGTAGGTTTCGTCGATCGCAGTCGTGAGCTTCTGCTGAGCGGTCTCGTAGGCGGGCTTCAGCGCCTCGGCCCGGCGATCGTAGAGCTGGGCCATCGTGAGCGCGACCGCGGCCACGATGCTCTGAGAGTTCGGGTAGGTCTCGAAGAGCTTCTTGGCGAGCGCGACGGCTTCGTTCTCGTTGCCGGTCTCGAGGAACGACTCGATCCGGAACCGCCACACCACCGGGACAAAGCTCTCCTGCCTCGGAAAGCGCGTCTCGAAGTCACCGAGAAGCGTTTCGACCTGCGCGAAGCGGCCCTGCTCGAAGGCGACGTTCGCCTTGTAGTAGGTCGCCTGCACGATCGACTCTTCTCGGCGAGCACTCGCCTCGGGATCGGCCACCTTGTTCTCGGGTTTGGCGACGAAGGCAAAGTAGTCATCGAAGCGCTGGGTCGCCTGAGCGAAGAGCTGCGACTTCTTGCTCGCGTCCGACGAGGCCTTGGCCTCTTTCAGATCAATGATGCCTTGGGTCACGAGTGCGCGCTCGAAGTATGGATCCGCCTGGGTGATCCGCTTGAGATAGCTGCGCGCTTCGGAGAAGTTGCTCTCGTCGGCATAGGAGTTGGCGCGAGCCAGGAAGATCTTCCCGCCGATGCCGCCGGTCGAGTTGGCGTACTGCGACAGCGCATTGACGTACTTCTCTTCGATCTTCTTGAAGCGTTCCTCGTCCATCGCGGTCTTGGTCTCGTTGTAGCGCCGACCGAAGGCTCGCTTGGCATTGTCGAGGCACTCGAGCGAGTTCTCGACGTCCTCGGTGATATGGCGCTCGAAGCCCTCCTCGAAGGCGATGCCCGCCTCGAGGTAGCGGTTCATGTAGGCGTAGCAGTTGCCGATTCCGTTCCACGCCTTGGCGCCATACTCCACTCGATCTTCGGGCGTCGAGAGCGACGTCAGCACCGAGTGGTAGAGATCGATGGCCTCCGAGTACTGCTTCGAGGCGCGCTTTCCCTCGGCCGCCGAGTACATCACGTTGGCCGGCAGCATCGCACCCGCCTGTGACTGCACGTCGCTCAGGAACTTGTTGGCGACGATTCCAACGGTGTTGCCTTCGTTGCGGCCCGAGATGTCGACCGCCAGCGCGATCGCGTCGCCGCTGCGTCCCAGCTGCTGGTAGGCACGAGCCTTCTCGATGGCCGTCAGGTCACCGAACGGACCCGGCCGACCGCCCAGCTTCTTGATGATGGCTGCGAGGGCGTCCGCTTTGGCGATGACGTCTTGGTAGCGGGAGGCCTTGTTGAGGATCTCCGACGCGCGGAAGTGGCTTCGCTCGAGGAGCGCTTGAACCTGGCCTCGAGTGTCGGCATCGCGGCCCGCGATCTCGTCGAGCACGATCGTCTGCTCGATGTAGTCGAAGCAGCCGACCGCCTGTTGGATCTCGCCCTGGGCTCCGAAGACCTGGCCGAGATAGAGGTAGCTGAAAAGCTGTCGGGCCGAGCCCGTGACCTCTTCCTGCCAGATCAGGTCCTCGAGGGTCTCGTGGGCTTGACGCAGCTTGTCCTGGAACTCGAACTCCTTCTGCGGGCGCGGGAAGACCTTCGACCAGTTGAAGTAGCAAACACCCTTGTAGTAGAGCGTCGTCAGTGCCTGGTCGGAGTTCCCTTCTTGCTCGAAGAGGCTGTAGAGTCTGACCAGCGTTCGAACGGCCTCCTCGAAGATGCCGCCCGCCTCTTGACGCAGCTTGTCCTGCTCCGCGGCCGGCATGCCTTTCTCGAGCTCGAGGCGCTCGACCAGGTAGCGTCCCCGGTCCTGCAGGAGCTGGGCGAGCTCGAAGCGCGCTTCGTCGACCAGCTTGCCTTCATCGTACTTGTCGACGAACTGACGATAGAGGTCGAGGGCCTCCTCGAAGGCGGCCTGGCGCAGGTCCTCTCGCGGCTGGGAGAAAGCTGCCTGACGTTGGAGGCGTGCGCGGGTGAGGAGGAGCTGGCCGATCTTCTCTTCGGGCAGGCTTCCGGCGGGGAGGTGCTCTTTGAGGTAGTCCTCGGCCAGGTCGAAGTAGCCGGCTTCGGCGAGACCTTCGACGAAGCGAAGCTCCTCATCGAGATTCTGAGCGCTCGCGGGCGCGGCCGCGAGCAGCAAGACGCCGAGGAGAGTGCCGAGGAAAGTCGGAAGGCAGGCGGCACGAACGAAGGTCTTGGAGGTTCCGTCCCGAGACGTTCGATTCTTCATGGGCCGAGTTTCCGTTCTCTCATGTCGGGAGTGGGGGAGAGGGAGTCGGGGACTCGGTCTCTTCGCCAGCCCGCCGCAGATTTCAGCTGGACCGATCCGCCCGGACATCAGTCCCAGAGCAGACAGGCTGCGAGACGCACACCGGCCAAGCGACCGTGCGCGGACCCCCCTGGATTGTCTCTCGAGCTTCCTATTCCATCGTTCCGAGAGCGAGGGAAAGCCTCGGGAAGGCCTTCGGGCTCGCAACGGATCTCGGTCGGTCCGACTGGAGGTCGGTCGACCGAAGGGGCTTTACTATACCCATCACCGTTCGAGCCTGCAAACACGCGCTCTGAACGAGGCGGGGTGGGGACCGGGGCGAGCGGGGCAAGGGCTCGCCCCGACCGGGCCAGAGTCAGCACTCTGGCCCCGGACGTACGGTGGTTAACGCTGACGACCGAGGGTCGGTTCATGCTCCTCGGGAATCACGATGTGCGCCCGCACGATGATGATCAGGTTCTTGCGCTCGTTGAACTTCGCCTTTCGGCCGAAGAGGAAGCCCAGAACCGGGATGTCGCGGAAGAACGGGATACCGCTCTCCATCGTCTGCTCGGTCGACACCTTCATGCCACCCAAGAGCAGGGTGCCGCCATCGGGAACGGTGACCGTGGTCCGCACTCGCTGGACCTCCAGCTCGGGGAGCTGGATCGAGACCGCGGCACCGATGCCGAGCCCGGTGGTGAAGGTCGGGATGGGACGGACGAGCGCCGCGACCGTCGGTCGCAGCTCCAGCGTCACATAGCGTCGGTCCGAGCTGACCACGGGCCGCACGTCGAGCACGACGCCGTCTTCGATGACGTCGATGATCGGGTCAGCGATGATGGCCGCCTGAGCGATCTCGGGATCGAAGTCCTTGATGTAGGAGACCTGGTTCAGCACCGAGAGGTTGGCCCGCTGGGTGTTGTAGACCGTGATCTTCGGCGCGTAGACGATGTTGCTCCGCTCCGACTTCTGAACCGCGCGCAGGATGACCTCGAGCTGGGTGTCGTCGAGGTACGTGTACTGCAGCGAGAATCCGCCCGAGTTCGTGAGGGTGTCGTCGGTACCGAGCGATTGGTCGAAGAGGTTCTCGACGCGACCGCGCAGGTCTCCATCCGAGCCGTCGTCGAAGAAGGCGCCCGAGTCGTTGCCCGTTCCCGGGCCCGCCGGAGCGCCCGGCACACCGACCGAGTCTGAGCCGGGGAGTCCGAAGTCGTCGAGCGGCTCGTCGACACCGCGTCCCGGGACCCCGACGCCGCCCGTATCGTCGCCGAGACCGCGCAGGTCCACGCCGACGTCTTCGAGGAAGTTGTCTTCGACCGTGATGAAGCGCGCTTCGATGCTGACCAGGAGGCCCGTCGACTCGCGAAGATCGTCAAGGAGATCCTTGATCTTGTTGTGGGTCGCCCGGGGCGCCCGCACTACCAACGTGCCGTTCTGCTCTCGTACGTTGGCGTTGTCGTTCGTCTCCCACATCTCGAGGTCGATGTTGTCCTGGATCAGGCTGATCAGACGATCGATCTCGATGACGCGCGGCTGAAGCTCGGGCTCGAGTCCCTCGTCGCCGAATCCGAACGCGCTCGACGACGGCTCGATGTTCATCTCGCGACCCGGGAAGTCACTCACCGTCTTGGTGAGGTCCCGCACGTCGTAGAAGTTCAGCACCAGGTTCGAAGCCGGCTGGTCGCCGGGCACGATCGAGACCGCGCCGTAGCGCATTTCGCTCTTGAGGCCCTTGGTCTCGGTGATCAGATCGAGCACGCGCTGGACGGTGGTGTCCTCGAGCGTCAGGCTGACCAGCAGCTCGTCTTCGCCGAAGTTGGCGAGCACGGCCGGAGAGACGAGGATGTTCACGCTGGAGATGTCGGAGAGGTATCCGAGCGCGGTCTCCATCGGCGTGTCGTCGAAGTTGATGCTGGGAACGCTGGTCGTGGCAAGGCGATCCAGCATCTCGCGTTCGGCCGGAGACAGGGTCTCCTCGGCGGGCGAGAACTCGACCGGCTTCCGCCGGACGACCTCGCGCCAGCGCTCGGTGTCGAACAGCAGCGTCGTCACCTGAGGCATGTTCATGGTGCTGACGGCTTCGAACGAGCGCTTCCACTGCTCATTGTAGTCGGAGCGGATCTCGCGGTCGGTCTTGGCGTAGCGCGCCTTGGCGGCGATGGAGCGCAGCTCGAGTGCCGCCTCATTGGTCGGGTCGATCTCGAGGATCTGCTCGGACAGCCGCTCGGCGTTGCGATAGCGCTCGCCCTGGAACTCGCTGTTGGCTTCTTCGAACAGCTTTCGGATCCGGCGAGAGTAGCGCTCCTGCTCGTCGCGTGCTTCTCGCTCACGCTGCTCGAGGACTTTGCCGCGCAGCTCTTCGTCGAGGCGCTGCTCCTCGACGCGCTTGCCGCGGTTGGCCTCCTCGATCAGCCGGCGCACGGACATCTCGGTGTGGACGTCGGCCGTCGGCTCGGGATTGGCCCGCACGATCAGAAGGGCGTTCTCATAGTTCTCGATGGCCGCGGCATAGTTGCCCGATTCGAGCTCCCGGTCACCCTGTCGCACCAAACGATCGACCGAGAGGCGGATCTGCTGCCAGCGGACCGCGGTCGTGTCGGAGAGCTTGGTGAAGATCGAGCCTTCACTCGGCGTGCGTTGGCCGAGCAGCTCGCCGATCTCGTTGAAGCGGTCTCGAGCCTCGGTGTTGTTCGGGTCGAGGTCGAGGGCGTGAGCGTAGGCTTCCTGAGCCCGCTCGAACTCACCGCGCTCGTAGTACTCGCGGCCCCGGTTCACGTACTGCTGGACGAGCTTTTCTTGCTGATCCTGCAACAGGCGAAGGCGATCTTCGTCATCCTGCGTCGCCGAAGCGGCCGCCGGATCGATTACCTCCGGGAACGTTGCATTCGAAGCAGGGCTCTCCAGAGGCGCCGCGACAGACTCCTGAGTGGGCGTGGCCCCCTCCGAATCGGTTCCCGGCGAGGACTGGCAGGCCAATGCGCCGACCCCTATGGCGATCAGCAGTCCCAGCGTGATCGATCTCATCATCGGTGGTTCCTTCTCTCTGCGAGAACAGGACGCGAAGCGGACGTTCGCCGAAGCGACCGCCGAAGTGCCCCTAAACCAGAAGCGCCCCGACTTCATCGAATGCTCAGTCGACCCGTACCGGGCCCTCGCCTGCCTGGAGCTCCAGGTGCTCTCGACTCGAGCGCCTTTCGATCCGCACTACTGTGAAGGCTTCCCGTTCCATCTCGGTCACCTCCTCGAAGATCGGCTCATTGGTCTCTTCCGAGACCCGCCGCCGTCCGTCCGTCTCGAACACCGCTTCGCGGCGCACTCGAGGCACCTCCCGTTCGCGCGGTTGGACTTCCAAGAGCCGGTAGTCCGAAGCGAAGGGAAGCTCGCGATCGTCTCGACCGATTCGATCGCCCGGGCTGACGACGAATGTCTGGTGGACCCAGTCTCCGCCGTAATGCACCTCGACCAGGAACCGCGCCTGTCCCTCGCTCTCCGGCCCCAGGTATCGAATGCGACGCGTCTGCGCCGATCGGACACTCAAGACCTCGCTCCATGCGCTCTTTTCGAGCGTCCGGACCCCCAAGATCTCGCGTTCGAGCACCGAGAGGATCGCGTAGCGATACTCCCGATCCGACTCGACCTCGATGTCCCGAAACGCCGGCTTCGTGAGCGCCGTCTCCGTTCGGGGTGCCGGCCGTTCGCCATCGCTCCAGCGATAGACGACGTAGCCAACCTCGCGAACGCCGTTGTCGGGATGAGGGCTCCAGACCAGATCGACGCCGCCCATTGATGCGGCTGCACGAATCTGGCGCGGAGGTTGGAGCTGCCGGGACGAAGCGAGCAGTGCCTCGCCAGCAGGCCGGATCTCCTCCTCTGAGTAAAAGATGTCGACGGGGTGCGTGCCTAGATCGAACGGACGGATTCGCCCTGCGCGGTACTCGCCCACGTGATCCGGCAGCGAACTCCTATTCCACGGATCATCTTCACGAATCGACCAACCCTCGGTCTTGGCGAGCACCATGGCCTTCTCGATCGAGGCCAAGCGCTGCTCATGATCGAGCTGGATCGGCCGATCCACAAAGAGCTTGAGGGCGAGGACGATAGCAAAGAGCGTCAGAGCGGTCAATACGATTAATTTGCCGATGTGCGTCAACATCACGCAGTTGTGTGAGATCGACGGGGCCGCCGCGACCGGTTCGGTCTTTAGAGTCGGGCGATCACCGTCAGGTCCAATCGGAGCCGGATCGGGGCCCCGGCCCCGCCCGTAAACACACCCTCTTTCCCCGACCGCTCGAAGACTTGATCTTCGATCAGCGCGTCGAGAGGGCGAGCGTCGTCTTTCAACAACGCCGTCAAGAAGGTCTCGTACTCGTCCAGTGTTCCCAGTGCTTCCAGCCGCATCGGAACCGCTTCCAGTCCCGTGCCCGGATCCAATCTCAGGCCCGATGGCCTCAAGAAGCTCAGGCTCTCCAGCCCGAAGAGCCCCGCGCGGCCTGCGGCCTCGAGAACACGCTCCGTGAGCGCCAAGCGACGCGCCAGCGTCGCCCGCTCACGGTCTGCGGGTTGGCTTCCCGGCTCCAGCTCCCAGGCATACAGGGGCAAGACCGACTCGATGAGGAGATCCCCCTTCGGGCTCCGAGCGCCTCGCCGAGTGGCCGCCGACAAGAACTCGCCGACCATGCGCTCCTTGTGCTCGGCATATGCCTGGACCCAGCTCGTTCCGCTGCGATTGGCCAGGTCGACGGCGATCGCCGATGCGATCCGCGTGCCCTCCAGATCGGTGATCTCACCCAGCTGGCGCTCGACGTCGCTCAGCTCTTGGGCCAGCTGCGTCCGCTCGTGCAGGTCCGGAATCTCGGGATGACGATTGCGGAGCCGCTTTTGGGTCGTCTCCAGCTTGGCCGTTTCCGTCCGCTCGGCATCTCGCTCCAACAGAAGCGGACCCAGCTGCTCGAACAGCAGCCAGATCGAGAGCCCGCACAGCACGATCACGGCGAGCAGCCCGCTGACGAGTCTCATCGCGTTCCCCTCATGCCTTCGAGTCCGAGTCGACCGTCCAACGGTACCGGACGACCTGAAAGCGTGCCAGCTCGACCGGCAAGGGGCTCGCCGGCCAGGCGAGCTCGGAGGCTCCGATCGGGCCGTGAGTCACGGTCAGCCCGTGAATCGATGCGAGCTCGGACAAGCGGTTGGGCAGCTGCTCCAAGGTATCGGATGCCGAAGGATTGACGGGCAACGCGATCTCCAGCAGGCCCGAATCGGGTCCTCGCAAGCTCGAGTGCACCTCGAGACGCAGAACCTGGAGCCCGCGAGAGCCGAATCCGTCGAGCGTGCTCAGGATCTCGCGCACCTGAAGCAGCGAGCCTCCTTGGTTCAGCGGCGCTGAGCTCAGCACCTCGAGTCGGCGTCGTCTGAGATCCGTTCGAGCACGCAACGACTTCGTCTCGCTTGCGGTGCTCTCGAGCTCTTCGAAGGCCGATTCGACGGCGCTCCGATGCTGTTTGAGGGCCCGATTGTCGGCGCGAGTCCAAAGGACCAACAGGCCCAGCAGCAACGCGATCGCTGCTGCGCACGCGACCTCGAGGAACAGCGCGCTCGCCGCGTGCCGGCTGGCGCGGTGCGGCAGGAGGCGCAGATCATTCGTCGCCTGCCCACTCCCTTGGATGGCGGCACCCAGAGCGGCTCCCAGGCTTCCCAAGTGCTCGTGCAGATCGGAGGTGTAGGCGCGCTGCACGATGTGCAATCGCCTCAAGGAAGCGAGGCGCTGAACCTTGGCATGGGGGAAGGACTCTTGAATGAAGGCGTCGAGCCCGGGCAGTTCGGCCGAACCGCCGTGCAGCCAGACCCTTCGAAACGCGCTCGGCGTCAGGTCCGGCAACCCGAAGTCGATCGCCTTCTCGATCTCTTGCCGCAGCCGCTCCAGATCGGGGCGTAAGGCGCGAATCGTCTTCTCCTCGGACCAGCTGCCTTGAACCTTGCGTTGCTCCGCCTCCTCCTCGGAGACATGCGCGGTCGCGGCGAGGGTCCGGGTCCAATCGAATCCGCCGATCGGCAGGGTCCGGCACCAATGGACTTCCTCCGTCACCAAGAGGATGTCGGTGGCCGTGCGTCCGATGTCGAGGACGATCGTGGGCACGTAGGTCTTGTGGTCGTACTCGAGGTAGTTGTAGAGAGCGATCGGCGCGACCTGCAGATCGTCGACCGGCAGCTGCGCGTCCCGAAAGGCCTCGAGATACCACTGGACGATGTCCTTGCGCACGCTGAGCACGAAGAGGCGCTGCTCGTTGACCGTGGGACCGGGTAGAGCCACATGGCCGAGCACGACGTCGTCGGGCTCGTACGGGATCCGGCGGCTGGCTTCGTAGCGGACGAGCTCGCCGACCTTGTCGGGCTCGACGGGCGGAAGGGAGACGACCTGCGGGAATGCTGATTGCCCGGGGATGGCGACCGAGATGCGTGCTCCCGCGCGCAAGTGATGCCGATCGGCGAGGTCGCGCAGGGCTTCGGAGAGCCGTCGCCTCTGCTCGTCGGCCGACTGCTTCGGTGCGTCGTCGCCGAGAAAGCGGCTGTCGCTCTCGAGCAGCGTCAGCTCGTCTCGCCGACGCACGATCCGAACGAGCTTGATCGAGGTGGCACCGATGTCGATGCCCCACGTCGTCTGGGAGCCCAGCATCCCTCTGTGTTCCCCTTGAAGAGGACCGTGCCCAAGCGCGGACACGATCGAGGCGCGGTGACAGGCAGCGTTCCCGGCGTCGGTCGAGCCTCGATCGTAACAGCCGCCCGAACGATCGAGCAAGGCCTCGAGCGATTGCAGATCGTCCGGACCTCTCCGGACGACCCCTCGATTGAGAAGATGCCTTTCGATTCGAGCTTGTCTTGCCTTCTCCGACTCGCGTTCTCAGAATGTCGAATCGTCTCCCTTTTCACACCTGGAGAAGACTACCCCGTGCTCCTCGCGACTCAACCGGACCGCCGAGTCTCGTTCGTGACTCTTGGCTGCAAGGTCAATCAGTACGAATCCCAACAGATTCGTGAGGGCTTTCTCGCCCAGGGTTTCACGGAGGTCCCGTCGGATCGGCCGGCCGAGGTCGTCGTCATCAACACCTGCACGGTGACCGGGGTCAGCGACAAGAAGTCGCGGCAGCAGATTCGGGGATCGATGCGGCGGAGCCCGGGTGCGCGCGTGCTCGTGACCGGTTGCATGGCAAACACCGACTTCGAGCGTCTCGAAGACATGGTGGGTGTGGGGCGCGTCTTCCGCCACGCGGACAAGGACCGCCTCGTGCAGCTTTTCCTCGAGGAGGAGGGATTCGATGCCGAGGTCGCGACGCCGATGGGCGTTCGAGACTTCGGGGGGCGACACCGAGTCTTCGTCAAGATCCAGGACGGGTGCGACCTGAAGTGCACCTATTGCATCATCCCGTTCGTGCGAGGCGCGAGCCGGAGTCGGACCCTCGACGAGCTCGTCGCCGAGATCGATGCCATCCATCGACGGGGATACCATGAGGTCGTTCTGACCGGCATCCACATCGGCCTCTTCGGACACGATCTCGGCTCGCGGCTCGAGCTGGCGGACCTGGTCGAAGCGATCCTGGACCGCACCGAGCTTCCACGACTCCGGATCTCGAGCCTCGACTCCAACGAGGTCTCGACTCGGCTGCTGGCGCTGTTTGCGAGCCGTCCCCGCTTGTGTGGCCATCTGCATCTGCCACTCCAGAGCGGTTGCGACGCGACCCTTCGCCGGATGGGGCGCCTCTATCGTAGCGGTGACTTCTTGGACTGCGTCGCCGCCGCTCGGCAGGCACGATCCGACATGGCGATCACGACCGATCTCATCGTCGGCTTTCCGGGTGAGAGCGAGGCGGAGTTCGACGCCTCACTGGAAACGGTCGAGGCGGCCGGGTTCTCGAAGATCCATCTCTTCCCGTATGGCGTGCGCCCGGGAACGCCAGCCGAGAAGCTGAGTCACCGGATCGACCCTCGGGTGGTGCGCGAGCGAAAGCGACGCATCGAAGATCTCGAGCGACGCGCCGCTCTCGAGTTCCGCCAACGCTTCGTCGGCTCGGATTCCGAAGTGCTGGTCGAGGAGTGTGACGAGGCGGGACAGGCGAGCGGATTGACCGAGAACTTCATCAAAGTCTCGTTCTCGTCCCTCCCGGACGTCATCGGACAGCTGGTGCCCGTGCGCCTCGAGTCGGCGCGTGCCTTCGAGATGCTGGGGGCGCGCCGATGACCGAGCCGGAAGGCGCCGCCGAGCTCGAGGCACACGAGCTCTTCCTCGCTCTCCGAAGACGGATCGAGCTCGAGTCGGCCTTCGGCCACCGCGAGGCGACCCGGTTGCCAGCTCCCCAGCCAGCGGCCGCACCGAAATCGGACGGGCCGGCCCGAGAGGACTCGCCTGAGTTGACGGAGGCGGACCACGAGGTCGTGGAGAGCGTCGAGCACACGCGCGCAGTCCCGGCCTCACCCGCGGTCGACTCGACGTCCCTCGACGATCTTATCTCACCGGAGGTGGCACTCGATGAGGTCCGCGTCGAAGCCCTCGCCTGCACGCGCTGTCGATTGGCCGAGACTCGTCAGACGGTCGTGTTCGGTGAAGGCAGCCCGACCGCGCCGGTGATGTTCGTCGGCGAAGGACCAGGGGCGGACGAGGACGAGCAAGGGCAGCCGTTCGTCGGGCGCGCCGGTCAGCTGCTCACCAAGATCATCGAGGCGATCCAGCTTCGCCGTGAGGACGTCTACATCGCCAACGTCCTCAAGTGCCGGCCCCCGGCCAATCGCGATCCGCGACCCGACGAGGTGGCCTGCTGTATCGGCTACCTCAAGCGCCAAATCGCGGCCATCCGACCGGTGGTCATCTGTACGCTCGGCTCGCATGCCGCGCGCGCCGTGCTCGGGGTGACTCGCGGTGTGACGTCCCTTCGGGGTCGGGCCCATTCCTGGCAAGGCGTGAAGGTCGTGCCGACCTGGCACCCGGCCTATCTCCTCCGCAATCCGGCTGCCAAGCGCGAGACTTGGGACGATATCCGGCTGGTGCGTCGATTGATCGACGAGGCCGGTCGCGGCGACGGGTGAGGCGATACAGGAATGATGGGATGAGTGAAGTCGCGAACAGGCCCCGGCCGCAGAGACGGCGAGGTGCGCAGTGAGCGGGGCGGCCATGCAGACCGTGCGGCCCGGCTGGGACCTGCTCCGATGCCCCGTCTCGGGCAGTGCCCTGCGGCTCGAAGGCGACCCGGCCAACGGCTGTTGGGTCTCCGAAGAAGGACGTCGCTACCCGATCGAGAACGGCTTGCCACGATTCGTGACCGACTCGGAGGAAGCGACGACCCGAGAGCGCTTCGAGTATCAGTGGCGACACTGGGGGCGGGAGCCCCGGATCTTCGGCAAGACACCCGAGGAGATGAGGGAGCTCTTGGTCTCCGAGCGAGTCGGCTCCTCGATCGATGCTCGATTCTATCCCGGTCGATCGGTCCTCGATGCCGGCGCTGGGCACGGGCGCTACCTGAGCGCCTTCGCCGAGCTGGGCGCGACGCTCGTCGTTGGCCTCGACCTCGGACGTGGGCTCGAGCTGGGCCGCGAGGACGATCCCCCCGAGGTACTGCGCGTGCGAGGCGACGTCCGGCACCCACCGCTCGCACCAGAGTCGTTCGACCTCGTCTTCTCGGACGGCGTCGTGCATCACACGCCCGAGCCCGAGGCGGCCGTGCGTGCTCTGGCGAGGCTCGTGGCTCCGGGGGGATACCTCTATCTCTGGGTCTACCCACGGGGGGGCCGGGCCTGGGAGATCACCAATCGGTGGCTGCGCATCGTGACGACCCGGATGCCGAACCGTCTCCTGGCAGCACTTTGCTACGCGCTCGTCCCGCTGCTCTCCCTCGTCCCGACCTACTCACAGACTCGCCTCGGCCGGGCGACTTGGCGTCAGTGTGCTCAGGTTGTCTGGGACTGGCTGTCGCCGCCGTACCAGAGCCATCACACCTTCAAGGAGGTGGCCGGCTGGCTGCAGGCCGCGGGGCTCGTCGACGTCGAGAGCCTCCCGGTGCCCGTCGGGTGCATCGCTCGTCGGCCGGAACGGACGACGTGAAGATCGAGCGCGTCAGCATCGTCGTGCCGGCCTTCAACGAGGCGGCCATGCGCTCGCACCTCGCCTCCACGATGGGTCGCATGCAAAGCCTGCTCGCCGGCGACGGATACCTGCCGACCTTCCTCTTCGTCGACGATGGCAGCCAGGATGAGACCGCCGCGATGCTTACTGAGCTGGCCCGAGGATTGGTCTCGGCCGAAGTGCTGAAGCACCCGCGGAATCGAGGCGTCGGCGCCGCGATGCGGACCGGCTTCGACCACGCTCATGCGGATGCGATCGTCTGCTACGACGCCGACTGCGTCTACCCGATCGAGGACGTGCTCACGCTGCTGGAGGCACTCGCCGACGCCGATCTCGCGACCGCCACGCCTTTCGGGGCCGAAGGGCAGGTGTCGCTCGAGGTGCCTCTCGGGCGACGGGTGCTCTCCCGCCTGGCGTCGAGCCTGTATCGGATGGCACTCGGCCCGACGGCGGAAGGCATCACGACCTACACCTGCGCGTTCCGCGCCTATCGGGCCTCGCTCTTCCACAACCTGACCTTTCGTTCCGACGGATTCCTGGCGGCAGCCGAGATCCTCGTGCGGGCTCGGCTCTCCGGTGCCCGGGTGGTCGAGATTCCTTCTCGGCTAGGTGAGCGCCCGGCGGGTGTCTCCAAGATGAAGATCGGCCGCACGGCGTGCGCGCACCTCGGTCTGCTGGCTCGTGTCGCCGGGGAGCGTCTCCTCGGGCGCCATCGAGGCTCGAGCTGATGTGCGGCATCGTCGGACTTCGCTTCGAGACCGCGATGGAAGCTTCGACGGGAGTCGCGTTCGAAAAGGCACTCGCGCGACTCGACCATCGAGGCCCGGACGCTCGAGGCCGATTCTCGGATCCGGCCGGCTTGCTTCTCGGCGCGACTCGCCTGGCGATCGTCGATCCGGCCGGCGGCGCGCAGCCCTTCACATCCGCCTCGGGCCGCCACGTCCTCGTGTACAACGGCGAGATCTACAACGCCGACGACATGGGGAGCTGGCTCCGAGGACGCGGCATCGCACTTCGAACGCGCTCCGATACCGAGGTCGTGGTCGAGAGCTTCGAGGCGCTCGGTGTCGACGCCTTCGAGCGCCTGAGCGGGATCTTCGCCTGCCTGATCTGGGACCGCGCCGAGCGCCGGTTGTTCGTCGGGCGAGATGCGTTGGGGGTGAAGCCGCTCTATCGACTCGGGCTCTCGGACGGAGCGTGTGCCTTCGCCTCCGAGATCAAGGCGCTGGCCGCTCTCGCAGACCAGCCTCTCCGACCCGATGCCTCCGGCGTGCTCGAGTACGTGAGCTTCCAGCAGACGGCCGGCGCCCGCACGATGTTCGAAGGTGTTTCGCGGGTCGAGCCCGGTGTCTGGGAGTGGCAGGGCGGAGAGCTCAGGCCGCGTCTGCAATGGAGCGATCTACAGCTGGGCGCAGGCGACGAGTCTGCGGACCTCGAGGCACTGCGAGAGGCGCTCGACTCGGCCATCACGCGGCAGGTCCCCGGTGAAGTCTCGTTCGGAGTGGCGTTGAGCGGCGGTCTCGACTCGTCGGTGGTGGCGAGCTCGGTCACTCCGACACCTCGTTGCTATACCGGCCGATTCGAGGCAGGACCCGAGTACGACGAGTCGCCGTGGGCGAAGAGAGTGGTCGAAGATCGTCAGGCCGAATGGACCGTGGTCACCATCGATCCGGAGCAATGCGGGCGAGACCTCGATGCGATCATCACGGCTCTCGACGAGCCTGCGGCCGGCCCGGGCGCGCTGGCATTGTACTCCCTCTATCGCGAGGTCGGGCGCCACGAGCGAGTGCTGTGGTCCGGACTGGGAGGCGACGAGCTCTTTGGCGGCTACGTCCGACATCTGCTGGCTTGGGGCGGCGAGCGCTGGCTCGGGGAAGGGATTGCATTCGAAAGGGACGGGCAGGTCGAGGAGCGCTCGAGACGCCGTTGGCCCGAGCTCACGCAGCTCGTCGGCTACGAGCCGCTGTGGACGCGCTTCGCCGAGATCGCGTCGCGACGCGGTCTCCGCGAGGCCTACTGGGGCTTGTTGCAGCGCTCCGGACCGTTGACGACGCGGCTTCGCCCCGAGTGGCGCGAGGAGTCCGACCAGGTCACGGCGATGTGGCGCGCGCGGTTCGACGAGCGTACTCGGGACGACTTCCTCGCGGGTGTGCTCACCTTCGAGGCGGAGACTTCGCTACAGGCGCTGCTCCAGGTCGAAGACCGTCTTTCGATGGCGCACTCGGTCGAGGCGCGCGTTCCCCTGCTCGACCCGGACTGGGTCGCGGCCGTTCGCCGCGTGCGACCGAGTGAGCGGATGCCGGGCGGACGCCTCAAGGGCTTGCTCCGCGACGTCGCGGCCGACCGAGTCCCTCGGTCGATACTCGAGCGTCGGGACAAGAAGGGCTTTCCGACTCCGCTCTCGCTCTGGGCACGAGGGCCTTGGAAGCCGTGGCTCGAGGAGCGACTGCTCGACCCACAGGCCCGTGTGAAGGACTGGTTCGAGCCGTCCGCGATCGAGGCCACGGTGCAAGGAGCCACGGACGGGCCGGCCCGACAGATTTGGGCATTGCTCTGCCTGGAGCTGTGGCTGCAGCGCTGGGCTTGAGCCCAAGGACGAGACCCGGGGCCTGCGTTGTCGGCGATCGGTCGCGATCGCTGTTCGCGCTCGCTCCCTCGGGGCCGGGATGTGAGGCCGGAATGACCGGAAGCTCCTGACGGATCAACCGTCCGAGGACATCTTCTTGACGGCGAGCACGACGTCGGCCGGGAGCCAGCGGCTTCCTGGGAAGGTGCGTCTCAGCTCGCCTTCGGAGTCGATCAAGAACGTCTTCATGTTGTGATCGTAGACGTCGAACGAGACGCCCCCGCTGGCGGCGTCGGTCTCGCGCCGCTTGAACTCGATCCCGAACTTCCCGCGGGCGACCTCAGCGATCGCTTCGGGATGTCCCGTGAGCAGTCGAAAGCGGATCTGCTTGCTCTCGGCGAAGAGGGCGAGGTTCTCGGGCGTGTCGTTCGCCGGGTCGAACGAGATCGCGATGATCTCGGCATCCGTGCCCGCGAGCCCGTCCGCGACCTCATGGATCTTCGACATTAGCATCGGGCACATGTTCGCTTCCGGGCACGAGCGGTAGAAGAAGGTCAGCACGACCGGCTTGCCCCGGAAGTCCGAGAGGCGGACCTCTTGACGGTCCACCCCGAAGAGGACGAAGTCGAGCCCCTCGGGATGAGGCAGGTTGGGTAAAAGAGCGGCAGTGGATTCGGAGGATCCCGTGCCGTCCGAATCTGCCGAGCCGCTGATTTCTGATGAGCAAGCCGTCACCAACCAGCAAACGGTCAACAAGAAGGCCAAGTGCGTCGGAGCCATGCGAAGCGTCTCTCCGTGAAACCCGAGTGAGTCGAATGGGGGACCAGGTGAATCCCGCGACACCGGTCGGCGTCGGAGCGGGAAAGACAACATCGTCGCTAGCGAGCGGGTGTGCAAGGGGAAGGTGCGACTCCTTGCGCCCCGGTTCCCACAGGGCTCGTCTCCTGCCAAACGTCCCATCGCTTCGAATCGTCGCGCTTGCCAGTACCGGGGGCCACTCTTAGAGTGAAGCGTTTGCGCTTCGGGGCCCGGAGCGCGGGGCCGCCACCCGGCGTCCGCAACCCACCTGGATCCGCGGAGACGATCGAGCACCGATGAGCATGCGAACTCGATTCTGGCTGGCGATCGTCGCTCTCGTCGTGATCCAAGGCCTCCTGTACGGGGCGGCCGTCTGGCAGGGCGAGTTCCTCAACTACGACGATCCCGAGGCCATTCTCGACAACGAGAAGATCGCGTCCTTAGACGGGAGCCACCTCACCTCGATCTTCAGCTCCGTGACGTTTCACGCCTACGTCCCGTTCTATTTCACCTCGCTGGCGATCGATCGGGCGTTGTTCGATCTCAACCCGCTCTTCTTCCATCTCGGCAACGTGCTGCTCTCGGTCTTCAACGCCGCCGGGGTCCTCCTGCTGGCCTGGTGGATCACACGGCGCTTCGGCTGGGCGCTCTTGGCCGCCGTCGTCTTCAGCTTGCAGCCCGTCCATGCCGAGTCCGTGGTTTGGGCGTCCGGACGCAAGGACGTGCTCTCGCTCGCGCTGGGATGGGTATCGATTTGGGCGGCGCTCCGAGCACTTCACGGGCGGCGGGTCGATTGGCGTTGGGGCGCGCTGTCGTTGGTGACGCTCGCGATCGCACTCTTGACCAAGGGAACGACGCTCGTGCTTCCGGCCGTACTGCTGGTCGCGCTCTGGGCAGTCGGCCAGCGTAGCGCGGGTGGTGGCAAACTGATCGGAAGCCTCGCCGTCGTCGCGATCGGCATCACGATCCTGCACGCGCTCATCGCTGCCGAGCAAGGCGCCGGCTCGATCGCTTCGCCGAGCGAGATGCTTCAGCGAACGAGCGCGGCAGCGTTTCTCTACGGTCGCAACCTGGTCGCTCCCTTCTGGCTTTCGGCCGACTACCCGGCCTCACTCGTCACGGGAGGAGGCGATCTCGCGCTGCGTTGGGTGGGGCTTCTGGCCGGTATGGGCGCGTCGATCTGGCTGGCGAGACGCTCGGTGCTCGCAGCCGTCGGGCTCGGTTGGGCCGTGATCGCGCTGCTGCCGTTCAACAGTATCCTGCCGCGCACCGATCTTCTGGCGGCGGATCGATACCTCTACATTCCGACGGTGGGGGCGGCACTGCTCCTGGTCGCGGCCGTGCGCAGGCTCGCCGCCCGAACGGGGGCGGCGCGTGCGGCCGCCGTCGTGCTCGCGTTGTATGTGACGGTGGGATTCGCTTATCCGGCTTGGGCGCGCACTCGGGTCTGGTCGAAGACCGAGTCGCTGTGGCGCGACGTCTTGGTCAAGCAGCCGACGAGCTTCGTGGCGCGGATGAATCTTGCGCTGCACCTCCGAGATCACTCGCAGAGCCAATGTGGCGCCGCGACCACGCGTCGAGCTCCCGAGCTCCTGGAAGCCATGACCCTCCTGGCCGGGGCACACGTCCCGGATCACGAGTCACGGAAGCGCGCCCAGCTGGAGCGCGCCCGCGCCGAGCTGGCGCTCCAGCGCGGTGATCTGGCGAGCTCGGCGTCGGCACTGGAGCAGGCCCGCCGGGCGCTGACCTCGGTGACCGAGCGGGGCAGCGACGACCTCGATGTCTATCGAGCCGAGCTCGACATCCTGGAAGGACAGCTTCATCTGGCGAGTGGCGAGAACGAGTCGGCCGAGGAGGCGTTCCGACGCGCGGCCGAGGTCGAGGGCACGGCACCGGTCGCGCATCACAATCTCGCCGTCCTCCACTTCAACCGGGCGGTGCTCGCGTTGCAGGCGGGGGCCCTCGCCACGGATGCCGCAGTCGGTGACCCTCTGGATGCCGCGGCCGAGCTGTTCGGCATCGAGGCGAAGGCGCGACCCGGCGAGATCGCTCCTCGGCTGGATCTGGTCCGAGTGGCCTTGGCGCGAGACGAAGCGCTCGAGGCTCGACGTCAGATCGAGGCGATTCGCACACGCTGGCCCGAGTCGCCCGATGTCTACGCGTTGGCGGCCCGACTGTACCTGGCCGGTGGAGACGCGGTGGGGGCCTTGGCCGAGCTCGAGAACGGCCTGAAGCTCGAGCCAGAGCATCTCGAGCTCCGGCTGCTGCAAGCGGACATCTGGCTGCGCGAGACGCGAGCCTACGGCGAGGCCAAGCGGCTCTACGGAAAGATCCTCGAGACCTGCCCGGGCATGGTCGAGGCCGAGCGCGGGCTGGCGGCCGTCGAGCTCGCGCGTGCCCAGGGGCTCCTGCAGCGAGGTGCGTTACCGGCGGCTCGAGAGGCGGCCGAGGCGTCCATGAAGATCATCGAGACGGCATCGGCGCATCGGATTCTCGGGCAAGTGGCCGAAGCCGAGAAGGACCTCGCCGAGGCGTGCGAGCACTACGAGAAAGTACTGGCGGCCAATGGCCCTGAAGACATGGCGCGTGAGTCCTTGGCGTCTCTCTACAAAAAGCGCGGTCTCGAGGCGATGATCGCGGGGCGGGACGAGGAGAAGATCTCGTTCTTCGAGAAGGCGATCCGTCTTCGAGCGACGACGGTGGATCTGACCTCGGTCCAGCGCATCGTGGCCGAGTATCGTGGGGAGATGATGTCCACCGACGAGTCGACCGCGCCTCCGACCATCGAGCAGGCAGAGGCGGCGGCCCGCGACCTGTACTTCTCCGCGCAGGAGAGCTGGGAGCTGGGCGAGTATGCCGAGGCCGAGAAGCGCTGTCGCCAGTCCTTGAATCTCATGCCGAGCAATCCGTTGGTGTTGCTCTTTCTGGGAGTGCTTCAGCGGCGTCGCGAGAAGCCGGCCGAGGCCAAGGCGAGCTTCGAGGAGGCACTGAGGGCCGCTCGCAGTATCGATCTGCTCCCGCGCTACGCCGAGGCCCATCTCCATCTCGCGGAGCTCGCTTTGGATGCTGAGCAACTCGAGGAGGCTCGGGCTCAGCTCGCCGCCTTCGAAGCGATCCCGGACACCGAGCCTCGAATGGCCGAGTGGGTCGGTGCCTTGCGGACTCGTCTCGAATCCGCCGGCAAGGGCAATTCCTCGGACGGTGGCAACGGGGATTGACCTGGTCGAGCATCCGGGCCATCGTGACCTCGCTCGTCGGGCCTCGTCGGCCATCGAGTGCACTGGCAATGGAGTGAGAGCCGCGTCATGGAGATTCGTTTTCGTCGTGCCGAAGAGGGCGATCAGGCCGCGCTCGAGGCGTTGACTCAGCAGTTCATCGATCAGCTCGCACTCGATCCCGTCGAGCAGGCGGCACATCAGTTCGTTGCGGCCGCCTTCGATCGTGCCACTCCGGGCCGGGGTGGATTGTTCGTCGTCGAGGGCGATGGAGAGGTCGTGGGACTCTTCCACCTCATGCCCCACCTCCGGGTCGAGCTGGGAGGGGCGACGCTGTTCGTCGAGATGGTGTGCGTTGACGAGGCGCGTCGGGGTCGAGGAATCGGGCGGGAGATCTTCCGCTTCCTGGGGGACTACGCGGAGCGCAATCGCTTCCGAGCCATCCTGTTCGAGATGGAGCAGGGGGATCCTCGTCTGACGCAGTTCCTCGCCGAGTCCGGATTCGAGTACCGGACGAGCGGCGTCTTCATCCACCACTTGGGGTGAGGAGGCCGCGCGTCAGCGTTTCCAAGTGACCTTCAGCTGATCGACCGGGGAGGCGATGATCCGGCGCAGCGAGGCTTCCACTCGCGCGCAGGCTTCGGTCTCGCTCGCCGCGATGTCCGGCCACGCGAACAAGACCTCCCCGGTCAGCGAGTCCTCGGACTCCGCCCGTAGCTGCAAATGCACGTCGTCTTTGCCGAGGTCGCGACGCAGTCGGGACTCCAGGAGATGCAGCTGGTCTCGAACGCTCGTCATGTCCTCGAGCCGGAATTGACCCGACACCGACGTGGGCCGGCTTCGAAGCTCGCTTTCGAGCGCACGTTGGGATGCCTCCTCGGCTCGTCGTTGCTGCCGGCGAGACTCGATCGACTGGGCCTCGGTCACCAAGAAGATGGACCCGAAACCGACCGCGATGACCTGGAGCATGCCCAGCGCGATACCGCTCCAGGCCAATGCGCTTCCTCGCAGACGGCCCCGTGAGACACGGATCCGAACGACCGCGACGATTCCCGAGACGATGGCGGCCAAGGCGCCGACGCAGCCGAGGAGACCGAACCAGAACCAGACCACCATCGATCAGCGCCCCGAAGTTTCGTTCTCGTCGAGGATCGGATGCTCGGCGATCTCTTCCTCCTGATAATCCTGAGAGCGGAGGGCGGTCACGGGCTCGACCTCGAACCGCGCCTGGAGCCAGTCCGTCTCGACGTCCAGGTTTCTCAGATACAAGCGAACTTGCTCGAGGAGAGCGGCACGCTGCTCCAGCTGGGGGAGGTTGACGAGCAACGGGTCGGCATCGGGATTCATCTCGACGTACAGTCGAGTCAATCCCACTCGGTTGTGGGGGTGGCTTTCGATCTTGGCCTCGAAGATCGCGAAGGCCGCCTCGAGCTGGCGCACCAGGGACTCGGCATCTTGCTCGTCGCCATTGAAGTCCCGGATCGTGATCTCGAGTCGGACCGGACCCGTGGCGTCGATGCGACGGGGGGCCGAGGCGATAGGAGCTGGGGGACGTCCCTCGACGAGATGACCGGCGGAGGCGACGGCGGGGTCACCCTCATTCATCGCCAAGCCCACGGGCACCAGGAGAAAGACGAGGATCAGCGGGCCGCCAAAGAAACCGAAGAGTCCCAGAGTGAGACCCGTGATCGCCAGGCCGCGTCCTCGAAGCTGTCCCGTCGATCGTGAGATGCGGACGAGGGAGACGATCCCGAAGATGATGGCCAACAGGAACGGAAGGGTCGCGGCAATCACGAGGAGGCCGCCACCGAGGATTGAGTAAGACATGGTCAACTCCTCCGAGGTGGGCCCGCTCAGTCCGAAAGGGCGACGAGCAACAGGACCGCCAAGCTCACGAAGCCAGGCAGACTCAGGAACGATGCGAAGATGAGCACGTTGAGTGAAACTCCAGGGAACATGGTGTCCTCACAAATACGAACGGAATGGTATGAGTCGGATTCCACCGAGCGAAGCTGGCTCATTCGAAAGAGCAACAGCACCGTCAGGCAGGCGAGGCCGGGGAGACCCGGACGAGATAGAAGACAAGGTCGACTACGAGATCAAAACGACCGCACAGCGAACATCAAGCCCACGATCAGAAGCAACACTCCGATCAAGATCGGGATCAAGGCGAACAAGAAGCTCGCGACTGCGAAGCCACATATACCGCTCGGAGCGGGCGGGTGGGCTGCCATCGAATGGGACATGGTCGACTCCTCGATCAAATGGCACGGAGCAGGGCGAAGAGCAGAATGACGGCGATGAGGGCGAGCGGGAGGCAACCGAGAACGAAGCTGGCGATCGCGAGTCGGCTGAGCCGTGGCTGCAGCTCCGGATCGGACGGCGACGCGAGCTGGAGAGCCGGGTCGGATCGCGGCCGACTCTGCGGCTCCCGTGATTTGGTAGGCGTCGCTGATTGCTCGTGCTTCGAGAAGCGACGGACGTCGACGCCGACATCGCTGACCTGTTGGTATCGACGAGCGGGGTCCTTCTCGAGCACCCGCAGCACCACGTCGTCGAGCCGAACGTCGACCTGCACCTTTCGGCTCGGTGGGTCGAAGCGCCCGATCGGTAGCTCGCCGGTGAGCATCTCGTAGATCACCACGCCGAGCGAGTAGATGTCCGCTCGGTGGTCGACGAGCTTCGCGCCTTCTCGTTGCTCGGGCGCCATGTACTCGATGGTGCCCATGAGCTGATGGGTCTGGGTGATTCGAGCGTGGTCGTCGGCGTCGTCGATCAATCGCGAGAGTCCGAAGTCGGCGATCTTGACGCGACCTTCTTGGTCGAGGAGCAGGTTGGCGGGCTTGATGTCACGATGTACGAGACCCCGCGAGTGGGCATAGGCGAGCGCGTCACAGATGGGAGGGACCAGTGCCAACGCTTGCTCGGGACGAAGCTCCTTGGCCTCGATCACGTCCCGCAGCGTCACGCCGTCCACGAGCTCCATCACGTAGTAGGAGAGCCCGCGCTCGCGATCGATGCCACCGTCGTAGATGGCCACGATGTTCGGATGGCTCAGAGTCGACAGCAGGCGGATCTCGCGTTGGAACCGCGCGACAATCTGCTGATTCTCGGCCAGCTCCGTCGGAAGGACCTTCAAAGCCACCGCGCGATCCAGGGAGAGCTGACGAGCTCGATACACGAGCCCCATGCCGCCTCGACCGATCGCCTCCTCAATCCGATAGCCACCCAGAGTCTCGCCGATCAACGGATCGGGATTCGGGTTGTTGACGTGCTTCGTGTCGCGGTCGTGCATCGTGGATCCCAAAGGAGAAGTCGAGAGAACGGAGTCACGAATCACACAAAGCGTACCGCAACCGGGAACAAAATGGCGATCACTCACAAGCTCCGCCGCGGCGGGGGATTGTGCTCCGAGCGACGCCAGCCGGATCGTCCGCGGACAGGCCGCCGATTGAAAGCTCCTTTCAGTCAGTCGTGAAAGGATCTTTCAATGCCCCGCGCGCGCAGCTCGTCATCGAGCTCGCGCTCGAAGCGACCTCGACTCGGAGTCCCGCCACGATCTCGGGTCTCACGATCGTCGATGTGCAGCCGGGCGCTGAGCGCCGCTCCGATTCTGCGTGGCTCGCGAAAAGCGTCAGCGCGTGGCCGGACCGGGCCGCTCGTCTCGCCGTTGCGGACGGGACTCTACTCGCTCGCTCTTCGGTTCAGAACCCGTCGAAACCGGGCAAGGGCTCGTCGAGGTGGATGCCCCACTCGACGAGGTCGTCACCGACCGAGTCGAGGCGCACGAGCCGCCCCTTCAAGCGATGGCGCTCACCGCGGATGTCGACCGTGAGCTCGATCTGCGGTGGCTCGTTGGTCAAGAACGAGAGGCCTTGACGGCTGAGGTCGATCGATGGGCCTTCGTGCAGCCCGTCGGTCAGGCGAGCCGCAACGCGGCCCGTGGCGCGAACGCGGTCGCGGTCCCGCTTCTCGGTGGGAGCCGGCGTCTTCGATTCCGAGGCAGAGCGTGGAGATTGAGTCGCCATCGTGGTTTCTTCAGGTTCTCGAATTGTAGTGGCTCGGAGTCAGGCCTCTCCCTGTATCCGTCGAATACGTCGAAGAACCTTAGCGCGTCTCGAAGAAAGCGGAGTCGCCATGAGTGACGCCGATGCGGCGGCTCGAGTGCCACGGCTGCAGCTTCGTTCCGGCCGGGCAGAACCAAACAAGATCGATCTCACGGGTCCCGTGACGCTCGGTCGGGCGGAAGACAGCGACGTCGTGCTCTTCGATGAGACGACGTCGCGGCATCATACGCGCGTGGAGCCGGACGAAGGCGATACCTGGGCAGCCGTGGACCTCGGCTCGGCGAACGGCACCTGGATGAACGGTCGACGCATCGAGCGGGCGCGGCTTCGCCACGGTGACGAGATCGTGATGGGCTCGATCCACCTCCGATTCCTCGGAGGACGGGCTGACAGCACCGTGATCCCCGACATGCCCGTTCAGGTCGAGAGCTCGATCGCGGTGGCGCAGTTCGACGTGGCGGCGTCGGTCGACACGGAGCGCGGGACCGAGCGCCTGCGACTCTTGCACGATGTCAGCACGCTCTTTGGGCGAGAGCGTCAGGAGGACGTGCTCACGGCGCTCCTGGCCCGGCTAGGCGAGAGCCTGCCGATCCGCCGCGCCGCGGCGCTGCGGATTGAAGCCGGCACGATCATCGATGGTGCCTACTGGCATCGCGGACGACGGGCGGTCGCCTTCGAAGTGAGCCAGACGGTGCTGCAGCGCGTGATCGAAACAGGCGAAGGGCTGCTCGTTCGTAGCGTGAGCGACAATCCGGTCCTGGGTCGCCGCGAGAGCTTGATCCGCGACCGGACGCAGTCGGCGATCGTCGTGCCGTTGCTGGTCGAGGGCGAAGCGTTGGGCGTTCTCTACGCCGATACGGACGAGGACGAGGCGCTCTCTCGCGACGATCTCGAGCTGCTGCTTGCGATCTCGGCTCCGGCAGCGTTGGCGCTGCGCAATGCTGAGCTGGTCGAGCGCCTGGCCGGAGAGAATCGACGTCTGCGACGCGAGCTGAGGAGTGCCCGTCCCCTGATCGGAGAATCGGTGCGCTTTCGAGCGACGCTCGACCTCGCCCGGCGCTGCGCACCGCAAGACACGACCGTGCTGCTCACCGGGGAGACCGGAACCGGCAAGGAGCTGGTCGCGCGATTCCTACATGATCAGAGCCCCCGCGCGGCGGGCCCATTCGTGGCCGTCAACTGCGCCGCGCTCCCCGCGGCCTTGGTCGAGAGCGAGCTGTTCGGCCACGTCGCAGGGGCATTCACCGGGGCGCATCGAGATCAACCGGGCCAATTCCGCTCCGCGCAAGGAGGCACTCTGTTCCTCGACGAGCTCGGTGAGCTGCCGCTGGAGGCGCAGGCCAAGATGCTGCGCGTGCTCGAGGAGCGGGAGGTCCGGCCGGTGGGCGGGGAGCGTTCGATCCCAGTCGACATCCGAGTCGTGGCCGCGACCAATCGTGATCTGCAACAGGCCGTCGAGGCAGGGGGTTTCCGCGAGGACCTCTTCTACCGAATCGGTGTCGTGCGGATCGCCGTGCCGCCGTTGCGCGATCGGACCGGCGATGTCCGGCTCCTCGCCGAGTCCTTCCTCGCCGGTCTTTCACGGGCCGAGGCGCCGCGCACCCTCGGCGCCGCGGCGCTCGCCCGACTCGAAAGCTATCCCTGGCCCGGCAACGTGCGCGAGCTGCGCAACGTAATCGAGCGTGCCGCGTTGCTCTCGAGCCACCCGACGCTCGAGCCAGCAGACCTCTTCCTGGACGTCGACGCGAAGACGGCCGCCGCCGAGGTCCTCACGCTGAAGGAAGCCGAGCGTCGCGCCATCGAGCTGGCCTGGCAGGCCACCGGCGGCAAGAAAGGCGAGACCGCCGAGCGCCTCGGCACCTCCTGGCCGACCCTCAACAAGAAGATGCGCGAGTACGGTATCGAGTAGGAAGCTGCGCGTGACGCGGTCGGCGCGCGATCACGAGTGATACAGAGACGAGAACGGAGTCCGGCACTTCGGTGGCGCGGCTTGCGATTCCCTTCACCGGGGACTCGATGGAGGCGGCCCGGCGCGATGAGGCTCGACGCAATGGGGTGAAGTCTTCACTGCGGACTCGACGAGAGCGGCCGGACGCCACGAAGCCTGACGGCGATCTTGTCTGGAATCAGTTTGGCGCGACGAATGCCGTCGGCGGCTCGAGGCGTGACGTGGTCGGCGCGCGATGCACCTCTACGCGCCACCCTCGCCGTCGATCACCGCTTGCCGAGAATGTTCACGCGCTCGGAGGCGGGGGGGGCGAGGATCTCGGCCAGGAGGATGAGGTCACGGAGCTCGTTGCGATCGGTGAGGAGCTTCCGCAGGGCCCGCTTGTGGCGGGTGCGTTTGCCTTTTCGAAGAGTGTGGTCGGGCGCGAGGCTCGGGGCTGCCGCCTTGAACGACGTGATCAGGAAGCGCTCGTCGCGTGCATCCTCGCCTCGTTGTCGTGTCCGGTCGCCGCGCTCGAGATGTTCGGCGAAGGTCTCCCCGGCCCGCCGAAGCCGGCTCGCCTCGGGCTGCGGGGCGCGTGGCTTCGGCGGCGGCTTCGGCTTCGAGGTCGCCGGCTTGGGTTTGGGCGCGACGATGGGCTGGGGGCGAGGGCGCGGGGATGCCGCGCCCTCGAAGCGGCGATCGAGGGCCGGCTCGTCGAAGGGAGAGGGCGGGGCCGGCCGCGATGGGGGAGCGGCGCGTCGCCGCTCCTGCGCTTTCTTCTTGGATCGCTCCTGCTGAAACACGGTGGCGATGAGGCCGCCGATCAGGACGACCAAGTAGAAAAAGTCACCAATGTCGATGTCGGGCAAGGTCGGCCTCCGCCGCGTTCTTACTTAGTTTTCGTTGCCGGAGTCCTGGTCCTCGGAGATGCTCTCACGCATGGCGGTGTCGGCCATGACGTTCTTCATCTTGTAGTAATCCATGACGCCGAGGTTGCCGGATCGGAACGCATCGGCGAGGGCCTTGGGGACCTCGGCCTCGGCGAGCACGACTTTGGCGCGGTTCTCGGTGACGGCCGCGGCCATCTCTTGCTCGCGCGCGACGGCCATGGCGCGGCGCTCCTCAGCCTTGGCCTGGGCAACGCGCTTGTCGGCCTCGGCTTGATCGGCCTGCAGCTTGGCGCCGATGTTCTCGCCGATGTCGACGTCGGCGATGTCGATCGAGAGGATCTCGAATGCCGTCCCGGCATCGAGGCCCTTTTGGAGCACTTGCTTGGAGATCATGTCAGGGTTCTCGAGCACCTCCTTGTGGGAGAGCGCCGAGCCGATGCTGGTGACGATCCCTTCACCGACGCGCGCGATGATGGTCTCCTCGGTGGCGCCACCGACGAGGCGAGGCAAGTTGGTGCGCACCGTGACCCGAGCGCGGGCCATGACCTGGATGCCGTCCTTGGCGACCGCCGCCACCTCGGTTCGGCCAGTGGCGGTCGCATCGGGGCAATCGATGACCTTGGGCAGGACGCAGGTCTGAACGGCCTCGAGGACGTCGCGGCCGGCGAGGTCGATGCCGGTCGCGGTCTTGAAGGTCAGCTCGAGATCGGCACGGTCGGAGGCGATGAGGGCGCGCACAACCTTGGTCGGATTGCCCCCGGCGAGGAAGTGGGCTTCGAGGTCATGGGTGTCCAGCTTGAGGCCGGCCTGAACGGCGGCGATCTTGGCATCGACGATCGTGGCCGGATTCACCTTACGCAGGCTCATGCCGATGATATGCATGAAGCCGATGTCCGCCTTGGTCAGGTAAGCACGAAACCAGAGATTGATGTACTTGAAGACCAGGGAGAAGATCAGCAGCAGCAAGAGTAGCGCGCCGATGATCAGGACCCATTGCATTCCGCTGGTCTGCGCCACGAAGTGCGAGCGCATGAAGTTTTCCTCCTAGGAAGTCTTGAGGCTCTTGTTTCAGTCGGAGTACTCGTCGACTCGGGGCGCGGCCGCGCTCGCGACGATCACGCGATTGCCGGACACCTCGACCACCGCGATCGGCTCGCCGGCTTCGATGATCTCCCCCCGTGTAATCACGTCCAACCGCTCGTCGAGGATCTCGGCCGTTCCCGAAGGGCGCAGCATCGACAAGGCGCGTCCCGTTTGTCCCTCGAAGCGAGCCAGCGCCGCCGAGGTCCCGCGACGAGACTCGGCATCGACGAACGACGGACCGCTCGCCAACATGCGGTTCCCGAAGGAAGTTCGGGGAAGCCACTTCATCGCCCAGTACCAGGCCATGGGAGCCAGCATCACTATCGATATCACCGAGATCGTGCCGTACGTCGCCGAGACCTCGAACGCGAGGTAGATCCCGCCCACCAGGCAGCTGGCGGCCAAGATCGTCAGAAGGCCGAACGACGGAAAGAAGACTTCGGCCGCCACCAGCGCGAGGCCGGCGAGGAAGAGCAGAATGGGAAGCCAAGCGGGCACCTACCGGATCTCCTCAAGCGCGATCGGGAGCGGTCGAGCCTCTCGTCGCTCGCACCAGGATTCGATTGCCGCGAACTTGTACCACGCGCACGGATTCGCCGCGCTCGACGAACTGTCCCTGGGCAATCACGTCGTACACCCGCTCGGCGACCCGCACCTTACCCGAAGGATGGAGGTCGGTCACCGCGTCGCCCGTCGAGCCGACGGTGAGGGCCGTTCCGGATTCCGAGGGAGCGGTCAAGGGAGCGCCGCCGCCGTGCGCGTTCGCCGTCGCCGGCGCTTGCAACATGATGCCACGGAACAGGGGGAGCTTGGGCAAGAACCGTGAGACGAAGGGCGCGACCACCAAGAAGAGCGCGAAGCTAGCGACGACGCTCACGAGGTTGTCGAACAGGATTCGCTCTTCGAAGGGCGTGCTCGGCAGGGCGAAGGACTGTAATGACAGGATCAGTCCCAAGATCAGCAGCACGATCCCGCTCAGTCCCGCGATGCCGAAGCCCGGCAAGACGAAGATCTCGACCGCGATCAAGGCCAGGCCCAGCACCACCAGCAAGATCTCGCCCACCGACGCCAGGCCCGAGATGTAGTTCGCCGAGAGCAGCAGACCGAAGCACACGATGGCGCCGATGCCGGGCAGACCGAATCCCGGGACCTTGAACTCCACGTAGAGCAGCACGCACCCCGCCAAGATCAGCAGGATCTTGAAGGCGTTCAGGAATGACGCGACGCCTTCGCTCCAGGTCTCTTGGCCGACGACCCAGTCGGCGTCGGTGGCCATGAGCCACTTCTCCTGGAGCTCTTGGCGCGTGTCGGCGACGCCATCCGCCATGCGATAGCGGACCGCATCGCGGGCAGTGAGATTCAGCAGGTCACCTTCACGAACGATGACGGTGACCTCTCGGATCTGTCCGGTCCGATCGTCGAGCCGCCGCATCGCGATGTCGTCCGGCTTGAGGAATTGGCTCTGCCCTTGAATGAGGACCTCGCGGACCTCGGTCTTGCTCTCGACCATCGCTTCCGCCAGCGCTTCGGGACGACCGCTCGTTTGGGCGTAAGCGATGAACTTGTTGCGAAAGGCCGAGTTCGTCTTCTCGCGCGTGACGTCGTCCATCGTCACGCCGGGCACGACCGGCGTCGCCGAGCCGATCGTCGCGGTGGGTCGCATGTAGATCTTGTCGCAGGCGAGGGCGAGCAGTGCTCCGGCCGACCAGGCGTTGCCGATCACCCAGGCGATGGTCTGGATGTCCTTCGTGCCGCGGATCTGATCGGCGAAGTCCATCATCAGGTTGGCATCGCCGCCCGGTGTATCGATCTCGAAGACCAAGAAATCGGCGTCCGCCGCCAAGGCCTCCGCGCGAATCCGACGGAAGGTGTCGACCATCGTCGGATTGAGGGGACCTTCGATCGGAACCGAGAAGATCTGCTTGCCCTTACGCTCTTCAGGGACCGGATTACGGTCGGGCTCTTGAGCGGAGGCCCAGGAGGCCGTGATCGTCACGAGGCAGAGCAGGGCGCCCAGCAGTCGACCCGGCCGGCGAGAAGCCGTAGGGGAGGGACCCGGCGAAATGGAGGAGGCAGTCATGAGGCGAGCTTCCCGAACGGTTGCAACCACGGTGAGCGCTCATTGTAGCGCACTTGCCGATTCGGAACACCCGAGCGTCTCGCGCGTTCCCGGCCCGATGCTCGAATCAGCTCTCGCCCGCACGACCTTTCCTCTCGAGGGGTCGTATCGGAGCGACCTCGAGAGGCACGTGGATCATGCGCGCACGCCGCCGGTGCGGCCTCTCGCAAGAGAAACCGCTTGACCGTCTTGGCACGGAGGTACTGGGCCCGGTCAGCTTGTCCCGACGCGGTTCGTGTGGTATAGATTCCCCGGTTCGCGTGGGTTATGGAGCCTTTGCCGAACTGACGATCGAACGCCGAACGGCTCTCGCCGGTCGGCCGGCCCAACGGAGATCGATTCGCCCGTGCCCCACCCCTCGCCAAATCGAAACACAGCCCGAACCGAGCTGGGCTCGGCTTCCCTGCTGGTGTGCTTGGCGGCAGGGTTCTTGTTGGCAGCGGCGATTCTCCTACTGGGACTCTTGTTCGTCCTTTCGGACAACGAGCGCATCGTGCACCCGGGCGAGAAGGCGCTGCTCGAAGGAGACGTCGAGACGGCCGCCCGATTGGCGGATGAAGCGATCCAGTTGCGGATGCCGGCGACGGATTTGACCTTTCTCACGGACTCTGAGCTCATCCGCAACCTAGGTCGGATGCTTCCGATCGAGGCGCTCCGTCCGCTCTATCTCGTCCAACCCCAGCGCCGCATCCTCGAGAGCCGGCCCGAGTTTCGATGGGTGACGGAGCAGCGGGAGCGCAGCTTCGATCTGACCCTGACCTGCGACGGTGAAGCTTTGTGGTCGCGAAAGGTCTCTGGACTGCGAGCCGAGTTCCCGGCGGACGCCCCGCCATTGGAGCCGGGGCGGACCTACGCCTGGACCTTGGAGCGGGGCGCGCTCCAGAGGCGCGGAGTGTTTCAAGTCGTCGACGAGAAACGCCGTGAGCACATTCTGGCGACCTCCGACAAGCTGAACGATCTCTTCGACAGCAGCCCGCCCATGAAGCACTTCGTGCTGGGCTGCTTCTATTACGGCGAGGGCATGTATCGATCGGCGATCGATCACTTCGAGATCCTCAATCGCCAGGTCGATCAGCCAGCGATCGCCGACGCACTCGGACTGCTCTATGCTCGTCTCGGCCTGACGCCCCGGGTGCAACAGCTTGTCGGCCGATCCCGAGACGCCGGACCACCCGAAGACCACTGAGCCCGGGTCTCTGTCGGGCCTTCGAGGAGCGGGACATCGGAAGGCGGACTTGGGTCGGCACCGCGGACTCAGAGGAGTCAGCTCGGGGCCGAGCAGCCCCGGGGCGCCCATCTTCGCAATCGGTTTCGCGCGACGAATGCCGTCAGCGGCTCGGACGTGAATCAGAGACGCGAACGGAGTCCGACAGGTCGCGCCGCTCGATCCGACGTACTCGCCACGAGGGCTCCTGCTGAGCGAAGAGCTTGCGGTCTCAGGGAGAGCTGCCGAACTGAGAAGCCCGGACTCGACTCGGACGGACCGAACCACCCACCGTTTGGCAACGCGAGTGAAGTCGGGCCTGCGAGGATCGGCGAGTCGCGACTTGCTCGTTTGGCGGGACCATGGTTAGGATGGCGCGCGGCGGTGGGAGCGCTCGACGGCCATCGGCCGTTGGAGCATAGAATCCCGGTCATCTCGGACGACTTCGTCCTCAGTTGGGAGGGGATCAGCGTCTTGAGCGAGAAAGCCCCGACATCCGTAGACCCGCAGGCTCGTCCTCCGTGGCTGTTTCGTTATCGGAGCGTCGCGGTGGCGACCCTGGTGGCGCCGATCGTCTTCTTGTCTCCCTTCGGGGAGTGGGCGGCCGGGCCCTGGGTCGGCTGGGCAATCCTGGTCGGCGGCATCCTCGGTCGACTGCTCTCGATTCGTCAGCTCGGCAAACGAGCCCGTGTGCATCGCGTGAAGACGGCGAGCCTCGTGGTCTCCGGACCGTTCAGCTTTGTCCGCAACCCGATCTACCTCAGCAATGCGGCCGTGGCGATCGGCGCGGGCCTGATCGGTGGACCCGTGGTCTACTCAGCCCTTCTGACGGTCGCCATTCTGCTGCTCTACAATGCCGTCGTCTGCACCGAGGAGCCCTTCCTGCGTCAGGCATTCGGTGAAGTGTACGACCGCTATTGCCGCGAGGTGCACCGCTGGTGGCCGCGTTGGACGCGACCGCCGATCAGCCGCGAGACCGAAGGGGCGCCCTTCGCGTGGTCCGAGGTCTTTCGTCGCGAGCGCGGCTTCGTCGGAGGCTCGTTGCTCGCCGGTGCGTTCATGTCGTTCAAGGCACCGCTCTTCGACGCCGTCCTCGGTCCGCTGCCCGATCGCCGTCCGATCGAGTGGATCCTGACGGCGGTGGCGCTCATGGGAGTCGTCGTCGGCATGAGCACGGCCGTCCATCGCAAGAGTCGACGCCTCGACGAGCGCAAGCCGAGCTCCCCGCAGCCCCTGGTCACGGCCGAGTCGTGACCGTGTCCTCGCCGGTGACCGACAAGACCGATCACAACGCCGGCTCGCCGTCCAAGCCATCTCGATCGGTGGAGCGCTGGACGCATGTCGAGGTCGCTCCCGATCGAGCGGGCGAGCTCCCGGGCTGGCGGGGCCTCTCGGATCGACCTCCCGAGCTGCGCTCGGTCAAGGAAGAGGCGATCACCCGAATCCTGACCGGACGGTTGCCGTTTGCACGCGGTGAGCTGTATGTGAAGCTCTATCGCTTGCGGGGTCTGGCGAGCTGGCGGACGCTGGGGTTGTCGTCGCGAGCCGAGCGCGAATTCCACAACCTGTCCCGGGTGGCTCGCTCCGGTGTTCCCGTCACGATTCCAGCCGCCTGGGGTGAGCGACGTCGCGGACTTCTGCGTCCAGACTGCTTTGTCGTGACCGAGAGCTTTGCGGGGGCCGTGCCCGTCAAGCAGCTCCTGATGGAGTCGACGACGGAACGGCGCTTTCGATCTCAGCTGCTCAGCGGGTGTGGCGTGGCGCTGGCCGGAATCCATCGCGCGGGCCTCGTCCACAACCGATCGTCGCTCAAGAACTACCTTTGGGTGCGGGGGCAAGATCACGCCATCGTGTGTGACCTGCCCTACGGCTTCGTCACAGGCGGCTCTTGTGAGGGGACGTGGTGGGCGCTCGGTGACCTGGTCGAGCTCGTGGGGGCCCGACGTTATCGTGGCTTGTTTTCACGAGGCGACGTGTATCGGACCTTGTTAGGCTACTGCGGCGATTCCAATTGCGCGCGGCAGTTGTATCGGCGGTTTCGGCGCTGGCAGTGGCTCTGGAGTCGGCGCGCCTCGAAGGAGGTGGTGCTGGGTGTTCAGCGCTTGATCGGTCGATGGCGAGAGAAGCATCAGCGAGGGGAGTGAGACCTCCGTGGACAAGAACCTACTCGACAAGTACAACAGCCGCGAAGGCGCTCTGAGCTACGTCGCCGAGTACGACGACAAGCTGCATCGCAAGCTCTCGAACGTGACCGAGTTCAAGATCCTCGCTCGGATCTTCAGCACCGTGGGCTCGGTCGAGTCGATCCTCGACATCCCGAGCGGCTTTGGGCGCTTCCGCGACTTTTTTCGTGCTCGAAGCCAGAGGCTGGTCGAAGGCGATTGGTCGCTCGAGATGCTTCGCGAAAACCGAGAGCAAGGAGAATCGCCCGACGACGTCTCCTTCGTGCGTGCCGATGCGCGATCGTTGCCCTTCGCCGACCAGAGCATCGAGTGCGTGGTCTCGATCCGACTCTCGCACCACATTCCGGATCGCGAGCACCGCTACAAGCACTTCGACGAGCTGTTTCGCGTCGCCCGCCGCTGGGTGGTCGCGACCTACTTCGACGAGTACTCGTTCAAGAACCTACTGCGTGAGCTCCGCAGGCCGTTCAACAACAAGCGCTCGAAGTGGACGCTCAAGACGTCGGAGGTCCGAGCGCTCGGTCGCGCACGTGGATTCGAGATGCTGCACTCGATTCCGATCTTCCGTCTGAGCTCCGGGCATCGCTACGCCTTGCTGCGACGCGAGGGCTGAGGTCCTCTCGGTCGGACGGGCAGCTAGCGAACGTTACCCAGCTCGAAGCGGATCGGCACATCCAGATCCTCGACCACCACGACGCCTCCGCGTTCGGCAGGTCGGAAGAGCCACGCGCGGACGCAATCGAGGGCCGCGCGATCGAGGAGGCCGAAGCCCGAGCTCTCCTTGACCACGATTCGGCCCGCCGTTCCATCGACCAGGACCTCGACCCGCAGCAAGACCACTCCTTCGAGCCCTCGCCGGATCGCGCGGCTCGGATAGACGGGCTTGGCGTTTTGGGGACTCAGGATCAGCGGAGGTGTCTCGGTTGCCGTGGGTGCCTCGGGAGCAGCGACGACCTCGGGAGCCGGGTCGCCAGCAGGCTGCTCGGAAGCCGGCGCGGACTCGGGTGTCGTCGTGGGGCGCAGATCGAGCGCGCGGGGATCAGGAATCGGAAGCGGAGGCCGTGTGACGGGACGGGACATCGGTGCGAAAGCCTCGTCCAATCGAGGCGCTTCCAGCGCGGGCGCGGGCTGTCCGTCGAGTGTCTTCGTCGGTCTCTCGGTCGAAGGCGTGGGCTCGAATGGCGGCGTTGGGGCCTCGACCGGCAGGCCCGACCGAGAAGCCGGACGGCTCGATGTCTGGAGCAGTGCCGGTGGCCGAGCCGACATCCACCAGACGACGGTGGCTACGGCGGCACCATGAACGACGACCGACAGAAAGAGACCGCCGGTCAGGGACGGAAGGCTAAAGATCTTCGAGCGACCGAGCTTCATGCACCGAGTCCGGGGAGCAGCGAGGGACAACACGCCCATTAGAACGTCAGATCCAACCCGAGGATCACATTGGTTCCTGGAGCGTTGATTCCTGACCCGTGAACCCGATAGTCGCGGTTGGCCAGATTCTCGATCGCCCCGAACACGGAGACGTTCTCCGAGACGCGGACTCCTCCGCGCAAGGTGAGCACAGTGTACCCAGGTGTGCCTCCGGGTGGGATCCTCTCCGTATCGCTCTTGTCGCGTTCCGAGAGCCGGTCCGCCTCACCGACGAACTGGGCCAGGAAATCGGCGTGGACGTTTCCGTCGGGATGCTCCCATCCGAGCCCGACCAACCCGGTCGTCGGCATCAGACGAGAGATCGGCTCCCGATCCTTGACTCCAGGCGCGATGAACTGGTCCACCTCACCTTCGAGCCAAGTGAAGTTGCCGAACAGGCGCCAATCTTTGCCCATCGGGACATCGCCCGCCGCCTCCACGCCGTGCACGAAGCCTCGACCCGAGTTGTCGAGGGTCACGACGGGCTCACCGTCGGTGGTCGTCACTCCGGTCGGGAATCGAATGATCAGGTTGTTCACGTCGGTGAAGAAGACCGCCAAGGAGGCGGAGGTGTCCCGGTGGCGGAAATGGGCGCCGACCTCGTAGGACGTGAAGCGCTCGGGGTCGAGGTCGGGAGCTCCCAGCTCGACTTCGCCACTCCGAGCCGTGTCGAATCGCGTCAGATCGCTGAGATTCGGCGCTCGAAAAGCAGTGGAGATCCCGACGTAAGGTCGCAGTGCCTCGCTGGCATCGAACAGCACGCGCGCATTCCAGACGACGGACTCGTAGTCGTCGGCCAGCGCCGGGATGAACGTCGCATCCGAAGGATCGGGGTCGACCTCGTCGGCCGTGGCGCGGGCGAACGAGTAGCGAACTCCGGCCGTCGTGTGAACGCCCTCGGCCACCTCTGCTTCGTGTTGCACGAAGACTCCCGACAGCGTGTAGTCGCCGTCGTCGGCGACCGGGCCCCGCGGCGCAACGCTCGCCGCTCCGGTGCTGTCGAAGTCGCGTCGGAAGGAGTCGACCTGGTCGAGGTAGATCTCACCACCATACGCCAGTCGACCACCGGCGAGAGGGGACTCGAGCTGGAGCCAGGCTCCGAGCGTGCGATCCGTGAAGCCTTGGCGCCGAAAGCGCCCACCGCTGCGATCACGGCGCTCGACCTCGTGCTGACGTTGCCAGGAAAGGCTGAGCGTGCCTCGCTGGAGCCAGGTGTCGTCCGACTCGTTCTCGTACTCCAGCTGCGTATACACGAGCTGACGCTCCTGGTCGAAGTCGCGCCTCAGGTCTTCTCCGATCGTCGTGCCGCGCCACGAGATTCCCTGGACGGTGGCATGAGTACGCGGCACGTCGCTCTGTGTCATCTGCTGGAATCCGAAGGTCCAGTCGAGCCGTTCGTTCACGACGAAGCGCCACTTGGTGTCGCCCGCCCACTCTTCGTAGCCGGTGCCCGACTGCTCGCCGACATGCTGCCCCCCGTCGATGCTGCCGAACGTGCGGTACGTCATCCCGAGGTGATAGCCGATGGCCTCGTCGAAGTTCCCTTGAGTTTCGACGCGCGTCGTCGAGGACTTCTCGGCGCTCGCCCACCGCTGAAAGACTCGCCCGAAGACGTGGATGCCCTCGGGAAAGTCTCGGCGCTCCTTGACGATCGCGTTCAGAGTGCCACCGACCGCGTCGCTTCCCCATTGGACCGAAGCCGGGCCGCGAACGATCTCGAGCCGATCGACCGAGAAGGAGTCGATGGTCGCGAGATACTGATTGGGACCCGGCCGAAAGACGGCGTTATTGAGGCGGATGCCGTCGATCAACGTCAGGGTGTGAAATCCGGTGAAGCCGCGGATGAACGGGGAGATCTGCCCGGGACCGGTCTTCTGCACGAAGATGCCCGTCTCCTCTTGAAGCGCTTCGGGCAGGCTGCGGGCGAGGCGGCGCGTCTGGATCCAGTCGCCCGAGCGCTCGGTCACACGGTAGGGGAGTTGATCGGAAGCGCGCGGGGTGCGGCTGGCGGTGACCACGACCTCGGGGGCTCGTGCGACATCCTTCTCCTCGCCAGGGTCGTCGGCCGCCTCTTGGCCCTCGGGTTTCTCGGGCGTCACACTTTCGCGTGTGTTGGGGGCCGGATCCTGCTCGTCCTGGGGCACGGGGCTTCCGAGGCTTCCGACGAAGACGAGTGCCGACCAAATCCACGCCATGGTTCGTTTCCCTCCGTTCCGGGCCGTCTCAGAGAATTGGGACCGATTCCGATTCGCGCTCTCAACGCAGCGGGACCGGATCGGTTCAAGAGTGGGATTCAGTCGGGTTGCCGGGGCGGCCGCTTGACAGCCCGCGTGATCCTATGATGTTCTGGATCGCCACTCACGCGTCGTTCCGAGATCGGCGCCCGAAGCCACCCTTTCCATCCCGAGCCCTGCCCGAATTGCCCATGATCGCCCAGATCTCACGCGGCCTCGCCGTGATCGCGTTCTGCCTCTGCCCGACGCTCTTCGCGCAAGAGGGCGTCGAGACGTCTGGGCGCGTCTTCGATCGCCTCGGCCAACCGATCACGCGAGGTTGGGTGGGCTTGATCTTCGAGTCGACGCTCGATCGCTACGGACCGGAGGAGCGCGTCTGGCCAGATCGGTTGGCCGAGCTGGACGGTTTCGGGCGCTACCGGCATGAGTTCACGGAGGACTCGATTCGGGGGCGGCGCTTTTATCTCTTCTCGCTGGCACCGCGCCACGAGAACCGGATCTTCGGATCGGCGCTCCCGTCTCCCGGGCTCCCGACGCCACGCGACTTCCAACGCGCCGGAGTGCGACGACTGAACGATGCGGTCGACAACCGTCCGATCGACTTCCAGCTCGAGAGCAACCGAACCAGCGTCATCGTGCCGATGCGCGATGGCGTGACGCGCCTGGCGACCGACGTGTTCCGGCCCGTGACCGGGCGACCGCTTCCGACGATCGTCGTGCGCACGCCCTACGGCAAGTCGGACTCGGTTCGGGCGACCTGGCTGACGCTATTCGGCTATGCGGTCGTGATCCAAGACATGCGCGGTCGCTTTCAATCGAACGGTGAGGACGCCTACTTCCGCGCGAGCGCATGGGGCGAGCACCAGGATGGGTGGGACACGATCGAGTGGGCGGCCCGGCAGCCGTTCAGCAACGGTCGCGTCGGTTCCTGGGGCAGCTCGGCCTTGGCGATCGTCCAGTACTTGACGGCCGGTGCGGCTCCGCCCAGCCTGCGAGCCTGCTTCGCGATCGCGGGCACCGGAGACCTGTATGACGATCTCACGTTTCCCGGCGGCTTGTTCCGCGAGGCCGCTGTCGAGGGCTGGCTCGACTCGATCGGTCGCCGCGACTTCCTGAGCGAGATCGAAGCGCATCCGACCCCCGACGCCTGGTGGGATCTGCTGCAGCTCGATCGTCGCCTCCCCTCGGTCCAGGTGCCGATCTATCACGTCGGCGGATGGTTCGACTTCATGCTGCCGGGTGCGCTCGGAACGTTCCAGGACCTTCGGGAATCGGGAGGTGGCCCAGCGCCGGGGGGACAGAAGCTGGTCATCGGTCCTTGGACCCATGGCGGTTTTTTCACCGACCAGCAAGGTCAGCTCAGCTTTCCGGCCCGCCTGTCGGATCTGGATGTCGTCATCGAGGCCGTCCGGTACTTCGACTACTGGCTACTGGACCAGCCGACGGGCGTCGCGTCCGAGCCCCCCGTGAAGTACTTCGTGCTCGGCGATGCCGAGGATCCCGACGCCCCGGGCAACGAGTGGCGGACGGCCGAGACCTGGCCCGTGCCGGCGACACCGATCAACGCCTACCTCACGGGCAAGGGCGGGCTCAGCCTGAACCGTCCGCCAGCGGGGGGCAAGCAACGGATGCGGACCTTTCGGTACGATCCGGCCGATCCCGTTCCGACGGTGGGCGGCTCGAACTTCGTGCTCCCGAGTGGTGCCTACGATCAACGTCCGATCGAGGCGCGCGCGGACGTGCTGACCTATACGTCGGAGATCCTGGACGCGCCGCTCGAGGTCACCGGCCCCTTGCGCGCTCGGCTCTTCGTCTCGTCGACGGCTCGCGATACCGACTTCGTGGTCAAGCTGCTCGACGTATACCCCGATGGGCGCTCGATGCTGATTCAAGAAGGCGCGCTTCGCGCCCGATACCGGGGCGGAATGAATCAGGAGCGTTTCCTGGTGCCGGGGCAGGTCTCCGAGCTCGAGATCGACGTGTCGGCGATCAGCATCGTGTTCAACCGCGGCCATCGCATTCGAATCTCGATCACGTCCAGCAATCACCCTCGGTATGATGTGAATCCGAACACGGGCGAACCGTTCCGGCAGCACACGCAGATGGTGCCGGCCTTGAACACGATTCATTGCTCCGAGCGCTGGCCGTCGCATCTGGTGCTACCGGTTCGATTCTGAGCGGCGGCCGGGCGCGAATCTCACGGCCCGTTCCGAACGAAGTCCCGTCCAACGTGCACGGGCAGGATCCGAACACGGACCTCATTCTCTCGAAGGAGGAACAGACACATGCAGATCGATATCGGGATTCCAGAGGCTCAGCGTCAAAAGATCATCGAGGGGCTCGAGCGGCTCTTGGCCGACTCTTACACGCTCTACCTCAAGACTCACAACTATCACTGGAACGTGACGGGCCCACTCTTCAATACGCTGCACCTCATGTTCGAGGAGCACTACAACGAGCTCGCCCTCGCCGTCGACGCGCTCGCCGAGCGCATTCGCTCTCTCGGTGCCTATGCTCCGGGCAGCTACGCGGCGTTCAGCAAGCTGAGCCGGGTCGAGGAATCGACCGAGGTGCCGGCCGCCCTCGACATGGTGCGCGATCTCGTGCGCGCTCACGAGACGGTGATCCGCACGGCGCGAGAGGCCTTTCCCGCCATCGAGGCCGGCTCGGACGAAGCGACGGCCGATCTCGTCACGCAGCGTCTGCAGATCCACGAGAAGACCGCCTGGATGCTCCGCAGTCTGCTCGAAGACGCCGGACACAAGAGCTGAGGTTTCCCCGTGAGGCACCCGGGTGGAAGTCCTTCCACTTCCGCCCGGCCGCCTTGACTCGGCCCGAGGGCGCGCGGTAGTCTCGCAGCTCGCTCAGATGTCGGGGCGATTGCCCCGGCAGGGAAAACGGTGCGAAACCGTTGCGGACCCGCCGCTGTGACCGGGGACGAAAACCGCGCTGATCCACTGCCTCTTGTCGAGGTGGGAAGGAGCGGCCAGTAGGACGATCCGGAAGCCAGAAGACCGATCTGGGCGTGCATCACGTCGATCTTCGGGCTTCGAGAGAGCGTGAGTGCAGCACCCACCCCGCGTGGTTCGATGGGACGATCTCCGTCTCGATCGAGCTGTTCGTTCGCAATCCCCACCCGTCGATCGACGTCCCCGTGAACCCTGACTCAGGGAGGGACGTGGATGAATCCCCGCCGAGCACTCTGCCTCTCACTCCTCGTCGTCGCGCTCGCCGGTGAGCTCGACGCCCAAGTGCAGACGCGCTGCATCGATCTCACCTTCACCGACCCGCCGACCGACCCGCTGGACAACCCGTTCGGCCTCGCCCTCGATCCGGATGGCCGCACTCTGTACGTCGCCCTGTCGGGCGGCCTGGGTGGAACCGAGAACTCTCTCGTCGCCGCGCTCGACGTCGCGACCACCCAGATCCTGCAGCGGCAACGGGTCGGCTTCTATCCCGAGGACTTCGCGATCCAAACCGACGCCCAAGGGAGCTTGCTCTACCTGTACGTCACCTCGAGCACGAGCAACCAGGTCGACGTGCTCGATGGCGCCTTTCAACATCTGGGCAGCATCGGGCTGCCCCCCGAGCCGAGCTTTGGTACCTGGTTTCCCTTCAATCCGATCCTGAATGCCGACCAGACGCGCCTGTACGTCTCGACCGTCGAGGGGACGGGCAACCTGTTCGTCATCGACACCGACGTCTCCAACCCTCAGGGCACCTTTCACCAGGAGCTGCCCGCCGAGCGCTTCGTGGTCCCTGGTGCCCACGGGCGTCTGAACTGGTCACCGGACGGCCAGACGCTGATCGTTCCGACGACCCAGTACTATCTCGACTTCAGCGGCTCCGACGCCGGCGTGACCTGGATCGATCCGGCTTTCCCGAGTCTTCAGACCTCGATCGTGCTCGCCGCCGGGGGCAGCTATCCGTCGACCGCGGACACGGTCCTCACGAGCGACGGCTCGGTCTGGGTGGACATCAACGGTGGGCCGTCGCGCTTGTACGTGCTCGATGGCTGGACGGGCACTCTCCTCTCGACCCTCGAGCTCGGGGGCGCCGGCGGTGAGTACGGCATGACCCTGGAGCCGAACGGACGCTTTCTCTACATCGCCGATCTGTTCGTCGGGGACGTCTTGGTGGTGGACACCGAGACCCAATCCTTGGAGACCGTCTTCAATGCCGGAACGGGAGCCAACGACGTGGCGTTCACGCGAGACGGCTCGCGAGCCTTCATCTCGGATCAAGCGACCCAGTGCTTGACCGAGGCCACGCGATTGCCGCGGGCACCTCTCGCGTTGACGGGCGACAGCCTCCCGATCAATGGCGGCACGGCGAGCTATCGAGTCGCCGGTGGCACGGAAGCGCGAGCCGTGACGCTCTTCGGGTCACTCACCGGAGCGGGCCCGACCCCGGTCGGGGGAGGAATCGTCATCGACCTGAGTCTTCCGATCGTGTCCATCGCGACGTTGGGACTCGACATCGACGGGCGAGCTCAGTTCGGGCCGATCCCGGTGCCGAGCGGCTCGAACTTCGTCGGCGTGAACGTCTTCTTGCAGGCCGCGACGGTCGAGCTCGACGGTCGGGCGCTGCTCTCGAACCCCTTCACCGCCATCATCCAGTAGACCGGCTCTCAAGAATCGTGGCGCACGGGACGGTCCTTCGACCGTCTCGTGCGTTCGCTCGTCTCAAACCCCCAGGCGTTGGACGAAGCTGGCCTCTCGATGCAGCAAGCGGTCGTGCTCGTCAGCGATGCGTCGCCGCTGCTCGAGAGCGATGGGGAAGGTGATCGTGTAGGCGACCGCCAACAGCAGCGCCAGCGAGCCGAAGACGCGCGCGCCACCGGCGGCTCGCGACGCGACGGGCGAGGCCGGGCTGCCGGGACGCCGCCAGGTGGCGATCAAGGCAGCCAGCAGCCAGGGAGCCCCCAGCACCAGGGCGTCGATCAGCTCTTGATTCAGGCGTCCCCCGAAGCGCGCCGGTCGCGCGACGAGTTGATGGGCACCAATCACGAGCGCGGTCGCCAGGCTGATGAGGCCGAAGGCTGCCAAGGGACGCAGCATCCGCGCCGGAACGACTGGCTCTGGCCCGCGCGCCCATCGGGCGAGGCCGGTCAGGAACAAGCACTCGAGGAGGAGCACCAGCAGGTAGCCGTGTCCCGCGGCCAGCCAGCGGGCGGACTGCGGTAGCGAATCGGTGGTCTTCAGGAACTGTCGCCAGCCTGCCAGCAGCCGAGCCGGACTCGCGACCGACTCGCGAACGCGCTCGGCGGCCTCGACTCTCCCGTTGGCTTCCAGCAGATCAGCCAGGCGAACCGCGGCCGGAGCAGAACCATCGGTGTCTTCGTACGGCTCGACGAAGGTCGCGATGGCACGCTCGCTGAGCTGGAATCCGAGCTGGGCTTGGAGCAACGTCTGGGACTGGGAGCGGTAGCGTTGCCCGAACTCGAAGAGGGCGATCACCGTGTCGAGTGCGGCGGCCTCTCCCTGCGCGAATCGTTGGCGGGCGAGCTCGGCGATCCGCTCGACCAGCCCGCGGGCCGAGGGGCTCGGCAAGTGAACGGCGGCATGGACGAACTCCTTCGATTCCGGGGCCGGAAGCCCCCGGGAGGCCAGCAGGCGATGCGCGGCTTGGAGTCGTCGGCTTTGGTAGTAGGTGACGTAGGAAGCAGCCCCGGCCTCGGCGATGCGCTCGATGCCATCGTCGGATCGACCTTCGGCGATGGCGAGATCCGCCAGCTCGAAAGCGAAGGCACCGTTGTCGGGATCTCGCTCTCGGCCTCGGAGCAGCTCGCGGCGCGCCGCGTTCGCGCTGACCGGGTCGAGGGTCGCGCGCTGTCGGGAGCTCGATCCCGGGGGATCCCGCTCCAGGGTCGGATCCAACAGGCGCTCTCCCAGTCGATGCACTCGGATCGCCTCGTAGAGCTGCAAGCAGACCACCGGCTCGTCGGGAAAGCGCTCGATCGTGTCGAGCAGGTAGGCGACCAAGGCGCCAAACGGCTCGCGCCCGAGATTCTTGCCCTGGGGGCGAAAGCGCAATGCGAGCAAGGTGGAGGCCCCGATCCGCTCTTCGAGGCTCGACTGATCGTCACCGAGGATCTCGAACAGCACTTCGGAACGGAGCGTCGAGAATCGACCCTCCACGGCATCGTCGAGCGCGCCATGGATCTCGAGAGCCCCTCCGATCGGAAGATGGGTCCGAGCTTCGATCCAAGCGACCTGCAAGTACTCCGGGGTGAAGAGGATCAACAGCCCGGAGAGAGCGAGCAGGCTGACGGCGAGCTTGAATGCCAGGTTCCGAGAGGGGACCTGCATGGCGACACTCCTCGGGGATGGAGTCGGGCCGGACGGAGAGTCGGGCCGCGTCCCTCGTATCGACCGCGCGACGACGCTCCCTTGCCGTCAAATCGGACCGCGCCGCCGGTCGGGTTGTGTCGCCGGGGGCCCGAACCTAGAATGCCTCGATGATCTCCGCCGTCTCTGCAGACTCCGAGCCCTTCGGGGCGAGACCGGTCGAGCCGAATCGATTTCCCCAGGACGCGAAGACCCAGGATGATGAACGAGTCGCTTCAGAAGCGTGCCGTGAGCAAGCGCCCGAACCGAGCCCGATTCGACGGGCGGCTCCTCTTTCTCACCGAGGACCCCGATCTGATTCGGCGGCAGCTCGCCGGCGAAGACCTCGCCTGGACGCCCGCGATGAAGCTGCGGGACAACATCTCGACCGACGAGATCACGCCCGCCTACATTTGCTACTACTTCGACGAGACGCTGGGTGACTTCCCGTACCTCGGCTTTCAGGCCGGGAGAGAGTTTCCGATCGAGCGCGGTAGCGTTCGTGCCGGTGGCTTCTCGGTCTCGATCTCGGGCAAGCGACGTGGCAAGGGCTCGAGCCGAGAGCAATCCCCCTACGCCGAGCTCTGTGCAGGGATCCGGCTGGTCATTGCCGAGAACATCGAGCGGATCTACCGCCAGAACTGTCAGAACTTGGGCATCCTGACGTCGACCGATTTCGGGTTGATCGAGCGGCTGCGAGCGGGCGAGGAGATCGGCCTCGAGGAGTTCACGCGCGGCGAGGATCCGATCACGCGGCAGATCATCGAGTACGGTGGCCTGTTCAATTTCAACGTCGCCCGCCTGCAGGGCAAGGCCAGCGTGCCGGTGGTCGAGACGCCGGCGCGGGCCATGACGCTGGCCGAAAAGATCTTCGCGCGTCACTTCGTGGTCGACGCGGCCTCGGATCGCGTCGGCGTCGGTGCCGTTCAGCCGGGAGATGCTGGCTTCGTGCGCACCGACATTCGCTTCAGCCACGAGTACGTGACGCCGATGGCCGCGATCTTCTTCGAGCAGCTCGTGGGCGAGAACGACTCGGTCAACGATCCCGACTCCATCTACTTCTTCCGGGATCACCTGACCTTCCTCGAGATGGCGATCACCGAAGAGCGCAAGAAGATGGGGCTGCTCGAGGTCGCCAACCAGCTCAAGATCAAGCAGGAGGCCTTCGCTGAGAAGCAGGGCATTCGTCTGCACGGAGAGCTGCCCGGTGGCAAGGGCTCCGAAGCCATCTGTCACTCCAAGATCCTCGAGAGCTATGCGCTGCCGGGGCAGATCATCATCGGCTCCGATTCCCATACGCCACACTCGGGAGCGATCGGCTGTGTCGCGTTCGGAGTCGGCACGACCGACATCTTCAACTCTTGGATCACCAAGGACGTGCGCGTCCACGTTCCCGAGTCGGTTCGCATCGAGGTGCGCGGCGAGCCGCAACCGGGGCTGACCGCGAAGGACTACATGCTCGCCATCCTCGCCCACCCGTACGTGCGCAGCGGCGAAGCGATCGGCAAGGTCATCGAGTACGCCGGTCCGGCCGTCGAAGCCCTCGGCGTGGACGAGCGGGCGACCCTGACCAACATGGCGGCCGAGGTCGGAGCCTTCACGGGCCTGATCGCTCCGGATGCCAAGACGGTCGACTACCTCGTCGAGCGGCGGGGCATGGCGCGCGAAGCCGCCGAGTCCCTCTGCGCTCAGTGGCAAGGCGACGAAGGGGCGGAGTTCGCCAAGACGATCGTCATCGACGCCGGGAGCCTCGAGCCGATGGTCGCGACGCCGGGGGATCCCGGCAACGGCGTCCCGATCTCGAAGCTGGGGCGCGTTCGAATCGACATCGCGTACGGTGGCTCGTGCACGGCCGGCAAGCGCTCGGACATGGACATGTATGCCGAGGTGCTCCGGGACGGGCTCGAGCGAGGCCGCCGAGTTCCGGACAGCGTCGAGTTCTGGATCCAGTTCGGATCGCAGGACGTCAAGCAGTACTGCGTCGAGCGAGGCTACCTCGAGATCTTCGAGCAAGCAGGCGCCCGGATCATTGAGCCGTCCTGCGGAGCGTGCATCAACGCGGGCCCGGGTGTGAGCCGAACGCAGGAGCAGGTCTCCGTCAGCGCGATCAACCGAAACTTCCCGGGACGGAGCGGTCCGGGACAGATGTATCTGGCGAGCCCCTATGTGGTCGCCGCGTCGGCGCTGGTGGGGTACATCGTGCCGTTCGAGCCAGTCGCCGAGAGCGTTTGATCGAGGTCGGTCCGGCGCGGGAGCGCCGGTCCAGCCCCCTCCGACTCAGAACATCTCGAACGGGTTCTGCAGCATGTTCGTCATGCGGGCTTCCAGCTCGCTGCCGCAGGCGCGGCAGTAGAATCGCTGGTAGTGTGTCCGCTGACCGCTGGCCCGGTCATCGAAGTAGAGGTGGACGATCTTCATATCGCGATCGGACTGCTTGTCGCCGCAGGCGATGCAAGCATGCGTGTTCTGAAACTGCTGAAGACCGCAATGCGCGCAGAACTTCGTCTGAACGAGCTGTCCGCACCCGCGACAAGCACGCTTCGGCATGGTCGATTCCTCCACAACAGGGGGCAGCCCATTGAGGCTGTAGAGGAACCATCGACCTTGGAGTGGGTGAGAGTTTAGCCAGAGTCGTGAATCTGTGCGGGGCTCAGCTCTCCCACTCGGCGGCATCTCCGACCGCGATCTCACCCTCCTCGAGAACCTCCGCCCAGGCGCCGCCGCCCCAATCGGGCCGGAGAGCCTCGCTGAGGCCGGGCTCGGTGTCGTCGAGCAGGCGGCAGGGGGTCGTCTCGCCGCCGATGCGCAGGCGCACGGTTCCGATGCGCAGCACCTTGCCCCGACTCTCGGCCAAGGGCAGGCCGTCCACCATCACGTTCGCACGTCGAACCGTCGGATCCACGGAACGGCCCAGGGCAGTCTCTGCTGCGGTCCAGCGTTGCCGGTCGAGCAGGGTCACGGGCCGCGGCCCTCCCGCGTTGGCGTCGCCCTCGATGCCATGGGCCGCTTTCAGCACCAGACGATCTCGGGCCTTGAGAGGTCCCCGGGAGGCCAGCTTCACCCACAGCGCCTCGATCCGACCCATTGAGGACCTCCTTTTTTTTCTCGGGAAGCATCCGATCTCGACTCACGTTTCGAACGTTAGAAAGAAACGGATCGGGTCTGGCAAGCATCCCAGGCACCCGAAACGGAAACAACCAGGAAGGCGGGTCCACACGTTCGAGGACCGGAGTCGTCAGCTCGAGTGAGTCGGCGGCTCGAAGGCCGGGACTCGACGTGTCGCCTCGGTGGTCGACTCTCCCACGAGATCATCGAAGGCGAAGGACCCACGAAAAGGCCCGAGATACGGAAACGCGTCTCGGGCCTTTTTTTTGACTCCCACCCGACTGAATGAAGTCGGGCCTCCGAACCGGAGGGCGGACTTCAGTCCGCTGGAGGGTCCTTCGATGATGCGATGACGAACGAAGCGCTGGACGCCCTTGCCTCAGCGGACGACCGAAGCCGCGTCGAAACCGGAGGGCGGACTTCAGTCCGCTGGAGGGTCCTTCGACGATGCGATGACAAACGAAGCGCTGTATGCTCTTGCCGGCTCGTCTCGCCTCAGCGGACGACCGAAGCCGCGTCGAAGCGCGTGGATCCATAGAGCGACCTCCCACCCGACTGAATGAAGCAACGTCAGGGTTTCAGTCGACCTCGAGATACTGAACACTGAAGCGGCGCTGCTCGTCCTGCCAGACCTGTTGCACCTTCCAGCCGGCACGGGCCGCCAGAGCCGCGAAGCTCCCGAGGGTGTACTTGTAGGCATGCTCGGTCCGAACGAGCTCGCCGGCCGCGAACTTGAAAGTTCGGTCGCCGACGTGGACGAACTGATCGTCCTCACTGACCAGCCCGATCTCGATCCGGCCGATCTCCTCGTTGTAGTGCGCTTGGTGGGTCCAGAGGCCGATGTCGAAGTTGGCTCCGAGCTCGCGGTTCATCCGGACCAGGTAGTTCAGGCTGAATGCTGCCGTCACGCCCTCGCTATCGTCGTAGGCTCGTTGCAGGATCTCGGGCGATTTCTGCAGGTCGACGCCCAAGAGCAAGCCGCCGGCGGTTCCCGTGACGCGCGCCATGCGCTCGAGGAGGCTGACGGCCTCGTCGGGCTCGAGATTGCCGATCGTGGAGCCCGGGAAGAGAACGACCGCGTGACTCGGCTGGCGGCTCGGCTTGGGGAGGACGAACTCCGCCATGTAGTCCGCGCATACGGGAAGCACCTCCGTGTCCGGGTAAGCGTCCTGCAGCGCCTTGGCCGACTGAATCAGGTGCTCCTTCGAGATGTCGATGGGCACATAGCCGGCGGGCGTTTCGAGCCGGTCCAACACCAGGCGCGTCTTGGTGCTGCTCCCGCTCCCCAGCTCGGCCAGGAGAGCGTTGGCGCCGATGCATTGAGCGATCTGAGTACCGAACTGGTCGAGGATCTTGGTCTCGGTTCGCGTCGGGTAGTACTCGTCGAGCTGGCAGATCAGGTCGAAGAGCTTCGAGCCGACTTCGTCATAGAGATACTTGGAGGGCAACCATCGAGGATCTCGATCGAAGCCGTCATAGACATCCTCGAGGAACGTCTCCGTGGTCACTTCGTGGTCTTGTACGGGCAGCGCGTCCGTCTTGCTCACGATCGAGGGTCCTTCCTTGTGGCAGTCGAAAGTAAGCACTGGATCGTGAGGGAAGCTCTGAGTGGAGTCAAGGAAAGTCGAAAAGTGTGCTTCTCGGCGCCCTCGATCTTCTCCGAGCGGATCAGCGGGCGAGTGGGCGTGAAGTCACGCGGCCCCGACCTTCTTCGATTCGGTGAACCTGATCCGCCGGGAGCGCCTCGATGCGCTCTGTTCGTCCCGAGGGCCAATCGATCTCGAGGACGTCGATCTGCCCGGCGGAACCGAGTCCCACGTGGTGCACCGGATCGTGGGCGCTCTGGAAGGAAGCGCCGCTGCGAATCTCTCGGACGAGAGTCCGCTCGCCGATTCGAATGCGGAGGCGAGCACCGAGGGCGGTCGTGTTGCTCGGAACCCCGCGGAGATCCAACAGAACCGATCGGCCGCTTGGCTGCGTGTCGTTGCGATAGATCGCCAGGGGACCGTCGAAGTGGCTCACCGCGATGTCGAGGTCCCCGTCGAGATCGAGATCGCCGAACGCAGCCGCGCGCCCGACTCGCCGCTGCTCGAAAGCCGTTCCTGCATTTCGGGAGACGTCGACGAAGCGGCCGTCGCGATTCTCCAGCAGCAGATCGGGTTGGGCGAAGGTGTGGCCCTGGCCGGTCAGCTCGATGTCGGCGAGCACGTGCCCACAGGCGAAGTAGAGGTCGAGATCGGTGTCGTTGTCTGCGTCCAAGAAGCCGCCACCAAACGCGAGCGGCCCGGCCGTGGCCTCACCGAGGCCGCGGACGAGGCTCTCGTCCGCGAAGAGGCCCTGTCCGAGGTTGCGGTGAAGGCTGTTGGTCTCGTTGGCGAAGTTCGTGACGACGGCGTCGAGGTGGCCATCTCCATCGAAGTCGCCGAAGTCGGCACCCATGCCCGCCTCGGCCCGTCCGTCCACGCCGTAGCCGAGACCACAATAGAGCCCGATGTCGGTGAACGTTCCATCGCCGTCGTTGCGGAACAGGTTGTTGCGGCATTGGTCATTCGCGACGTAGAGGTCGGCGTCCCCGTCATCGTCGAAGTCGCCCGCCACGACCCCGAAGCCGCGCCCCGCCGGATCGTGAACGCCCGCGGCGGCCGTGACGTCTTCGAAGCGCCCGGTCCCGTCGTTGCGATACAGCGTGTCGGCGACACCCGAGAAGTCGGCCGGGTTGCAGTAGTCGGCCTTCCCTTGGGGGCTCAGGCAGCGCGGAGGGTCGTTGACGTCGTACTCGACGTAGTGGCAGACGTAGAGGTCCAGGTCGCCGTCCCGATCGAAGTCGAGAAACGTGGCGCTCGATGACCAAAGATCGGCCTCGGAGACGCCGCGATTGTCAGCTCGCGTAAAGGACCCGTCTCCGTCGTTGAGGTACAGGACGTCGGGTCCGAAGTTGGTCACGAACAGATCGAGATCGCCATCGCCGTCGACATCCCCGACGGCCAGGCCGCATCCATAGCCTTCGTCCCCGACGCCGGCGGCTTGCGTAACGTCGTCGAACGAGCCATCGCCGCGATTTCGGAACAGCGCGTTGCGGAGTGGCGGCCCGGTGTAGCCCGGCGTCGGCGCGCCGTTGACGCAGTAGATGTCGGGCCAGCCGTCGTCGTCGAAGTCGAAGATCCCGACCCCGCCGGCCGAGATCTCGATGAACAGGCGCCGCCCCGTGCCCCCGTGCGAGAACTGGAAGTCGAGCCCATAGTCGGAGGCCGCATCGGTGAACCGCAAGCCGCTGGCGCCGGAGGACGTGGGAGGGGTGGGCCCCGACGTGTCCGTCTCTGCGCCATCGTTCGAGCACCCGGCGGCGAAGAAGAGGGGGATCGCGATCAGCCACAGCGCACCCAAGAAGGACCCGGAGCGCGTCCGCGAAGCGGGAGAGCGGCGAGCCTCGATCAAGTCGTAGCGGTTCATGGAGTTCTCGGGACGGACCCAAGCGAGCACTGAGCGAAGCTGACGCCCCAACCACGCCCACGCTCCCGATCGTACCCAATCGTGCACTGAGCGGAGCGGACGCGCGATCCACGAGAACGTCACCCTCATCGTCCCACTCCCAATTCGGCCGCTTGACGGCGTCGCTGCGCCGCTTCTTCGTCTTTCCCCAAGCCTTCGAGAGCATCGGCGAGCAGCAGGAGCAGCTCGGGGTCCTGGTCCGGACCCGCCATCAGGGTCGTCAGCTCGGCGCGCGCTTCGGCGAAGCGCTTCAGCCGAAGCAGTGCGCGCGCCTTTTGGCGGCGTGCGGCCGCATCGGCTCCCCCGACGGCATACGCTTTCTCCGCCGAGCTGAGGGCGGCGCTCACTTCGCCGCGACGCAGTTGCACTTCGCTGAGCAGGCACCAGGCTTCGCCTTGATTGGAGTCGATCTGAAGGGCGGCCTGGACGTCGGGGAGGGCGGCGGCCAGATCGTTCTGATCGAGAGCCATGCGGGCGCGCTTCAATCGCAGGTCGAGCTTGTTCGGCTGCAGGTTGATCAGGCGGCCCAGTGTCTCGCGTTCCCGCTTGGCCGACTCGAGCTCGGCAAAGAGCTCCAGCTCTCGGCGGCCGGCTTCGATCTGGCCGGTGCGGATCAGCGCATTACCGAGTGAGAAGTAGGCGCCGACCAACGATGGCTGAAGCCGAGTCGCTTCGCGGAGTTCCGGGATCGCCTCCTCGGGATCGCCGCGCTCGAGCCGAAGCAGACCCAGTTGGTAGTGAGCGCGGGCGTGGCTCGGCGCGAGCGTGAGCGTCCGTTGAAACGCCGCCTCGGCCTCTCGGGAGCGCGGGTCGGAGGCCGGAAGCTGCGCCCGGACCGCGCCGAGGAGATACTGCGTCTCGGCGTTGTTCGGGTCCAGCCGAGCGCTCGTCTCCAGCGCTCGGGCGGCCTCATCGAAGCGAGTCTGGGCGAACAAGGCCAGGCCGTGTGCTTGGTGGACCGGGGCCTGGTCCGGGAGGAGTCGCGCGGCCTGCTCGAGCTGCTCTTGTGCTTCGGCGGTTCGATCGGCGCGATAGAGAAGAAAGCCCAAGCTCCAGCGCGCCCGACCGTTCTCGGGATCGAGCCGGACCGACTGGCGGAAGCTCTGCTCGGCCCGATCGAACTGCCCGACCTGCTGACAGACCTGGGCGAGCGCCTCGTGGACGCGAGCGTCCGTCGAGAACCGCCGCGCAGCCTGCTCGAGGAGGGAGAGTGCCCCCGAGGCATTGCCGACGCGAAGCTGTTGGTCGGCCTGCTGGATCATCGCCAGCGCTTCGTCCTGGAGTGACAGGGACGCGTCCGGCGGCACGACGGCGAGGAGAAAGGCGAGCAGAATCGTGTTCATCGCGCCATCGTAGCGGCGGCTTCGCCCGGTGGCCAGGCGGTGACGTCCGGGGCGGTGATGGCCGCAAGCGCTCTCGTCGAAGACGGCGAGCCAACCCGGATCAATCCGGATCACCGCTGAGCACCCAGCCGGCCCAGTCGCGGATTGAGTAAATGGGGTTACCGTCACGGTCGAGCTGCTCACGAAGCGCCTTCTTCGCGTTCCAGAGTGCCTTCGCCTTCGGCTCCTTCAATACCCACAGCCTTCGATAGAGCTCGGTCATCAGCTCGCGCGTGGCTTCGTCGGGGACCCTCCACAAGGACGTGATCGCCGTACGCACACCGGCGGCGTGCAGCGCCGACTGCAAGGAGGCGATGCCTTGCCCGCCGCGGCGGAGGCCGACGTTCGTCTCGCAGGCCGACAAGACGCACAGCTCGACGCCGCTCAGGTCCATCGCGCTGATCTCTTCTGCCGTCATCACGCCACGCACGCGTCCATACATGTCCGCCTCGCCGTTAGCGCCGGCAAAGGCGAGGCCGCAGAGCAATGACGGGGCGAGGCCGCGAACTTGGTCACGAAGGGACGAGCCCATGACGCCCATCTCCTCGTCGATCACGCGGTCGTCGGCCGTCGAAGCGACCGACTCGGGGGCGAACCACCCATGCGTTGCGAGGTGGAGGAACCGGTGCTTCGGGGCGAGGGCCTCGAAGGCGTCGCGCGACGCCTTGCGTCGTGTGAGGATCGTCGGCTCGGGCGCATCCGAGTCCTCGAAGGCGTCCAGGAAGTACTCACCCACGACCTCCACCTCGCCGCGCGTGCTCGGCAAGCGTCCGAACTTCCATTCGAAGGGCGCCGAAGGGGAACTGAGGCTACCGAGGACAGCTCCTCTCGAAGAGGCCACGGCACCGTCCGCGAAAGGCGCAGTATCGCCGTCGTAGGAGATGCCGCCAAACGCGAGCACGGAGACGGGAGACAGCGGAGTCGGATCCGCGATCGTCAGCTCCGAGAGCGCCTGCATTTGCACGAACTCGAAGCGGTCGCCGAGGACGCCACCGCCTTCGATCGGTAGCGCTTCGAAGGGCACGAGGTGCAGCGCCTCCGCGGGCGCGAGCCAGACCCTCTGCGCCTTACCGACTACCTCCGCCAAGGGATCGATGAGGAGCTGGCGAACGGTCTCGCCCGGATCGCCGCCCGAGACTCTCTCGTTCTGGGTGAGGCCGCGAGTTGGAGCAGCCAGTCCTCTTCGCCAGGCTTCGATCGCGTCTTCGATGGCAGCCGCCGGGCCCAGCTCCACGCGCCGGAAGGCGCCATCGGGGCGCAGTACCCAGGCGAGGTAGCTCGGGGTAGTCGTCTCTTCATTGGTCTCGGGGTCGATCTGCCAGCGATCGTAGCGCCAGTAGGCAATGGCGGCTTCGACGTCGGCCAGTCGCTGCGCGACCTTGTCGACATCCAGGTCCGGGAGAAGACGGACGGCTTCGGTCTCTTCGATCCGAGCGCGGAGCGCTCGTCGAAGCCGATCTCGTTCGCGGACGAGGTCCGACAAAGCGGAGGATTCCTCCCCGACACCAGCGAGCTCGCTCAAGCGTCGGTTGGCGAGTGCGACCTCGTCGCGCAGCCGGGCGCCCTCGGAGTCGGCCGCCACACTGCGCTCGAGGCGTGCCTGGATCGATGCCGATCCGCGCTCGGCCTCAACCATCTCGAAGGCCAACCGCTGGCCTTCGGGGTCGGGTTCGAAGACACCCGCTCCGGCGCAGATCGACAAGGTCGTCGCGAGCGTGTGCTCGCTCAGCCGCGGGCGCTCGAAGATGCGTTCCATCGACCCCGGCTTCGTTGCCGCCACCATGAGGTCGCGAGCCAGTCGCTGACTCCCCGGAGCCTCCCTGGCCAAAGCTCGCAACTTCGCGACGGACGCACTCGTCCTTTGGAGGTCGGGGTGGTCTTCGGACAGGTTGCGTGAGCGGACGGCCAGGACTTGCTCGAAGAGCGCCCGGGCGCCGGGCAGATCGCCCATGTCCTTGATCGTCACGCCGAAGCCCTCTCGGGCGCCTTGGAGGGCGGGATGGTCCTCGGGCAGGGTGCGGGAGTATACGGCGAGGACCTGCTCCTGAAGCGTGCGGGCGCCGGGGAGGTCGCCCAGGGCGACCATCGTCCCGGCGAGGTTTGCTCGGGCGTTTTGGAGGTCGGGGTGGTCTTCGGGCAGGGTGCGGAAGCAGACGGCGAGGACTTGTTCCTCGAGCGCGCGGGCGCCTTGGAGATCGCCCTGAGCGGACATCGTTACGGCAAGGTTCCCTCGGGCCGTTTGGACATCAGGATGGTCCTCGGGCAGAGTACGAGTGCAAACGGCGAGGACCTGCTCCTGGAGCGCGCGGGCTCCGGCCAGATCGCCCAGGTCGACCAGCGTCCCGGCGAGGTTCCCCCGGTCGGACTGGAGGGCGGGATGGTCCTCGGGCAAGGTGCGGGAAGAGACGGCGAGGACCTGCTCGAAAAGGGCGCGGGCACGAGGCAGATCGCCCAAGTCGTACAAGGTCGCGGCGAGGTTCCTTTGGGCCCTTTGGAGTTCGGGGTGATCTTCGGGCAGGGTGCGGGAGTTGATGGTGAGGACCTGCTCTTGGAGGGCTCGGGCGCCGTGAAGATCCCCGAGTTCCCACATCGTGACGGCGAGGTTTGCTCGGGCGGTTTGGAGGTCGGGATGGTCTTCGGGTAGGGCTTGGGAGCGGACGGCGAGGACCTGCTCCTGGAGTGCTCGGGCGCCGGCCAGTTCACCCAGGGCCTTCATCGTGACGGCGAGGTTCCCTCGGGCGGACTGGAGGCCGGGGTGGTCTTCGGGCAGGGTGCGAGAACTGACGGCGAGGACTTGCTCCTGGAGCGAGCGGGCGCCGGCCAGATCGCCCAGGGCGTACATCGCCGCTGCGAGGTTTCCGCGGGCGGTTTGGAGATTGGGGTGGTCTTCGGGCAGGGTGCGGGAATAGATGGCGTGGACCTGCGCGAAGAGCGCGCGGGCGCCGTGGAGATCGCCCAGGGCGAACATCGTCAGGGCGAGGTTCAATCGGGCGGCTTGAAGGTGGGTGTGGTCTTCGGGCAGGGTGCGGGAACGGGCGGCGAGGACCTGCTCCTCGAGCGCGCGGGCGCCGACCAGATCGCCCAGGTCGGACATCGTCAGGGCGAGGTTCCCGCGGGCGGTTTGGAGCTCGGGGTGGTCTTCGGGCAGGGTGCGGGAACGGACGGCGAGGACCTGCTCCTCGAGTGCGCGGGCACCGGGCAGATCGCCCAGGTCGGACAGGGCCGCTGCGAGGTTCCCTCGGGCCTTTTGGAGCTCGGGATGGTCTTCGGGCAGGGTGCGGGAACGGAAGTCCGCTGCGAATGACCAAGCCGCCTTCGTTGTTTGCAGGTCGCTGAGCCGGTAGGTCAGGATGCCGATGTTCCAAGCAGTCTGCGCGATCGCGGCGCTGGAAGGACTGCCTTCTGTCGTCAGCATCACCGTCAACGCCTCGGAGAGGATGCTGCGAGCGCGAGCGAGGTCTCCCGCAGCGGCGAGGCGGTCACTCTCTTGGGTGGCCGCCTTGCCGACGGCGGCTGCGGCGTGGGTGGCGGCGGTCTCCTGGGCCTCGAAGCAGTGAATGGTGATCGGTGATTGGGTGAGCGGTGGCTTGGCCGCGACTTGAATCGTGAGGGTGCCGCCGCCTTGGTGCTCAATGCGCAGGAAGGGCGTCGTGCCGCCGCCGGAGTCGTCATCCGTGAACGAGTCGTTCCGGGGCTTCTTGCCAGAGAGGAGCGCGGCCGCTCCCGAGGGCTTGGGAGTCTTGTCGGCTGCAACCTGTGGTCCGAGACTCGCGCGCAAGAAGAGGTCGAGCTCATCCGAGCGGGCGTGGATGAAAAGGACCCCGTCGTCGGACTCGATCTCGTACCGGAAGGTCTTCGACGGGCCGACGCCTTCGAGGATCGGATCGTCCGAGCCGAGTGTGAAGGTGTGCTGCTCAGCGTGGCGGAGGAGCCCCGCGTCTTGCGCGACGAGGGTGAAAGTCAACAGAAGTGTGAGCATGAGTCGCCAGTCGCCAGAGTCGAAGGGGGGCTTGGGAGCCTCCGAGCGTACCAGAATCGCTCGGAATCGCGCGCGGGCGGTGGTGACTGCTCGCGTCGGGAGGCCAGGCGTCAGCTCCGCTTCGCCGCGACGAGCTGTGTGAATCTCGGGAGACGTCGTCGGCTTCGCTGCGCGGACGCACTCCCGTCACTCTCGGAGGCGTCTTCCCTGGGAGCGCGGGCGGCCCGCCGGCATCCGATCAATCCGGATCGCCGCTGAGCACCCAGCCGGCCCACTCGCGAGTTGAGTACCTGGGGTTGCCTTCACGGTCGAGCTGCTCACGAAGGGCCTTCTTCGCGTTCCAGAGTGCCTTCGTCTTCGGCTCCTTCAATACCCACAGCCTTCGATAGAGCTCGGTCATCAGCTCGCGCGTGGCTTCGTCGGGGACCCTCCACAAGGACGTGATCGCCGTGCGCACACCGGCGGCGTGCAGCGCCGACTGCAAGGAGGCGATGCCTTGTCCGCCGCGGCGCAAACCGACGTTCGTCTCACAGGCCGACAAGACGCACAGCTCGACGCCGCTCAGGTCCATCGCGCTGATCTCTTCTGCCGTCATCACGCCACGCACGCGTCCATACATGTCCGCCTCACCGTTGGCGCCGGCGAAGGCGAGGCCGCAGAGGAGCGATGGTGCTAGGCCGCGGACCTGGTCGCGAAGGGACGAGCCCATCAGGTGCATCCGCTCATCGATGACGTGGTCGTCTGCCGTCGAAGCTACCGACTCGGGGGCAAACCACCCGTGCGTCGCCAGGTGGAGGTAGCGAACCTTGGGCGCGAGCCTTTCGAAGGCCTGGCGCGAAGCCTTGCGGCGCGTGAGGATCGTCGGCTCGGGCACATCCTCGTCCTCGAAAGCCATCCGGAAGTACTCGCCCACGGCATTGGCCTCGGCACGCGTCTCCGTCAGGACGCCAAACTTCCATGCGTACGACTCCGATTCACCGCCAGTAAGAGTGCTCCGGCTGGCGCCCTTCGAGGAGGGCCTGGGCTGCTCGGTGATTGTCAGCGCTTCGGCCTCGCCGTCGTACGTGATGCCGCCGAGGGCCAGCAGCGAGATCGGAGCTCCCGAAGTCGGAGCCTGGACCGTGAGCTCGGAGAGCGCCGGGAGCTGGACGATCTCGAAGCGATCTCCGAGAACGCCCTTGTCGATGGGGAGCGCTTCGAAAGGCACGAGGTGCAGCGCCTCCGCGGGCGCGATCCAGAGCCGGCTCGCCTCGCCCATCGCTTCCGTCAGTGGGTCGACGACCAGCATTCGAACCGCCCGGCCCTGGTCTTCGGCGGTCTTCGAGAGCTCCTCGTCCTGAGTGATGCCGCGAGTCGGTGCACCCAGCGCGCTTCGCCACGCTTCGATCGCGTCCTCGATGGCAGCCGCCGAGCCCAGCTCCACTCGCCGGAGCGCGCCATCGGGACGGAGCACCCAGGCGAGGTAGCTCGGGCTAGTCGTCGCTGTGTTGCTCTCGGGGTCGATCGTCCAGCGATCGTAGCGCCAGGTGGCGAGGGCGGCTTCGCCTTCGGCCAGTCGCCGGGCGATCTTCTCGGCGTTCAAGTCCGGAAGAAGGCGGACAGCCTCGGTCTCTTCGAGCCGAGCGCGGAGCGCTCGCCGAAGCCGATCGCGCTCGCGAACGAGATCGGACAGGGCGGAGGATCCCTCGCCGCTGCTGGCGAGCTCGCTCAACTGTCGGTTGGTGCGTGCGATCTCCTCGCGCAGTCGGATGCTCTCCGAGTCGCCCGCCATGCTGCGCTCGAGACGTGCCGCGATCGACGCCGCTCCACGCTCGGCCTCGACCATCTCGAAGGCCAGCCGCTCGCCTTCGGGGTCGGCCTCGAAGACACCGGCCCCGGCGCAAATCGACAAGGTCGTTGCGAGCGCGTCCTCACTCTGCCGCGGACGCTCGAAGAATCGCTCGGACGATTCGGGTTTCCCGCTCGTCGCTGCGAGGTCGCGAGCCAGTCTCTGGCTCCCCGGAGCCTCCCCTGCCAAAGCTCGCGATCTCGCGGCGTTGGCCCTCGCCAGTTGGAGATCGGGGTGTGCTTCGGGGAGGGTGCGGGATCGGACGGCGAGGACCTTTTCTTGGAGCGCGCGTGCGCCGTGGAGATCGCCCAAGGCGTGCATCGTCAGGGCGAGGTTTCCTCGGGCCGCCTGGAGATCGGGGTGTTCTTCGGGCAGGGTGCGTGAGTAGACGGCGAGGGCCTGCTCCTGGAGTGCGCGGGCGCCGTGGAGTTCGCCAAGATCGACCATCGTCGCTGCGAGGTTCCCTCGGGCGGCTTGGAGGTCGGGGTGATCCTCGGGGAGGGTGCGGGAGAAGACGGCGAGGACCTGCTCCTCGAGGGCGCGTGCTCCGGGGAGATCGCCCAGTGCGTGCATCGTCACTGCGAGGTTCCCTCGTGCTCCTTGGAGCTCGGGGTGTTCTTCGGGCAGGGTGCGTGAGTAGACGGCGAGGACCTGCTCGAAGAGGGCGCGGGCGCCGTGGAGATCGCCAAGAGCGACCATCGTCGCTGCGAGGTTCCCTCGTGCCCCTTGGAGCTCGGGGTGTTCTTCGGGCAGGGTGCGTGAGTAGACGGCGAGGACCTGCTTCTCGAGAGCGCGGGCGCCCGGGAGATCGCCCAGGGCGACCATCGTCAGGGCGAGGTTCCCTCGGGCGGTTTGGAGGTCGGGGTGATCCTCGGGCAGGGTGCGGGAGCGGACGGCGAGGACCTGCTCTTGGAGGGTGCGGGCGCCGTGGAGATCGCCCAGTGCCTTCATCGTCGCTGCGAGGTTCGCTCGGGCCGTTTGGAGGTTGGGGTGTTCTTCGGGCAGGGTGCGTGAGTAGACGGCGAGGGCCTGCTCGAAGAGGGCGCGGGCGCCGCGGAGATCGCCCACGGCGTACATCGTCAGGGCGAGGTTCCCTCGGGCTGCTTGGAGGTTGGAGTGTTCTTCGGGCAGAGTGCGGGAGCGGAAGTCCATTGCGAATGACCAAGCCGCTTTCGGTGCGTGCTGGTCGCTGAGCCGGTAGATCGAAGAGCCGATGTTCCAAGCAGTCTGCGCGATCGCTGCGCTAGATGAGCTGCCTTCGGTGCCCAGCATCGTCGTCAGCGCTTGGGCCACCCTCTTGCGAGCCCCTTCGAGATTACCCGCAGCGGCGAGGCGGTCGCTCTCTTGGATAGCCGCTTTGCCGGCGGCGGCGGCGGCCCGGGTGACGGCAGTTTCCCTGGCCTCGAAGCAGTGAATGGTGAGCGGTGTTTCGGTGGCCGGTTCGCTCGGTGTTTCGGTGGGCGGCATGTCGGTGGCCGGTGGTCGTTTTGCGGTGACCTGGATCGTGAGCGTGCCGGCGCCTTTTCGCTCGATTCGAAGGAATGGCGTCGTGCTGCCGCCGGAGTCGTCGTCTTCGAGGACGGGCTCGGAGCGACGGCCAGCGAGGAGTGCGGCTGCTCCCGAGGGCTTCGGAGTCTTGCCGGCTGAAGTCGGTGGTCCGAGGCTCGCGCGCAAGACGAGGTCGAGCCCATCCGAGCGGGCCCAGATAAAGAGGACCGCGTCGTCGGACTCGATCTCGTACCGGAAGGTCTTCGAAGGGCCGATGCCCTCGAGCACCGGATCGTCAGGGCCGAGCGTGAATTCGAATGCCTTGGCATGCTCGAGGGCGACGGCTTCTTGCCCGCCGTCTTGGAGACCAATCGAGCTGACCAGGGCCAATAAGACATGAATCATCATGCTGGAGTCCCGAAGTTCGGAGGGTCGATCGCCCCCGAAGGTATCAGACGTCAGCGTCCCCTGCCTCTCGTCGGAGGCCGAAAGAACCGCGCGCGGAGCAAGCGGCACCGACGGCTGGAGGCGAAGGTCACTCGTGGCCATGACCCCAAGCGGCTCGCGTTCGATCGTCTCGGGGCCCCAGGGAACCGCGCGCGGAGCAAGCGTGCAGGGCGGCCTGAGAAAGGAGGACCACCGCTTGCTTCGCGGCGCAGCTCCTGGCGTGCTCTGTTCTGTCATCGCGAAGCGGACGCCACGAAGGCTCCTCTCACGGCATGGCGAGTGCCGCTTGCTTCGCGGCGCGGTTCCTTTGGTTTCATGGACACTTGGGCGTTGGCCGCGATGTGCTGACGGCGGGATGCTCCTTGGCCGTTCGAACGTGGGTGCCGCTTGCTGCGCGGCGCGGTTCCTTGGGCTTCATGGACACTTGGGCGTTGGCCGCGATGTGCTGACGGCGGGATGCTCCTTGGCCGTTCGAACG
>JAJDCO010000093.1 GCA_029260795.1 Planctomycetota bacterium | reverse complement strand
AGCCCCAGGTGGAGGCGGCGCGACGCGCGAAGCGCGCCGCCGGAACCTGGGGTCTCGGAGCCCCCTTCTTCGCCGCCGCTCCCGAGTCACCGCCCGCGCGCCCTGAAGGGGCGCCATCGGTGAACGAGGCCGCGGAATCCGCCGGAGCGGGCGCGACGCCCGCGGTCCCAGGCGGTTCGATCCCTCGACCGCCGGGACGCCTCGGACTCTACCCGACCGCTTGGCGGGTGAAGTAGTCCGAGAGCGTCAACGTGATCAAAATCGCCAGGAAGAGGAAACCAGAGCCGGCGACGATCCACAGCAACCTCAGGTTGCCCTTGAGGTGCATGAAGTACACGAGCACCAGGCCCGCCTTGGTACAGGCGATCAGGAGCGCGACCGGTAGGTTCAGCGCGCCGAGGTTGACGTAAGAGACGGCCACGGTGACGGCCGTCAGCACCATCAAGGCGAGGAAGATGCGCACCGATTGGGCGCGATAGTTCGTGGTCTCGTCCATCGTTCGAGTCAGCTCCGGTCTAGTGCTCGAGCAGATACAGCATCGGGAAGAGGAAGATCCAAACGATGTCGACGAAGTGCCAGTAGAGCCCGACCCCCTCGACCGGGTTGCTGTACTCCTTCGTGAAGCGCCCGCGGCGCGCCAACAGGATCAGCCAGACGAGGAGCCCGAACCCGATGACCATGTGCAGCGCGTGGAGACCGGTCATCACGAAGTAGAAGCACAGGAACATCTCGACCCCGGCCGCTTGCTCGCCGCCGTAGGTGAAGAGGCTGCCCGGCACGAGACCGTCGTGGAACTTGTGGCTGTACTCGAGAGCCTTGATCACCAGGAAGACCGAGCCCAGGAGCAAGGTGCCCACCAAGTTCCGAATGATGCTGCGCGAGTCCCCGCGATGGCCGGCTTGCACGGCCCAGACCATCGTCAAGCTGCTGCCGATCAGGACGGCGGTGTTGACCGTCCCGAGCGGGACGTCGAGCAACGAGGTGCCGGTCGAGAATCCCGCCGGGTTCATCCAACGACAGACCGCGTAGGCGGCGAACAACGCGCCGAAGAACATGATCTCGGTCGCGAGGAAGATCCACATGCCGAGGTCGGCGGACTGCCGCTGCTGCTCGAGATCCTCGAAGTGATGCGCGAGGGCGCCATGATGCTCGCCGATCTCAGACATGGGCTCCCTCCGAGCTCCCTTGCTTCCAAGGCGGCGTCTCGTCCTCGGTCGGGTAGTCGTAGACGTCGCCGACCGTGACCGGCTCCTCGAAGTTGAACGTGGTCGGCGGCGACGGGATAGTCCACTCGAGCCCCTTGGCGTCCCAAGGATTCGGCCCGGCGTCCTTGCCGTAACGCAGCGACCACAGGAAGTACACCATCGGGATCAGGTACCCGATCCCCAAGATGGACGCGCCGGCCGAGGACAGGACGTGCAGCACCTGAAACTCGGGGTCGTAGACGTGATAGCGCCGCGGCATGCCGAGGTAGCCGAGCAGGAACTGCGGGAAGAAGGTCAGATTGAATCCGACGAAGATGACCAGGGCCGAGAAGCGCGCCCAGGCCTCGGGGTAGAGCTTGCCGACCATCTTGGGCCACCAGTAGTGGAGGCCGCCCAAGAATCCCATGATCGCACCGCCGACCATGATGTAGTGAAAGTGCGCGACCACGAAGTACGTGTCGTGCACGTGGACGTCGATCGCGAGCGTGGCCAGAAACAGGCCCGTCAAGCCGCCGATCGTGAACAGGCCGATGAACCCGAAGGCGTAGAGGATCGGCGTCTGATACGAGATCGAGGCCTTGTAGAGCGTGGCGGTCCAGTTGAAGACCTTGATGGCCGAGGGCACCGCGATCAAGAAGCTCAGCAGTGAGAAGACCATGCCGGCATAGGGCGACTGGCTGCTCACGAACATGTGGTGGCCCCACACCAGGAAGCCGAGCAGCGCGATGGCCAGGCTCGAGAAAGCGATGAACTTGTATCCGAAGACCGCGCGCCGGCAGAAGGCCGAGATCACCTCGCTGATGACACCCATCGAGGGCAGGATCATGATGTACACGGCCGGGTGCGAGTAGAACCAGAAGAGGTGCTGGAAGAGCACCGGGTCACCCCCCAGCGCCGGGTCGAAGATGCCGACCCCCAGCAGCCGCTCGATGGCGATGAGCACAATGGTGATCGCCAGCACGGGCGTGCCCAGGATCATGATGATGCTGGTCGCGTACTGGGCCCAGATGAAGAGCGGCATCTTGAGCCAGGTCATCCCCGGCGCCCGCATCATGTGAATGGTGACCATGAAGTTCAGCCCGGTCAGGATCGAGCTGAAGCCGGTCACGAAGATGCCGAGCGCGGTCGCGATCACGTGCGTGTTCGCGTACGTCGTGCTGTAGGGCGCGTAGAACGTCCAGCCCGTATCGACCCCGCCCGCGATCATCGCCCAGAGCGTGAACGATCCGCCGATCATGTACAGGTACCAGCTCAGCAGGTTGAGCTTGGGAAAGGCGAGGTCTTTGGCACCGATCATGATCGGGACGAGGAAGTTCCCGAGCACCGCCGGGATCGACGGGATCAGGAAGAAGAAGACCATGATGATGCCGTGGATCGTGAACAGCTTGTTGTAGGTCTCGGACGAGACCAGATCGCCCGCTGGCGTCGCCAGGTCCAGGCGGATCAGGACGGCGGCGGCTCCTCCGATGAAGAAGAAGGCCGTGATGGAGATCAGGTAGAGGATCGCGATCCGCTTGTGGTCGACCGTCAGCAGCCACGACTTGATGCCGTACTTGACGTTCAGGTAGTGCTCGCGAGTGGGTGCGGGCGGGCGGGCGATCGGGGCCGTGCTCTCGCTCATGGCTCAGTTCGAATCCTTCTCGTCGAGCGTCTTCAAGTAACTGATCAGCTGAATGAGCTGCTCTTCGCTGACCTGACCTTCGTAGGTGGGCATCAAGGGCTCGTAGCCGGCCACGATCTTCGCCTTGGGATTGAGGATCGACTCCCGAATGTAGTTTTCGTCCGAGACGATCACGCGCCCGTCCTGAAGCTGGACCTTGCTGCCAAACACGCCCGCCAGAGACGGGCCTCTCTGGTTCCCCTCGGCACCATGACAGCTCTGGCAGCCGAGCTGACCGAACAGACGCTCGCCCGCCACGTCCAGGGGCTCGGAGCCCGCCCCACCGCTCAGCCAGCGCTCGTACTCGACCGGTGGCATTACGATCACCTTGCCGATCATGGCGGAGTGCTTCGTGCCGCAGTACTCGGCGCAGAAGAGGTGGTACTCGCCCGCCTTTGTCGGCTCGAACCAGAGCCGCGTGTACCGACCCGGCAGCACATCGGCTTTGACTCGCGCCGCCGGGATGTAAAACGAGTGGATCACGTCCTCGGATATCATCGTCAACCGGATCTTCTGCCCGAGTGGCACGTGCAGCGTGTTCAGCTCCTTCTGGCCTTCCTCGGTGTGGAGCAGGTTCCACATCCACTGCTTGCCGACCACGAAGACGTCGAGCGCTTCGGTGGGCGGACGCCACATCTCGAAGTACAGATCGGCGCCCCAGCCGAACATGATCAGCGCCAAGATCAGCGGCACCACGGACCAGACGATCTCCAGCTTCAGACTGCTGTGCACCGTCTTGGCGAGCTCGCCTTGCTTCCGGCGTCGATAGCGGACCGCGAAGAAGAGGACCGCCGTGAAGATCAAGACGCTGAACACGATGGTCACGATGACCAAGAACGCGTACAGCGCGTCGACCTTGCCGGCCGAAGCGGATACTTGATCGGGGAAGAGTGGAAAGTTTTCGAACATGGATGGTCGTCAGTCGTGCTCGGTTCTGCGTGCGGTCAGGTCGGCTGCGAAGCGCGCCGCTGCCGGCGCTCGTGAAGCAGCGTCCGCGTAATGAAGATCGCCAGCATCAGCACCGTGAGCAGTCCGGCTCCGCGAATGAAGCCGTTGATCACGAAGCCATAGCGGCCCGTGGCCGGGTCGTACTGAAAGCAAAGCAACAGGATCTGGTCCACCGCCGAGCCGATCTCGCCTCGGCTCGCCTCGACCAGCCCCAGCCGAAGATCGCGGGGCTGGAACTCGATGCCGTAGAAGTAGCGAGACACGAGCCCCTCGGGCGTCAGCACCACGATCGCGCTCCCATGCGCGAACTGCTGCGTCTCCTCGTCCCACCGATATCGAAAGCCCACCGCTTGTGTGAGCGCGTCGATGGCGGCTTGATCGCCGGTCAAGAAGTGCCAGCCGCTCTCGGCACCCGTGCGCTCGTACGAGTCGAGGTAGGCGCGCCGCTTGGCGGCAGCCAGCTCCGGCCCTTCGGAGGCGTCGAAGCTCACCGTGATCACGTCGAACTCGTCGCCGACCGACATCGTGAGCGGACGCAGCGTGCTGAGCAGCCCTTCCAGGACCAGGTTGCAGAGCATCGGACACCGGTAGTAGACCAGCGTCAGGATCACGGGCTTGCCGCGAAGCAGGTCGCCCAGCCGCACCGTCTTGCCCTCGGAATCGACGAAGGTCGCGTCCAGTGGAATCGGCGCCTCGAGGCGCTGATCGATGCCGACGCCCTCGATCTCGTTCGGGGGCCGGCGCTGTCCGAGCGCCGGCACGGCGAGCAGGGCGAACAGCGCGATGACGAGCGAACGCTTCATCGACCTTCTCCTTCGGTGGGGACGGCCTCGAAGATCGGCAGTCCCCGCTCGCTCGCCAGGTCCAGGGCGCGCTCGATGGGTACTCGAACGCGATCCTGAGCAGGATCCGTCCAGCCATAGGACGCGAGCGTCTCCTTCGCCGCGTGCTCGATCGCCTCGCGCTGGGTCTGCACCGGATCCGGAACCTCGAGCGGCGCACGCTGGCCGTCCGGGATGCGGAGCACCTCGTCGCGATCGGCCGCCACCTCGAACCATCCGAAGAGCCAGGCGCACACGAGTGCCGCCCCCACGATGAGCGCGATGATGACCAGTGCCAGCCAGACGGGCGCATTCAAGAACACGTCCCGCTTCTCGTAGCCCGCCTCGGCCGAGGTCTTCGGATCAGCCATGCTCGGGAGCTCCGTTCAATTTCGGCTCGGCCTCGAAGCGCTCGTCGCCGATCGCGATCAAGGGTCGAGCGCGCAACGTGCGCAAGAAGAACCCGCCGAACAGCCCACCCAGCGCCACCACCGTCACCAGATCGAAGAGGTGGACACGCAGATGGCCCGGCGAGAAAGCCGGTGCCACGACCCAGAGGACGTCCAGGTAGCGCACGGCGAGGATGAGGGCCGCGATCGCGGCCAGGCGCTCCGGTCGACGCTTGTTGCGTCGAGCCAGGAGCAGGCTCAAGGGCAAGAACAAGTGGAAGACGGTGATGCCGAGCGCCAGGTACTGCCAGCCTCCCTCGGAGCGGCTCAGGTACCACGGGATCTCCTCGGGGAGGTCGCCCGACCACATGATCAAGAACTGCGAGAACGCCATGTAGGCCCACAACATCACGAAGGCCAGGAGCAAGTTGCCCAAGTCGTGAAACCGGTCGGCGAGCTGCAGCCGATTGAACGGCTCATGATGACGGCAGAAGGTGAACATCAAGACCCCGAGCGTCAGCGCCGAGACGCCTTGTCCCGTGATGAACAGCGCACCGTAGATCGTCGAGTACCACTCGACCTCGATCGTCATCACCCAGTCGATGGCCGAGAAGGTCGACGTCAGCCCGAACAGCAGCAGGCCCGGCCCGCTCAAGAGCTGGAGGCGTCTCAGCAACGCCTTGGTGCCACCTTGATCCTGCTGCCGCGACCAACGGTTGAGCAGCATTGAGAAGCCGATCCAGGCCGCGAAGTAGAAGACGGTCCGGAGACCGAAGAACTCGCGATCGAGGTAGACCTGCTTCGACTCCCCGAGCTCCTCTGCACCCTGGGCCCACGGGTAGATCTGCTCGAGCCCGAACCAGATCGGCAGGAACGCCAGCGCCCAGAGCGGGAAGGTGCGCGTCGCCGCTTCGAGGAAGCGGCGAATCGCGAAGCCCCAGCGCCCGCCCACCATGTGATGGAGCATCAGCAGCGCGAAGCTGCCCAGCGGGACCGCGATCCAGAACACGTAGGCCGTCAGGTACGACTGCAGCAGCGCCTCGGCATCCCACAGGACAGCGCCGACGGCCGCGATCGCACCGATCAGACCCACTCCGAAGAAGCGCTTTTGCAGCGCCGCCAGCTTGTCGTCGAGCACCGGCGCCGCGCTCATCGCATCTCCTCCAAAGCGCTCCGCTCATCGGCGGGCACATCCGCCAGCGTCGCCCACTGGCTGAGCTGTAGCGTGCGCACGTAGGCGATCACGGCCCAGCGATCCTTCGGCGTGAGCCGAGCGTTGAAGCTGTACATGGCTCCGTAGCCGTTGGTGATGACGTCGAAGAAGTAACCGACCGGCGCCGTGCGCAGTCGATCCTGATGATAGGTCTCGGGACGCTTGAAGCCTCGCTGCACGACGATGCCGTTCCCGTCTCCGAGCGCCGAATGGCAAGGCGTGCAGAAGATGCCGAAGCGCTCTCGCCCCCGGTCCAGCAAGGCCCGATCGACCGGGATCGGAATCTTCGCCACGTACTTGCCGTCGACCCGACCCTCGAAGAGCGCCGAGTCGGCTCGCAGATGGCCTCGGGCCACGGTGCCCTCGACCTGTGGTCGCGAGGCGCGCTGATCGGAGAAGAAGCTGCTCTTCTCGAGCGGCTCGAGCTTCTTCTGATCGTGCATGTCCTGCCGACAGCCCATCAGGGCCAGCAGGCTCAAGCTCACGCAGATCGCTTGGCGCAGGCTCATGCGTGCTCCTCCTCGACGGGCACCACGAACAGCGGAGCCGGCTCGAGCTCGCGCAAGAAGCTCGCGGCGCTGTCGGCGTCGAATATCGGATCGCGGGCCAAGAGAAACAGGAAGAAGCCGTCGCGCGAGGCGAGCTTGAACTCGTCGATGCTGAAGACGGGGTGGTTCGGTCTCGGCAGGCCATTGAGGGCGAGCATGCCCAGCACTGCGGCCAAGCCCGCTCCGAGGATCGTCAGCTCGAAGGTGACGGGAACGAACTGAGGCCAGCTATGGTTGGGCTTGCCGCCAACGTTGAGCGGGTAGTCGATCACGGCCGTGGTGTACTGGAGGAAGTAGCCGGTCAAACCACCCACGATGCCACCCAGCAGCACGATCCAAGGCAGTCGGTTGGAGTGGAAGCCGATCGCCTCGGCCAAGCCGTGGATCGGCATCGGCGAGTAGGCCTCCATCTGGGTGTATCCGGCGGCCGTCGCCTTCTCGGCGGCCTCGACGAGCGTGTCGGGATCCGGATAGCGAGCCAGCATGCCGTAGAGGGGAAGCGTACGTTCCATCAGTCGTTCTCTCGATTCCGAGGCGAGGCGAGCGGGGTCATGCGCGCTCCTCCCCTTCCTCCTTCTCGCGCTCCTTCTTCTCGAGCAGCACGCGCATCTCGAAGATGTTGATCACCGGAAGGAAGCGGATGAACAAGAAGAGCAGCATCAGGAAGAGCCCGATCGTGCCCAGATAGAGCGACCAGTCCCAGAACGTGGGGGTGTACATGCCCCACGACGACGGCAGGAAGTCGCGGTGCAGGCTGGTGACGACGATGATGAAGCGCTCGAGCCACATGCCGACGCCGACGACCAGCGAGATCAGCCACAGCGCGATCGTGCTGCCTCGAATGCTTCGAAGCCACAGGAGCTGCGGCACGACCACATTGCAGAACAGCAGCGCCCAGTACTGCACCGCGTAGGGACCGAACAGCCGGTTCATCAGCAGCGACCATTCCAGATCGCTGCCGCTGTACCAGGCCATGAAGGTCTCCATCATGTAGCCGTAGGCAACCAGCAGACCGGTCGCGAGCAGGATCTTCGCCATGTTGCGCAGGTGCCGCTCGGTGATGAAGTCCTGCAGCCCGTAGAAGGCTCGAATCGGGATGGCCAGCGTCAGCACCATCGCGAAGCCCGCGAAGACGGCCCCGGCCACGAAGTACGGCGGGAACACCGTCACGTGCCAGCCGGGCACGATCGAGACCGCGAAGTCGTAGCCGACGATGGTGTGCACCGAGACCACCAGCGGCGTGGCGATGCCCGCCAGCAGCAGATACGCCGTCTCGTAGCGGTGCCAGTGCCGGGCCGCTCCTCGCCAGCCCAGCGCAAAGATCCCGTACACGATCTTCGCGAAGCTGCTCTTGGCTCGGTCTCGCATGGTCGCGAGATCGGGAATCAAGCCCACGTACCAAAACAGCAACGAGATCGTCGCGTAGGTCGTCACCGCGAAGACGTCCCAGATCAAGGGGCTGCGCCACTGCGGCCACACCGCCATCGTGTTCGGATACGGCAGGAGCCAGTAGGCGAGCCACGGACGACCGATGTGGAGGAGCGGGAAGAGGCCGGCACACGAGACGGCGAACAGCGTCATCGCCTCGGCGAAGCGGTTGATCGAGGTGCGCCAGTCCTGGTTGAGCAGTAGCAGCACGGCCGAGATCAACGTTCCCGCGTGACCGATTCCGATCCACCACACGAAGTTGATGATCGCGAATCCCCAGCCCACGGGGTTGTTGAGGCCCCAGACACCGACGCCCCGGATCAGGAGCACGGCGATCGAGTACAAGAGAACCATCGTCAGCGTGAAGCCGATGCCGAAGCCCATCAGCCAACGCCGAGAGGTGCGCTTCGTCAGCGCGATCTCGCTGATCTTGTCCGTGATCGTCGAGTAGGTGTGACCGGGCTCGAGCACGGGGAGCCCCGAGGTCGCCACCGGTCCGTTCGACACGTCGTCGCGAATCGAATCGCTCATCCGCTTCCTCAGGCCCCTTCGATCGCCGGGTTGGGGTTCCGCAGTCGGGACAGGTAGCCCGTGCGTGGCTTGGTATTGAGGTGGTGGCCGAGCACCAGATCGTAGTGGCGCGGGTCGTCCTTCTGCCGGGCGACCGCGCTGCTCGGGTCGCTCTTGTCTCCGAAGACGATCGCACCCCCCGGACACACCTGCTGACAGGCCGTCACGACCTCGCCGTCACGGATCGCGCGGCCGTCCTTCTTGGCCGTGATCCGAGCCGCGCTGATGCGCTGCACGCAGTACGTACACTTCTCCATCACGCCGCGGAATCGCACCGAGACGTCGGGGTTGCGTTGCAGCGTCTCGCTCTCGGGCGTCTGCTTCGGGTAGTTGAAGAAGTTGAAGCGGCGCACCTTGTAGGGACAGTTGTTCGCGCAGTAGCGGGTGCCGACGCAGCGGTTGTAGACCATGTCGTTGAGGCCTTCGTCGCTGTGCACGGTCGCCCCCACCGGACAGACCGGCTCGCAGGGCGCGTTCTCGCACTGCTGACACGCGACCGGCTGATGCACCGCCTCGGGCTCGTCCAGGTCACCCGTGTAGTAGCGGTCGATGCGGATCCAGCTCATCTCGCGGCCGTTCGCGACCTCTTCCTTGCCGACGATCGGGATGTTGTTCTCCGACTGGCAGGCGATGGTGCAGGCGTTGCAGCCCGTGCACTTGCTCAGATCGATCGTCATTGCCCAGGCCGCCCCGTCGCCGTTGCGATCTGGGTACAGCGAGTCGTGCCCGCCGCCACCGTGACTACCGCCGTGGCCTTCCTCGAGTGCCGCCCCGCCTTCTGGTGCAGTCTCGGCGGCCAGGAACTCGGCCAGCGTGCCTTGCCGCACGATGTCTCGCCCCTCCATCGAGTGATGCTCCTGGGTGGTCGCGAGGCGATGGCGCTTCGACGTCTTCCGAAGGGTCACTCCGGTCGCACCACCGAGCGCGTCCGAGGTCCGCAGCCGGAAGGCATCGAATCCCACGCCGTTGCCGACGCGCCCGGCGCGAGTGCGGCCGTAGCCCAGGTGAACCGTCACGCAGTCGAGGGCTTGCCCAGGCAGGATCCAGATCGGGGCTTCGATCTTGCGGCCTCGATAAGACAGCTCGACCACCTGCTCGTTCTCGAGCCCCAGGCGCTCGGCCGTGCGGGGCGCCAGGAGCACCGCGTTGTCCCAGGTGAGTCGCGTCAAGGGCCGCGGCAGCTCCTGCAACCAACCGTTGTTCGCCAGCCGACCGTCGAGCACCGACGCATCGGCGCGAATCAGCAGGTCGAGGCCCTCGGCTTCGCCAGAAGCGTACGCGCCATCGCGCTTGAGCTCGGCCAGGTCCGCGCACTGCACGTCCAACACCTCGCTCTGGCTGTCCGCCACGATCCCGTCGTGAATCGATTGACGCCAGCGCGCCTCGAAGCCCGACTCTCCCCAGGCCGCTCGCCAGTGAGAGCGCACGAGCTCGTAGCTGGAGGCTCGAGCTTCGCCATCGAGCGTCGCCAAGACCTCGAGCGCCGAACGGCCATTGTAGAGCGGCGCGATCAACGGCTGCTGCAACGTGACGGTGCCGTCGAAAGCCCGCACGTCACCCCAAGCTTCCAGAGAATGTGCCTCCGGCAGCTGCCAATCGCAGAGCAGCGACGTCTCGTCGTCGGTCAACGAGAGGTGCACGGTCGTCCCGGCGCGCGCAAGATGCGTCTCGAACTCCACGTCGACCGGCGAGTCGTAGACGGGATTCCCGCCCAAGATCAACAGCAGCTCGACCTCACCCGCGGCCAGGCTCGCCGTCAGCTCGGCCAACGGGCGAGCTCCGCCCGTGCTCACGGCGTCGACGGGCGCTCGGTACACGATCGTGTTGCCGACGGCATCGAGCGATTCGTTGATGGCGTGGACGAGCGCGTGAATCTCCGGCGGCTGCTCGTCCCCGGCGATCACGAGCGCGCGACCCCGGTGAGCCTTCAGGTCCTCGAGCATCGGGCCGATCCAGCGGGCGCGCTCGGGAAGGCGAGCGGCCGACTCGGGCAAGCGACCCAGCTGGCTGGCCAAGAAGCGCACGACCTCGCGGATCTCACCCGGACGCAGCGCTTGCCGATGATCGGCCTGCGCGCCGGTCAAGGTCGGCGTGCTCTCCAGCGCGTAGAGTCGATTCAGACCCGGCCCGCCTTCGGTCGGCACCCGGCGGGCCGTGAAGGCACGGCTCGCCCGAACCGGTCCCGCTCCTTCATTGAGGAAGTCGGACCCGATCGACAAGAGGACGTCGGCCTTCTCGATTCGAAGCTCGGCCGCGGTCGCTCGCCCGAAGGCCAGCTCGGAGCCGACGCGTGCCGATCGCCGATCGAGCGGGTCGGAGACATGCCAGCGCGCCTCGGGGTAGCGATTCATGAGATCGCCAAGGCGAGCGATGAGCGTGGGAGAGGTCGTGTTCGGCGTCAGAATGCGAAGCCCGGCACCCGATCGGGTGGCCTGGTAGGCCATCTGGGTCTTCATCTCTGTCGCGAAGGCTTCCCAGCTCCGAATGCTGCCCTGGTTCATGACGACCTGAGCGCGATCGGGATCGTAGAGCCCGAGGATCATGGCCTGAGTGCGAGCATCGGTCGCACCGAGGCTGGCCGGGTGCTCGGGGTTGCCCTCGATCTTGGTGGGTCGGCCCATGTGGCTCTCGACCAACACGCCGATCGGACCGGTGCCCGAGTCGAGCGCCGTGGCGAAGAACAGCGGCTCACCCGGGACGATCTGCTCCGGCTGCCGCACGTAGGGCAGAATCTTCTCGGTCGGTTGACGGGTGCAAGCCCCCACGCCGGCCAGGGCGAGCGAAGCCCCCATCAGATGGAGGAACCGACGCCGGCTGACGCCGTCCGGCCAAGTGGAGGCGTGCAGCGGGAACTCTCGCTGCAGCAGCTCCTCGAAGGCCTCGCTGCCGGCGAGCTCGTCCAGGCTACGCCAGTAAGCCGGGCCAGACTTTTGTGTCAGTCGGGTCCGAACGTCGGCCAAGCTGAGCTTCTGGGGTGGTGTCATCGGTGGCACATCGAGCAGTTGGTGAGGGTCGTGGCCGCGGCGACGTCGTGTTCTTCGACGAGCAAGGCTCCGAGCGTTGTTTGATCCTCGGCCTCGTATCCGAAGGTGAAGACCTCGTCGCGCGGTCGCAGATACTTCTCGGGGTGACGGTGGCAGTTCAAGCACCACTCCATGTGAAGCGTTTCCTCCTGCCACATGAGGGGCATCTGATCGACGCGACCGTGACAGGTCTCGCAGCCGACTCCCTTCTTCACGTGGATGCTGTGGTTGAAGTAGGCGTAGTCGGGCAGGTCATGAACGCGCGTCCACTCGATCGAGCGATCGGTGCGATAGCTCGCGCGCACGGGCTCGAGCATCTCGCTCTGCAGCCAGATCTGCGAGTGGCACGTCATGCAGGTCTTGGTCGGCGGGATGCCGGCGAAAGCGGAGTCCTCGACGCTGGTGTGGCAGAAGCGGCAATCGAGACCGAGCTGCGCCACGTGCCGCCGGTGGCTGAACGGCACCGGCTGCTCACGCACGACGCCGACCTGCGTCACGTAGGACGAGCGATCGACGGTGCTGAAGACCCAGAGCAGCCCCGCGAGGATGAAGACTCCTCCGAAGATGCTGGCTCGGGCCAGGGTGTTCGTGACGGGTGGGAAGATCTGCGCCATGACTCGCGCTGGGGTAGAGGGATTCGGGTCTCGAGTCGTGAAGGATGCTTCGGGAGCAAAGTTCAGGCCAGGCGTCCCGAGGACGGCGCGCGCGTCTCTTGTGGCGGATTCCGCTCGCCGGACCGCGAGCTCGGTCGCCGGGCTGGGAGATTGTCACCAGCCGAAGGGCATTATTCCGCGCGCTAGCCTTCTGAAGGAACGGTGCGACGCCGGCCGTCGCTCAGCGCTGCAAGGCGGTCCGAAGGCCGCCTTCGATGTCGGCAGAGGCGAACTGATAGCCCGAGCCCTGCAGCTTCTCCGGCACCACACGCGTGCTCGACAGCAGAAGCTCGTCCGCCATCTCGCCGAACGCGAGCCGGGCCGCGGGTGCGGGAACCGGGAACAAGGTCGGACGATGCAGCACCTTGCCGAGCGCCTGGGTGAAGACCTTGTTCGTGACCGGCTCGGGCGCGACGGCATTCACCGGTCCCGAGAGCTCCGTGTGCTCGATCGCGTGCTGGATGACCTGCACCAGGTCGTCCCGCGTGATCCAGCTCATGAACTGCTGGCCACTGCCGAGGCGCCCTCCGGCACCGAGCTGGAACGGCAGCAGCATCTTCTTGAGCGCTCCGCCCTCACGGCTGAGCACGACGCCGATGCGGAGGTTCACGACCCGGATTCCGGCCTTCCGTGCCGGCTCGCAGGCCTTCTCCCAGGCCTGGCAGACGTCGGCCAAGAAACCCTCGCCGGCCGCGCTCTCCTCGGTCAGCTTCTCGTCACCGCGACTACCGTAGATGCCGATCGCGGAGGCGCACACGAAGGTACTGGGCTTCTGCTTCAGCTTCCCGATCGTCTCGGCCAAGAGCTTCGTGCCTTGCACGCGGCTCTCGAGGATCCGCTTCTTCTTCTCGTCGTTCCACCGACCTTCAGCGATGCTCTCGCCCGCCAGGTGGACGACCGCGTCGAGGCCTTCGAGCTCACTCGCCGCGATCTGGCCCTCGGCCGGAGACCAAGCGATCTCGCCCTGACGCTCGTTCGCTTCCCGGCGCACCAAGGTGCGGACGGTGTGGCCTTGCCCGCGAAGTCGCTTGGCCAGCTCAGAGCCGACCAGCCCACTGGAACCGGTGACGAGAACCCTCATGTGAGAAGCCTCTACCTCTTCGACGACCCCGGCCGCTCGGCCCGCGTACGGATCGATGCTGCTCATGTTCAAGCCCTTCCCCGAGAGCGGACTTTAGCAAGTCCCCCGTCGATTCCAAAGATCTGCCCCGTGATCCACTCGCTGTCCGAGTCGAGCAAGAACGCGATCGCCCGCGCGACCTCGTCCGGCCGGCCGATTCGGCCGAGGGCGTGCATCGCCTCGGACGCTTGGCGAGCCGCGTTGTTTTGGGTGATCGAAGCCGAGAGCGGCGTCTCGACCAGGCCGGGAGCCACCGCGTTGACCCTCAGGCCCCGGGGCCCGTAGCTGGCCGCCGCGGCTCGGACGAGGCCTTCGATCCCGGCCTTGGCTGCCGCGATCGCCTCGTGATTCGGCAGCCCCATCTGTGCCGCCGCCGAGCTCATCAGAACGAGCGAAGAGGTGTCTTGGCGCATCAGGAGTGGAGCCGAGCCGCGGAGCACCGAGAAGGCCGCCGTGAGATTCTGGGCGATCACGCTGTCCCACTCCTCGCGCTTCGTCGCATGCGCGGGCTTGAGAAGGATGGAGCCGACACAGCAGACGGCTCCCTGGAGCCCGCCCAGCGCCTCAGCCGCTTGCTTCGCGCAGGCGGACACGGCTTCGAAATCGGTCACGTCGAGCGCGGTCCAAGGCGCATCGAGCTCGGCACCCAGCGCCTCGAGGCGGTCGGCCGAACGCGCAGCAAGCCAGAGCCGGGCGCCTCGTTCGTGGAGCTGGCGAGCAAGCACGGAGCCGATGCCGCCCGTGGCGCCGAAGAGGAGAATCGTGGAGTTCGTTGGCATTCCGTTTCTCTCGAAGGTTCCATGGCGACTCGGGCCTCATCTTCGAGAGCCGACGGCGTCGAGATTCGAGAGCTTCTCGGATCAGGCTGATTGCGATCGTCTCGAGAGAGTGTTCAATGTACTCCAGTGATAAAGCCTTCTGGGCTCCTCCTTCCAGAGCGATGTGGAGCCCGCGGGACACACGGAGACTTAGCGGTCATGACGAATCACGGACACGTTGCTCACTTATGAGCAACTCGATCGCGTCGGGCGCCGAGCGGCCACGTCCTTGCCTTCGAGCACTTCGGCGGCGTGCCGCGCCGGCTGCTCTACACGTAGCGATATGTGTACGGAACCGGGGTGAGATCGCCTACCAGATCAACACTCTAGCGGTTTTTTGTTGGGGTCCGAAGAGGAGTTTCTGATCGAGAGCCGGCCGCTGGGCACCTTCCACGTAGGGAGGCGGGTCTCGTGGAGACCGATCGCGGGCTCGGGCTCGTCGAATCCGGGCGTCGTCACTCAAGGTGCGCCCGCCTCGCGAGGTCGGCGTGACGGTATCGCCCTGCAATTGCAGTTCTTGCCGGGTGCGTCGCCGCGACGACCGGTGTCAAGTTCGACTTCTCGGCAGTAGAGAAGCTCGAACCAGGCAAGTCCACTCTCAGAGACGCGGTCAACCTGCTACAGGCAAAGCCTTACCAATCGACTCGTAATCCGGACGGCTCGATGGTCCACCGGTGGATGTACGCGGAAGTCCAGCACGGGAACGCGGCGACACCGGTAAACACCGCTGTCTGGGAAGCGTCGATCGCCTTCGACGCGGACGGCCGGATGATCGAAGTTGTGCGGGTCACCGACTCCGGGCCGCCGCCTCGCCGCGCTAGCTGGGACGACCCCAAGTGGAAGTGACGCCCCCTCCTCCCCCTCCCGACGCGTGCGCGACGCGATGAAGCGAGACGCTGGGTCGGTGACGCTGCCTCCGACCTAGGCCGGCACTGTCGTTTGGTGATCTAAGCCTAAAGATACTCAGGCCCGCCACAATGGGGCCTACACTTCGCGAGAGATGGAGGCTGTTTGAACCATGACTGCGCTCTGTGAACGTCGGTTCTCCGTGAAGGCCTACAAGCTCGTTGCTGCAGGGGCGATGCTCTCAGCCCACGCGCTTCTGTTCGTGTGTGCCTACGGAGCTGGGCTTCGCTTTCACGCGATACACGACCGATGGCCTGTCCCGATGGTCGACCAAGGCCTGATCTCGCAGGATCCGGTCATGAGCACGCTTGAGGCGGTCTTCAAGGCGCTCATTCTGCCCTGTGTGCTCTCGGTTGTCCCGATGCTCCTGCTCGGAGTCTACACCGCCTACCCAGACTCCGGACGAGCAACAGCCAGCGCTCGCCAACGGATCTTTGGATACTTCGTCATTCTGTATTCTGCTGCTTTTCCGTTCATTCTCGCCTTCAAAGACTCGACGCTCTCATGGATGTACGACTAGCACCCGGAAAAACTACGACCCTGAGAGGGTTCTCTGACATGAAGACATTGCAACGTCGCCTGGCTCTTTCGATAACGACGGTTCTCGCCTGCTCGTGCCTTGGTAGCCGCATTGCAAGCGCCCAGCTCGGAGGCGGGTGCACTCCGCCAATCTACTCCAACAACACCGAGACTCTAGACGTCTTCACAGACAGCTCAGGGACGGTCACCGACATTGGCGATATCGACATCGTGATTAGGAAGGCGTTCGTTCACGTGGACGGGGCCTATTGTGACGTCGATCCGGCTGATCGAGACCAAGGCTGGCTGATCTTTTTCGAGATTGACGTCGACATCGTCACTGGCTGGGAGTCCACGTTCCCTGATGCTGAATTCGAGTTCATGGGGCGGACCGGCGTCGAATGGCAAACTGCCGCGAACGGCGATTTCGTCACAGCAACAAGCTTCTACGAGATGCACATCTTCGGGGACGCTACCTGAGTCGACTTTGATGACATGTACGCTGACCCCTCAAAGATCCTCGTTGAAGCCATGTACTTCGACTTCGGTTCGGCATCGACTTCCGGGCATGCCGACACCTCCGTCTGGACAGCTCAAGACGCGGGCAAGACACCCAATCCGCCCGTCCTGACCGGGCCGCGACTTGAGCTCTACGGAGACCATGGGTGGACTCGATCGGACGTTGAAGCCTTCGAGGTTTGCTGCCGTTGTGGCGACCTGGTTGTGGACGGGAGCGACTGCTCAGCAATCGACAAGGGTGACGTTTGCGTCTATTCCATGATTCGACTTGATGCCAATGGCCACGCCGTCGGAGCGCACGTTCAAGTATGCGGCAGCGTAACGATGAATGGAATGGGTGACTTGCCGGGTTGGACTTGGACGGACGGCAACTTCAACGTCTCATACCCTAGCCTATTGGATGACGATACAAGCAGCAACTACGCGTCGCCTCTCGGACAACCCATGCTGCTTCAGGACGTGAAGCTCACCGGAGGGGGTTACTCGTGGTTCAACGGGCACGCGAGCCTGCATGTTTGGGCCACCGACCACAACCAGAGCACGAGCAACGACCACCGAGACTGCGACAACATCGAACTGGAGATCAAGGGATGGGTCGCAACCGATCCCGACGATCGCTTCTTCTGCCAGGACAGCTCGTCGTCTCCCCTATCCCACTGCCCTAGCTGCAGCGGGGGCGGCTAAACAGAGCCTCCCTTGTGTCGCGTAGCTCGCGGCCCAGGTCTCCAGTGCACAGGCTGATCGCGGTTCCGCAGCATCCAAGTCGGGACCCTGTCTTCCTATCTGATCGACCATGATGCCCTTCGAGTCGATCCGCTCTTGGCCAGCGTTCTGGGAAAGCGGGATCCGCTCGGAAAGAGTCGGCGCCCCCGACAATCCCGGCTCGACGACCACCCTTCAGACCCAGAATCTGGTCTCAAGATACGGCCAAAGAGTGCTCGCCTGCCCTCGAGCGCCAAGCGGTGAGATATCCGGGCTAGCATTCACCCCGCAACGCAAGCTTCCTGACCGGCTCCTCCGGTAGATTGGTCTGGATCTCCAGCCATCCGAACCATTGTCCCCTCGGGAGACTTTGCCAGTCTGCGGAAACGGAGACCAAGAACTGTCCATTGACTCCGGGAGAGGAGATCACTCTCACTTCAAGCCTCTCCTCCTCGACGCCGTATATCTGGGCGGCCGCATGCGTGACTTCAAAGTCGGCGCTTGCGACGCCTTTCACGGTCACGGAGAGCTGGAGGGGATCTCCTGGCGAAAGTCGCCCAGCATCCACCACGTGCCTCGGCTGATACTCAACCCGCCCCTTGTACTCTGCTCGCACAAGGAGCTCGGCTCGCGGTTGCCGGCCACTAACTTCGAACACAATCTTGCCGGTTCGCATACCGGGGCGGCCGCGATCATGACTGGCCGTGACCACGATCGGCACTGCGCCGGAAGCATCCGGTCCCTCGACCTGGGCCACCTGAATCCACTGTGGCGATTCAAGGACGCCCAACACCTCGGCGCCATTGATCCGATGCGCGCTGATTCGCACCGTCTCGCTTCGCGGACGTTCGCCGTACCTGAGCTCGGGGAAGTCAAGGATCTCCGGCTCGAAACGGATCTCGTCAAGAACCCTCGCTCGGAGTGCTACCTTTGCTGAACCGACGCCAGCCCGCCCAACGACGTTCATTTCGACTGTACTACTTCGATTGCCCACTCTCGACCCGAGCATACCCACCGGAAGGGCTCTCCGAGAAAAGGCTGGTAGACTGATGTCATGAACACCCATGACCGTACATCCACAGTCCGTATGAAGAACGAGCTGCAAGTCTTGACCTAGCCTGTTCTCAAGCCTTATCTCGGTACTTGCCTCCTCGCCAAGATAAATGGTCTCGAGATCTATCTCTGCTCGCAGTTTACGCCCAGAGTCAGTCGCGAAGACGATGTGTGGCGCGGGAGTCGCATCGTTTGCATGTTCGGAGCAGGCTCCGGTAAGAAGCAGGAGGAAGACCTTCACTCCCAGGACTACTCGCCCGTGCATTCCGGCAAGGCGAACATCTCCGACAAGTGATCCGACCACTCGGCACATACTCTCATTCCTCATCTTCCACAGCGGCACGCATCATCATCGTGCCTTCCCGACGATTCGCCTCGCCTCGCTTTGTACGTCGTCCCAAAGAGCCGCTGCCGGATCGCCCACCCTAAATCGTGGCGGAACTGCATCGACTAATACTCCGGCGGCATTGTGCGCAAAGCGCTGGTCGTCCAACAGAGCTTGCATGTAAATCAATGCCGGGCAGGGATCTCCGTCTGGCCAAGCGTAATCGTGGGTCAGTGTATCGGCCACGAGGCTACCAAGACTGGTCCCGTCAGGAATAGCGTTCGAGGAGATGACCGATGCTGCGAATGCCAGCTTCGCCTCGGCGCCCTTCAGGTTTGCGCTTGCTACCGCACAGGCCCGGACCAGCTGCCTGTTGCTTCCGCCCCAGAGACCACGAGCTCCGTCTTCCACCCATAGCCGCATCTCCTCATCACCCTGCCTGATGAACCAACTAGCCACCTCGATGAGAACCTCGTCGGAGCTGCCATCGAAGAGTAGTTGCGGAGCAAGACTGCCTCGAAAGGCCTTCACCAAGTCTGGCTCGAGACCTGCGAGGACCATGTGCAGTAGGGGAGTGTTCTTGTAAGACGAGCAGGACTGACGCACCTCGACGAGAAAGAGCGGCCATTCATTGGGCGGCAGACCCCGCAGTGCTTCCAGTAGCAAGGCCTTCGCGAAGTCGAGGTCAACAGAGCACATCGCGCGTCCGATCTCGTCCGCTCTCATCGAAGGCACGACCTCGGCGAGGCAAGGCGCCAACCCCGCCTTCGCTTCTCGATGCTCCAGGCATCGCTTCCAGCCAGCTCTTGTCTGCTCGGCCCCGTCGGACGATTCCTTTTGCTGAGCATCTACGTCACCGTCATCTGCTCCGAGTCCGGTTGGTCGGCCTTCGTCGGAGACCGGCCGGGCCGAGGCGGGACGCAGCCGAGCCGACTCCTTAGCAATCCCGGCACCCGCGGTCGGGCTCTCTCCCTGACTGAACAGGCCCGCAAGAGCCAACAGGGATGCGCCTAGCACGGCAGCGCCGAACGCCAGAAGCAGCAGATGACGTATTCCAATAGCCATGGGACTCTTCCCTTCTCGAGCGAGAGGTCGATTCCTGCCAGACCGGGAAAAGCGGAGGGGAAGATGCCCCCCTCCGCTCGGCATCGGTCAAGTGCCCTGAGGCCGGTGGACAGGCGAGGCGACTCAGCTGCCGCAGTCTTTGCACTCATAGTATGAGTACGTATGGTCATCCTCTTCCCAAGGGCCTTCTTGGCATTCGGGATCGCAGGTAGCCTCCTTCTTCTGGAAGTGCTTCACGGTGGGGGCCGCTGCGCGATAGAAGTCCGTCGGTGCGAAGTCGTTCTCGCAATCCATGTACTGCACAGCCGCGTGACGATGGGCACAGCAGGGCGTGCCGCATTCGCCGACATACGTCAAGCACACCTCCGGGTGAGTCTCGAGCTGCTCTCGGAATTGACAGAGCTGCTGTGGGGGCGTGGCTGCAAGATTGAAGCACAGCGTGAGGGTAATGGCGACGACTGCGAGCGTAGTGGTCCGAAGTTTACGCATCGGAACTTATCCTTCTGAAGCGTCGGTAAACCAGATCAGAGAACAATAAGGCCATTCTGATGGCGTCTCTGGTTCGCAACAAGAAATCAATTCCCTAGAGGAGGAGACCTGAATCAACTGATGCGATGGTCGACCGATAATATTGGGTCGGCTCGTTATCGTTCCAATCCTTGGCAATGGAGTCAAAAGGGGGACTGAGCTCGCTCCTCTACGCCTGCGCTGCGACCGTGCCGACAAGAGGCTCGAGAGACTCATTCTCAGCGCATGTATTCTGAAGACGCTCATCGACCTCGATCTGGGACAGACTTTCTTCGGATCTTCTCGATGGCCCGGGAGCACCTTCGTCTCAACGTGCTCTCCCGCACGCCGTAATCGGCGCTGAGATCCTCGTACGTCCAGCCTTTCCGGTGCAGGCGGTGAAGGAGCTCCGTCTCGTGGCTCGTGAGACAGCTCATGAGGTGCTCGATCAGATCGGTTTCCTCCACACTGTCCAGCTCTCGCCCGTCATCGGAAACAGCCTTCTGGTTCATCCGGCTGATGCGTACGGAAACGGGTTGCTATCAGGTGGACATGCCCGTCTCATCTGGAGTTGTTCAACGACTTCAGAAGGAGACGGAACATGTCCACGAGCTTGTTGTATCACGCGTTTGGCGTCAGAGGGTAT
>JAJDCO010000092.1 GCA_029260795.1 Planctomycetota bacterium | reverse complement strand
CTTGCCAGATCTTGGATCTGGATTGTTTGGACCGGTCGACTCAAAAGGCACGTGTCTTGGAAGGGCAGCGACGCCCCCGACGAGTATCGCCCAGAGCCCAGTAGGCGTTACAAGGAAAATCCTGGGGCTGGCGCCGGCTCGCTCCCCGCCCCGGAGATGGAAACGCGCCGGCCGGTGCTTCGCCCCGCGCCATTGAGAACCTTTCTTCCGAGGATCTCGCCCCTGTCTCCGAGGACGGGGAGGTCGATCAGGCGATCACTCAGAGAACAGCATCTTGCGCTCGGGGCATACGGTATGAGATGTCTGAGTACCCACCTCGTTGCAGGGGTCGCTGACATGGAGGGAGAGCCATGTTTCACCGGTGCGCCGTGACGGTCCTTCTGGTCTGGCTGCTGGCTCAGCCCAGCGCCAACGCCGCGGACTTGTGGGTCGACGTCAACAACCCGGAGTGCCCGGGCGACGGATCGAGCGAGAGCCCGTTCTGCCGGATCCAGGACGCCATCGACATCGCGTCCAATGGGGACACGATCCTCATCCGACCCGGTACCTACGAAGGATCTCTGAGCGTTCTCGAGAAGTCCCTCTCGATGCGGGCGGCAGAGGGAGTTGCAGAGGCCGTCATCACGGGTGGGTTTCCAGCTCTGACCGCGTCGGGCAGTCGGGACCTTCGGTTCACGGGCCTCACTTTTCGCTCGAGTGGTGGCCCGAACAGCGGAATCATGGAGATACGTGATTCCACCGTGTCACTTGAAGACTGTTGCGTGACCGACGGCATCTCTTTTGGGGGAGGCGGCGGCGGTGGCATCAACGCAACTCGCTCGACGCTCCATCTCGTCGACTGCCGCTTTGAGCGAAACCGTGCCGCTTACACCCACTGGGGTGGCGCCATCGCACTCACGTATGGCGCAATCACCGCGACTCGATGCGCTTTTCGGAGCAACACAGTGGGCGGCCAGAGGAGCTTTTTCGGCTATGGCGGAGCGATCTCTGCGTTCAACTCGAACGACTGCCGCCTCGAGGAGTGCACGTTCGAAGAGAACTCATCCGCCGGCTTCGGTGGAGCGGTCTTCTTCTTCCGAAGCGATGCGACAATCACGAACTGCACCTTTCTGAGGAACGAAGCCTGGTCCGGTTATCAGATTAGCCAGAGCGCCGAAGGAGGAGGCGTCTGCTGTTCGGAGAGTGATGTTCGGATATACCGATCGTTTTTCTGTGGGAACACTGTCAGACAAGGGTCCGGTGGCGCGGCCTTTGGGGGCGGTGTTCACGGCGCGACGCTCCTGGAGTCTAGCGTGATCTGCCACAACTCGGTCGAGACGGACCCGCTATTCGATCTCCGAGGGTCCGCGCTGGGCGGCGGCGCCTCCGCAGTGACGCTCGTTGCCAATTCGCACTTGGCTTCCAACGAAACATACTCGTCAAATGGAGGCGCTGGAGGAGGCGTCTCCAACTCGAGCGCTGTCGCCTGCACGATCGTGGCCAATGTCGCCCGAGGATCCGCCGGCCTGGGCGGGGGCTCTTGGGCCTCCTCGGTTCAGTCCACGATCCTGTGGAACAACGAGCCCGACCAGTATTCCGATGCCGAGATTTGTTACTCCAACGTCATGGGTGGCGCACCCGGAGTCGGCAACATCGACGCCGATCCGCTGTTCCTCGGGCTCGACGACTACCGGCTGTCCTGCAAGTCGCCCTGCGTCGATGCGGGCCAGGTCGACGCCCCCCTGACTCTCCCCCTACTCGATGCCTCCGGCCTGAACTACCGAGTCATCGGCCCTCGCATCGACATGGGTGCCTACGAGGTCGGTCTCCAGTGGTCTTCGCGCCTCCAACACAAGGGCGGACGCACTCGCCTCGCCTTCGAAGCCGGCTCACCGGTCTGGGACCCCAAGACCCTGGCAACCGTCTTCATCAGCCTCCAAGAAGCCCCCGTCGGCGGAGGCCTCGAGCTCCCCGACGGAACCGGCCGTCGCCTCGGTCTCGCCCCCGACATTGCCTTCCGGCTGTGGCTCACCCTCCCCCAGAAGCACCGCACCACATCCCTGCGCGGCTGCGAAGGCGCAATCACCCAAAGCTTCGGGCTCCCGCCCGGCCTCCCCTCCGGCCTCCGCCTTTTCGACGGCGGCATCGCTCGAGACGAGACCACCGGCGACTTCATCAGCGTCAGCAACGTCGGCAGCGTGTTATTCGATTGATGAAAGCAGCATCCTGCGCGGCACAGCCTGACGACGCCCACCTCACGAGCTGCAGTCGAGCCACGAGTCCACTACGCAACGACGAAACAAGGAGAATAGAGCCATGAAGCGCTTCTTGGTCGGGATCCTGTTCGGATCTCTGTGCGTTCTTACCACCGGCTGTGTCTACACGAACATCCGGATTCCGCTCGACACCGATACCGACGAGACGACGCTCGGCACGCGCGAGGGAGAATCGACGTCCCGCTCGATTCTCGGCCTCGTCTCCTGGGGTGACGCGGGCACCAAGGCAGCCGCTGAGAACGGAGGTATCACCACGGTTCGACATCTCGATCGTGAAATCCTTGTCATCTTGGGCTTCGTCTACGCCGAGACGACGACGATCGCCTACGGAGATTGATCATGGAGCGTCTGCACCAACAGGTCAGCCGACACGTGACGCTGCTCCTGCTCTTGGCGACCGTCACCTTGCCCGGCTGCCTGAGTGGCTTGATCGTCAACGTGACGACCGAGCCGCTCGTAACGAACATGAAGGGCACCCCGATTGGCACTCGCCGTGTCACGTTGGATCGACACCAGATTCGAGAGCCACTGACGCGACTGCAGCTTCGCGCGGAATGGGCGAGCAACGCGATCGGTGATGCGGCGAAGCGCAAGGGGCTGAAGAAGGTCTACTACGCCGATCTCCACACACTGAGCATTCTCTTCGGCATCTACCAGCAGAAGGAGGTCATCGTCTACGGCGATTGAATGCGTTCGACGGAGCCGCATTCCTTCGGTTCGGCGGAGCGGCGCCGAGCAGCCGCCGAGCCGAGACCGAAGGAGCAGCCCATGAACCTCGAGCTCTGGGTCCAGGTCGGAACGTTGGTGTCGACCGCCACAGGAGCCATCGGGCTCCTGGCCGCGACCGTGATCTATCGACGCCAGATGAACGCGCAGCTCTTCCTCCAGTACACCCAGCGCTACGAGGAGGTCATGCAGGCCTTCCCCACGAGCGCTCGCGGCGCTCGGCTCGCCCTGTCCGGCGACCCGCCCGAGTCCAGCCAAGAGCTGACGTTTGCGATCTTGCGCTACCTGAATCTCTGCTCGGAGGAGTTCTACCTCTGGGAGCGCGGCTACCTCTCGGGCCGCATTTGGCGCATATGGAAAGCCGAGCTCGAGCGCACCCTTCGCTCGCCACTGATTCGACGCGAGTGGAAGGAGCTCTGCCGCGAGTTCGAGACCTACCCCGAGTTCAAGTCGTACGTGGAAAAGGCGCAGGCCGCGTAACGAACCTGGGTCGCCAAGACGATCGCCGTCACCGCTTGTTCGTGAAAGTGAAGGCGCGCTCGAGCGTGCGCGAACCGGATGAGCTCACGACCGTCACGTCGACCGAGACGCTTGGCAGGAGCGCGATGCCACCAAACGAGATCGGGCCCGGGTTCGCCGAGCGCGGCACCGTGACCTCGAGTGTCTCGATGTCGACGACCGTGACGTCGGTGGCACGGACTCCGCCGAACAGCACGACGGGAGGCGACGCAGGATCAAAGCCGAAGCCGCGAATCGTGGCGGGAATGCCTCCCGCATGAGGGCCTCGGTTCGGCTCGATGCTCTCGACCTCGAAAGCGATCGGTGGCTCGAACAGCATCACGAGCGCGTCTTCGTTTCCGCCGTTGTGGGTGGTATCGAACGCACCGGTAGTGACGGGAAAGTCGAAGGACCGAGTATCGCCCGTCAGTAGGAACCGGTGATCGTCCAACGGCCGGATCGCCGCGAGCACGTCCTGCAGCCCACCTCCGAGAAACGTCGAGTACAGCAATCGCTCACCGGAGGGTGCGATCCAGGTGACGAAGGCATCGAAGTCGCCTTGAAGGCTGCCCTCGAAGGCCCCCACCGTGGTCGGGAAGTTCGCTGATTGCGTCGAGCCGGCCACGAGCAAGCCGCCTCGGCCGTGAGGCGCGATGGCGTACGCGATGTCGTTCCCGCTGCCGCCCAAATAGGTCGAGTAGAGCAGCGTGCTCCCCGTCGAGTCGAGCCGCACGATGTATGCGTCGTTCTCCCCGCCGGCGAAGCTAGTCTGCAAGGCTCCCGGTGTCGTCGGAAAGTCCAGAGACCGAGTCCAGCCGCGCATCACCACCGCGCCATCGGCCTCGAGGAAGAAGTCGTCCGCGAGCTCCGAGTCGCTGCCGCCTAAGTACGTCGAGAACCGGAGACCACTCAGGTCCGCCTCGAACCGCGCAATGAACGCGTCCTGACCGCCACCATAGGTCGTATCGAAGGCTCCGACCGTGACGAGATACGATTCCGAACGCGTGCGGCCCACGATCGTGACAGAAGCGTCGAGGCCGACCTGGACCTCGTAGCCCTCTTCTCGACCGATGCTTCCTAAGAACGTCGAGGCGACGACGCTCGACAAGGTGGCATCGAGCTGCGTCACGAAGGCATCAATATCACCATTGTGGCTCTCATCGAAGGCGCCACTCGTGACCGGAAAATCGGTCGATCGCGTGCGACCCGTGACCGTCGGGCTGCCGTTCGGCGCAAGGTCGAGACCGAAGATCGTGTCCTCGTCACCCGAGCCGAGATAGGTGCTGAAGAGCAGCGTGCTGCCATCGGATGACAGGGCGAGGACGAAGCCGTCCTGTGTGCCCCCGTAGCTGCGATCGAACGCACCCGGCGTCGTGGGGAAATCCGCGGAATTCGTCTCGCCTGCGATCCAGATCTCTCCGTTCTCGCCGATGACCAGCTCACCGCCCGGTCGCTCGACGCCCGATCCGCCGATCAGTGTCGCAAACCGCAGCGTGCTGCCGTCGGACGACAAGGCCGCGACGAAGATGTCCTCTCCGCCATGATGGTTCTCCTGATAGGCTCCGGCCGTGGTCGGGAAGTCGCCTGAAGGAGTTCGACCCACGACGATGACGTCCCCGTTGACCGCGATGGCCAAGTCGTAGGCCGAATCGCCGCCAGCCCCCGAACCTCCGAGAAATGTCGACCACACGAGTTGGTCATCCGGCGCGTTGCCTGCGGTTGCCAGCGTCGTGAAAGAACCAAGCAGAAGGAATGCTATCAGGCTCATCATGAGTCCCCTCCCATGTTCAAACTCTCGCTTCACTGCCGGCCGGCATTCTCCTGCACGCCGGCCGCAATTCATCTGTGGATCATCCCTTCTTGTTGAGTCGGGGCCACTGTCTCCAGCGTTGACGATACTCCTCGAGCATCCTGCCCTCGAGCTGGAGCGCGGTCGACGACTCGATCCACGACACGAAGATGCCGGGAAACCGGGTCACAGCCTCGAAGTCGTTTTGGGCGAACTCGACCCGGTAAGTCCAGCCTCCCGAATGACCGGACCCTCCGCGAGCGGTGTTTTCGAACTCGACCAGACGATGCCGGAGGGAGCGATCGGTCATGCCGATGTAGAGGACGGCCGCATCAAGGACGTCCACCTCGTGCGGCGGCGAGTCCGCGAAGTGACTGAACACGTACACACCGGATTCGTCGCTGACCGGCTCTCGCCTGAGGAACGGCCGCCATCGCACGAAGCCGTTGGCGCAGACTTCGATCGGCTCCGCCGCTGTCGCCGGAGAGTCCCGCGAGATTGACGCAGCCTCCAGCACGCTTCGCGCGACGGACTCAACGATTGCGATGATCCGGTCGCGCTCGGCCCGACTCCATCGCTTGGTCTTCCACGCGGCCTGCGAGCCGCACTCGGCGGGGAAGGCCTCCCGCAGTGCCCCGGCTGCTGAGAAACCCACCTCGTCCCGGCGATCTTGGGGACAATCCAAGCCCAGAGCGTCGATCAGGCACCCATGCGGTCGGAGCGTGGGCTGCTTGATCATGTTGTCCCAGGTTGCCGAGTTCCAACTCCGCCCAACGAACTCCTCGACGATTCGCTCAGCGCGCTCGCGATCCAAATTCGTCCCCCCGAGGACTGTCTTTCCTGGGCCCGAGACTCCGACCTCACGCTCTGGTTCCTATCCGCAGTTGTCAATACCGAAAGCTACCTCCCGAATCCAATCGACGCTCGTTGCCTTGGCATTGGTCCGATCGGTATACTCCGGTCTCCTGGCGGACCGGACGGAGAGTGAGCGAGAGACCGCGCGGCTTGGGGAAGCCGGGCGGCCTTCGTGGGTCGTCTTGCGGAATTGGGAGGGCGATGGCCAAGTCGGAGCGCTGGAAGGTCATCTCGCCTTCCGTCTACCAGCACGAGCGAGGCGCGCTCGACTTCTTGAAGGCCGGGCTACCCGACCATGAGCCGTACCGCGCCTGGTCCAACTTCGAGTTTCCGGACGGTGGCCGGATCTACGAGGTCGATGCCCTCGTCCTCACCAAGCAGGGGCTCTGGCTGGTCGAGATCAAGAGCGCGCCCGGCACCCTGACCGGAGACTTCCACTCCTGGGTCTGGGATCACGAGGGCCGCCGCTTCGCCACCGACAACCCCCTCCGTCTGACCAACACCAAGGCCAAGGCGCTCAAGAGCCTCCTCGCCAAGCAGCCGGCCCTCGCCAAACACCGAATGCCCTTCGTCGAGGCCGTCGTCTTCCTCTCCTCCGAGCAGGTCGACTGCCAGCTCCAGGGCACCGCCCGCGATCGCATCTTCCTGCGCGACCGGGTCACCGAGGACGGGCAGGAGCGCCCGGGCATCCTCGCCGCGATGATCGACCGCAAGGGTGCGGGCATCGAGCCCACCGTCCGCACGTCGATCGACAAACCCTTCGCCAAGGCCCTGGGTCGCGCCATCGAGCAGGCGGGCATCCGGCCGTCCCAGAAGGCCCGCCGCGTCGGCGAGTACGTGCTGGGCGATCTGCTCGAGGAAGGACCCGGCTACCAGGACCACCGCGGGACTCACGCCTCACTCGAGGGCATCACTTCGCGCATCCGGCGCTACCTCTTCGTCGAGGCCGCCTCCGAGGAGGAGCGTCAGCGGTTGCGGCGAGCGGCCGAGCGTGAGTACCGGGCGCTCAAGAGCCTCGACCATCCGTGCATCCTGACCGTCGAGCAGTTCTGCGAGCACGAGTACGGACCCGCGCTCCTCTTCCGGGACGACCCGGACGTCGTCCGTCTCGACCACTACCTCACCACCCACGGACAAGAGCTGACCGCGGATGCGCGCCTCGCCATTCTCCGCGGGCTCGGCGATGCCATCCGCTACGCCCATCACAAGAAGATCGTCCACCGCGCCCTCTCGCCGGCCAGCATCCTCGTCCGGCCCGGCGACGACGGACTGCCCCGCGTTCAGGTCTACAACTGGCAGCTCTCGCGCCGCGAGTCCGCCTCGACCCTCGGCGGCACCCAGCACCTCAGCGGCCTCGCCGACAAGTCGGCCCTCGTCTACACCGCGCCCGAGGCGCGTCAGGGCCTGGACACCACCGCCGAGGCGGCCGACGTCTTCTCCCTCGGCGCGATCGCCTACCGGCTCTTCACCGGCAAGCCGCCCGCCGAGGACATCGCCGCCCTCGCCCAGAAGCTCGCGCAGCAGAACGGGCTTCGCGTCTCCGACGTGCTCGATGGCGCTGGGCCCGCGCTGCAAGAGCTCATTGCCGCCAGCACTGCGCCCGACGTCCTCGATCGCATCGAGTCCGCCGAGGACTTCCTCTCTCTGCTCAGCGACGTCGAGGACGAGCTCACTGCACCCGATACCGACGACCTCGTCGAGCCCCTTCAAGCTCGCCGCGGCGACCGACTCGCCCACGGCCTCGAGGTGGTCAAGGTGCTCGGCTCCGGCTCGACCGCCAAGGCGCTGCTTGTCCGCCGCGGCGATCAAGACCACGTCCTCAAGGTGGCCCTGAAGGAAGAGGATAACGATCGCCTGCGGCAAGAGGGCGAGGTGCTGGAGCAGCTCCGCTCGGAGTACGTCGTCGGGCTCACCGAGGTCCTCGAGCTCGGCGGGCGCGTGGCGCTGCTGCTCGAGAAGGCCGGGGAGGAGTCGCTCGCGGCGCGCCTCCGCCAGGAGGGTAGCCTCGGGCTCGAGCTTCTCGAGCGCTTCGGCGAGCATCTGCTCTCGGGCCTCGCCTATCTCGAACGGGCCGGTGTACCCCATCGCGACATCAAGCCTGACAACCTCGCCATCCGCTCGCTCCACAAGCAGCAGCTCCAGCTCGTCCTCTTCGACTTCTCGCTCTCCCGCGCTCCCTACGATGACATCGGCGTTGGCACGCCCGCCTATCTCGATCCGTTCCTGCCGCTGCGCAAGCCGGCGAGGTGGGACGTGCAGGCCGAGCACTACTCGGCCGGCGTCACGCTGTACGAGATGGCGACGGGCGTCTTGCCCAAGTGGGGCGACGGGCGCTCGGATCCCGCCTCGACCCAGGCGGAGCTCGCTCTCGAGGCCGACCGCTTCGAGGCGCGCGTGCGAGAGCCGCTGGTCGCGTTCTTCGAGCAGGCGCTGCACCGCGACGCGAAGCAGCGCTTCGACAACGCCGAGGAGATGCTGCGCGCCTGGCGTCACGCCTTCGAGAGTGCCGAGGCCGCGACGAAGAAGAAGGACTCCAAGGGGCAACAACGCGAGCTGCTCTTCGACGACGTCGGCATCGACACGCTGATCGCCATGCTCGCTCTTTCCACGCGCGCCGAGAACGCGCTCGATCGCGTGGGTGTCACCACCGTGCGCGAGCTCCTCGAGCTGCCCATCGGCGAGATCCGATTCATGCGCGGGGTGGGCAAGAAGACTCGCGACGAACTGGTGCGGACGATCGCCTCCTTGCGCGACCAGTTTCCCGACGTCGAAGAGAAGGTCGCGCCTACCAGCGGCGACGATCCCGCTTCCTTGCCCCTCGAGGCTCTCGTCCAGCGACTCCTCGGGCGCCGGCCCAAGGGCGGCTCGAACCCATACCGCGTCCGCGCGGCGCTCCTCGCCCATCCCGAAGAGGACGACGCCGCGATCTCGTCATGGCCTAGCCAGGCCGAGCTGTCGGATTCGATCGGCATCACCCGCGGCCGGGTCGGGCAGGTGCTCCAGGCCGAGCGCAAGCGCCTGCTCAAGGATCCCGCTGTCACGGCGCTCCGCCAGGACGCTCTCGAAGCACTCCAATCTTCGGGCGGCGTGATGACGGCCGACGAGCTGGCCGAGCTCCTGGGCGCTCGCCGCGCGAGCGGCGGTCAGGCTCCGGAGCCCCAACACGCCACCGCCGCAGCGCGCGCGGCGCTCGAGGCCGAGCACGGCTTGGCCGAGCCACGCTTCCAGCTCTACCGGCGCAAGGGCGAGCAGAGTGAGCGGCTGATCGTGGCCGTGAGCTCGGAGCTGGCGACCTGGGCTGTCCGCCTCGGGAAGGAAGCCGACGAGCTGGCGCAGAAGGACCCGCCGCTGCCGCCGGTGCGTGCGCTCGAGCGGTTGCGACTCGTGCGTCCGCCCACGTTGCCTGAGGAGCTCTCACCCGCCGGTGCCGATCGCTTGCTGCGCCTGGCGGCGAGGGCGAGCGAGGGAGCGGCGGTGTCGGCGAAAGGCGAGCTCTATCCGAGAGGCATGGCGGCGGCGCGGGCGCTGCGCCTGAGCCTGGGTGCCTTGAGCGGGCTGGGCGGCGAGCAGGGACAAGCGGAGTTCCGGCCGGAGGAGGTCCAGCGCCGAGTCGCGGCGAGGTACCCCGAGGCGGCGCCGCTACCGGACCGGCCCGAGCTGGACGGGCTCTTGGCCGAAGCCGGCTTCGACGTCCGCTGGGACGCGAGGACGAGCAGCTACCACCGCGAGGTCCGCGTCCTGAACACGACCTCGGGCTCGTCGATCTTGCCCCGCCGCCCCACGGTCCAGGGCCGACGCATGCCGGTCAAAGACCTCGACCCGGGCGCTGCCGAGGCGAGGGACTTCGAGGCGAGGCTGGTCCACGCGCGCAAGTCAGGGGCGTTCCTGGTTCTGAGCGTCCGACCGAGCGCCCTGCGCCGCTGCGAGCAGGAGCTCCTCCGCCGCTTCGACCTCGAGCGCGTCTCGGGCGACCGCGAGATCATCACCGAGCTCCGCCGCCTCGCCGGCGAGCACCAGGTCGCCTGGTCGGTGGTGCAGGAAGCCGACGGCGCCGAGCCGATCACGCCCGACTGGCGCAACCTCGTCCACCTTGCCCGCGAAGCGGTGGGCACGGTGACCAATCGCCTGCTCGAGAGAGAAGCCGGCGTCCTCCTCGTCCACGCCGGCCTCCTCGCCCGCTACGACCAGATGCGCGCGCTCGAGCGTCTACGCGACGAGTCCGGCCGCCCGGAGAAGTGTCCGTGCGTGTGGGTCCTCGTGCCCCAGGACGCCCAGACCGATCTCCCGACCCTCGACGGCAAAGAGATCCCCCTCATCTCCCCCGGCCAACGCGCCCGCGTCCCCGAGCCCTGGCTCGAGAACATCCACCGCGGCGAGAGGGTGCAGGCGTGAGTGGAGGGGATTCCAGCCAAGGAGAAACGGAAGACTAGAGACTCCTGAAGAAGACAAGAAAGCTGCACTCGAACCCGGCCTTCCAATCTGGAGCTACCGAGTAGCTCACCAAACACCAAAGAGTGAACTTGCGATGAACCAGCCACACGAAGTCTCGGTAACGACGAAGAACACCGTGTCTCTGACTCTTGGAATCATCTCCGTTGTCTTGGCCGTCTTGGCTCTGCTCTTTGGCTGGGTTCCCTTTCTTGGGCTCCTAGCTATACCGGTTGCCGTGCTTGCAGGAGCGCTTGCTGCAATCGGCGTCCTCATAGCCCTGTTCAAAGGTTTTCGTGGAGCCGCCCTTCCGATCCTGGGCGGAGTACTCTCGGGGATTGCCCTGGTGATCCCCCTCCTCTCGACTGGCGGAACAACTGTCGCCATCGCGAACGAGACGGAACGAATTGGACTCGAGGTCAAGCGGATCGAGGAAGAGCGCCGGGTCGAAGAAGAGAACTACATTACCGAGCATGTCGAGCTCTACGACGTATCCGCTTCGAAGATGCAGTCGGCGCTCGAAGGTGAGATGCCGGGTGTCCAGTTCAAGCTTCGGAACAAGGGCACTCGCGCCTTGGACCGTGTTGAAGTTACCGTCTTCTTTAAAGGCTCTCAGAACGACATCATCGCCGAAGAGACCTTTACGCCGATCAGTACTTCGAGCTTTTCCCTCGATGACTCTGGCCCGCTGAAGCCAGGTTACGTCTGGCAGATGGAGAAAGGCAAATTCTACTCGGCCAAGTCCGTGCCCTCCGAGTGGGAGATCGGCAACGTCGAAGCCAAGATCACCGACATCAGCTTTAGCGAGGACACGGCGGGCTCGGAGGCTAGTCGCTCAGGTACCGAGAGCGGCGGAGTCAGCCCTGAGAGCAAGTACATCGCATCGTTCCTCGAGCTCTACGAAATCGACGCCAAGTACATGGACTCGCTCCTGAACGGTCGAGTCCCCGGCGTGCTCTTCAAGGTCAGGAACAAGGGCGACCGCACTTTGAGCCGAGTCGAGGTGACGGTCTTCTTCAAGGATGCTCAAGGCAAAGTCATCGCGGAAGACAGCTACGCTCCGGTATCGGTGTCCAGCTTCTCACTCGGCGACAACAAGCCGCTCAAGCCCGGATACGTCTGGCAGATGGAGAACGGCAAGTTCTACTCAGCCAAGTCTGTGCCCTCTGAGTGGAAAGAGGGTTCGGTCAGCGCCTTGATTACAGGGATCGAGTTCCAAGAGTGAACCCGACCTCTGACCTGCAGCGACCCCTCGATCCAAAGAGCACGGATGCGGTGTTTCCATCAGCTCGAGAAAGAGCCCTGACAGCCCGGAGCCCAGAGAAAATGAACCCGGCGCGAAACAAGCAGGAGGATTCAAGATGATCCAGGTCTCCCATCGCCAGAACAATCGCGCATCCGATTATCGGCTTGTCTGGACCTTGCTCACGGCCGTCTTGGCGGCCCTCTTCGCTGCTGGCGATGCCTTCGCCCAATGTGAGCTGCTCGAGGTGACCGACCCGATCGATGACTCGTACTTCGGCGTCTCGGTCGACGGGCTCGGGGATGTGAATCAGGACGGGGTTCCCGACTTCGCGGTGACGAATCGGTTCGCAGCGACCGTGCACTCGGGCCTGGACGGCTCCGTCATCCACACCTTGAACAGCGGGGTGATGGTGCAAGCGGGTCTTCAGGTGAGCAGCGCCGAGGACGTGAACAAGGACGGTGTCCCGGATGTGGTGGTCGGTGTCGCGCTTCCGGCTTCCGGTTTTCCGACCGGGAAGGTGCTCGTCTTCTCGGGCCTGGACGGCTCGATCCTCCACACACTGACAGCGACCGCGGAGTACACCTACTTCGGGAAGTCGGTGAGCGGTGCCGGGGACGTCAACAAGGACGGCCACGACGACTTCCTCGTCGGGGAGCCCTTGGGCAAGCCGCTTGGAGTGCGAGATGGGGCCGTCACTCTCTTCTCCGGTCAGGACGGCTCGGTCCTATTTACACTCGCGGGAACGGGGACATCCTACTTTGGCGAGTCGGTGAGCGGCTTGGGCGACCTCAACGCGGATGGGCATCCGGACTTGATCGTTGGCGCTCCAGAAAGGAGCTATGCACAGGTCTTCTCGGGGCGAGACGGGACCGAAATCTACAGGTTCAGCGGCAACTTTCCGGCCGGAGACCACCTGGGCAACGCCGTCTGCGGCATCGGCGACATCGATGGCGACAATCGACCCGATCTCGCCGTTGGGATTCCCTGGTACACGGGGGCCAGCACCGCGGGCTCGGTGAAGTTGTTCTCGGGTATCGATGGCTCGTTGATTCAGGAGCTGAGCCCGGGCTCGCCGGGCGATGCCTTCGGGGCTCACATTGCGGCGGTCGGAGACCTCGATGCCGACGGCGTTCCGGACTTCGCGGTCGCGACGCGGACCGACGTCGTGTACGTCTTCTCCGGAGTCGATCGGTCGCAGCTCTACACGTTCACGGGTCGGTCTGCAGCGGACGCGGGCGACCTGAACGGCGATGGTCACGGCGACCTCGTCGTCGGAGGAGACAGGATCGCCACCGTCCATAGCGGACGCTTCGGCACGTCGGTCACCTACGGCACCGGCTGCCCCGGAACGGGCGGGTTCGTGCCCGAGCTGAGCTCGACCTGCGTCTTCCAGTGCGAGACGACTACAGTGCGGATCCAGAACGGCCGCGGCGGCGCCGCCGGTATCCTGATCCTGGGCGTGACCGGTCGAGCCACCGTCCCCGTCCTGGGCTGCACGCTCCTCGTCGACTCGCCGGTGCTGTTCCTGAACATCGTCCTCGGCGGCGTGCCCGGCCTGGGCGGCAACGGATCGCTGGATCTGCCATTGACCGTCCCCTGCTCTGCCCCGATCGGCCTGACGTTGAACGCCCAAGTCGGCCTCCTCGACTGGGCAGCCATCAAGGGCCTGTCGATGTCGAACGGGCTGGAGGTCACGATCTACTGATGAAATCGATCAGCCAGAAACCGAAGCAGTCACGCTTCCGCCTGTCTGAGAGTCTGGGGCTCCAGGTCCACGCCGGTCTCCTGGCCCGCCATGACCAGATGAACGCACTCGAGCGCCTACGCGACGAGTCCGGCCGCCCGGCCAATGCCCGTGCGTCTGGGTGCTCGTGCCCCAGGACGCCCAGACCGACCTCCCGACCCTCGACGGCAAAGAGATCCCCCTCATCTCGCCGGGCCAACGCGCCCGCGTCCCCGAGCCCTGGCTCGAGAACATCCACCGTGGCGAGAGGGTGCAGGCGTGAAGGCAGTCGAGGGAGTGGCGCCAGCGATGCAACGGCGACTGAGCGGCGAAAGGAGGTTCGATGGACCTCGCTGAGCTGCAGCGGGTGGTGAAGGGCGGGGAGTCGGATCGGCTCGAGCTCAAGAAGTCGACCGCCCAGCTTTCGCGAGCCGGAGAGACACTGTGCGCTTTTCTCAACGGCGAAGGCGGACGTGTGATCATTGGCGTGAGCCCCACCGGTAACATCGTCGGGCAGGAGATCTCGGACTCCACACAGCAAGACGTCGCGCGGGTTCTCGACCGATTCGATCCGCCGGCGCCGGTCGAGACGCAGTGGATTCGTGTGGACGATGCCAAGAAGTCGGTGATCGTCCTCGAGGCGGCTCGTGCGATGGATTCGATCCCCTTCACCTACGACGGGCGACCCTTCCAGCGCGTCAACTCGACCACGTCGCGCATGCCGAAGGAACGTTACGAGGCGCTCCTCTTGCAGCGCGCGCACGCGCGCCAGCGATGGGAGAATCAGCCAACAGTGGGCGTGCGACTGGAAGACCTCGATCGGGAGGAGATCCTCCGGACGCGAGAGGCTGGCATCCAGCAGCGACGCATCTCGGCCGGCACGAGCCGGGATCCGGCGGACATCCTCGAGCGACTCGGTCTGATCCGCGACGGCGACCTGACGCAGGCCGCCCAGATCCTGTACGGGACGAAGTTCCTACCCGACTATCCGCAGGGGCGGCTCAAGCTGGGGCGGTTCCGGGGAACGAAGATCACGGGCGACATCCTGGACAACAAGCAGGAGTACATGAACGCCTTCGCGATGGTGCACGAGGCGCTGGCGTTCTTGGACCGAACGCTCCCGCTCGCCGCTCACTTCCCCCCGGGGAAGATCGAGCGAGAGGATCGATTGCCCGTGCCGCCCGAGGCGCTTCGCGAGGTGATCCTCAATGCGGTCATGCACCGCGACTACTCGCAACCGGGCAGTCACGTTTCCGTCGCCATCTTCGACGATCGCATCGAGATCGCGAGCACGGGCACGTTACTTCCCGGATTGACCGCGGAGATGCTGTCGGGCCCGCATCACTCGGTTCTCCGCAACCCGCTCATCGCCGAGACGTTCCACCGTACAGGGGCCGTCGAAGCCTGGGGCCGGGGCACGAACCGAGTGATCGAGGAGTGCGAGCGGTATGGAGTGGAGCCACCCGAGTTCGAGGAGCGGGGCACTGCGCTGGTCGTGACCTTCCGGGCGCGGATCGGTCCCGCGAGGCACCAAGTTGGCACCAAGTCGGCACTAAGTCGGCACCAAGTTCAAGTGCTTGGTGCAGCAGGAGATGAGGCCTCGGTAGCAGATCTGATGCACCTTTGTAGCCGGTCCGACCGCACCAAGTTCCGGGACCAAGTGCTGCGTCCCCTCCTGGAAGCCGGCTGGCTGGAGATGACGATCCCCGACAAGCCACGCAGCTCGAAGCAGCGCTACCGTACGACCGACGCCGGCCGGCGCCGGCTCGACGAGGAGGGCGAGGGATGAGAGGCGCAGCACCTTTGAACGCTGGCCCAGCCCAGCACGACCCCGCGGCAGCGGGCGCGATGCCTGATCGATCCTGGCCTGTGCCCGCGTCGATCGGCAAACTAGCTGAGCCGAAAGGAAGAGGAGGCAAGGCCGTCAGGGCCACCCGAAAGCCGCCCCTGGGCAGAGCCTTCATCGCGAGCATCGGAAGGTTCGAAGCGCGAGTCAAGTCTCGCGTGGTGGAATCAGCGAACAGCCGACCCGGCAGGCGGAAGTCACTCGATGGAGAAGCTGCTCCGCGATTGGTCACCGCCTATCGAGGATGAACGTCATGGCGAGATTCAAGAAGCTGGATACCGTGGTATTGAATCGCGATCTCCCGGAGCACGGGCTGCGTGCGGGCGATCTCGGTTCCATCGTCGAGGTCTACGAGCCGAGCACCTTCGAGGTCGAGTTCATGAGCGCTTCGGGACGGACCGAGGCGCTGGTCACACTGAAAGAGGGCGACCTTCGAGCGGTGGCCGACGGCGATCTGCTGACCGTCCGCCGCACGGATCGTCCTGAGTAAAGGAAAGAGCCACCAGAAAGAGAATGCGCCGAGTCACGGAGATCGAAGAGCTGCTCGACGAGCTCGAGCAGCACACCAAAGGCAAGCTCGAGGGACAGGACCTCGACTTCGACCAGAGCGCCTCCGCTGTTTGCGCCATTCCAGGCCCCATTTCTGGCGCTGAATGGTGTCGGGAACGGAGCCGCGCCATTCCCCGTGTCATTCGAGTGTCTTGTGCCGGGGAGATCTTCGCCAGCGCTGATCCCGGAAGAACTACCTGGAGCCCCTTCTGGAAGCAGGCGGGCAAGAGATTCGATCCCCCCCCTGCCGTCCACACGTCGCTTGTTCAGCCCTGGCCGCACCAGATCACGGCTCTCTACGAATCCATGCTGCCTCGACCGGCCCTCCACATCCTCCTGGCCGACCACCCCCTCGCCTACAACGCCCCCGACCAGAGCTGGCCCGCGATCGACCGACTCGCTCGCGAAACTGCCGCCACCGGTCCGCTTCCGACCGAGACGAACCAGTCCGGTCTCTTCGGAGAGGATTGACGAATGGCGACGCGCACTCCGCTGGTTGTGGTCCTCGCTGGACCGAACGGTGCCGGAAAGAGCACCAGCGCGGCACGTCTACTTCGAGGGGCCTACGCAGTCGAGGAGTTCGTCAATGCCGACGTGATCGCCCAGGGATTGTCCGCCTACCGCCCCGAGGCTGCCGCGGTGGCCGCCGGGAGGATCATGCTGGACCGGCTGCGGTACTTGGCCGACCAGCGGCGAGATTTTGCCTTCGAGACGACGATCTCGGGGCGGGGGCACGAGCGTTGGCTGCGCGCGCTGCGCGGTGACGGCTATCATTCCCACTTGATCTTCCTCGCGCTGCGATCGGCTGATCTGGCGGTCGCGCGCGTGGCGGAGCGCGTGCGCCGTGGCGGTCACGACGTCCCCGAGGACGTCGTACGTCGAAGATACTCGAAGGGCCTGAGGAACCTCTTCAACGGCTATCGGCACGCCGTGGATGGCTGGGCCGCATACGACAACTCCGATCTGTCGGGTCCAAGGCTGATTGCTTCCCAGTTCTCGGGGCGCTCTCTCGCCGTGATCGATCCGAGCGGTTGGGAGAAGCTCCAGGAGCATGCGCGATGACTCACATTCCGGATTCGAACCTCACACCGGCCGAGCGGGTCGAGGATCTGCCTCGAGCCTTGCGGGCGCTCCAGCAGGCCGTGCGAGAGGCGCTTCGGGACCATAAGCTGGCCGGGAACCCAGTCGCCATCTGGCGGAATGGCCACGTCGAGTGGGTGCCTCCCGAGGAGATCCCCGACCTCGAGGGAGAGAATTGATGCTCAATCCGTGCAAGGACGGGTCGAGCGCGCGATACGAGCAAGCCGCCTCTGGCAGGTCCAGATCGGGAGAGGCTCAAGTGGCTATCGGGGCCCGGTGGAGCTCTTCCGGCGCAGGTATCTCACCGAGAGCCTCGAGCGTTCGCTGGTCGGCTCCATCTGCCAACTCTCGGGCGCCGACAGCGACTCGGTGCTCCGACACCAGACCGAGCTTCCAGCGCCGGCCCACGCCGATCGGCACGGGCCGCGGCACCTACTGGACCCTCCGCCCCGAGGTCCACGCCCGCCTAGCCGCCCCCGGCCACCCCGAGCGCGACCGCCGCCTCGACTGGGAAGCGCTGAAGACGAGGGTGTTGAGCGTCATGCGGCAGAGGCACCAGCGAAACGAGGATCCTCTCACGAACGCGGATGTTCGCACGCTGACCCGACTGGATCGGAAGCAGGTGAATCGCCTGATCCATGAGCTGTGTGACGACGGCCAAGCGCGGATCGACGGACATGGCCGAGGCGCTCGGTATCTCCTGAGTGACGAAGCGTCAGACGGGAGCGGTGAATGAGTCGGGCGATCCAAAGGGACATTTCCGGGACATTTCGAGGTCGAAATGTCTCGCCGAATGGCGCGGGGACATTTCGCGGACATTTCCGACCGAAGGTACCAGGTCAGGTAGCGCTGCCGCACGACCGCCCTCATTCCTACCGCAGAGGACGCGGAGAGCGCGGAGGGGCTCTTTCTCTCGATCGTCGCGTTGCGCCTCCACTCATCGGTGCTCCAACGCTCCGCAGAGCAGATGAACGCTCCTCTTCCTCTGCGTTTCTCTGCGACCTCAGCGGTAGGACTCTGGTGTTTCTTCACCGCAGAGGACAAACAGAGAGCCAGAGGATCCCTGGCCCCGGCGTTTGGAAGTCGGTGCCTGCGTCGGTCGGCAAAAGAGCCGATCAGAAAGAAAGAGGAGGCAGCGCCGTCAGGGCCACCCGAAAGCGGCCCCTGGGCCGGGCCTCCGACCCGAATGTTGGACGGCCTCGAGTCCGAGTCAAGCTCGCGCGACGTCGTCCGTCTGCAACCAGTCCTCATTCTCACCGCAGAGGACACGGAGAGCGCGGAGGGGCTCTCCGTTCTCTGGATCGCCACGTGGTGCTTCCGCACAACGGTGCACCATCGCTCGCTCGATTCGCGGAGGCTCCTCTTCCTCTGCGTCTCTCTGCGACCTCAGCGGTAGGACTCTGGTGTTTCTTCACCGCAGAGGACAAACAGAGAGCCAGAGGAGCCCTGGCCCCAGCGTTTGGAAGCCGGTGCCCGCGTCGGTCGCCAAGGGAGCCGATCGGAAAGAAAGAGGAGGCAACGCCGTCAGGGCCACCCGAAAGCCGCCCCTGGGCCGGGCCTCCGACCCGAATGTTGGACGGCCTCGAGTCCGAGTCAAGCTCGCGCGACGTCGTCCGTCTGCAACCAGTCCTGACTCTCACCGCAGAGGACGCGGAGAGCGCAGAGGGGCCTTCGTTGCTCGCCATCATCGCGGCGTTCCACCATGCACCAGAGCACCATCGCTCCGCGGGAATGATGAACGCTCTTCTTCCTCTGCGTTCCTCTGCGACCTCGGCGGTAGGACTTCGGTGCTTCCGCCGCGGCGGAGCCGCCGGCGCGTTGATCCTGGGCGTGACCGGCCGAGGCACTATCCCCGTCTTGGGCTGCACGCTCCTCGTCGACTCGCCGATCCTGTTCCTGAACATCGTCCTCGGCGGCGTGCCCGGCCTGGGCGGCAACGGAGCGTTGGACCTCCCACTGCCCGTTCCCTGCTCGGCCCCAGTCGGCCTGACCCTCAACGCACAGGTCGGCCTCCTCGACTGGGCCGCCCCGCAAGGCCTCTCGATGTCGAACGGGCTGGAGGTCTCGATCTATTGACGACATCCATCAGCCAGAAACCGAAGCACTCACGCTTCCGCCTGTTTGAGAGTCTGGGGCTCCAGGTCCACGCACGGCTCCTGGCCCGCTACGACCAGATGAACGCGCTCGAGCGCCTCCGAGACGAGGCCGGACGCACGGAGAAGTGTCCGTGCGTTTGGGTGCTCGTGCCCCAAGACGCCCAGACCGATCTCCCCACCCTCGACGGCAAAGAGATCTCCCTGATCTCCCCCTGCCAACGCGCCCGCGTCCCCGAGCCCTGGCTCGAGAACATCCACCGCGGCGAGAGGGTGCAGGCGTGAGACGACAAGAGCCCGAGCGGCCCGAGGCGGCGAGGCGCGAGCCAGCATGGACAGGCTCACCAAGGCGGGTGCTGAAATGAAGCTGCCCGGTGCTGAAAGCGCGATCGTCGATGAGCAGAAGGTTCGCGAGTATTTACTCGGGGAGTCCCATCCCGTCGGGCGGTTCAAGGCGGCCTTCTTCACCTCGCTCGGATATCCGACGGCGGACTGGGAAGTCCTCGCCCGTGACTTGGCCACGCACTCGGTCGAGGGCGAAGCTTCGGAGGCAGATCGAAACGACTACGGCACCAAGTACGAGGTGCGAGGTATTCTGGAAGGACCAAAAGGTAAACGGGCGCAAGTCGTCTCGGTGTGGATCCTCCTCGATGGAGAAGCTGCTCCGCGATTGGTCACCGCCTATCCAGGATGAACTTCATGACGAGATTCGAAAAGCTGGACACCGTAGTGCTGAATCGCGATCTCCCGGAGCACGGTCTTCGAGAGGGCGATCTCGGCGCCATCGTCGAGGTCTACGAGCCGGACACCTTCGAGGTCGAGTTCGTGAGCGCGTCGGGACGGACCGAGGCGCTGGTCACCCTGAAGAAGGAAGACCTTCGAGCGGTGGCCGACGGCGATCTGCTGACCGTCCGACGCATGGACCGATCTGCGTAGAGGGAATCTCCGGATGCACCGGGTCACCGACATCGAAGAGCTGAGTCACTACCCCAAACGCGAGCTCGGGGGTTCGGTGCTCGACTGCGACCGAAGCAATTCAAACGTTTGCGCCATTCCGGGTCCCATTCTTGGCGCTGAATGGTGGCGGAAATGGAGCTGGGCCATTTCGGCGGACATTCGAGTCTCTGGCGCCGGGGAGATGTCGACGGACACGGCCGAGGGGCTCGGTACCTTCTGAGCGACGAAGAGTCGGACGGGAGCGGGGAATGAGACGGGCGCACCAAGAGGATATTTCTGGGACATTTCGAGGCCGGAATTTCCTCTCGAATGGCACAAGGACATTTCGCGGAGATTTCGGACCAAACGTGAAGGCAGTCCGGGCAGCACGACTGCTTGCCTCCTGCCCATCGACGCCGGTTCGAAGAGGAGGGCAACGAGTGAGAGCCGCAGCGCCTTCGAGCGCTGGCCGAGTCCAGCACGCCCCCGCGACAGCGATCGCGATGCACGTTCGATCCTGGCCTGTGCCGGGGTCGGCCTGCAAACGAGCCAAGCGGAAAGAAAGAGGAGGCAACGCCGTCAGGGCCACCCGTGAGCCGCCCCTGGGCCGAGCCTCCGACCCGAATGTCAGCAGAGCTCGAGTCCGGGTCAAGATCCGACATCGTCCGCCTGCAGAAGTAGCGAGTCCACATCTTCACCGCAGAGGACGCGGAGAGCGCAGAGGGGCTCTTCTCTGGATCGCTACGTGGTGCTTCCGCACATCGGTGCACCATCGCTCCGCTGGAATGATGAACGCTCTTCTTCCTCTGCGTTCCTCTGCGACCTCCGCGGTAGAATTCGGCGAGAAGTTCGCACCGCGCCACCGATCGTGGCCATTGTCGGCGTTGGACTTTCAGGATCGGACGCATCCGTGAGGAAGTCGAGATCAGGATTCCGGTGCTCTGCTGGCAGCGGAACGGGACGGTAGGGAATCTTCGATGGCCAATCATCACGCGCCGCTCTTGGAGAGCATCACTCTCGAGAACTTCCTCTCCTTCGGTCCGACGTCCGGCGAGGTGCCGCTGACGCCCTTGAACGTGATCATCGGGCCGAACGGCGCGGGGAAGTCGAATCTCATCGAGGCGCTCGCCGTCCTGCGGGCGGTGCCTCGCGACCTTCCTTTTCCCATTCGCAGAGGCGGTGGAGTGCAGGAGTGGCTCTTCAAGGGGGACCGGGCGGCGGGCGACCGTGTCGCCGAAGGTGGGATCCGCGGGAAGACTGCCGATTCGACCGGCGCATGCATCGAGCTGATCTTCTCCGAGGGGCAGTTGGCGAGCTTCCAGAGCGGCGATCCTGCCATCCGCTATCGCCTGGTCTTCGGTGCCCAAGGCGGCTCGTTCGTCGTGCTCGACGAGCGCCTGGAGAACACAGCGCCCCGCGGAAGCGAGACGAGGCCCTACTTCTACTTCGGCTATGAAAACGGGCGACCGATGCTGAACGTGAAGGAGGGGCGAAGGGAGCTGCGCCGAGAAGATGTCGACCCGACGCAGTCGATCCTGTCGCAGAGAAGAGACCCCGAGGCCTACCCGGAGCTCACACGACTCGCCGAGGTCTTGGGCCAGATCCGGATCTACCGCGACTGGCAATTCGGTCCGGAAGCGAACATTCGAGCCGCCTGTGCTCCGGACGTCCGCACGGATCATCTTTCGGAGCGCCTGGACAATCTACCGGCTCGGCTCGCGGCTCTCAGACGCGAGCCGGCGGTCAAGAAGCGGCTCGTCGGGCTAGTGCAACGGCTGGCACCTGGCTTCGACGACTTCGAGGTCGTTCCCGAGGGCGGCACGCTCAACCTCTACCTCGCCGAGGGCACCCGCTCGGTGCCCGCCCGACGACTCTCCGACGGAACGCTGCGTTACCTCTGCCTGTTGGCCATTCTGGTCGATCCCCAGCCCAGCACCCTGATCGCGATCGAAGAGCCCGAGCTCGGCCTTCATCCCGACATCCTTCCCACGGTATGCGATCTCATGGTCGAGGCGAGCCAGCGCACTCAGCTCGTGGTGACGACGCACTCGACCCAGCTCATCGACGCGATGACGGACCATGCCGAGTCCGTATTGATCTGTGAGAAGCATCAAGGAGAGACGCACTTGACCCGGCTCGATCCGGCCGAGGTCGAGCGCTGGCGAGAGCACGGCAGCCTGGGCGCCCTCTGGATGGCCGGACACCTGGGAGGAACGCGCTGGTGAGGGGACCGGAGCGCAAGCGGTTCGTCGAGGGTGGCGGGAACAGGAACAAGGCCCTCCAGACGGAATGCCGAGAGGCCTTCCGAACGATGCTCGAGCGCTCGGGCCTGCGGGACCGGATGCCCCGCATCATCGCGTGCGGACGGCGCTCCATCGCCTACGCCCAGTTCAAAACGGCCATGGAGGGTCTTCAAGACGGGCGCTTCAGGAATCCGTGTGAGTCGCGGGGTATAGGTCCAGGCCGGGAGGCACCCACGCAATGCGGGGCGAGCTCGCCGGGAACGACGACTTCGAAGTGGCGGCCTTCTTCGTGATCCTCCGGAACGAAGACGCACGAGGGGAGGACACATGACGCCAGAGCAGCTTCGCCAGCTCATTGCCGGCGGCGAAACGCTCGCCATCGAGTTCAAGGGCGAGGAAAGATAGGGAATGTCGGACGGCGATTTGGTCGACGCCATCGTCTGCTTGGCCAATCGGCCGGGCAGCGGGCCGGCCTGGCTCCTCGTCGGAGTCGAGGACGATGGTCGGATCACTGGCGCCCGGTCGCGCCACGGAGACTCGACCGACCCGCTCCGGATTCAGTCGCTCGTGGCTGGACGCACGCGTCCCGCGCTTTCGGTGCGGGCGGAGTGCCACGTTCTCGACGATCTGCCGGTTCTGCTGATCGAGGTTCCGGTCGCGCGGGCTCCCGTTGGCACGAGCGACGGAAGATACCTGCGACGCGCCCTGGGCGGCGATGGCCGGCCCGCTTGCATCCCGATGCACTTCCACGAGATGCAGGCAATGCAGGCGAATCGTGGTGCCCTGGATTACAGCGCGATGACCGTTCAGGGCGCCCATTGGAGCGACCTCGATCCCTTGGAGCTGGAGCGCTTTCGCCGCTTCGTCCGTGAAAGCCAGGGACGAGGGGACGCGAGCCTCATCGATCTCTCCGACGTCGAGCTGGCCAAAGCCCTCGGAGCCGTCGAGGCGAATCACGAGGTCTCCGCCGTGCGCGTCCTCGGGCTCTTGCTCTTCGGGCGCGAAGAAGCGCTGCGCCGCCTACTGCCGACGCACGAGGTCGCTTTTCAGGTGCTCGCCGGACAAAAGGTCGAGGTCAACGACTTTATTCGGTGGCCGCTGTTGCGCGTGGTCGAGGAGCTCTTGACGCGCTTCCGCGCTCGGAACAAAGAGGAAGAGGTCATGGTCGGGATGCTGCGTATTGCCGTTCCCGACTACCCGCCCGCGGCATTTCGGGAGGGCGTGGCGAACGCGCTGATCCACCGCGACTACACGCGGCTCGATGCCATCCACGTGCAGTGGCACGACGACCGGATCGAAATCGCGAGCCCGGGCGGCTTTCCCGAGGGCGTTCGCCTCGACAATTTGCTCGTAACCCAGCCTCGCCCCCGAAACCCGCTTCTCGCCGACGCTTTCAAGCGGGCGGGCATCGTGGAGCGTACCGCACGTGGCATCGACACCATCTACCACGAGCAGCTCCGCAACGGCCGTCCGGCCCCGAGTTACGCTCGCAGCAACGAGACCGGTGTGGTGCTTGTGCTTCCCGGCGGCAAAGCCAACCTGGCGTTCGCCGCATTCGTGGCCGAGGAGAGCCAAGCCGCTCGTCCGCTGTCGCTCGACGACCTCCTGCTCCTGAACCAGTTGTGGCTGGATCGGCGCTTAACGACTGCCCACGCCGCGAGCTTGATCCAGAAGCCGGAGACCGAGGCCAGGACTCGCCTCCAGCGGCTCGTCGAAGCCGGCTTGGTCGAAGCGCGGGGTGAGCGCAAGGGGCGGTCGTGGCACTTGTCGGCCGCAACCTACCGGCGCCTGGGTGAGCCGGGCGCCTACGTCCGCCAGAGAGGCTTCGAGCCGCTCCAGCAGCAGCAGATGGTTCGGCAATACATCGAAACGCACGGTTCGATCACCCGTGCCGAGGCCGCCGAGCTCTGCCGGATCAGCTCGTCCCAGGCCTATCGACTTCTGCAAAAGCTTGAAAAGATGGGGCTTATCGTTCAGATCGGCCGCCGGGGGCGAGGCGTGCGTTACGAGGCAAAGCCACGATGAAACGCACGGTATGCCAGAAAGAAAGCACGCGTGCGTTTCGAACGCACGCCGCGAAGAAGGGCCCGTGAAGGCGGTGGAGTGCATCCAGGCACTCGGGCTCCCAGAGAGCGCCCCCGTCGACCCCGGCGAGAGAGCACAGCCTGGGGTGAACGAGGCGACCCCGGCAGTTCGACCAATGCTTTGGCTCCCCGGGGGTTGTTCCTGGCAGTGCTCCTCCAGTACAATTCCCGCCAACTCGCAAGATGAGGGCGTAACAGTCCATCACAAACCCTCAATGCGTGGTCGATGCCGTTGGCGCCGCGCCCCAGGGCCGAACCTCGGCTGGGAAAAGGGGAGTTGGCTCGATGAAGGACGAATCCGGGAAAGCCGCCGGCGCCGAGCGCACGACTCCCGACTGGGCTGATCTCGTCAGCCATGTCTGGCAGGCGGTCTCCAGCCCGGCCGATCGGTTCCAGCTCGACACGTTCCCGGGCCGCCCCCCAGCAACCGCGGGCGATCCCAACGGCGAGAAGTCGAAGCTCATCGAACCAGTCGCCGCCTTGCGGGCCTTCCCTCGCGACCGAGCTGCCTCATCGAACGGTGGATCAGGGATCTTCTTCACCGCAGAGGACGCGGAGAGCGCAGAGGGGCTCTCCTTGCTCGCGATCATCGCGGTGCTCCTATCCACGACGGTCCTTCATCGTTCCACTGGCATGGTGCGAGCTCCCTTCCCTCTGCGCTCCTCTGCGACCTCTGCGGTAGGATTCCGGGCGATTCGGCCGCGGCGGAGCCGCTGGCGCGTTGATCCTGGGCGGCAACGGATCGCTGGACCTCCTGCTGCCCGTCCCCTGCACCGCCCCGATCGGCCTGACCCTCAACGCGCAAGTCGGCCTCCTCGACTGGGCCGCCCCCAAAGGCCTGTCGATGTCGAACGGGCTGGAGGTCACGATCTACTGATGATGTTGACGAAACAGAAAGAACAATCGCCATCCCGCCTGTCTGGGAATCACGGGCTCCAGGTCCACGCCGGCCTCCTCGCCCGCTACGACCAGATGCGCGCCGTCGAGCGCCTGCGAGACGAGTCCGGCCGCCCAGGCCAATGTCCGTGCGTTTGGGTGCTGGTGCCCCAAGACGCCCAGATCGATCTCCCGACCCTCGACGGCAAGGAGATCCCCCTCATCTCCCCCGGCCAACGCGCCCGCGTCCCCGAGCCCTGGCTCGAGAACATCCACCGCGGCGAGAGGGTCCAGGCGTGAGAAGATCAGAGCCCGAGCGGCCGGAGGCGGCGAGGCGCAAGCCAGCATGGACATGCTCACCAAGACGGGTGCTGAAATGAAGCTGCCCGGTGCTGAAAGCGCGATCGTCGATGAGCAGAAAGTTCGCGAGTATCTACTCGGGGAGTCTCATCCCGTCGGGCGATTCAAGGCGGCCTTCTTCAACTCACTCGGATACTCGACGGTGGATTGCGAGGTGCTCGCTCGTGATCTGGCGGCACACGCGGTCGATGGCGCCGCTTCCGAAGCGGGGCGAAACGACTACGGCACCAAGTACAGAGTTCGAGGTACGCTGGAAGGACCCACAGGTAAACGGGCGCAAGTCGTCTCGGTGTGGATCCTCCTCGATGGAGAAGCTGCTCCACGATTGGTCACCGCCTATCCAGGATGAACATCATGGCAAGATTCGAGAAGCTGGACACCGTGGTGCTGAATCGCGATCTCCCGGAGCACGGTCTTCGGGCGGGCGATCTGGGCGCCATCGTCGAGGTCTACGAGCCGGGCGCCTTCGAGGTCGAGTTCGTGAGCGCGTCGGGACGGACCGAGGCGCTGGTCACGCTGAAGGAGGGCGACCTTCGAGCCGTCGCCGACGGCGATCTGCTGACCGTCCGACGGATGGATCGGTCTGCGTAGGGGAAAGAGCCGCCAGAATAGAGAATGCACCGAATCGCCGAGATCGAAAAGCTGCTCGACGAGCTGGAGCAGCACCCCGCCGATGAGCTCGAGGGTCAGGACCTCGACTTCAAGCAGTGGAGCCCCGAGGGCTTCGAGAAGGCGGTGCGTACCGTGGTCGACTGGGCAATCTGCATGGCCAACGGCGGCGGGGGCACGGTCGTGTTCGGGGTCGCCGACCGGTGCGTCGGCCGCCAGCAGGCCATCCTGGGCGTGCCTCCCGAGGTCGAGATCCACCGCCTCCAGCAAGCCGTCTACGATCGGACCGATCCCAAGCTGACGCCCAGCTTCGAAGTGCTCCTCGTGCCGGAAGGCACCGGGCGGCTGCTCCTGATGCAAGTACATCCCGGGATTCCGCCCTACACCGACACGAAGGGCCGGGGCACGATCCGTGTCGGGAAGGACTGCAAGCCGTTGACCGGCACGGTGCGCGGCAAGATCTCGGCCGAGACGGGCGAGAGCGACGTCACGGCGACCGCAATCCAAGCGGTTCCTCAGGACCTACTCTCGGCGTCCGCCCTGGAGGTGCTTCGCGATGCGGCGACTTCCGAGCGCGCGCCGGCGGAGCTGTTGCGCCTTCCCGACCTCGAGCTGCTGTCTGCGCTGGGCGTTCTCCGTGAAGGTCGACTGACCGTGGCCGGGTTGCTGTTGGCGGGTCGCCCGAATGCGCTGCGCCAGCATCTCCCGAGCTACTCCTGGACACACCTGCGGATGACCTCGGGGACCGAGTACCAGGATCGACTCGACGGCCACGACGCTCTGCCCGTCGCGACCAGCCGTCTCATGGACCGGATCCTCGCCGACAATCCGATCCAGACCGTGCCGCAGGGACTCTTCCATTTCGAGTACCGCACGTACCCGGAGGACTCGCTCCGCGAGATCCTGATGAACGCTTTCGGGCACGCCGATTACCGGCTCGCCAGTCCGATCCTCGTGAAGCAGTACCCGGACCGGATCGAGGTCAGTAACCCGGGCGGCTTGATCGGAGGCATCACGCCCGAGAACATCTTGCACCACACGCCCATCAGCCGGAACCCTTGCCTGATGGACGCCCTGGTGCGGCTTCGCCTGGTGAATCGCAGCAACCTTGGCATCCAGAGGATCTACCGCGCCCTCTTGATCGAGGGGAAGGAGCCTCCTCTGATCGAGGATCTAGGGCAAGCGGTCAAGGTCTCGATCCGGGCCAGCGACCTCTCAGTGAGCTTCCGGACCTTCGTGGCGGAGGAAGCGAAGCGCGGCGCCGATCTCTCGGTCGATCACCTGCTCGTGCTTCAGCATCTGCTGCGGCATTCCGAGATCGACACCCAGACGGCGAGCCGGATGTGTCAGCGCGCGGAGTCGGACGCGCGCGAGGTCCTCGCCGAGATGGACCGCCGCTTCGGCTACCTCGAGCGCGGAGGCACGGGCCGCGGCACCTATTGGACCCTCCGCCCCGAGGTCCACGCCCGCCTAGCCGCCCCCGGCCACCCCGAGCGCGACCGCCGCCTCGACTGGGAGGCATTGAAGACGAGGGTGTTGAGCGTCCTCAAGCAGCGCGCCGAGCGAGGCGACGAGGGCTTGTCGAACGCCGAGATCCGCCAGATGACCCACCTGGACCGAAACCAGGTGAAGCGGCTGATGAACGAGCTGCGCGAAGAGGCTCCCGTCTCGGCGTCGGGAAGCGGTCGTGGCTCTAAGTGGCTGTATATGCCGGAGGTCGAGTCATGAGCCTCTCGCGGCTTGCGCCATTCCAGGCTCCATTTCTGGCTCAGAATGGCGCCAAGAATGGCTTCGCGCCATTCCGGGAGACATTCTTCGTTCCCTTCGCGTCGGTCGGCAAGAGAGCCGAGCGGAAAGAAAAAGGAGGCAACGCCGTCAAGGCCACCCGTCGAGTCCGAGTCAAGCTCCCACATCGTCCGTCTGTTGCCAGTCCTCGTTCTCACCGCAGAGGACGCGGAGAGCGCAGAGGGGCCCTCCTTGCTCGCGATCATCGCGGTGTTCCACCATGCACCCGAGCACCATCGCTCAACTGGAATGAACGCTCTTCTTACTCTGCGTTCCTCTGCGACCTCTGCGGTAGAGCTCCGGAGTTTCGGCCGCGGCGGAGCCGCCGGCGCGTTGATCCTGGGCGTCACCGGGCGAGCCACCGTCCCCGTCCTGGGCTGCACGCTCCTGGTCGACTCGCCGGTCCTGTTCCTGAACATCGTCCTCGGCGGCGTGCCCGGCCTGGGCGGCAACGGATCGCTGGACCTCCCGCTTCCCGTCCCTTGCACCGCCCCGATCGGCATGACCCTCAACGCCCAAGTCGGACTCCTCGACTGGGCCGCCCCGAAAGGCCTCTCGATGTCGAACGGGCTGGAGGTCACAGTCTATTGATGCTCTTCGCTGGCTGCGCCAACCTGCCTCGCACTGCCCGAGTAGTCTACAAGTCTAATGCTGAACACCTGGCCTGCATTAGCATACAGGAAGCAGAGGCTATACGACATGTTTGAGCAGTTGCAACTCGATGGCTGGCGACAGTTCGCACACCTGGACATCCACTTTCATCCTCGAATAACCATTCTTACCGGAGGCAATGGAGCGGGAAAAACGACACTGCTCCATCTGCTGAACCGGCACTGGGGCTGGAGCATCCCGTACGTTAGCGAACCTCGATTGGCAAAAGATGGCAAGAAGTCTTACTGGGCAGGATTCTGGAACCTCTCAGGTGTGCCTTTTCCAAACTCCACCGCCGAGCAACAGATAAGAATCGGGCAGATAAAGTATCGATCCTCGCCCACGGCACTTCTTACTGTACCCCGAGCCGTCACTGAGACATTCGCCGTTACTATCAAGCCCATGCCTAAACTACCCGGCGTTTATGTACCGTCGCACAGGCCTCTGTACATTCACCGGCGTGTCGAGGAGATACCGACTGCCGTCGATGCCCGACAGCAGCTCTTTGACGTATATGTGAATGAAATCAGAGGGCGGTGGAATGTTGGTCAAAGGGTGACGTCGCCTAGCCAGATGCTCAAGCGGTCGCTGATGTCTCTTGCGGTCTTTGGCTATGGCAGCGTCGCAGTGACCCCTAACGACGATGCTCGTCGAACGTTTGAGGGTTTCCAGGAGGTCCTCTCGCATGTCTTGCCCGCAACCATCGGATTCAAGAGGTTGCGAGTGTCAGTTCCGGATGTAATCCTCGAAACAGAAACTGGGAACTTCGCGTTGGACGCAGCCTCGGGCGGAATATCTGCTTTGATTGACATCGCCTGGCAGATTTATCTGTACTCGACGCTCGCGGAAGAGTTCGTCGTAGCCATCGACGAGCCAGAGGCGCACCTCCATCCAGCCTTGCAGCGTGCGATTCTCCCGAGTCTATTAGATGCCTTTCCGAAGGCCCAATTCATTATTGCTACTCATAACCCATTCGTCGTAGGTTCTACGCCTGATTCTTCAGTATACGTACTAAGATACGACGATGATCGGCGAGTATGCAGCGAGCTAATGGATCAAGTGAATCGAGCCGGGACCGCCAACGAAATACTCCGAAGTGCACTCGGATTGGAATCAACGGCTCCCATCTGGGTGGAGAAGGCTCTCGAACGCATCTTGACCCAGTTCAAGTGTCAGGAGATGACGGATGAATCACTTGCTCATTTGCGGAGCCAATTGAGCAGTCTTGGACTGGGCAAGTACTTGCCAGATACGTTGGATAGGCTGCAGGAATGATACGCCTCAGATCGAACCCTACAAAGAGGGCGCTTAAGGTCCTGGAGCGATGTCAGCAGAGCTGGGATAAGGCGAAGGCCGAAGGGCGAGAGGTTACCAAGAGCGTTTCGAGTTGCTATCGACAGAGGGAGGTAAAGCAATCGCTGTTAGACGAGACGTTTCGAAAGTGCGCATACTGCGAGAGCCTTATTTCGCATGTGGCGTGGGGCGACGTGGAGCATCTCAAGCCCAAGTCGGAGTCTGACGCTGGAGTGCTCGACTATGACAATCTCACGATAGCGTGCTCCATCTGCAACAACTGCAAGAGCAACTACTGGAGCTTGGATGAACCGATTTTGAATCCTTATTCCGATGACCCGGATAATCACCTCTGTTTCCTTGGGACTCTAGTGTGGACAAAGAAAGGTAGCCGACTTGGTCGCAGGACCATAGACCTCCTCAGTCTGAATCGGGCAGCGCTTTGGGAAAGGCGGAAAGAGCACCTGGATCGCATCAGTGCGCTGGCTGACAGGTTCGTTGATGCGACTAGGGAGCCGCTCAAAGATGCGCTTCGTAGGGAGTTGAGCTTGAGGTGCAGGACTCGGCTGAGTATTCGGCATTGTGCAGAACCTTCCTCCGTGCTGCTTACGAGATCAACTGGGAAGACCTGTGATAGATTGCTTGAACCCGCCGACGGACCTTAGACACAGCCCCGGCTCTTGTTTCTTTATCGGTCCGAGGACTTCCGTAGTTTCGTGGCAGGGCTTTCCTAGAAGGCTCTGGCGAATGGAAGGCCGGAAACGATGACGCCGGTATTCGAGATCAAAGATTTGCAGCGCCTGACGGTTCGGGTTGCCGAGGATCTGCTCGCGCGTTCGCAGGAGCTTTCGGACGTCGATCAGAAGCTCCGGGGGGCTTGGCGGGAGGCTCGGGATTCTGGGCGGACGGCGGCTTCGTTTGAGGCTTGGCGGGATGACTGGGTTGACCAGGTGGCGGTGGCCTGGGTGCTGGGGTGTGTGTTCGTTCGGTATCTCGAGGACAATGGGCTGGTCGAGGACTGTTGGCTCGCAGGGGAAGGGGCGCGGGGGGCTCGGGCGGAGGAGGCTCAGGAGGGGTTCTTTCGGGAGCAGCCGGAGCTCAGTGACCGGGAGTATCTCGAGCACGTGTTCCGGGTCGTGGGGGCTCATCCGGCGACTCGGGAGCTGTTCGCGGAGGGGCGGACGCCGATCTGGGATCTGGGGCCTTCGGGTGACGGGGCCATGGCGCTGCTCAAGTTTTGGCGAGAGGTGGATCCCGAGACCGGGCGGCTTCGGCGGTCGTTCAGCGGCGAGGATGGGGACACTCGGTTCTTGGGGGACCTGTACCAGGAGCTCTCGGAGGCGGCGAAGAAGAAGTACGCGCTGCTCCAGACGCCCGACTTCGTCGAGGCGTTCATCCTCGATCACACGCTCGATCCGGCGCTCGAGGAGTTCGGGCTCGAGACGGTGCGGATGATCGATCCGACCTGTGGGTCGGGGCACTTCCTGCTCGGGGCGTTTCATCGGCTGTTCGAGCGGTGGCAGAAGCAGGAGCCGGGCGGGAACCCCGTCGTGCTAGCCCAGCGGGCGCTGGATGCGGTGCACGGGGTCGACGTGAACCCGTTCGCGGTGGCGATCGCGCGGTTCCGGTTGATCCTGGCCGCCATGCACGTCTGCGGTATCCGGCGACTGGCCGAGGCACCGGGGTGGAAGCTGAACCTGGCAGTTGGGGACAGCCTGCTGCACGGCGCGGCCTGGGATCCGAAGGGGGAGCAGATCGGGCGGGGCAAGGACTGGTTCGGCGAGACCGAAGACGAGGTTTTCGCGGAGCCGGCGCTCGCGCTCGAGGACTCGAAGGTGGTGCGCCGCATCCTCGGGCAGCCCTACCATGCCGTGGTGGGCAACCCGCCGTACATCACGGTGAAGGATAAGGCGCTCAATCAGCTCTATCGGGAGCGCTACTCGGCCTGTCACCGGAAGTATGCGCTCGTCGTGCCGTTCGTGGAGCGCTTCTTCCGGCTCTGTGTCACCGATGGTGGCGAGCGGGTCGGGCACGTCGGGATGATCGTTGCGAACTCGTTCATGAAGCGCGAGTTCGGCAAAAAGCTCATCGAGGAGCTCCTCCCGAGCGTCGAGCTCGAGACGATCATCGACACGTCGGGGGCTTACATCCCCGGGCACGGCACGCCGACGGTGATCCTGTTTGGGCGGAACCGGACGCCGGTCTCGTTGAGCGTGCGTGCGGTGCTCGGCATTCGCGGTGAGCCGAAGACGCCGGACGACCCAGCGAAGGGCCTGGTCTGGTCCGCGATCCTCGAGCAGCTCGACAAGCCGGGTTCGGAGTCGGAGTTCGTCTCGGTTGCAGACCTCGAGAGGGATGATCTAGCCAGTCATCCCTGGGCATTGACTGGCGGAGGCGCACTGGAGCTCAAGGAGCGAATCGAGGCCGCGGCGGATTCGAAGCTCGGCGATCACGTCGTCAGCATCGGATTCGGAGCGATTCTTGGGGAGGACGAAGCATTCCTCTTCCCACCGGGTCACTGGCAGCTTGACTCCATTCCCGAGGGGATGCACCGCCCACTGGTTACTGGCGAGGAAGTGAGAGACTGGTCACTCGAATCGTCGGCGGAGGCCATCTTTCCCTACAGTCCCCAAATCGAGCTCCAGCACGAGCCGTCCATCCAGCGGAAGCTGTGGCGACTGCGAAGTACGCTCGAGGGGCGCCGGGACTTCAGCAAGCGAAGCTACAAGGAATGCGGGCGTCCTTATTGGGAGTACCACCAGATCCCACCGGATCGCTACCGCACGCCGCTGTCCATCGCGTTCGCCTTCGTCGCGACGCACAACCACTTCGTCCTCGACCGCGGCGGCAAGGTCTTCAACCGCTCCGCCCCCGTCATCAAGCTCCCCCCGGACGCCACCGAGGACGACCACCTCGCCCTGCTCGGCCTGCTGAACAGCTCGGTGGCGTGCTTCTGGATGAAGCAGGTGTTCTTCCCGAAGGGCGGAGATCAGGTTGGTCAGTCGGGTGCAAGAGTAAGAAAGAACCTATGGGAAGAGCGCTTCGAGTTTGCCGGGACACAGCTCGAGAAGTTCCCTTTGCCAAATGATCTGCGAGGAGCGCTCGAGCGCGTACGAGAGCTTGACCGCTTGGCTCGCGAGGAACTCAATCTCCATCCGAATCAGCTCGTCTTCGATGAGAGGGTTTCCCGCGAAAGGCTCGACCAAGCGAGGAAGCAGTCCTCAGCGCTTCGAGCAAAGATGGTCTTCCTGCAAGAGGAGCTTGATTGGGAGAGCTATCGTCTGCACGGTTTGCTCACGGATGACGAGGCCGGGCTTCTGACCGTCCAGCAGGTCCTCCCGGAATTGCAGCTTGGTCAGCGAGCCTTCGAGATCGTTCTTGCCCAGAAGGTCAAGGATGGCAGCGAGGAAGCCGAGTGGTTCAACAGGCACGGCTCCACTGCCGTCACGGTCGTGCCTGACGAGCTTCCAACGAGCTACCGCGATGTCCTGCAAAGGCGAGTTGATCGAATACTGAACGACGCCGACATCGCCCTTGTTGAAAGTCGGGAGCACAAGCGTCGATGGAACTGGCCCAGCTGGGACGATGGGGAGAAGCGAGCGCTGAAGGAAGCTCTGGTGACCTGCTTGGAAGAGCCCACTTTCTGGCCTCGAGGCGGGTCTGGCTCCGAGCTCAGGTCGGTCAGTGGGATCGCTGAGATGGCAGGTGATCACCCCCGCATCACGAAACTTGGCGAACTCTACCGCGGTCGGAGCGACTTCGACCTCGGTGCGCTCGTCGGCGAGATCGTGCAGGCCCAGTCCGTCCCGTTCCTTTCGATCCTCCGGTACAAGGCCCCCGGCCTCCGCAAGCGCGAGGTTTGGGAGCGAACTTGGGAGCTGCAGCGGGCCGAGGATCGCGGCGACAGCGTCGGGGACATCCCGGTCCCGCCAAAGTACAAGTCGTCGGACTTCCTCAAGCAGGACTACTGGCGGCTGCGCGGCAAGCTGGACGTGCCCAAGGAGCGATTCATCTCGTTCCCGCACTGCGAGCGCGATGGCGACCCCACCCTGGTCGTGCTCTGGGCTGGGTACGATCAGTTGCAGCAGGCTCAGGCGATCGCCGCCTACTACGAGCGTATGAAGTCGCAGGAGGGCTGGTCGCCCGAGCGGCTCCAGCCGCTCCTCGCCGGCCTCGACCAGCTCGTGCCCTGGCTCCTCCAGTGGCACAATGAGCTCGACCCCGAGTACCAGCTCCGGATGGGCGACTACTTCAAGACCTTCCTGGAGACCGAGGCGCGGGAGCTGGGGTTCACGCTGGAGGAGGTGCGGGGGTGGCTTCCTGTGAAAGGTAAGCGGTGATTCGGTGGCCGGATGGGAAAGGTGAGCAGTGATCTGTGATTCGATAAGCGTTGGAGCGTGGTGTGTGGCCACCAAAACGAGAAAGATTGCGATTGGACTGCCCCTGAAAGCTGAGAATCATGCCACGACTGATCAGTGAGCTGCTCGATCTGCCGAAGTCCGTCCATCGGGGCGACTTCGTCCTCAACTTGGCCGAGGGAGTCACGCGGCCGGAGCCGACGGTCGAGCAGTATGTCGTCACCGAGCAGCTCGAGAAGTGCTTCGAGCGGGCGCTCACCTTCATTCGCTCGGCGCTCGATGCTCGGAGCAGCAAGGCGACGTACCTGCACGGCAGCTTTGGCTCGGGTAAGTCACACTTCATGGCGATCCTCTTCCTCCTCCTGAAAGGCCACGCCGCCCTCCAGAAGAAGCCCGAGCTCGCCCGGCTCGCCGCCGACCATCGCTGGATCGAGGGCAAGAGATTCCTGCTCGTGCCCTACCACATGATCGGCGCGACGAACATGGAGACGGCCATCCTCGGCGGCTACGCCGCGCACGTGCGCAAGCACCATCCCGATCAGCCGCCGCCCGGGGTGTGGATCGGGGACTCGATCCTCGAGAACGCCGAGAAGGACCGCGCCGAGCAGGGCGACGAGGCCTTCTTCGGCCGGCTCAATCGCGGGACGGACGGCGGCGGCGATGGGAAATGGGGCACGCTACAGGGAGCGGGCGGCGCCTGGACGGCCGGACGCTTCGACGATGCGCTGCGCGCCAGCTCGGGCGACCCCGAGCGCCAGCAGCTCGTGGCCGACCTCGTCGAGCGCATCTACACCGCGTATCGCCAAGCCGGTCAGGGCGACTACCTGCCCCTCGACCAAGGGCTCAGCCTGATCAGCCAGCACGCCAAGACCCTGGGCTACGACGCGCTCCTCCTCTTCCTCGACGAGCTCATCCTGTGGCTCGCCAGCCACTCGGCCAACATCGACTTCGTCCAGCGCGAAGGGCAGAAGCTCAACAAGCTGGTCGAGGCCCAGAGCGCCGAGCGCCCCGTGCCCATCGTCAGCTTCATCGCGCGCCAGCGCGACCTGCGCGAGCTCGTCGGCGAGCGGCTGACCGGGGCGATGGAGCTGAACTTCACCGACATCCTCAAGCACTGGGAAGGCCGGTTCGAGACCATCACGCTCGAGGACCGCAACCTGCCCACCATCGCCGAGAAGCGCGTGCTCAAGCCCCGGGATGCCAGCAGCCGCGCCGAGCTCGATCGCGCATTTGCGCAGACCACCCAGATTCGCGACGAGGTCATGGACGTCCTCGTCACCCACGAGGCCGACCGGGACATGTTCCGCAAGGTCTACCCCTTCAGCCCGGCCCTGATGCAGACCCTGGTCGCGGTCTCGTCCGCCCTCCAGCGCGAGCGCACCGCGCTCAAGATCATGCTGCAGCTCCTGGTCGACCAGCGGGACACCCTCGAGCTCGGCCAGGTCGTCCCGGTCGGCGACCTGTGGGACCAGGTGGCCTACGGCGAAGAGGCGCTGACCCGCGGCGTGGACCAGGAGTTCGAGAAGGCGCGCAAGCTCTACCAGAGCAAGCTGCTTCCCCTGCTGGCGGCCGAGCACGGCATCGACCTGGAGCACGACGCCGGCTCGAAGGACCCCGAGGTGCAGAAGCGCCTGGCAGCCTTTCGCCGCGACGATCGCCTGATCAAGACCCTCCTCCTCGCCGCCCTCGTCCCCGAGGTCGAGTCCCTCAAGAACCTCACCCCCGCTCGCCTCGCCGCCCTCAACCACGGCACCATCAACTCGCCGATCCCGGGCCGCGAGGGCATGCTGGTCCTGACCAAGCTCCAGAAGTGGGCGGGCCAGGTCGGTGAGATCCGCATCCAGGGCGAGTCGACGAACCCGACGATCTCGCTGCAGCTCTCGGGCGTCGACACCGAGGCGATCCTCGATCAGGCCAAGCAGGCTGACAACCTCGGCAACCGCCAGCGCAAGCTGCGGGCGATGCTCTTCGACTCGCTGGGCGTCGTGGATACGGACAGCCTGTATTTGAGCCACGGGTACCTCTGGCGAGGGACGAAGCGGAACGTCGACATCGTCTTCACCAACGTCCGCGAGGCCAACGACGCCGTGCTGACGCAGGAGGGCGAGGACTGGAAGCTGGTCGTGGACTTCCCGTTCGATCAGGAAGGGCACAACCCGCGCGAGGACGTCGAGCGCGTCGAGCGCTACCGCGCCGATCAGGAGCTGACGCACACGCTGGTGTGGCTGCCGAGCTTCTTCTCGCGCACCCTGCAGCGCGAGCTCGGCAAGCTGGTGGTGCTGGATCACGTGCTGTCGAGCGACGACACCTTCGCGCAGTACACGCGCCACCTCTCGCCGCAGGACCGCGTCTCGGCCAAGGTCGTGCTCCAGAGCCAGCAGTCGGCGCTGCGCCACAAGCTGCACCAGGCGCTCGAGGCGTCCTACGGTGTGCGCCAAGCGGATTCGGGCTGGCTCGACGATTCCTATGAGATGGCCGACGAGCGCTTCCTCTCGCTGCACCACTTCCAGCCGCAGCCGCCCGTCGGCGCGGATCTGAAGGGAGCAATGGAGCATCTGCTGGGCCAGGCCCTGGAGTCGCAGTACCCGGCCCACCCCGAGCTCGAGCGCGAGGTGAAGACCGGCGACCTGCGGAAGGTGCTCGAAGTGGTGCAGGAAGCGAATCGCCTCGAGGGCGGCCGGGTCTTCGTCGAGAGCAAGCCGGTGCGCAAGATCCTGCTCCAGATCGCCGTGCCGCTCGGGATGGGCGTCATGGGCGACACCCACTTCGTGATGGGCAAGGACTGGCGGATGCACTTCGGCAAGAAGAGCGAGCAGGTCGGCCGCAAGGAGCCGACCGTCGCCGACCTGCGCCGCTGGATCGACGACCCCAAGCCGCGCGGGCTGCCCCGCGACGTTCAGGACCTGTTGATCCTGAGCTACGCCGACCAGACCGATCGGAGCATCACGCTGCACGGCGGCAGTTGGCCGGGAGAGATCGGCAAGCTGCCCGACGAGGCCGAGCTGCGCCAGACGGCCTTGCCGAGTGAGGACGATTGGACGCGCGCGACGACGATGGCCGGGCACCTGATGGGCAAGACGTACTCCCGGTACCCGAGCGCCAGCAGCTTGAGCGCGATGGCACAGGACGTTGGCGAGCTGGCCGAGCAGCTTGCGGTGAGCTGCCGGGAGCTGGTGGATGCGGTCCGCGAGGGTGCGTCGCGATTGAAGATCGACGGAGACGTCGCGCGCCTCGGGACGGCCGAGGTGGTCGAGAGCCTGATGGCCGAGATCCAGAAATCGGATGCCCTGGGCTGCGTCGCGGCGCTGGCGAAGGCGGGCGAGAGCGACGCGCGGGTGCTCGGCAAGAGCATGAAGTCGGCGAGTGACGTGGCGGCGGCAGTGCAGGGCCTCGAGTGGGAGCTGGTCGAGGGGCTGGAGCGACTCGGGGATGGGCGGCAGAATGCCGCGCAGGGTCTGCTCGAGGATCTCCGGGCCGCGTTCCGGGCCGACGAGTACGAGGCGTCGCTCCGGGAGGCGATCGGGTCGTTCAAGACGGCAGGCATCCGGCTGCTGACGCCGGATCCTGATCCTGATCTTGATCCTGACCCGAGGCCAGGCGTCGTCGAGTCTGGCGATCGAACGGCGCTGGACCGCGCCGGCTGGGAGAAGCTCGCGCACGGTTTGACCGAGAAGCTGAGAGACGAAACCCATCGTATCGACGTGAGCTGGACGCTGAGGAAGAAGCACTGAGCCGATGACCGTCAGCCCGCAGTATCTCGAGAGCCAGGTCGCCGCGCTCCGCGGGAGGGATCCCGAGGCCTTGTGCTTCGGGTTCCACTTGACGGGGCCGTGGGAAGGCCCGGCCGAGATTCAGGTGGACGGTCAGTCGTATCCCGTGCGGCAAGCCGCGACGGCACTCGAGGTGCGCGAAGCCCTGCTCGAGGCCGAGGACGAGTCGCAGCCCTTCGTGCTGCTGACGCCGTTGACCGAAGGCCGCGTTGGCGGAGATGTCCTAGCGCGGCTGGCGAGGGCGAAGCTGTTCTCGGTCGATACCTGGCAGGCGGTGCTGCACCTCTTCAGCGCGCGGCAGGTCGACCCGAGCCTGGTCGATCGGTCCGTCGCCGAGGCGCTGGTCGAGTACGCGCCGGCGAGCGGGTACCTGCCCGTGGTCTCGGGCATCCTCGATGCTGAGCGCGTCTGGTCGGAGCTGCTGCGGGTGGCGTTGGGCGTGCCCGAGGGACCCCTCGACGTCGAGACGCTCCTTCGCTGGACGCTCGAGGAGCGCGGGCGCGCCCGGTATCGCGGACTGGGGCCGGATCTCCAGAAGGCAATCGACCGATACGTGGCAGAGCGGGCCTTCGAGCCCGGCGAGCTGATCCTCGAGCTGCAGAGGGACTCCGACGAGTCGGTCTTCGCCCTGGCGGTGGTGTGCGGTGTCCTCTTCGGAGACGGCGAGCCGAAAGAGGGCGCACGCCGAGATGCCTGGCAACGCCTCAAGGGCAAGCGGGTGGCGGTTTCGGCCGCGGCCGGCAGTGCCCTCGCCGAGAGCGCCGAGAGAATCGTCCGCTGGGCCGCGGACGACGATTCGGTGACGCCCGAGCTCCGAGAGGCGCTCCGCCGAGCCGACGAGCTGATGCGTGAGCTCGATCTGGTGGAGGAAGCCGCGGCTAGTCCTTTGACCGAGCTGGGGTACCGGCAGCGGTTGGAGGAATACGGCACCGCGGTCGCGGCGGCGTTGAAGTCGCCGGAAGGCCGAGGAGTAGCGCGGGACGCTTTGGATCGCGTGCGTGACCATGTCGCAGTCGGGCGCCGCCCGCACCTCGAGCGCGCGGAGCACGCCTTTCGGCTGCTGGAGTGGCTCCGCACGGAGACTACGGATTGCCCCAGCTTCGCCGATCGATGCGGCGAGTACCTCACCGAGCTGTCCTGGGTGGACCGAGCCCGCGAGGCCCTGGTCAGCGGCGAAGACCTACCGAAGCTGTCGCAGGCGTACTCGGATCTCGAGGACGCGGTCTATGGGCGGCGCCGAGACTGGAACCGCGAGTTCGCGCTGTCGGCCGCGGACTGGCTCCAAGGGGGCGGTGACGGCGTCGTGCCGATCGAGCAGGCGCTCGGAAGGCTCGTGGCGCCGGTGGCCAAGAAGCGACCGGTGCTCGTGATCCTGTTGGACGGCATGAGCTGGCCGATCGCCCACGAGCTGATCGAGGACGCGAGCCGGCAGCACCTGGCGACGTTGGCCTGGCCCGATGGTGACGGCGTGGCGCCGGTGGTGGCGACGCTCCCGACAGTGACCGAGATCTCGCGGGCGAGCTTCTTCGCCGGTGAGCTGATGCAGGGGACGCAAGCGCAGGAGAAGCCGGCCTTCGCTGAGCACGCGGCGCTGTGTTCGACCAGCAAAAAGAGCCACCCGCCGCTGCTCTTCCACAAGGCCGAGCTGACCGATGGTGGCCGGGGACGGCTCCAGAAGGACGTCGAGGCGGCGATCGCCGACGAGAACCGCAAAGTCGTCGCGGTGGTGGTCAACGCGGTGGATGATCATTTGAAAGGCGCCCAGCAAACCCGCGAGCGCTGGACGATCGACCGCATCCGGCCGCTGGGCGCTCTGATCCGAGCCGCCTTCGACGCCGACCGCTTCGTCGTCCTGGCCAGCGACCACGGTCACGTCTACCACCGCGAGACCCGCTACGAGCGCGTGATCGAGCAATCGGGCGCCAGCGGACGCTGGCGAGGACCGGGCGGCAAGGTCGCCGAAGGCGAGATCGAGCTGCGCGGGATGCGGGTGCTGGGAGCCTCGGGCGACTCGATCGTCGTGCCCTGGGACGAGGAGATCCGGTACACGAAGGGCACGGCCAACGGCTACCACGGGGGCATCACGCCCCAAGAGCTGATTGCCCCGCTGGTGTTCCTGACCGCGCCCGGCTCCGAGGTGCCCGGGCTGGACGAGATCGCGCTGCCGGCACCGGACTGGTGGTTGGCGGCGACTCACCGCCGGATCGAGGGGCAGGGTACGTTTGGCATCACTGGAAAGGCAACGCTGACGGCGGCAAAGACGCCGACCAGCCAGAAGAAGGAACCGCAGAGGACACAGAGAGCGCAGAGGGCCGAGAACGCCGAGCTAGTCAGGTCGAAGACTGCGAAGGCTGCGCCAACAGGCAGCGGACCGGAGTGGCTCGAGGCCCTCTTCGCCTCCGAGGTCTACCAGGCCCAGCTCGAGCTGGTGCGCAAGTACCGCCCGACCGAAGACGAGATGCGCCTCCTCCTGACGACGCTGATCGAACGCGGCGGCGAGACGACTCCAGCCGCGCTCTCACAACGCATCGGCAAGCCCCTGAGCCGCTTTGATGGATTCTTGACCGTGGTGAGCAAGATCCTCAACGTCGACAGCTACGAAGTCCTGGCGCACGAGAGGGAGCGCGGCCTGGTTCGGCTAAGCGTAACTCTCTTGAAGCAGCAGTTCGAGGTGTGAGAGCGTCGGTGTCGGAAGGCATGGTGATGAGGTACATTCAACCCTTGGGTCCGAACTGTTCCTTCCAAGAGACCGACCGATGAAGCACGCCGAGCTGCTCAAGCGAATCTCGATCGACCCGCAAGTCTGCGGCGGCAGGCCCTGCATCCGCGGTCACCGCATCTGGGTCTCGCTGATCCTGGACTACCTCGCCTCTGGCATGACGCAGCAAGAGATCCTGCAGGAGTATCCGCCGCTAGCGCCCGAGGACATCCTTGCCTGCGTCGCCTACGGCTCCGAGATGACTCGTGAACGGATGATCGACATCGCGTGAGGAGATAGGAAAGCACTCATGTTCATTCGGAACCTGAAGGTCTCGGGTCTCCTCTCCTTCGGTCCAACGGGCATCGATCTGCCGTTGCAGCGGCTGAACTTGCTGATCGGCCCCAACGGATCCGGCAAGTCGAACCTCGTCGAGGTCTTGTCACTGCTACGGGCTTCGCCTTCTCATCTGTCTCGTCCCGTCAAAGAGCTGGGCGGTGTCCGAGAGTGGCTATGGAAGGGCGCCGAGAGTTCCCACACGGCCGAGATCGACGTCGTGCTCGACTATCCACAAGGCAATCAGCCATTGCGCCATGTGCTCGAGATCACCGAGCACGGCGAGCGATTCGAGGTGGCGGACGAGCGGATCGAGAATGAGCACCCGTCGGACGAATCGAAGGAAGATCCGTACTTCTTCTATCGATTTCAACGGGGGCGGCCTGTGCTCAACGAGTTTTCTCAAGAGAGCCGAGGACTCCGCCGCGAGACTGTAAAGCCCGAGGAGTCCATTCTCTCTCAAGTGCGCGATCCGGAGCGCTATCCCGCACTGACTTGGCTCCAAGATCAATACGAGCAGATCCAGCTCTACCGCGATTGGTCATTTGGTCCTCGAGCATCTCTGCGTCAGGCGCAAAGCACGCACGGCCGTGGAGACTTGCTCCAGGAGGGTGGCGAGAACTTGGCCCTGGTGCTCTCGAAGATCCGGCACCGAGCCAAGGGAGATCTGTTGGGATCGCTGCAAAAGCTCTTCAGCGGGATCGAGGACATCCACTTCGCAATCGATGGCGGAAACGTGCTTCTCTTCTTGAGGGAATCGGGTGACCGAGAGATCCCCGCGACACGCCTATCAGATGGTACGTTGCGTTATCTCTGCCTCTTGGCGATCCTGCTGCATCCCGAGCCTCCACCCTTGGTGGCGATCGAGGAGCCCGAGCTCGGTCTGCATCCGGACATTCTGCCCCATATTGCAGAGCTGCTCGTTCAAGCTTCGCAGCGGATGCAGCTCGTCGTCACGACCCACTCCCGCATGCTGGTGGATGCCCTTTCGGATCAACCAGACAGTGTGGTCGTGTGCTCGAAGGAGAACGGTGAAACTCGCTGTGAGCGCCTGGAAGAGCAGGGCCTGAAAGCATGGCTCGAGAAGTACACCCTGGGGCAACTCTGGAGCATGGGAGAGCTCGGGGGCAATCGTTGGTGAGGGTGAAGATCTACGTCGAAGGCGGCGGCGAAGGCGAGCTTGCCGATACGATGTTCCGCGAAGGCTGGATCGAGTTCTTCAAAGCCGCTGGTCTCGAGGGACGCATGCCCAGCGTCGTTCGGGGGAAGGGAAGAGAGCGAGCCTTCGATCTGTTCCAGACTGCCGTTCGTAATCCGAGGTCAAACTTGCTTCCACTCCTGCTCGTCGATAGCGAGGAGCCAGTGAAGAAGGGGCACTCGGCATGGCAACACTTGATAGCTCGTGACAATTGGGAGATGCCGACAGAGGGTCTCGAAGAGCAGGTTTACCTCATGGTCCAGGTCATGGAGACCTGATTCCTGGCAGATCGTGAGATGCTGTCCTCGTACTTTGGCTCGATGTTCAAGCCTCAGCACTTGAAGGAGTGGCCTGACCTCGAGGCTGTCTCCAAGGCAAAGGTGTACGAGGCGCTTCAGAAGGCAACCGCGGCTTGCAAGAAGCCGTACGCAAAGGGCCGCGTTTCTTTCGAGCTGCTGGCACGTCTGGATCCCAAGAAGGTCGAAAGCCAATGCTCTCACGCCAAGGCTCTGCTCGATCGGCTACGAACCATCTGATCAGGAGAACCGCACTCGATGCCTGAGATCAGCCCGCAACGTCGCAAGGAGATCATCGACGCGCTGCGCCGGGGGACCGTTCCGCGCCGAGGGCTGGAGGTGTTTGCGGTTGGGCTGGATGGCTTCGCGCCGGTGATCGAGGACGAGCTCAAGACGGTTCAGTCGGGCGGCGGCGTGTTCAAGGCGATCCGCGGTGAGTACGGGTCGGGTAAGACGTTCTTCGCGCGGTGGCTGCAGGAGCGGGCGAAGAAGATCGGGTTTGCGACGACCGAGGTGCAGATCTCGGAGACCGAGACGCCGCTGCATCGATTGGAGACGGTCTACCGACGAGCGATGGAGCACCTCTCGACGCCCGATTGCTTCGACGGCGCGTTCCGCTCGATCCTCGATGGGTGGTTCTACGGCCTCGAGGAGGACGTGCTGGCGGGCGGGCAAGTCGACGAGAGTGATGCGCAGGCGTTGGCGAATGCCGCCGACATGCTGCTGGAGCAGAGGTTGACACACCTCTCCAAGAAGACGCCCCAGTACCAGTTGGCTCTCCGCGGATACCGGAAGGCCCAGCGGGAAGGCGATGCCGCGACGGCTGACGGCCTGGCGGCCTGGCTGGCCGGGCAGCCCCACGTCGGAGCAGCGTCCAAGCGTGGGGCCGGTCTCAAGGGGGAGGTCGATCACTTTGGTGCGCTGAGCTTCCTCGAGGGCCTCCTGAGCATCCTGCGCGACTCGGGCTTTGCCGGGCTGGTGCTGATCTTGGACGAGGTCGAGACCTTGCAACGGGTGCGCTCGGACGTTCGCGAGAAGGGGCTGAATGCGCTGCGCCAACTGATCGACGAGGTCGACAGCGGCCGGTTCCCGGGACTGTACCTCGCGATCACGGGCACGCCCGCGTTCTTCGACGGCCCTCAGGGTATTCGCCGCCTCGAGCCGCTGGCCCAGAGGCTCCACGTCGACTGGGACCAGGATCCGAAGTTCGACAACCCCCGCGCCGTCCAGATCCGCCTCCCCGCCTTCCGCCGTGAGCGCCTGATCGAGGTGGGCCTTCGAATCCGCGACCTCTTCCAGCAAGACGCCCTCGCCCCGGATCGCATCGCCGCCAAGGCCGACGACGCGCTGATCCTGAGGATCGTCGACGACATCACCGGCGAGCTCGGCGGCAAGATCGGCATCGCGCCGCGGATCTTCCTCCGCAAGCTGATCAACAACGTCCTCGACAAGATCGACCTGCACGAGGACTTCGATCCGGGTGAGAATCTGAAGATCAAGATCGACGCGGCGGAGTTGACCCGCGAAGAGCGGGCGGTAGTGTCGGCGGGGGACGTGGAGCTGGATGTTTGAGCTCGGTGAGCTCTGGGAGTCGAGCCCGCGCTCGACGGTGGCATCCTTCGCAGTGTGGGGCAATGGACTTCGGCGGATTTCGAGAAAGAGGCCTTCGAGGCACGACATGCACGAAAATCGACGGTCGGCAGCGCCAGGGACGGCGATACGTATCGAGGCGCTGGGCTTCCGCTCGCTGCGCTACGTCTCGCAGAGCCTGGAATCGTTCCAGGTACTGGTCGGTCCCAACGCGAGTGGAAAGTCCACGTTCCTTGACGTGCTGGCGTTCTTGGGTGACCTGGTCCGTGCTGGGCTGGAACCCTCGGTCTTGGGGGAGCCGCGCCTCGGGATTCCCTTGCGAGCGCCGGACCCGAAGCATCTGACTTGGCTTCGCGAGCAGCCCCGCTTCGAGCTCGCCGTCGAGTTCGCGATCCCAGAGGAGCGGCGGAGGCAGTTGAAGGGTGGTCAAGGGGTATGCCGCTACGAGCTGGCCTTCGATGTCACAGGGCCGGCACGTATCGTCGTGGAAAACCTCTGGCTGAAGCCTGTCGAGAGCGAGCCGAAGCAACCAGTCCAACGCTCTCTCTTTCCGAACCAGCTTGAGATCGTCGAGTCCGTAGTTCATCTCCCGAGGAAGCAGACTCCGAAGGGCTGGAAGAAGGTCGTCTCACGCGGGGAGGAGTCTGAGCGCGTGATGTTCTCGTCCGAGACTTCGGGCTGGAACAATCCTTTTCGGCTCGCGGCCGACAAGACCGCCCTCTCCGGGCTTCCCGAGGATGAAGAGAAGTTTCCGGTCGCCACCTGGCTTCGGCGCCAGCTGACCGATGGCGTACAGCGGATCGCACTGTCCAGCGAGGACATGCGCCGTCCGAGCCCTCCCGGTCGACATCGGGCTTACCTTCCGGATGGGTCAAATCTGCCACATGTGGTGCATGAGCTCGAGCTCGAGCATCCGGACCGATTTCGCGATTGGCTAGGTCACGTTCAGGAGGCTCTTCCGGACCTGGAGGGAATCCGCACGCACGAGCGAGAGGAGGATCGGCACCGTTATCTGATGCTGCGATACCGGAACGGGCTCGAAGCCCCGTCCTGGCTCGTCTCGGACGGCACGCTGCGGCTCCTCGCGTTGACCTTGCTGGCCTACATTCCGGACCTTTCTGGGCTCTACTTGATCGAGGAGCCCGAGAACGGCATCCACCCCAGGGCGCTGGAGATCGTCTTCCAGTCACTTTCTTCGGTGTATGGCGCACAGGTCCTCTTGGCCACTCATTCTCCCATGATGCTGAGCCTTGCGGAGCTCGACCAGGTCCTCTGCTTCGATCGTACCGAGGATGGGGCGACGGACGTGATCCAAGGGAGTGAGCATCCACGGCTGCGAGAGTGGAAGGGATCCACCGACCTCGGTACGCTCCTGGCCGCTGGAGTCCTTGGCTGATGGCGGCCGAGATCGACCTGGCATGTCTCGTTGCCGACAGGAACATCGAAGCAGCAATATCCGCGTTGCTGGCGAAGCGTCACAAGTCGCTCTTCATTCGGCCAATCTCCTTCGAGCTGGTCGTGCATCCTCAGCGAGATCCTGGGTGCTTCAGTGATCCCGAGAGTCTGCTTCGCGGCTACAGACATCGGGCCAAGCACGCGCTCATCGTTCTCGATCTGGCCTGGCATGGCGCACCGGCTGGCAGCGGAGAGGAGCTCGAGAGGCGCTTGGAGGAGGCCTTGCCAGTGGATCTTCAAGGATGGGCGCTTCCGATCGTCATCGAGCCGGAGCTCGAAACGTGGGTGTTCAGCGACTCGCCCCACGTTGCAACCGAGCTGGGATGGAAGGGGCGCGACCCTCAACTCAAGCAGGCTCTGTGCGATGCCGGCCTATGGGATTCCAACAAGGCAAAACCTGAAGATCCAAAGGCTGCCGCCGAGTGGGCGCTGTGGCGAGCGAACAAGCCACGCAGCTCTCGGATCTACCGCGACCTCGCGGAACAGGTCAGCTTGAAGAGCTGCCAGGATCGGTCCTTTCTCAGGCTTCGTGACGCTCTTCAGACTTGGTTTCCTAAGACAGACCGCTCACGAGATGGATAGAAAGACCTGCATCAGTTTGTTTCTGCCTGGTTTTCTATCCGATCGTGCTCACGGAGCTCGAGCGTGACCGCCTTCGAACGCCTTCACCCCGCCCTCCAGCACCACATCGTCAACTCGCTCGGGTGGCGTTCGCTGCGGCCGGTGCAGGAGATGTCGATCGAGGCTGCCCTCGAAGGGGACAACCTCATCGTGCTGGCGCCGACGGCGGGCGGGAAGACCGAGGCGGCTTTCTTCCCACTCATCTCGGAGACGCTCGCCCACGATTGGCCCGCGCTCTCGGTGCTGTACGTCAGCCCGATCCGGGCGCTGCTCAACAACCAGGAGCCGCGGCTGCAGCACTACTACGGCTTGGTGGGACGGCGAGCGGAGGTGTGGCACGGGGACGTCACGCCGACTCGGAAGAACCACATCATCGCCGAGCCACCGGACTGCCTGCTCACCACGCCCGAGTCGCTCGAGGCGATCCTGGTTTCCTCGCGGCTGCCGCATGCGCAGTTCTTCCAGAACCTCCAGGCCATTGTCGTCGACGAGGTCCACGCCTTCGCCGGCGACGATCGCGGCTGGCATCTCCTCGCCGTGCTCGAGCGCCTCCAGAAGCTGGCGGGTCGAGACCTACAGCGCATTGGTCTCTCAGCCACCGTCGGGAACCCCAGCGATCTGTCCACCTGGCTGGCGACGGGGTCGAAGCGCGCCGGCCGAGTCATCCGGCCACCCGGGAGCGACACTCAGGAGCCACACGTCGAGCTGGACTACGTCGCGAAGCTGGAGAACACGGCGACGGTGATCGCTGCGCTGCACAAGGGCGAGAAGCGCTTGGTCTTCGTCGACAGCCGGGCGCGGGTGGAGAAGCTGGCGGCCGAGCTGCGGAGTCGGGACGTCACGACGTATGTGTCGCACAGCTCGCTGGGGCTCGACGAGCGCCGCCAGGCCGAGCGGGCCTTCGCCCAGGGCAGCGACTGCGTGATCGTGGCGACCAGCGCTCTCGAGCTCGGCATCGACGTCGGCGACCTCGACCGCGTGATCCAGATCGATGCGCCGACCACCGTTTCCTCGTTCCTCCAGCGCATGGGCCGTACGGGCCGGCGAGCCGGGGCGAAGCGGAACTGTCTCTTCCTCGCGACGAGCCCGGACGCGCTGCTGCAATCGGCTGGACTCCTCGAGCTCTGGCGCTCGGGGTTTGTCGAGCCGGTGACGCCCACACCCGCGCCTCTCCACATCGTCGCCCAGCAGCTCATGGCGCTCGCCCTTCAAGAGAAAGGGCTCGCCCGGTCCGATTGGCCCGCGTGGCTCAGCGCGTTTCCCTCCATGGCGAAGATCGATGCAGCCTCCATCGAGGGGCTGATCGCGTGGATGCTGAGCTCGGACCTCTTCTGGGAGGATGCTGGCCTGCTCTGGTTCGGCCGCGAGGGTCAGGCGACCTACGGCAAGAAGAACTTCCTCGAGCTGGTCTCGGTCTTCACTTCGCCGCCGCTCTTCGTGGTGCGTCATGGCCGAAAGGAGCTGGGCCAAGTGCACGAGAGCACGTTCCTCGCGAAGGAAAAGTCTGGGCCGTCCATTCTGCTCCTGGGCGGCCGAAGCTGGAAGGTCACCCAGCTCGACTGGAACCGTCGCCTGGCCTGGGTCGAGGCGACTGAGGAGCAGGGGCGCACCCGCTGGCTGGGTGAAGGTCAACACTTGAGCTACGCCCTGTGCCAGCAGATCCGCCGCGTCCTCGCCAACCCGGGATCCTCGAGCTTCTGGACCCAGCGGGCCGTCAGCCATCTCGACGAGGAGCGCGGCAACTACGAGTGGCTCTCCCCCGAGGACGTTACTGTCCTGCGACGGGATCCGACCGGCGAGCTCGCCTGGTGGACGTTTGCCGGCGGCCGCGCGAACGCTGCCCTCGCCTACACTCTCGAGAAGATGACGGGCGCCAAGGCTGTCGGCAACAACTTCCGAGTGTGCCTCTTTGCGGACCTGACACCGCAAGCTGCCGAGGACACCCTGAAGCAGCTCGCCGAGACGCCGCTCGACCAGATCCGCCCCGAGGTCGACGAGCGCGCGCTGCAGAAGCTGAAGTTCTCCGACTGCTTGCCGCCCAAGGAAGCTGCAGCGACGCTGGTCGCGAGGCTGGAAGATCGGGATGCGCTCGAGAAGACGCTGACGAAGAAGCGGGTTCACCTTGGCGGCTGACACCGTGACTCACCTTGACAGGCACCGATGACCGACATGAGCTCGACGGATAGCGCCTCGCGCATCTGGAGTCGGATGACGGCTCGGCTCGACGAGTCCGTGCCGGACTGGGAGCAGCGCATCGAAGGCTACGGGCAGGTTCGTGCATCGAGGGAGCGAGCGGCCGGGCGAATCTGGACCAACGACGAGGTCTTCCGAGGACTCTTGCTGTCCCTGCTGTCCTCGAACACCGACTGGGACAAAGTCGAGCGGATCAAGGCCGACCTCGGCCCGCTGTTCGGCGACTACTCCCTGACGCGCTATGCGGAATCGAAACCCGAGGACGTGACGACTCGCATCGTGCCGTGGTTTCTCGAGAGGCGAGCCGGAGGGCCGACTCTGAAGGCGCGGCTCGTGGATCTCATCGATACCTCCCGAACATTGATCCAACGCGCCTCTCCTCACGGTGGAAATGTCGATACCTACCTGGGCTCCTTGTTCGAGAAGCTCGACCGGGATCCCAAGCAGCTCGCCGTGGCCCTCGGCCGCTCGGGAAGCCCTGACAAGCTTCGAGGCTTCGGCATTCCCCTCGCCGCCGAAGCGCTGCGCAACATCGGCTACGACTTGGCCAAGCCCGACCGTCACGTCAATCGCGCCGCCGGCTGCTTTGGCTGGGTGGAGTTTCGGAAATGGCCCGATCGCTCGGCGAGGAGAGCGCCGGCGGACGCCACACCGAAGGAGCTCCTGGCCGTAATGACGGCTGTGGAACGTACTGCTCACGAACTTGAAGAGCCCGTGAGCCGCTTCGACAACGCGCTCTGGATCCTGTGCGCGAAGGGCGGCGCCTGGCTGACGAACGATGAGCTCGTGGAACTGGCCAAGGTCTGACGCCCATTCAGTAGCCGAGCGCGCTCGTGAGCTTTTGGAGCAGGTGCACTCCGTTCGCCTCGATGTCACCCTCGAGGCAAAAGGACAGGCTTCGGATGCGCAGGTCGTCGAGCGTTTGGTCGAGTGGGTTTTCGGGCTCGATCGGGTAGAGCAGGAAGCCGTTCACGCAACGTTTCATCTTGGCGTAGGCGACGATCTGCGCGAAGTCGGCCGACTCGACTCGGCCCTTTGCCTTGTACTTCGTATCCAGGACCGCCACGGTCTCGCCCGTGCGCGTGTCGACGAGGACCATGTCGATGCGAAACTTCAGCCCGTGATCGTCACCGAGATGGACGGGGTCCTGGAACCGGACTTCGAGGCCGGAGGGGAGATGGGTTCGCAGCCACTCGGCGACGAAGCTCTCGAAGAGCTGCGCCATGTCCACCAGGAAGGGGAGCATCTCGCGATCGCCGCGCTCGTGCGTCGGGCCCAGGTGATCCAAGAAGAACCGGCACAGGGCGTGAAGGGGCTGGTAGTCAGACTTCAACCAATCGTAGGCGCGGCCGAGGCAGTCGGAGCCTCGGAAAGGACGGGGCTCGGCGACACCGTGGCGTCTTCCGCCTTTAGCCAATCCCCGTTTTCACCGCAGAGAACGCGGAGAGCGCAGAGGAACTCTCTCTTCTCTCGATCATCGCGATGGGCCTCCACTCAACGGTGCTCCATCGCTCCGCTGGAATGGTAGACGCTCGTTTTCCTCTGCGTTTCTCTGCGACCTCTGCGGTAGGACTCCGGTGTTGCGGCCGCGGCGGAGCCGCCGGCGCGTTGATCCTGGGCGTCGCCAGGCGAGCGCCGTGGCGTCTTCCGCATTTAGCCAGTCCTCACTTTCACCGCAGAGAACGCGGAGAGCGCAGAGGAGCTCTCTCTTCTCTCGATCATCGCGATGAGCCTCCACTCAACGGTGCTCCATCGCTCCGCTGGAATGGTAGACGCTCGTTTTCCTCTGCGTTTCTCTGCGGTAGGACTCCGGTGCGCTTTGCTCCCCAGAACTTCTCGGGCATTGTTGTGCTGAGGCTTCCGGAGCCACTCCACCCCTCCTCGCTCGACGACGCCCTGGCACGACTGCTGAAGGCTTCGGCCAACTGTGACCTGAAAGGACTGGACCGAGATCCTTGCCCGAGATCAGTCGCAGCGTCGCAAGGAGATCAACGACGCGCAGCCCCCGGGGGACGGTGCCACGGCGAAGGCTCGAGGTTGTTCGCGGTCGGGCTGGGCTCAGGGTCATGGCGGCAGAATCTCCGTCGATGACGAAAGCGGGTAGGACTACCCGCGTTCGGACGACTCGTTGCCGCGCCACGCTGAGGTGGGGAGACCGCTAACTCGCGATCCCGGCTGACTTGAAAGATGGTCGGGGCGAGAGGATTCGAACCTCCGACTTCCTGCTCCCAAAGCAGGCACTCTAACCAGGCTGAGCTACGCCCCGACTCTTGATTCGAGCCTCGGATTATATGCCGCCGTGCGAAGACGGCGCAAGGTGAGTGATCGCTCGATCACTGGCGACGAAGAACGCGCTACGAGCCGCTCACTTTCCGCACGACACCTTCGGGCGTCGGCCCATGTGTGGGCGCTTCGGGTCCTCTTCTCCACGCCCTCCGAGCTCGCTCGGCAAATTGCCGCGCAGTAGGCGCACCGCCAGACACGGCGAGCGCGCACGTCGACCGTTCCGGCAACCGACGAAGAGCTCCTGTTGGAGCTCTCGTCGATGCGGTGCCGGGATCTGGCGACCGAGGGCTCGGCGCGTGAGCCGGGGTGGCTCACGCGGCGATTCGCGCCTCAGTCCTTGTCGTCGGCCTCTTTGGCTTCACCATTACTGGCGGCCTGAGGCTGACCGACGGCTTGGCCCTCGGGCTTCGTCGCCGCGGGGCTCTCCGAGGCGCGGGTCTGACCTTCGCCTTCGCCTTCGGCAGCGCCTTCGGTGCTGCCTTCGGCTTGAGCGTCGAGGCCGCCTTCGCCGTCTTCAGTCCCTTCGGCCGGCTCGAGGAGCCCGGCCTTTCGCGCTTCCTTGCGCTGGCGCTTCTCTTCCGCCTTGCGCTTCTTCTCCATCTCTCGTTGCCGTTTGGCAAAGCTGTGCTGATTACGACCAGCCATACTCACCACCTTTCTTGAATTCAGATTCGTCGAACGAGCTCTTGCCGAGGATCAGCGACTCAGGGCCGGACGCCGACGGCGTCCTTGCTGCTGACCTCGGCCTCGTGAGCCGAATGCCTGCTTCTTGCCTGAGGGACCTCGGCGAGGCGCGCCTCGACCGCCGAAGCTCTTCTTGGCGGGCGGGCCGCTCGAGCGTCGGTCGGAGTGGTAGGCGTGATCCTCGTCGACGGGAATCGTTGCCCGAATCGTGCGTTCGATGTCCCGGAGCTCGGCTCGCTGCTCGGCCGAGCAGAACGAGATGGCGTCGCCGTCGGTTCCGGCGCGCGCCGTCCGGCCAATGCGGTGGACGTAAGTCTCGGGCTCGGTCGGCAGATCGTAGTTGATCACATGCGTGATCCCGTCCACGTCGATGCCGCGAGCCGCGACGTCGGTCGCGATGAGAGCCCGAATGTGGCCACGCTTGAAGCCTGCCAAAGCCCGCGTACGGGCATTCTGGCTCTTGTTGCCGTGGATGGCTTCCGCCTTGATTCCACGCGACAACAACTTCTTGGTGACACGGTTGGCCGTGTGCTTCATTTGAGTGAACACGATCACACGGTCCATGGAAGGATCGGCCAGCAGCGATGCCAGCAGCGAGTCCTTATCTGTCTTCTCGACGAAGAGGACCTTCTGGGTGACCTTCTCCACGGTCGGCTGCTCGGGGGCGACCGAGATCCGGACCGGGTCGTGCACTAGCGTGGGAGCCAGGCGCGATACCTCGGCCGGCAGAGTCGCCGACAAGAAGAGCGTTTGACGCTCCTTCGGCAGCTCGGCGATGACCTTGCGGATGTCGTGGATGAATCCCATGTCGAGCATGCGGTCGACCTCGTCGAGGACGAAGATCTCCACATGGTCGAGATGGATTGATCCATTCTGCATCAGATCCAGCAATCGACCCGGCGTGGCTACCACGATCTCGGGACCTCGGTTGAGGCCGCTCACCTGGGGCCCGTAACCGACGCCGCCGTGCACGACGACGTGCCCGATGCGCAGGTACTTGCCATAGGTGCGCACGCTGGCGCCGATCTGAGCCGCGAGCTCACGCGTCGGGGCGAGGATGAGAGCCCGCGGGCTCCGCCTGACCGGACGACGATTCTTACGAATCATGTGCTGAAGGATCGGCAGCGTGAAGGCTGCCGTCTTGCCGGTGCCGGTCGGGGCACTGGCGAGGAGGTCGCGACCTTCGAGCAGAGCGGGAATCGCTTGCTCTTGGACGGGAGTCGGGACCGTGTAGCCCTCGTCAGCGACGGCGCGCTGGAGGGCGGGAAGCAGGGCCGCGAAGGCCCCCTGAGCTGGTTCTTGAAGAATGTCCTGTTGCCGGGGCGTGTGCCCGGATTCGGGCCGAGGCGTTTGCCCGGGCTCGTGACGCGAAGGGCGTCGGTTTTGTCGATGCATGCAGTTCCCTGTATGGGTAGACGAGGATCCGGTGAGTGGCACAGGGAACCGTCGTGGTACCCCGTGTCCGGCTAGGTTCACTTCCCGCCCGCCGGACACGTGGAGGAGAGTGGCGCCGCTCGCGCGGCTGGGTCGGTAAGAGCGCCAGAGACGCGAGGGTCGAACCCGTAGGCTCGTTCCCCATGGGCATTCAGCCCCCGATTACCGCCGCACCAGGTATATCACCTTCGGCACCCGTTGTGCCTGAGGCGATTCTGGATTTTTTGGTGTGTTTTGTCAGCCCACACCTGGCCGTTGCCCCTCCGATTCGCCGACGAGCGCCCGGCCCGCGGCCCTTCTCGAGTCAGGAGTCTCTTCGCGGGGGCACCCGAATCGAACCCAAACAAAGCCGATAGCCGGTCGATCTGGCACTCGCGGACCGACGTATCGGCAGCAACGCTGCGTCGATGCCGCATCGGCTTGCAGACTGTGCGCGGAGCTCGGTGATCCCGTCGGCCCACCCATCCCGAAGCCGATCGGCACCGAGATTACTTGGCGGTGCGGTGGCGCCCGACGACGTTTCCCGAGTGGCCCTCGTGACCCGCTTCGCACCGTCCTGCCCGGCTCGGTAGGGCGAGCTTCCCCGGACTCACTTCGAGACGGTCACGGGGGCACTTCATCGATCCACGTCCCGAGCTGGGCGACTCGCAGCGAGGAGCTTCGACGGGTCGACTCAGGTGAGAGGCCGTGGTCTCGACGATTGCGGCGGCGGATCATCGCCACGAGCCGATCGGGGCTCGCCGGGTGCGGACTTCGGCGCCTGCCGGAGCGGCACCCACAAGCTGACGACGGTACCACCGCCCTCGTTCGAGCCGATCTCGATGCCACCGCCGTGCGCGCGGAGGATCTCGGAGCACAGGGCGAGGCTGAGGTAGTGCCCGGCCTCGTGGTGGATCACGTTCCTGGGCACGAAGCCCTGAAAGATGTGCGGGAGCAACGTCGGTTCGATACCAGGCCCTTTGTCGAGAACCTGGACGACGACCGAGTCCTCGCTCGGACTCAGCTGAATCGTGGCCTCACCGTCGGGATCGAATCGAAGCGCGTTGTCGAGGACCGCTTCCAGGGCCCACTCCAGCTCCGACTCGCTGCCCGACAGCGGGATGGAGCTCTGGCTCTCATCGGGCTCGAAGCGGATGTGCTCATTTCGCCGGACGAGTCGTCGAATGACCTCCAGGAGATCGACCGAGGTGGGGTTCTTGTAGGTGTAGTTCGAGCGGTACTCACAGAGGCGCATGCTCTTGTCGAGGAGGGCATTCAGGCGCTCGGCACCATCTAGAATCCACCCGGCGAACTTCTTCTTGTCTTCCTCGGTCAGCTCCTCGTCCTCGACCAACAGCCGCGCGGCCGGAATGATCGAGTTGAGCGGCGTCCGAGTCTCGTGAGAAAGCAGCGACAGGATGTCACCTCGCAGCTGCTCTTGCTCCTCGGCCGACTTGAGCCGCATGTAGACGCGTATCTTTGCCAGGAGCTCTTCGTCGTCGAAGGGCTTGGTCAGGTAGTCGTCGGCCCCGACCTCGTAGCCGCGGAGCCGATCCTCGATCTGGGCTCGCGCCGAGACGAGGACGATCTTCGTGTGACGGAGGATCGGGATGTCGCGGAGTTGACGACACGTTTCATACCCGTCGAGCCCCGGCATCATGATGTCGAGCAAGATCAGGTCTGGCTGGAGTCGCGCCGCCATCTCGATCGCCTCTTCACCCGAGGAAGCCATCAAGGTGTGGTACTCGGGCTTGAGCGTGTACTCGAGGATATCGAGGTTCATCGGCTCGTCGTCGACGCAGAGGATTCTCTTGGATTCGGACATGTCCCGACGACCCCGTATCTCTCGTTGCTAAGCTTGTGGGGGGCGTAAACCGCGTGGAAGACGGCGCGCCGGCAAGGCGGCTGGCGCGATGACGGGCACCCGAAATGCGAATCGGACGCCTCGCTCCTCGAGGCATTCGGCCCAGATGCGACCACCGTGCTTTTCGACGATTTCGCGGCTGATCGATAAGCCCAATCCTGTTCCCCCGGCTCCGGTCTTCGTCCGCTTCGCTTGCACGAACTTGTCGAAGACCCTGTCGAGCTCCTCCGGGGGAATACCGACCCCCTCATCGTCGACCCGGACCTCGATCCAGCCATCGTTCTCCTCGGCCCGAATCCCGATACGGCTCCCGTCCGGAGAGAACTTGATGGCGTTGCTGAGCAGGTTTCGAACGACCTGCCCGATCTTGTCTGCGTCCACTCGAGCCGAGGAAACGAGTCGGTCCGTGAACTGCACCTCGATCAGGCGCTCCTCCAGAAGGGCACCGAACTCAGAGACCGCGCAATCGATGACGTGGCGCAGGTCGGATGGCTTGAATTGAAACTCCTCCCGCCCCGACTCCAGCTTGGAGAGATCGAGCAGGTTGTTCAGGAGACGGAGAAGACGCTCGCCAGCGTTCTCGATCTTCTCGAAGAAGTCTCCGAGCTTCTCGGGCTCCGCCCGGTTCCAGTCTCGGCGGCCGAAGTGGGCGAAGCTGAGGATGCCGTGCATGGGAGTCCGCAGCTCGTGGGACATGTTGGCCAGGAACTCGCTCTTGGCGAGGTTGGCTTCTTCGGCCTTCTCCTTGGCGGCCTCGAGATCCTGCGTCCGCTCCTCGACGAGCGTTTGGAGACGGTCGTTGAACCGACGCTCGATGTCCCGACGCGCGCGGAGCTTCTGCCGCATGCTCTCGAAGGAAGCACTCAGGCGAGAGATCTCGTCGGTGCCGGAGTCGGACTCCAGCGGCGCGTCCAGATCGTCGGCGGCGATCTTCTCACTCGCGACCACCAAGTGGTCGAGGCGCCGCGTCCAGCGCCCGGCGAGAAGGTAGGTGGCGGGAACGGCCAGAAGGAGTGCCGCCAAGAACAGGATGAGGCTCGTTCTCTGCTGCTCGGCGTGAATCCTGCGAATGTTCGAGTCGGAGAAGCCGGCCACGACCTGGCCCAGTCTCCGCCGAAGGGGCGCTCCTGCATCGACCGAGAGATCCGCCTCCCGGGCCTCTGGCTCGGACAGGAAGACGGTCGTTTCGAGGATATGCGTTTTGGGAGGGGCTCCGTCTTCGGAGAGATTCTTTCCCAGACCCGCCAGCAGGCGACCCTCGGCATCTTCATAGCGAACGAAGAGCGCCGACTCTTGATTCAGAAAGCCCCGTGCAAGGTGCTCGAGCTCCGAGGCATCCCCGACCGCGAGCGCGAGCTCGGAGCTGACGCCCAGGGCGTCGAGGACGGACTGGGATCGCTGCTGATTCTGAGCTTCCAAGACCTGATTCGTCCGGAGCATCGTGGCGATGGTCTCGAGCCCCAAGACGGTGGCGGCCACCAGGAGCATCGCCAAGGTCACTTGAGTGCGCATGCCCAGGCCTCGCCGGAATCTTCGAGCTCTCACGCGCTTCGTCACTGTTGATGCACCTCGCGGGCTCTCTTTCGAATCGATGCCGGCAGCTTGACTCGCAACAAGTCCGCGACGTTCTCATTCCAGACGATTCGGAACCTCGGATCCTGACGAAGCGCCGGCTCCTCGCTCCTCGAGGTCTCGGCTCGACTCCGGAGCTCCCACAAGATGTCAAAGGCTTGATCGGCTTGGTCGCTCGGCTCGATCGAGATGCCGAACAAGGCGCCCGCCTTCACGCAGGACTCGGAGTATCCAAACACCGGGACTCGCCGGCGAACTGACCCCAGCAGTAAGGCGCGAATCGTCGCCCTGTTGAAGACCTCGGAGTCGGCGGTCATCCATACGACGTCCACTCGGGTCTCGAGCAAGCGATCGATCGCCTCGGCCGCGGTTGGCGTCGCGCCCATGTCGACCGGGAAGGCTTCCCAGCCCGCCGGCAACGCGGCCTTCAGCTCACCGCCACACCCCTCACCGGAGGCGGGGGAGCGGCACAACAACCCGACCTGGTGCGTCTCCGGTAGCGCCTCCTCGATCAATACGAGCTGCTGCACCAGTGGCACCTGGATCGAAACGCCATGAGAGACGGGTGCGTCGAGAAGACCGAGCGACTCCGGATCCGACACCAGGCAGTAGATGTGAATCGCGCGAGCCACGGCAAGCTCTTGTACCGCCCGAGCAGCCCGCGACCCGATCGACACGACGGCCGTGTTGCCCTGCAGCACCCGATACTCGAGCGCCTTTCGCGTCAACGACTCGAGCGTCGAGACTCGGCTGTCGAGCTCCCGCTCTCGAAGCCGCAGCTGGAGCCTCGTCGCCGCCTCCCGGTAGGGTCCCGCCTCGCTGCTGATCAGAATCCAGACCTCTTCCCCGCCCGGTTGGGCAGAGAAACCGGTCCAGAGGCTCAGGAGTGTGATCAGGATCGTCAAGGATTCGACCCGACGTTCAGGATGACAACTGAAGACGCGAGAATTCGGCTCTTCCGGGCACTGCAGGCTCGGTGACGCTGGTCCGGCTGGAGACCACTCGACGATTCGGGCTCGAGGAGATCATCAAGTCACCAGAGTCGGTCGAGCGTCATGCCGGGCGGACCGCCCTTCCACGCTTCCCCTTGGGGGGAGCCACGCAAGACGACCACGACATCCCTTTCGACCGCCAGAACCTGGAGCTTGAGCCCACGCTCCAGGACCTTCGCGACCATCCCGCCCCACCCCCGATGAAGAAGGTCCGGCTGGGTCGCGTCCGACGAGCTCGGGCGCGCGTTCGAGCCATTCTTTCGCGGGCGTCAAACCGCCGACACTCCTGGCAGTGGGCTCGGACCTCGATTCCTGCTGACTGTTCCCGGGGAGGGCTCTCGTTTCGTCACCGCGTGACGAAGTCCTCAGAAGCTGGTCTGCGTCAGGGGATCGATCGAGCTCGATCTCCGCAGCGGTGTGACACGGCGGTCTCGAATGGTGCGACGCTCGCTCGATTCGCGCTCGCGCAGATAGCGCTGCCCGGCCACGGTCAAGGCGATCAGGATCAGCGAGTACCCGCCCATCGCACATGCCCAGATCATTGTGGCCTCCTGCGCTTTCGCGTCGTCGACCGGCGCCCATTGCGCTCGGCCTCAGTGGGGTGTTCGTGATTCGATTCGGACTCCGTCAGATTGATGCGTCTGACATCGACTGGAGCGGCATCGAGTCCAACACCGAACACTGCCGGAGCAAGAGATGCGGGCGGGCCGCCTGGCGGGCCGCCCGCGGTCCCAGGGATCACGCCCTCGCCGTTTTCGGCGAACGACGAGCGCGAGGGCCGAAGGGCCGAAGCCCGAGGCGTCAGCCTCGGGGAAAGCCAGTCTTCACTTTTTCAGGGCCGGGCCGGGATGACTGCGGTCTCGAGTTTCGCCCGTAACCTCGCGGTCGTTTTCCTTCATATTGAGGCGTTCGGATCGACCCGAGTCTCAGGAGCAAACGAGATGGCCGCGCCGCATTCTTGCCCGCGTTGTGGGCGCCCACTGGCCGAAGGCTACGAGCTCGAAGGCCTCTGTCCGAGCTGCCTTCTTCGGCTGGGCGCCGAACCGAGCGACGTCGGCGGTCCCGTTCTGTCGATCGAAGGTCTCGGACGCCGATTCCCGGAGCTCGAGGTCCTCGAAGAGGTCGGACGAGGCGGAATGGGCGTCGTATATCGGGTTCGTCAGAAGCGACTCGATCGCGACGCGGCCTTGAAGATCCTGTCCCCCCGACTCGCGTCCGACCCGGACTTCGCGGCCCGGTTCACACGAGAGGCGCGGGCGCTGGCTCGCCTGAATCATCCTCGAATCGTCTCGGTTTACGACTTCGGTGAGCGGGACGGTCTCTACTACCTCTTGATGGAGTACGTCCCGGGCCCTGGCCTGCGGGCTGCCCTGCGCGCCAAAGAGATCTCGGCGCCGCAAGCGCTCGAGCTCGTTCCCCAGATCTGTGATGGGCTCGCCTATGCGCACGCGCAGGGAGTGATCCACCGCGACATCAAGCCGGAGAACATCCTGCTCGATGCTGGTGGACGCGTGAAGATCGCCGACTTCGGTCTCGCCAAACTGGTCGGCAACGGTATGAACGACGGAGAGCACCTGACCCGCGGCAGCCAAGTGATGGGCACGCTGCACTACATGGCCCCGGAGCAGATGAGCCGACCGCTCGAGGTCGATCATCGGGCGGACATCTACTCCCTCGGAGTGCTCATCTACGAGCTCCTCACCCACGAGCTCCCCGTCGGGCGCTTCGACCCGCCCTCGCACAAGGCCGGCTCCGACGTCCGCCTCGACGAGGTGGTGCTGCGCGCCTTGGAGAAGGAGCCCGGCCGACGATACCAGCAGATCAGCGATCTTCGCTCGCGTGTCGAGGAGATCTCTCGCACGCCGCACGAAGCGGCGCCTCAGGTACCGCAACCGGAGCCGACTGGCACCGCCCAGCCAGATGGCGAGGGCGCCGACCTCTCCTTGCCTTGCCTGATCGACGAGTGGTTCTTTGAAGGCTTCGCCCAGGCGAACGGCGTGCTGCACCTCGAGCGGCAAGGGCTGTGTCTCGAGTACCAGGTCGTGGACGCCATCCTGGGTGTCGTGAAGTCAGACGTGAAGGAGTTTCGCATCTCCTACGCTGACCTGGCGAGCGCCGAGTTCGCGACGGGCTTCTTCGGCGGACCGAAGCTGATCATTCGAGGCCTCCGCATGCGCGCGTTCGAGCCATTGCCGAACAGGAGTGGGCAGGTGCGCATCGGTTTTGCCCGGAAGTTCCGTGATCAGGTTCGAGAGCTCGTCTTGGAGATCGAGCGTCGCCGGAGTCGAATCAGCGCCGCTCAACGCGACGAGTAGTACCAACGGGCGAGGCGATCGGGTGAGATTCCCGCCCAGAAGCCGGCCTTGAGCCCCCAGTTGAGCGCAGTCGTCCGCAGCAACCCGCGCTCTTGCCAGCGGCGGGCCGAGACGTGAATGGCACCGCGCGCCGCTTCGGTGATGCGCCCGCGCCGCCTCAGCTGACGAGAGAGCAGGACGTCCTCGAACAGCCCGACAGCCGGATGCCCGCCCACGGCGAAGTAGTCGTCTTTTCGGACGAACAAGCCACTGTCACCATAGAGCGTCCGCCACCAGCGAGCGCGACGACTGGCGGCTCGCTCGACGCACCGGTACATTCTCCCTGGCGCTTCGATCTGCTGTCGAAAGCAACCGGCGACGGCTCCACTCTGTAAGGCCTCCCTCGCGGCGGCCAAGGCGTCGGCATCGATCCAGCAATCGGCATGAACGAAGATCAGCGCCTCTCCCGTGGCGGCTTCCGCGCCGGCGCACAGCTGGAGGCCGCGTCCCGGAGCCGAATCGACGCAGACTCCGAACTGCTCGGCAATCCCCTGCGTGCCGTCCCGACTCCCCCCGTCGGCGACCACGATCTCGGGTCGTCCGGGCAGGGAGGCGAGGCGCTCCAACGTTCGAGGCAAGATCGCGGCCTCGTCCAAGGTCGGCACCACGATCGTGATCGCACCGGGCCTGGGTGCCGGCTCTTTGGTGGCGCCCCGCCGTGCGGAGCGCGCAAGATCAGGCGCCGCTCTCACGGACGATCGACGTTTGGGGCAGCGAGCGCGCGATGTCGTGCCGGTAGAAGCTTCCTTCGAACCCGATCTGCTCCACGGCTTGGTAGGCACGACGACTGGCATCGGCGAGGTCCTGGCCCAAGGCCGTCACACCCAGCACCCGTCCGCCCGCTGTGACGACCCGCTTGTTGCGGAGCTCGGTGCCGGCGTGGAAGACCTGCAGATCGTCGCCGACCTGGATGTCGCCGAGGCCGTGGATTCCCAAGTGCTTCACATACTCCCCCGGATATCCTCTCGAGGCGAGGACGACACAGACGGCGGGCCGCGGATCCCACTCGATCTCTTGATCCTCGAGGCGACCATCGATCACGGACTCGAAGAGCGGCACGATGTCGCTCTTGAGGCGCATGAGGAGCGGCTGCGTCTCGGGGTCCCCGAAGCGCACGTTGAACTCGAGCACCTTGGGTCCGTTGCCGGTGATCATCAATCCGGCGTAGAGGAGTCCTCGGTAGGGACGCTCTTCGCGATTCAACGCGTGGACGATCGGGACCAAGATCTGCGACTCGACCTGATACATGACCTTCGAGGAGATCGCGTCGCTGGGTGAGAACGCTCCCATGCCGCCCGTGTTGGGACCCCGATCACCGTCGAAAGCCGCCTTGTGGTCCTGAGCCGACTCGAGCGGCACGATCGTTTGGCCGTCGGTGAAGGCAAGCAGACTCGCCTCGCGGCCCTTGAGCATCTCCTCGACGAGCACGGTCCGTCCGGCGGTACCGAACTTCTTGTCCTCCATCATCACCTTGAGCTCGGCCAGCGCGTCTTCCCGATTCTCGCAGATCGAAACGCCCTTTCCGGCCGCCAACCCGCTGGCCTTCAAGACGACGGGGAAGATCTCGAGGCTGTCGATGTAGCGCCGTGCATCGCGGTAGAGATCGAAGGTCCGGGAGCTCGCAGTCGGGATCTTGTACTTGCGGAGGATCGCCTTGCACCAGGCCTTGCTGCCCTCGAGCTCGGCACCCCGCGCACTCGGTCCGAAGCAGCGCAAGCCCAAGCCCTCGAAGTGATCGACGATGCCTTGGCAGAGCGGATCTTCAGGGCCCACGACGGTGAGGTCGATTCGGTTTTCGACGGCGAAGCGTCCGAGGGCGTCGATGTCGGTCGCAGCGATGTCGACGCATTCAGCCACCTGGGCGATGCCCGGATTGCCGGGAGCGCAGTAGACGCGATCGACTCGCGAGGATCGGGCGATCTTCCATGCCAGCGCGTGCTCGCGCCCTCCCCCACCGACCACCAGGACCTTCATCCGCGAAGCCTCCTCACGCTGACTGAGCTGTTGAAAGAACGAACCGGCGCTCGCCCGAAGCGCCGACCCGGGGCCTTCGGTGACCGCATTATCGAAGGGACCTTGCGCCCGTCAAGGTCGCAATCGAGGAGCGCGGAAGCCGGACGCTCACAAGGAGCCCTTGCGCGTCCAGGCCAGATCGAGAAAACTCGAACCAACCGGAGACTCGCGCGTCCGAACCGTCACCCACGACGGGGGCGGCTAGCCGCCCATCCTTCGCCCCCCAGGAGAGCTTCCGTGACACGAAGTGCCCTCAGCCTCGCGCTCGGCCTTTGGCTGATCACCGCATCGTCGGCCTCCGCTCAGAAGACGAAGAAGGTCCCGACCAACAGCCGGCTGGACCGATTGGTGCAGCCCTATCTGCAAGGCGACGAGGCCACGCGCGTCGCGCTGCGCGCCGAGTACGATCGCACGTATCGTCCGCTCGAGCGTGAGTCGGATCTGCGTCGGATTCGCGAGCGCCTCGCCAAGCTCCTCGCGGCACACGGTGGTCGACGCCTCGAGACCAGCGGGACGCACTACTTCTTCGATCCCGAGAAGAAGCGCGGCAAGTACATCGTGCGGGGTGCGCGCGCCGACACACTCTTCATCGGTCTGCACGGGGGAGGTGTCGGGTCGGGCGATGCCGAGGGCATGGCCGCGGGCATGGGCGGTGGCGGTTGGGTTTGGATCTTCCCCGAGGTCCTCGAGAAGACCGAGCGCGGTTGGGTCGACAGCGGCACCGAGGAGTTCGTGCTCGAGCTGGTCGAAGCAGCCAAGCGCACTTTTCCAATCGATCCGAACAAGATCTACGTCTCCGGCCACAGCATGGGGGGTCACGGCTCGTGGTCGCTGGGAGCACACCACCCGGACCTCTTCGCGGGCGCCGCGGCCTATGCGGGCGGACCGACACCGTTCTACCGCTCGAGAACCGACCACACGATCGTCGACATCGAGGACGGTCTCCTTCCGAACCTGTACTCGCAGACGTTTCTCTGCTTCCAAAGCAGCGACGATCCGCGAGTCCCCCCCGAGCCCAACGACTACGCCTTCGAGCGACTGAAGGAATGGAAGGCTCGCTATCCCGAGGGCTTCAACTACCGCTACCTGCGCGTGGACGATCGCGGCCACAATCGCCCGGCCGAGGGGTACCTGCCCACCCAGCAGTGGGTGGCCGAGCACACGCGAAACGCTCGCCCGAAGAAGTTCCTCTGGCAACCGACCTTGGAGTGGAAGAAGCACTTCTACTGGATCTACTGGCCGAGCCCGATCCTGAAGTCGTTGATGGAGGTCGCCGTCACGGAGCCGAATCGCATCGACGTCCGGCTCCTCGAAGGGGGCGACGATCCGGGACCGTTCAGCCTGTTCCTCGGCGCCCCCCTGGTCGACCTCGATGAGGAGATCGCGGTGTTCGTGCAAGGCGAGGAGCGATTCCGAGGGCGGGTGGAGAAGCGTCTCTCGACGCTGCTTTGGACGTTGCCTTGGAACGATGCCGATCGACTCTTCGAAGCGCGCATCGACATCGGCGGCAGCGACCAGTAGACGACGCTCGCGCTCCCTCGCGAGAGCATGGATGCCGAGGCCCCGCGCGTTCCCCCGACGAAAGCGGCCTCGGCAGGTTCCGCTTCTTCACGATCTTTTCACGGGAGAATCGTGATCGCCGGTCGTCCGATTCGCGCGACGATCTCCTCACGATCCGCATCTTGATGAAGCACGCGCCGCTTCGGTCAGAACGGCCCTGGTCGCCCCGCAACTCGGGCCCATCGGGGAGCTCCCCTTTTCGCGTGAAAAGCCCTGCTCGCTCATCGACACTTCACGCCCTGAAGCCCCGAGTCGGCACTTGCCCCTCGCCTTTCGACTCTTCACACTCGCTTCACTCTCGCTCAGTACTCTCCCGCCTTGCATTGATCTCCCGAGCGCGGTCTCCCCCACCGCCATCGAAGACTCACCGCTTCATTCGCACCGGAATGCACCGGTCATTGTCCGAGAGAAGGCCATCTGGCAAGGAGCCGTCACGATGAGTTGTGTCCAGTCGATTCGAATCCTCAGCGTCTTCGGGGCGCTCTGCTGCGGAGCCCTGGGTCAGGAGACGCCTCCAAGCAACGAAGAGCTTCAGCGTCGTGTGACGGAGCAGGACGAGCGGATCCAGAAGCTCGAATCGAAACAGGGAAGCCTCGGCTCGCCGAATGGCGCGGTCGAAGAAGCGGACTGGGAGGTCGGATACGACAAAGGGTTCGTGTTCCGCTCCAAGGACATGGAGAAGAACCCCTTCGCGCTTCGAATCAACGGTCGGATGCAGTTCCGGTACACGAACTTCACGGTCGACGACGACAATCACACGAATCTCGGCACGCGGACCTCGGGGACACCGGTCGATGTCGACAGTCGAAGCGACTTCGAGTTGGAGCGGGCTCGGCTCGAGTTCCGCGGGACGTTCTGGGACCCGCGCATGCACTTCTACCTCAACATCGATGCCGACACCGATGACAACCACCGGGCGATCTTCCATGACTTCTGGTTCAACTACGAGTTCAGCCGGGCCTTCGACCTGCACATCGGCAAGGCCTTCGTTCCGGGATCCCGCGAGTGGATCGACGGCTCGACGCGCACGCACCTCGTCGATCGCTCGCTCGCGACGACGTTCTTCCGCCCCGATCGGACGGTCGGCATCTGGGCCATCGGCGAGCCGACGGACGGCTTCCACTATCGAGCCATGATCGGCAACGGCTTCAACACCACTGACCTCAACACGACTCAGGTCAACCGCGACCCGGTGCTCTCGGCGACGGTCTGGTTCGAGCCGACGGGTGACTTCGGCAAAGGCTACGCCGACATCCAGGCCGAGAGCGACACGCGCACGCGCTTTGGCTCGAGCTTGACCTGGGCGCGCCAAGACGGCGCCTCCCGAGCCGGAGTGCCAATCGCGGAGTCCAACTTCTTGCGATTGGACGACGGAACTCGTCTCACGAGCTTGGGTGCCCACCGCTCCGACCTGACGCTCCTCGCCATCGATGGCGCCGTGAAGTCGCAGGGCTTCAGCCTGCACGGCGAGTTCTACTTTCGGTGGCTGCGTCGGATCCAGCCCAACGCCCCGGCACCGGCCGGATTCCAGAATCATACCAACGACTCCTTCGGCGGCTACCTCGGGGCCGGCTACATGATCTCTCCCGAGGAGTTCGAGATCGTCGGCCAAACGTCGACGGTGCAAGGCCGCTACAAGGACTCGTGGGAGTACGCGCTCGGCGCCAACTATTACATCAACGGCGATCACTCCAACAAGCTCAGCGCCGACATCACGCTCCTCGACGGCTCGCCGACGAGCAACTCGGCGCCCGGATACCGCATCGGCGACGACGGCGTGATGATCCGCTTGCAGTATCAGATCGCCTTCTGATTCTCGGGACCCGGAGGGGCGGCTGATCGCCGCTCCTCCGAGGACCCGAGAAAGCGCCGATCCTGAGATCGGCGATGACGGGAGTGATGATTCGGCTGCCATACCGAGTCGCGTTCCGAGTCGATGCCGGAACAGGTCAGGCTTTGTCAGCACGGAAGATTCCCTCTCGAGCACTCTCCACGATGTGGGCGACCGATGGGTGCTTGATCTTCCTCTCGGGTGAGATGGCGTAGAACCGCTCGCGGACGCCTTCGAGCTCTCCGAGCGTCTGGACTCCGTACTCCTTCTTGATCTGCTCTTGCACGACCGTGGGTGCTGGAAACACGCCGCGTCCCGCTTGACCAAAGACCTTCAGAAGCGCGCTGTCTTCGAACTCCGCAATGATCACCGGACGGACGTCTCGTTCGTCGAGCCAATGCTCGAGCGAGTGTCGAATGGCCGTGTTCCTAGAAGGCATGAGAAACGGCGCGTCGGTCAGCGATTGAGGGAATCCACGCTTCAACCTTCGAGCGAGCTCGGGTGCCGCGAACAGCGTCGTCGTCGACTCGCCGACGACGTGGTTGTAGGCGCGAACATCGACCCCGGGCGCCAGAGGGATGTCGGAGAGCACCAGGTCGAGCTCGTGCACGGCCAGCTCGGCGAAGAGCCGAGTCGGATGATCCTGTCGACACTCGAGGACGACTCGGTCGTTGACGTTCAAGGCCGGGAGCAGAAGCTGAAACGCCACCAGCTTGGCCATCACGTCCGCGATCCCGACCCGGAAGGTCTGCGGCCTCCCCGTCGACCGACCCCGAACCGCATCGACCAGCTCTCGGCCCGTCTGGAAGATCTCCTCCGCGTAGCCGTTCACGAGCTTGCCGGTCTCCGTCAGCTCCAAATACCTCCCTCGACGGTTGAAGAGCGGCGCGCCGAAGAAGGCTTCCAAGCTCTTGAGCTGCATGCTGATCGAGGGGCGCCCGACGTGCAGCTTGCGGCTGGCCGCCGCGATCCCACCTTCGGAGACGACGGTTCGAAAGTACAGCAGATGGTGGTAGTTGAGCCACTCCATCGACTCAACCTACGTCGACTGGATCGACGCTGCAAGTCACTATTATGATACTGTCCGGACGGTGGATCGACACCGATACTGCGGGGCCGTCGGGGCAGGACGAGCTTCCGTTTCGTCCTCTGACTCGGCCGCGACCCGCGTCCGGGCTTCCGAAGAAGCCGCCTCCACGCGATCCTCTCAGACCTTCGACGGACACTCCGTAGGCGCCATGAAGCTGTTCCAGAATCTTCGCAACGATCTTCCGGCCAGCGTCGTCGTCTTCTTCGTCGCCGTACCTCTCTGTCTGGGCATCGCCCTGGCGAGCGGAGCGCCGCTGCTGTCGGGCCTGATCGCCGGCATCATCGGCGGAGTGCTGGTCGGCTTTCTGAGTGGCTCCCCGCTCGGCGTCTCCGGTCCGGCGGCCGGCTTGGCCGTGATCGTCCTGGGGGCGATCGAAGAGCTGGGCAGCTTCGAAGCGTTCCTGGTGGCGGTCGTCATCGCCGGGGTGCTGCAGATCGTGCTCGGCCTGATGAAGGCGGGCGTGCTCGGCTACTTCTTTCCGAACTCCGTCATCAAGGGCATGCTCTCGGCGATCGGGATCATCATCGTTCTCAAGCAGATCCCCCACGCCTTCGGCTACGACCGTGACCCCGAGGGTGAGCTGCAGTTCTTTCAGCCCGACGGCGAGTCGACGCTGTCGGCACTCCTCGCCATGTGGCGGAACGTCGAGCCGAGCGCAATCCTGGTCGCGGCCGTCTCACTCGCCATTCTGATCCTTTGGGAGCGGGTGCTCACTCAGCGCGCCAAGATCTTCCGGCTCATCCAGGGCCCTCTGGTGGCCGTGGTCTTCGGCATCCTGTTTCAGATCGTGGCCCGCGAGATGGCCCCCGCGTGGGCACTCGGCAGCTCGCACCTCGTAAACGTGCCCGTCGCCGACGGCTTCAGTAGCTTTCTGAGCGAGTTCAAGACGCCGGACTGGTCGGTGTTGGGAAGCTCGGCCATCTGGCTCCTCGGACTGACCTTGGCAGTCGTGGCCAGCTTGGAGACTCTGCTCTGCGTCGAAGCGACCGACAAGCTCGACCCTTGGAAGCGCGTCACGCCGACGAACCGAGAGCTCTTTGCTCAGGGAACTGGCAACATCCTCTCGGGCCTGATCGGCGGCCTTCCCGTGACTCAGGTGATCGTGCGAAGCTCGGCCAACATCCAGTCGGGCGCGAGGTCGAAGCTGTCGGCGATCCTCCACGGTCTCCTGCTGCTGATCTTCGTGGTGGCTTTGCCGCAGGTCTTGAACCTGATCCCCCTCGCCGTCTTGGCGGCCATTCTCTTTGTCGTCGGCTACAAGCTCGCCAAGCCGGCGATCTTTCGCACGATGTACAAGCAGGGACATCGGCAGTTCATTCCCTTCGTCGCCACCATCCTCGGAATCGTCTTCACGGATCTGCTCACCGGGATCCTGATCGGCCTGGGGATCGGCCTCGCCTTCATCCTGTATCGCAGCTATCGGAACTCGCACTTCCTCCACATCGAAGAGAGCGTCGATGAGGAGGACCGTCCGCTGTTCGAGCTCACGCTGGCCGAAGAGGTGACCTTTCTGAACAAGGGCGCCATTCTGCGCGAGCTGAGCTCGATCCCCGACGGCTCCCACGTCCGCATCGACATGCGAGGCTGCTTCGGCATCGATCGGGACGTCTTGGAGGTTTTGGACGACTTCAAGGCATCCGCGGAACGCCGCTCGTTGTTCGTGGAGACGGTCGGCGGGGATCAGCTCCAAAACCGAACGGCCAGCCGCTCGGTCCGCACGCGAAAGATCCCGAGTACGATCAGCCCCGAGAACGGCGCGCTCCCGACCCAGAACAAGAAGACTCAGGATTCGCTCACACCCTCCCAGGCGCTGCAGATCCTGAAGGTCGGCAACCAGAGGTTCCAGAAGAACCTCAAGGCGCATCGAAACTTCTTGGAGCAAGTCAATGAGACGCGCGCCGGTCAGTGGCCATTCGCCGTCATCTTGAGCTGCATCGACTCTCGCACGTCCGCCGAGCTCATCTTCGACCAAGGGCTCGGCGACATCTTCAGCGTGCGGATCGCCGGTAACTTCATTAACGAGGACATTCTCGGCAGCATGGAGTTCGCCTGCCGCGTGGCTGGATCCAAGCTCGTGGTCGTCCTCGGGCACACGCACTGCGGAGCCATCAAGGGCGCCATCGACAATGTCGACCTGGGCAACCTGACCGCGATGCTGAGCAAGATTCGCCCCGCCGTGGACCAGACGACCCAGCCCGCGGAACCGAGTCGGCGCCATTCGGGCGACACCGAGTTCGTCCGAAACGTCGCGGTCTCGAACGTCCGGCACTCGATCCATGCGATTCGAGAGCGCAGCGAGATCCTGCGAAGCCTGCAGGACGAAGGCAAGATCGACATCGTCGGCGCGATGTACGATGTCGAGAGCGGCGCCGTGACCTTCCCTGAGATCGAAGCCCCGGTCGGTTGAGCCGGAGCGCGGGATCGGTGAGCGATCACCCTTCCCGCCCGCCCGACTCAGAGTGCTCGATCAGCCTTCGACGATCGACATCGGAATCGCGACCACCGCGTCGACGAGTCGGTAGAGCTTCCAGGTCTTCGTCGAGCGGTCGAACACCAATCGGTACTGGCGTCCGTTCTGCTCCAGCAGAAGCTGGAAGGCCTCTTGGCCTGATCCTTCGAATCGCCGGACCTCCAGGGTCGTGGCTGCGGCGAGGCCAGCGTCCTGCATGGCCTGGGACACGAGCGGTGCGACCTCTTCGGGAATGCCGGTACGCTCGATCTGCTCGCGTCGACCGACGCGCGCCCCATTCTCGGTGAACAGCACATCCAGTCGACCGCCTTGCGCCGCGATGCCAAAGCCCTGTTGGGAGTCGGAGTCCTGATCGTTGGCCCACCAGTAGTATCGATCGGGCTCGGCTCCCTCGAGCTCCTGCCGAGCGGCCGACTGGACCTCACCGGGTGCTCGCCCCGGGTCGACATCCACTTCGACGCGTTCGATCTCACCAAGATTCGAAACGCGCACGCGACTGGTCCCGTCCCCGGGCATGTCCCGCGCGTACTCGAGCAGGTTGCCACCGACGCAAGCTGGCAGGAGCGCAAGCACCCACATCACGAAGATCGCTCGTTTCATCCGCGGGAATCCCTTTCGACAGCGAGGTCGATTCGTTACGCCTCGAACACGAGCTCGGGAAGCACGATCGGCACGCGAACGGTCGCACGCACACCACTCGACACATCGTCCACGAACAGCTCGCCCCGATACTTCTCCACGATCTCCCGAGAGATCGTCAAGCCCAAGCCCAAATGGTCATCGCCCTCGAAGCCGGAGTAGAGCGGCTCGAACATGCGGCTCGCCTCACCGGCGATGCCCGGCCCATTGTCATCGATCCAGATCTCGACCGAGGTGGCTGTTCGACGGGTCCTCAACCGGATGCTGCGATCTGACTCCCGCCGCAGTACGTTCGCCAACGCATTCGAAAAGAGCTGAAAGCCCAAGAAGAAGAAGTCGCGTGGCACGAAGTCCTGGACCGGAAGATCACTCGCATGCTCCGTGACGAGCTCGACCTTGTGGCGACGCAGGTGAGCCGTGATCAGGCGCACCAAGCTGTCCAGCACCTCATCGATGCGCAGGCTCGCTGTCCGATTACCCACGCGACCCGCGAAGTACGCGACGCCTTGCGTCAGGCCATGGCAGCGGTCGACCTCGGTCTCGATGCGCTCGAGATGGCGCCGCGCATCCTCGGGCACGTCGCCCAAGGTCAGCAGCTGGGCGTAACCCGAGATCACTTGAAAATGGTTATTCAGGTCGTGCAAGAACGACCGCATCAGATCCGGTGGGCAAGCGTGCTCGCGCAAGCTCAAGGCACTGCGCAACGGCAGCTCGGCCCTCTCGACGTTGTCCATCTTCACCCCCTCCCCGGAGTTCGGACGACGCGGGCTCGCATCCTCAGGAACTGCCCGCAGCAGCTCCTCCCTCGGCGTCACCTCGCCGCGCCCCAACCGCTCGGATCGCGTCGAGTCAACCACCGGCGAACCCGGAATCGGTATACCAAAGTCGCTCTGCCTTTGCATCCTGCCCGCTCAGTCGACTGCGCCCGAGCCCTCCGGGCCCGCACGCAGCCAAGTGACCTCCTCCAGGTCCACCTCTTGAATCCGCTCGCCCTCTCGATACGTCAGAATCCTCGGCGGCCCGGGAGCTTCCCCTTGCTTCACCTCGCGAGGAAACTCGATCTCGAAGCGGCCACTCCCCCACCTCTGGGATGCAACTCGATACTCACAGCGCAGAACACGGCCCGAGTCGGGGTCGATCCACAGGTCGGAGCCCCGGAGGTCGTCATCGATCAGGCGGAGACGCCAGGCCTGGCGTCCCAGCACGAGATCGAGCAGCTCGGGCTCGGCCAGGCGAGCTCGCCGGGCGTGGAAGAAGACGAGCGCGGTCACCGGGTGGGAGAGCATCGACTTGCGCAGCCGCTCGGCAGCCTCGTCGGGTGAGATCGGCCGCTCGGAGACCTCACCATTGATCGTCTGACGTCCCCCGAGTCGGCCGAACTCGCCCTCGATCGTGAAGGGGACGTCGGGGTACTCGATCCGCTCGGTCAGGGACTCCTCGAAGCTCAGCTCGACCACGAACCGAACCGCATGCGGACCCGGGCGGCCCAGGACATCGGGCAGATGCCGCCCCGAGCCCGTACGACGAGTCCCGCGCAGCCCGTCGAACCACTCCGATCCTCCGTAGTGCGCGATGGCACGATCGAGGATGTCCTCGACCAGTGGTCGTGTCGAAACCTCTGCTTCGGCGGCAAGAAGCTCTCCGGGCTCTTCACCGTTCTCGAAGCCGGGAGCCTCGCAGGCGAAGCAGGCCGTCAGCGCCAGCATCCAACAGGCAAACCTCATCCGGTGACCTCCTCGAGGACCTCCAGCAACCGATCGATCTCGGCCGGAGTGTTGTAGTAGGAAAGGCTGATTCGTATGGCTCCGTCACGTTCGCTCACGGCCGGGTAGACCGTCGGGAGGTCGGGCACGCAGAACCAGTGATCGTAGGCGTCTTTCACACCGACGCGCACGAGGATGCCGGCTCGGCTCAGGGCGGCACCGATCGTCGCCGCGTCGAGGTCCCGATGTTGGAAGGTCACGATGCCGGCGTTGGACCGCCTCGTGCCGTTCAGCAACTCGATCACCGGCAGCCGCTCCAACCCGTCGAGCAACCGATCCCGCAGCGCGGCGTTCGCCTCCGCTACGGCATCCATGCCGACTTGGCCGTTCCAGTCCACGCGAGCCAGCTCGTCGAGCGCCACGGCCAGGGTGTGGATGGCTTCCGTGTGCGGCGTTCCCGCCCGAAGATGCTCGTGCGTGAAGCGCATCGCGGCGACCGGATCTTCCGTTCGCGCCATGGCTCGCCGCGCCCGCTCCCCGGCGATCACGACGCCGCCTGGCAAGCCGCCACATTTCTGGCTCGCGACGAGATAGAAGTCCGCGATACCGGCGCGCACCGGAAGCCTCGGCACCGACTGCGCTCCATCCACGATCAGCAGCACCTCGGCACTTTCGGCGGCGTTGAAATCCGCGATCGCCTTGGCGATGTCCTCGAGCGGCTCGACCACGCCGGTGACGCTGGCGACGTGATTGACGACCAGGCCCCGAACGCTGGGCGTCAAGGCGGCTCGCAGCGCGCCGACATCCGTGCGCCCCGAGGCGTCGACGGCGACCCGGCGACGCTCGATCTGACCGCGGCTCTGCCAACGATCGAGCGGAGTCAGGATCGCCTTGTGGGCGAACGGGCTGGTCAGGATGAGCGGGCGAGCCGGATCGAAGATCAGCTCATGGATCCGCTCGAAGGCCATGTGGCAACCCATGACGGGATGCACGTCCGCGGTCGGCACCCGCAGGAAGTCGGCGATTCGGCGCTCGGCCGCTTCTCGGAGGCCGGGCGACCTCGCCGGATCGAAGAAGCCGTCCCGGATTGCTTCGAGCACCGCCCGCGGGCGAAGCGGCATCGCCGAGGTGTTGAAGTAGATCGTGTCCGGGTGCTCCTCGAAGAACGGGAACTTCTCACGAACGCGATCACCGAGGCACGGGGTGGCCAGCGGTCCCGACGTCATGGCGCCCTCCTGAGGCGTGTCACGTGATTGGCGCCTCCTCCTCGCGAGTAGAGCGGGCGGAGGCCTCTCACTCAGGCGATTCCTGCGATGCGATCGTACGCGTCTTCGGAGTCGCTGAGGGCCGCCCGCAGCTCCTCGAGTCGACGCTCGAGCTGCTCGACGCGCTCGAGATGTGCCTGGCGCTCCCGATCGTCGGAAGCCTGTGCTTCGACCTGAACGACGTTGGCCACCGATCGATTCAACGCCTCGATCGCCTGCGTCACGCTGTCCTCACCGAGCACGACACCGCTCTTCTGCCGCAGCTGCTCGAGGGCGATGCGGACCGCGTCCCCGAGGTGCTCTTGGAATCGCTCGACTCCTTCGCTGTCGAGGCGCAGCCCCAGCTCGCCGAAAGAGCGGGCACGCTCCTCCTCGAGCGTCTGGGTCTGCCTCTCCAGCTCCTTCCGCAACGCGGCGACCTTGCGGCGGAGCCGATCGCGATCCCGACCCAGGCGGTCTCGATCGGCGAGGACCTCTCGGTGCTCCTGAAGCAAGAGAGCCACCTCGTCGCGAGTCTCGGTCTCGATCTCGCGCTTCTGGTTCTCGGTGACTTCGAGCCCCTTGTCCTCGAGAATGCGCTCGACGGTGTCTTCGAGCAGAGGTCCCAGGTCGGCGAGTCTCAGGATCCGCACGTTGTGCTGACCCTTGCTCTTGAGCCGCTTCACCGAGGTGAGCAGCGTCCTGTCACGGAGCGCATCGACGAGCTGTCGTCGGAAATCCTTGAGGCTCATGGGGTCCTGTCGATCCGGGGCGTCGATTCGTCTCGGCCCAGGGCGAGCCGGGCTCTGAAAGAGGATATCACAGAATCCCGCTTCCACAAATCTCGAAGGCCAATCGAGATCGGGCCGCGGCGGTCCGTCTTCAGCGTCCGGACGGCACCGAGCCCGAGTCGGAGCCCTGTTCGGGCTCGGGACGACCGAACCCCGAACTCAACCATGACCGCCGATTGTTGCGCCAAGTCTCGCGCTGGGCAGGGGTCGTGTCGCGCTCCGAGAGATCGCTGATGTGGAGCTCGCGAATGAGGCGAGCCCGAACGTCGACCGTGTACTCCTCGACCCGCCCGTCGGCATGACGGACTTGCAGCTCGAGATTCTCACCCGGCGCCAGCTCGGCCATGCGCTCGGCCGTACGCTCCCCCGGCTCTCCGTCGATGGAGAGGATCTCGTCACCCACCGCCAGGCCGAATTTCCGAGCCGGGCCCTCGCTCGCGACGCTCTCGATGAAGAACCGTCCCGGGAACACCTCTCGAAACTCGAAGCCCGAGTCGGCCCCGGCCTCGATGACCTCGGACTGCAAGTGCATCCCGACCCAGCGAAGGTACTCATCCCACTCGGGCTCATCGGTTCCATAGATGTGCTTGCCGAACCGGCGAAGCACCGCCTGACCGAGGTTTCGCGTGAGTGCGTCGATCACGTCCATGATCGTCAGCGTCCGACGCGCGTTGCCGAAGAGCTCCTTGAGCTCGCGCACGACCGTGTCGAGGTTCTTGTTGTTGAGTGTGGTCTCGCGAAGAAACAGATCGAGGGCGAGGGCCAAGAGGCGGCCGACCCGTCGCGGGTGGACACCTTGCTGCTCTTCCGCCCAATCGCCGTAACGATAGAACCAGATCAAGTAGCTCGATGCGGCGGGGCTGAGACTGGTTCGGGACTGACAGGCGCGCAGCGCGGTGATGTCGTCGGTGAGGCCGGTCAGGAACGTCTCCTCGTCGAGCAGCCCGGCGCGGAGCAAGACCAGATCACCGTAGTAGGCGCTCCAGCCATAGAGCACCCAATACACCATCCCGTAGAACTCGCGCCCGAGCACGTCCGGGCTCGCCTCGCCCTTAGGCACGCGACCGCCGAACCAGACGTGGCCGAACTCCCGGGACGCGACCCGAAGCAGGGCCTGATCATGGGTCCCGAGGTTGGAGGGAGCACCGGTCAAGACGGTCATCCGCGGAAAGCCAAAGCCATCAACCACGGCGCTCTCATCGAGCAAGATGAGGAAGGTGTACTTCTCGCTGGCGAGGAAGGGGAAGTCGCGCATGAGCTGAAGATGACCCCAAGTCATCTCGCGGAGTTGGTCGCGAAGCGCGGCGAGATTGGAAGCGTATCGCTCGTCGTGAGTGTCGACGGCCAGCTGCATTCGAATCGTGCGGCTCACGCCTCCGACCTCGCGTGAGATCTCGAAGTCGAGGTAGCGGAACTGTCCCAGTGCGATCGGGTGCTCCAGCAGGACCTCGTAGCGATCGGCCCGGAAGATCCCCGCCTCGGGCGTCGACTCCAGCGTCGTCACGATCTGCCACTCGGCATGCGGCTCGATGGCCACAGTCACGGGGACGTCGAACGCTTCGAGGATGTACACGAAGGTCGCACCGCCGACCAGGTAGGCGAAGTCGTCGGTCACCTGGTTTCCGGTCGGTGCCCGATCGGTCGCCTTGACGCGGTAGCGGATCTGAACGTCTTCGTTTCCTTGGAGCGTGATCTGCCAAAGGTCCTTGGATCGAAACTGCACCTCGAGGCTGCGGCCCACCCCGTCGCGGGCCGTCAGGCTCGTGACGAATCGGCGCAGATCGCGGATCTCGGGGACGAGAGTCCAAGCCGGAAGCCCCAGCGTGACTTGCTGGTGACCCGGCGCCTTGAACCGAAGCTCGACCTCGATCTCACGCGCTCCGACGTCGCGCAGCCAAACACGATAGTCGATGTTCGTGATCGGCCCCGGCTTGCTCGCGCTCGACGATCCGTCCGGGATCAAGCCGCAGGCCGGAAGCCACAAGACGAGAACGAGGGCGAGTTGCTTCATGACCTCATCTGCAACGTGCGGTGGCGACTCGAGACGAGCTCCGCTACGAAAGCCGGTCGGGCGCGGCTCAGGGATCCGCCAAGATCACCTCCCCCACGCCTGCCCTCGAAGCACCGAGTCGCGAGCTCCGAGTCCGGGCACAGGCTAACCGGGCGCCCTCACGGCTGTCAAAACGGCATGGAGATCGGTGACGAGGATTTGCAGACGAGGTAGCATGTCGGACCTTGGCTCCAAGAGCGGCGAGCCGCGACCTTTCCCCTTCGTCCGGAGAGACTCATGCTACGTGCGCTCAGCTGGTCGGGGCTGATCGTATTGGCGATGGCCTGCGAGTCGCGAGACGACTCGCCCTCTTCGTCCGAGGCACCCACGCCGCCCGAGACCTCGAGCGAGCTCCCGCCATTCAGCGCCGGCTATGGAGACCGCTATCGCCTGATCGAGCCCTTCGAGAGTGCGCCGACCTTCTGGGACATCGCCCCTTTGGTAGGCTTGGCGGATCTCGCGGCCGGCTGGGGTCTGTCGTGGAACGACTTCGACGACGACGAGGACCTCGATCTCTGGTTCGCCAACCACATGCACTACCCGAGTGACCTCTTCGTCAACAACGACCTCGGGTCGTGGTCGCGCAGCGAGCTCCCGGTCGGACGCGTCACCGGCCTCGACGACCACATGGGGATCTGGGCGGACTACGACGGCGACGGGGACTCGGACCTCTACACCACCAATGGCTTCTACCGGCCGGATCATCTCTTTCGAAACGACGGGGATGGCGAGTTCGTCGAGGTGACCACCGAGGCTCAGGTCGATCTGGGCAATCGCGGACGTGGCCGCTCGGCGCTCTGGGCCGATCTCGATGGCAACGGATGGCACGACATCGTCGTCTACAACCTGTTCACGCGTGACTTCTACTACCAGAATCGCGGCGACGGGACGTTCGACGAGGTGGCTCTCGAGGCGGGGACGGCCAACTCCCTCGGCAAGCGTGGCGCCATCGCGGGTGACTTCGATGGCGATGGTGACCTCGACCTCTTTCTGCCCTTGGGCGGAGCGATTCGGAATCTGCTGCTGCTCAATCGCGGCGACGGAGTCTTCATCGAGCACTCGGAAGGCTCGGGTGCCGACATTCCGGGAGCCTCGCGCAGTGCCGCTTCTGGAGATTACGACAATGACGGCGATCTCGATCTCTACATCACTCGCGCCGACGGGCTCGGCGATGCCTTGCTACGGAATCGGGGCGACGCCACTTTCGAAGACGTGACGGCCGCGGCCGGTATCGCTCTCGTCGAGCGAGGCGTCCGCAACGCGGCCTTCGTCGACCTCGACAATGACGGCGACCTCGACCTCTACACGACGTCGGGAGGGTCCCATGACGGTCCGAACGGGAACAACGTCCTGTTCTTGAACCGCGGCGACGGAACCTTCGAAGACGTGACGGAGCGCTCCGGCTCCTCGGCTCGGGCGCCGGGCAATACCGGGTCGGCGGCCTTTGGAGACGCCAATGGCGACGGCTGGATCGACATCGCTCTCACCAACGGCGGCGGCGCCCGCGCCATCAGCGGACCCCACCAGCTCCTGCGAAACCGCGGACCCAGCCCGAACCAGACCGCGCATTGGGCGCGACTTCATCTGAGTAAAAGCTCCGGGAGCCGAGACGGACTCGGAGCGCAGGTCGAGGCCCAGGTCGGTGATCGCCGCCTCACGCGTCCCGAGCTGCCCATCCGGACCATGGCCCAAGACGCTCCCGGAACAGCCCTCGGCCTCGGTGCCGACACCTCGATCGACCAAGTGCGAGTCACGTGGCCCGACGGCACCTGGACTCAGCAGCACAGCCTCCCGGGCGATCGTGTGCACGCCATCGCGGCCAGTGTGCGCCCTCGAGCGCTCGACTCTCATCCGGCGGCGCTCCTCGGCGAGGCGCCGTTGCTCGATCTCGAAGCGGTCGAGCAGCGGCTCGCAGAGCGGTATCCACCCGGCTCCTGGCCGGCACCCGCGGTTGCCGAGATCCATCGTCGCCGAGACCGCGTCCTGGCGAGCTGGCTCGCCGCTCGGCTGGCCGAAGACATCTCGCTGACCGAGGCCGACGTCGCCCAGGCCTATCAGCAACACCTCCCGAGCTTCCAGTTGCCTCGCCGGCTCTGGGTGGATCAGATCGCGGCCGGTAAGTTCACGACCTTCAAGAGGGCGCCCCGCCTGCCTTGGGACGCCATTCGAGTCGCGGCCGACGCCCTCCTCGCGGGAGAAGACGCGTTGGTCGCTCTGACCCAAGCCAGAATTCGCGCCTGGGGAAGAGCCGATCGCACCGACTCCGAAGCCGAGCCCGAGCCCGAGGAGCCCGATGACGAGTTCCGAGGCTACCTCGAAGCCGGCTGGATCACCGAGGCGGGGCTGGTCGAACGTTATGGTGCCGAGATCGCGAGCCAGGTGCTCGCCACTCCGGTGCATGGCGTCATCGGCCCCTTCAAGGCGCGCGAAGGGCGAGACGTCCAGCCCTCCGAGAAGGTCTGGCCCATTCTGCGCGTGTTCCGAGTGAGCCAGCGCGAAGAGGCCTTGACGCTCGAGCTCCCGCTGGTGGCGGATGAGCTTCGCCGCTCGCTGCGGCGCGAAAAGATCCGGCAGGTCGTGCAGACGACGATCGCGCCCGGGCTCCAGGAAGACGATCCCTCCGGTGACGTCCTCTTCCTCGAAGGGATTCGGTTTCCGGTCGGTCCCATGGCCGATGCCGCGCGCGAACGGATCGGTGACGGGCTGCTCCCCGGGCCGATCCCGGCCGCGTTCACACGCATCGAGGCGGAGGCCCGGCTCGATGCCGCCCTTCTCGCCTACTTGGAAACTCTGGCGCCCACCGAGGACGAGATTGCGGCCCGTGTCGAGCAGCGACGAGTGGATTGGACACGGCCCGCCCGCATCCGAGGCACGCTGATCTTCGGAGCCAGCGAGCGTCTTGCCGCCCCAGTCCACGCCGCCCTGTCTGAAGGCCGTCCTCTGGCAGAGATTCTCCAGGAGTACCAGATCCCGTCTCTCGATCATTCGACGGCTCGAAGCAACGGCATCTATAGCGAGCCGATTCTCGTCGATCGAGGCTTCGCCGAGCGCCTACTCCGCGCGGATGTCTTCGACGAGCTCCGCGCACTCGAGCCCGGACAGGTTTCGCGACTCCTCGTCGCCCAAGAAGAGGTCAAGGGCAAGGAGGAGTATCGAATGGTCGTGCTCGAGAAGCACCTCCCCACCGAACCCCCATCCCCCGAGCTGGCCCGCCGCCTCGCTCTTCGCGAGCTCCTCCGCGAACGTCGAGAGGCCAGCCTGGACGAGCTGATCCTCCGCTAGACGACGACGCCCGCGGAACCGGAGTCGCTGGCCTTCAGACCTGCCCCTGGTCCCCGGGTCGAGAGGCGGAATCGCCGTGCCTTCGATCGAGGGGTCACTTCTTCTTGCCGATGTAGCCGAGCGATTCGAGCTGCTTCCTGAGCTCCTCGCTCATCGGAGCTTCGGCCCCGGTACCGAAGAGCGAGTTCAGCTTCTTGCTGACCTCGCGGATCTCGGTCAACCGCTCGCGAAGGCGTGTCGCCGGCTCCGGCTTCGCTTCGAGCAGCGAGCTCTTCTCGCCGGGATCGTTGCTCATCTCGAAGAGCATCTCGTCGACGCCTTCTTCATGCTCTTTCTGGATGAGCTTCCAGCCTCCGGTCTCGAGGGAGTACATGAAAGAGCGCGGCCACTGGGCATAGATCGGCCTCAGCTCGTCGGTGCTCTCACCGCGCAGCAGCGGCAGGAGATCGACGCCTTGCTGGAGCTCGGGAGTGGGCAGGTCGAGGAACCGCAGCACGGTGGGAGTCAGGTCGACGAGGCGAACGGGCTGCGCAATGCGTTGGGCACTCTGGGTCGAGCGGTCCTTGGGTAGCTTGGCGACGAAGACGACGCGGAGCACCTCGTTGAAGAGCGCCTCGTGCAGGAAGCCTTCGTGCTCGTAGAACTCCTCGCCATGGTCCGAGACGATGATGAAGAGCGTGTTGTCGAGCTCGCCGAAAGCGGCGAGACGATCGGAGAGCAGGCCCACCAGCTCATCGGTGAGCTTGATGGATCCGTCGTAGAGATCTTGGAGGCGTTGAATGTCTCCCGGCCTCTCGGGATCGACCTTGCTCCAGAACAGCTCGTGCTGCTTCTGCCACTGATCGCCGGCCGCAGTCTTGAGCTCCCGCCGTGAGCTGAAGATGTCGCCCTGGTAGCTCGGGTCGTTCCATTCCTGGTACTTGACCGGCGGCACGTAGGGATCATGCACCTCGAAGGTGTGCACGAAGAGGAAGAACGGGTCCGGTCGCTTGGACATCTGCTCGGCCTGATCGATGGCCTTTTGAAAGATGCCTTGCACGCCGCCCCCCACCTCGAAGACGTCGAAGCCGCGGTCGAAGCCGAGCTCCTTGCCGACGTGGGCGCCGCCGGTGAAGGCGGCGGTCTGGTAGTTGGCCTTCTTCAAGAGCTCGGCCAGGACCGGAATGGAGTCGCTGAGCCGGAGATTCGGCTCATCGCCGAGGTTCCGGACTCCATGGGTCTCGGGAAAGAGGCCCGTCATCATCGTCATGTGCGACGGACCGGTCTTGGGGGATTGGCTGAAGGCGTTCTCGAAGACGACGCCGGTCTTCGCGATCGCATCGATCCGGGGAGAGGTGATCCGCTCGTATCCATAGGTACCCAGATGATCCGGGCGCAGGGTGTCGATCGAGATCAGGACGACGTTGATCGGCTCGGCGGGCTCCTCTTCCTGTCCGCAGCTGGTGGCGAATCCGGCGGAGGCCGTGAGGATCGCGAAGGCGAATCGACGAGCGCGCGAGGTCCGAGTCATCATCTGCTCCGAGTTCGATGGGGTCATCCGGGGCTCTTGCCCAGCGCGCCAGCCTACTCGGAGGACTCGGCTCCCGCAACGGAGGCCGCCCATCGAAGGCCCCCGGGCTCGTCGGCCGACGATCCATGTTCGGGCAAGTCCAATCCGCCTCCTGGCGAAGGACCCGGCAACGCGCTATAGTGGCCGCTTTTATCCCCACCCTGCGGACTCTCTTCCCAGGGCTCTCTCGAGGACCCAACTGTGAGCTCACCGGCTCTCCGAAACGTCGCGATCATCGCGCACGTCGATCATGGCAAGACGACCCTCGTCGACCAGATGCTCCAGCAGAGTGGGCTCTTCCGCGACAATGAGGCGATCATCGAGCGCGTGCTGGACTCCAACGCGATCGAGCGGGAGCGTGGCATCACCATCCTCTCGAAGAACATCTCGATCCGCTACCAGGACGTGAAGATCAACCTGATCGACACACCCGGCCACGCCGACTTCGGTGGCGAGGTGGAGCGTGTGCTGAAGATGGCGACCGGCGTGCTGTTGCTGGTCGATGCCTTCGAAGGTCCGATGCCGCAGACCCGGTTCGTGCTGCGAAAGGCTCTCGAGACCGGTCTTCAGCCGATCGTGGTGATCAACAAGATCGACCGTCAGGATGCTCGACCTCACGAGGTCCTCGACGAGGTCTTCGAGCTCTTCCTCGAGCTGGACGCCAACGACCAGCAGCTCGACTTCCCCGTCGTCTACGCCTCGGGCCGCGACGGGATCGCCATGATCGAGGCCCACGATCACGGCGTCGACCTGAAGCCGCTCTTCGACACGATCCTCGAGAAGATCCCGGCTCCGCAGGATGACCCTGACGCTCCGCTGCAGATCCTGGTCACGACGCTCGACTACAACGACTACGTCGGCCGCATCGGCATCGGTCGGATCTTCGCCGGCAAGGTGAGAGTCGGTCAGCGCGTGATGCTCATCAAGCGGGACGGCAGCCAGCAGACCGAATCGGTGGCCGGGCTGTTCGCCTTCGTCGGACTCGGTCGCGAGGCCGCCAAGGAGATGTCAGCCGGAGACATCTGCGCGATCCAGGGCATCCAGTCTGCCGACATCGGCGATACGATCGCCGACCTGGAGAACCCGAAGCCCTTGCCGATCGTGAGCGTCGACGAGCCGACGATCTCGATGCTGTTCTCGATCAACAACAGCCCGTTCGCCGGCCGTGACGGCAAGTACGTCACTTCTCGCCAGCTCCGAGACCGCCTCCACCGCGAGCTGCGCTCGAACGTGGCGCTCCGGGTCGAGGACCTCGACGAGTCGGACTCCTTCCTGGTATCGGGACGCGGCGTGCTCCACCTCGGAATCTTGATCGAGAACATGCGCCGCGAAGGTTACGAGTTCGGCGTCTCGCGGCCGCACGTGATCTTCAAGGAGATCGAGGGCAAGAAGGCCGAGCCGATCGAGTGGGTCGTCTGCGAGGTGCCCGAGCCAGTCTCGGGCAAGGTCATCGAGATGCTCGGCGGGCGCCGCGGCGAGCTGGCTCTGATGGACAACAAGAAGGGCATGGTCCACCTCGAGTATCGAGTGCCGGCCCGAGGGCTGATCGGTATTCGCTCTCGACTCCTCAGCGCCACCAACGGTGAGGCGATCCTGCACCACAACTTCTACCAGTACGAGTTCTTCAAGGGGCCGATGCCATCGCGGACCAACGGAGCGCTCGTGTCCCACTCGACCGGATCCGTCACGGCCTACGCTCTGGAAGGCCTTCGAGATCGCGGGCTCATGTTCGTCCGCCCAGGTGATCACGTCTACGAGGGGCAGGTCGTCGGCGAGAACTGCAAGACCGACGACATCGCCGTGAACGTCTGCCGTCTCAAGAAGCTGACCAACGTGCGAGCCGCGGCCGCCGAGAAGAACGTCCCGCTGCCAGCGGCCCGCGATATCAACCTCGAGGAAGCACTCGAGCACATCGCCGAGGACGAGCTGGTCGAGGTGACGCCGAAGTCCGTGCGACTGCGCAAGCGACACCTCAAAGAGAACGATCGCCGGAAGCTCTCCCGCGTCGGAAAATGACCCTCGCCGAGGGCGGCACCCCTCGACCGCTTCCGAGCACCACCGCAGCAGGATGGATCCCATGACCGTTCGAGTTCGATTCGCTCCGTCGCCCACCGGCTACCTGCACATCGGTGGCGCCCGCACGGCGCTCTACAATTGGCTCTTCGCGCGCCAGCACGGGGGCACGTTCGTCCTCCGGATCGAAGACACCGACCGTGAGCGTTCCACGCCCGAGAACGTCCAGATCATCCTCGATGCCCTGCGTTGGCTCGGGCTCGAATGGGATGAAGGTCCCGAGGTCGGCGGGCCCCATGGCCCATACTTCCAGAGCGAGCGCGGCGACGTCTATCGCCCGCACGTCGAGCGACTCCTCAACGAGGGGAAGGCCTACCGATGCTTCGCCACGCCCGAGGAGCTCGAGGCGATGCGCGAGGAGCAGAAGTCGCGCGGCGAGCAGCCGCACTATGATCGACGCGGCCTCAAGCTCTCGACCCAAGAGATCGAAGCGAACCTCGCCGCAAAGATGCCCTTCGTGGTCCGATTTCGCGTCCCCGACGGCAGCACCGTGATCGAGGATCGCATCAAGGGCAAGGTCGAGGTGCAGAACAAGGAGGTCGACGACTTCATCCTCCTCCGCTCCGACGACAACCCCACCTACAACTTCGTCGTCTGCATCGACGATGCCGACATGCGCATCACGCACGTCATTCGCGGGGACGACCACTTCACCAACACCGTCAAGCAAGCCCTCATGACGGAGGCCCTCGGCTTCGAGCGACCGATCTACGCCCACATCCCTCTCATCTTCGGCCCCGACAAGAAGAAGCTCTCCAAGCGGCACGGTTCCGTGTCCGTCCTCGACTACCGCGAGGCCGGATACCTGCCCGAGGCCTTCACCAACTTCCTGGCGCTGCTGGGATGGTCCTTCGACGACAAGTCGACACTCTTCACCGGTCCTGAGCTGATCGAGAAGTTCAGCCTCGAAAAGGTCTCCAAGAGCCCGTCGATCTTCGACCCCGCCAAGCTCGACTGGTTCGGTGGCGAGTACGTCCGGCAGAAGCCGACCCCCGAGCTCACCGACCTCGCCCTGCCGACCTTGATCGCTGCGGGACAGATCGATGAGGCCACGGCCCGCGAGCGACGTCCGTGGATCGAAGAGCTCGTCGCCGCCTTCCAGCAGCGATTCCGCCGACTCCCCGAGCTCCCGGAGCTCACCGAGTACTTCTTCCAATCGACCGATGCGGTCGAGTACGAGGAGAAGGCCGTCCAGAAGCTGCAGAATGAAGGTGCCTCCGAGCGACTGGCCGCCTACCGCGAGCTGCTCGCCAACGCCGACTTCTCATCGACCGACAAGCTCGAGGCGGAGGCCCGCGCCTTCTGCGAGTCCCAAGAGATGAAGTTCGGCCAGCTCGTCCATCCGGTCCGCGCCGCCCTTTCCGGTCGCATCCAAGGCCCGGGCCTCTTCGACATCGTCTACCTGCTCGGCAAGGACGAAGCACTGGCTCGCATCGATCGCGCCTTGTCGCTCTATCCGGTCAGCGGCAAGCCCTGACCGCAATCGGCGAAGGTCGCGGCTCGGAAGCAACGGCGGAACCAATGGAAACAGGCGGAAGCGAGTGCCTCCGCCTGTCTCTTTTTGGTTCCCGGACAGGGACTCGAACCCCGACTGCCAGAACCAGAATCTGGTGTCCTACCAATTAGACGATCCGGGATCATTGTGGAGCTGAGCGCGAATCAGCGGTGAGATTATCGACGGTCCGGGCCGTTTTCAAGCGCTTTCTCCGTCACTCGCCCACTGAGGCACGTGGCTCGGGTGCGGGGGTCTCGAGTGCGAGACGGCAGCGGAGTCCGGGCCTCAACGATAGACCTGGTGAGCCGGACGACCGGCGAGGATCTGCTCCTTACCCCAGTTCGTGACCTGGGCAAATCGCTCGGAGCGGATGAAGCTTTGGAAGGCCTCCTCGTCGTTCCATTCCGAGAGGATCACATAGCTCTGGGCGTTGTCGACGTCGCGATAGAGATGCGACTTGACGTGACCTTCCATCTCATTCATCGCGACCAGCACGCCGCGGAAGGCATTCTCGAAGACCTCTTCTTTTCCCGGCAGCACCTGGTAGTTCATTCCGACCGTGATCATCGCGTCTCCTTCTTCTCGGCTCTCCCACCCCGACGAGACCCGACATCGAGTCCTGCGGGCGGAGGAGCGGCGAGTCTAGGACGATCGCTCGGGGAGAGCAAACCTCCGCTCCCCGTTTCGCGAAGCCGGTGGCTGCTGGACCGGGCCGGGAACGACTCCGACACCGATCGACTCGAGGACGCTGTCTCGAGGAAGAGCTGAAGGAAGACTCGGCTCGGCTTCGGAGCCCGGTGGTTCTCCCCGGCGGCAGGGCGTCTCGATTCGGAGCCGTCTCAGGGTGAGTCTCGAAGCGAGACGGTGTCCCTCGTACGACCTCGGAAGCGATCGTGGCCACAAACCATGCACCAACAAGGCTTTGAAGAACATGCCGCCCGATTTTGATCGATGGCAGGCCAGTTGCGATTCCCTAGCGCGACTCCTGCGCCGCAGCTCCTGGCGGCCGCAGATGCAACGCGCTCTTCCCTCGCGAACGAGGCGCCGCTCTCCCCCGGGCGGTCGCCTCGTTCCTTATTTCGGGGCACCTCGACCGAGCGGAATCGAGGCTCAGAGGTTGTCGGCGATCACTGGAATCAGGAGCAGGTACATCGCGATCAGCACGGCACCTTCCCAACGTCGCAAGCGCCAGCTCGTCCGCAGGAAGAGCACGCACACGACGGAGAACGCCAGCAGGAGGGGCGCAGCCATCTGGCTGACCGCCGGGGTCGCAGGCACGGGCGAGATCATCGCCGTCACGCCGAGGACGAGGCCGATGTTGGCGATGTTGCTGCCGATCACGTTCCCGAGTGCAATCGCGCCGTAACCCCGCAGGGCCGCCTTGCACGAGACGATCAGCTCGGGGAACGATGTGGCCAGAGCGACGACGGTGACGCCGATCGCTCCTCCCGTCGCACCGACCCGGTCCGCGATCCAGAGCGCCGACTGCACGAACAGGTAGCCGCCGGCGACGACCCCGACGAGGCTACCGAACAGCTTGACGAGAAGCAGTCCCAACGGATCCGAGCCGGGCGGCGCCGGTACCTTCTCGGATTCCTTCTGCGGTGGAAGCCGACGGAGAAACCCGAGCGTCGCGACGTAGGTGAAGAACCGACCGAAATGCGTCCCGGGCGGATTCAGCCGGCAGTCGGCCACCAGGAAGCCCGTGTAGAGCCCCGCGAACCCGATGAGGATCGCGCCGGAGACCCAGTTGAGATCACCGAGAAGCAGCATCGTGCAGAGCAAGACGGTCAGGAAGACCATCGCGATGCCGTCGCGGAAGACCATCACAGGCTCGGAGCTGACGCCCCGGATCAGGACCGTGACCCCGAGGACCAGCCCCATGTTGGCGATATTGCTGCCGATCACGTTCCCGACGGCCAGGCCGACCTCACCGCTGAGGGCGCCGGTCACCGAGGCCGCCAGCTCGGGCAATGACGTCCCGAGGGAGACGATCGTCAGGCCGACGACGAGCTCGGAGATACCGAGCACCCGGGCGAGCGCGGACCCGGCGTCGCAGAAGAAGTCGGCCGACTTCAGGAGCAGGAACAGACCACTCCCGAAGATCGCGATCTGCCCGAACCACTCCCAGCTCATCTCTTCCCTTTTGTTCGCGGTGCGATTCGCGAATCGGTCGGCGTCGAAGCGGGAGCCGTCTATCCCAGGCTTCGAACGCACCAGACTCTAGAGTCGAGCCGTGAAAAAGGAAAGAGAAAGCGCGGCCTCGTCGGGTCCGACGCCCTCCGACTGCCTCGTGCGCCCCAGCTGCGAGAGAAGCCTGCGATCGGGCTACTCGGCGCCGTTCTCGTCAACGGACTGGATGCCGTAGATCAGAAACAGCTCGTCCTGGGTCACCTGGCGCCGCACCACGACCTCGCCGAAGTCCGTCTCCTCGTCGAACGTCGCCGGCTTGACGAGAACTTGGCAGCGAAGTCCCTCGGACAGCCGATTCTCGCGAACATTCGCGACCCGGATGCCGAAGCCCCCCGTGCTCATGTCCACCAGCTCTCCTTCCATGATCACCAATCCTTGATCCGGGTGATCGACCTTGAGAACGACCCAAGTCCCGCGAGGGAGATCGAGCCTCGGCGACCGGCGGTTCTCGGTTCGAGAGCGGGTGGTGTTCTTCGAGGCCATTGGGGGCTCTCCTGGTCGTGCGGGTCCGAGGTGCCGGCGGCCGGGTCCTCTCAGACCGCCACCCTCTCTATCGGCTCGCCTCGCCCTCGAGCTGAATGGCCGGAGACCCGGGCCGATGCCCACTCGGGGCGGGCGAGTCGTGCCGCCCGGCGGCCTCAGAGATCGACCAACATTGCCTCGGCCAACGAGGCATGCTCCGCATCGCCGAACAGGAGCCGGACCAGCTCGAGCGCAAAGGCGAGGGCCGTGCCGGGACCGCGGCTGGTGACGACGTTGCCGTCGACGACCACCCGCTCCTCGCGATAGGTCGCCACCTCGAGCTGGTCGCCGAAGCTCGGGTAGCTCGTCGCCGACCGACCTCGAAGAAGGCCAGCGGAAGAAAGCGCGATCGGCGCGGCACAGATCGCCGCCACCCACCGCCCAGCCTGAGCCGTCGTCTGGAGGACCTGTTGCACCCTGTCGTCATCGCGCAGATTGGCCGCCCCGGGCATGCCACCCGGCAGCACGACCAGATCGAAGGCTCGGTCGCAGACCTCCGCCAGCCGAGCATCCGCGGTCATGCGGATTCCGTGCGAGCCTTCGACCGACGCTTCTTTCAACCCGGCGACGGTGACCTCCGCTCCCGCCCGTCGAAGCACGTCGATGATCGTGACCGCCTCGATCTCCTCGAATCCCGGTGCGAGCGGAACGAGCACTCGTACATCAGCCATGAACGTCTCTCCTCGATCTTCGATGGTCGTCGTCGTCGCGAGCGGCTCCTCGTCCCGTCAACGGCGAGCTCGCGTGACGTGATCGTATCGAAGATCGAACACGAACGAATGCGCGAAGATGCCGGGCACGCTCGACCTGACGCGGACCGGCATCGGAAGCCCTTCCACGCCCTCGCCGTAATCCAGCTCGATGAGCTGCGGCTGGCCATAGACGAAGTCGTCCGTCGTCATTCTCGACAGAACGTCGCCCTCCGGAGTCTCGCGCCAATCGAAGCGCGTCACGACCTCGACTCCGAATCGCACACGGCTCATTCGCTCGAGGCGACCCTGCGAGGAGACCGCGAGCCAGATCTCTTCGTCGGCCTCGCTGTCTCCCGGCGGCCGAAGCAGGAGGACGGTGGCACCGTTCTTCTCCATCGTTTTTTCGACGTCGTACCGACCCGGAGCCAGGAGACCCGAGGGATCGTTGCGGATCAGATCGAAGAGGAAAACGTAGGCCCGCTCGACGTGGGTGTGGTGCGACTGTAGCGGCTCGGGGAGGTCGCGGACGGCGACCGTCGGCGAGCTCCCGACCGACCAGCTCAGCCGGGCACTCGATTGGCCGAGGATGCCGGCTCCCGGATTGGCGACCGACACCTGGAACGACGTCAGGCCGAGGCTCTCGGGAACGAACGTCCGCCGCCGCAGGCGATCGAGAATCGGTCGCGCCTCTTCGGTGACTCGGCCGTCGGTCGCGTGCACTCGCTCCGGTGTCGCCGCGACGAAGGTGCCTGGCACACGCGACGGCACCGGTCGCCCGGTCGGACCCGAGAACCGTACGTCGTAGGTCACCCGGGAGAGGAGCTCGCCGGCTCCCGACTCGAGCGGAGCGAACGCCAACGGCACGAACATGCGCAGTCGCGTCGTCCCGTCCGGATCCTCCTCGACGACGAAGCCTCTCTCGACCCACGGTGCCCCCTCGACTAGCTCGAGCTCGAGGCGTTCTCCCTCAGGCGGTAGGGCCACGTCGACCCAAGCGCCCGGAGGAACGGACAGCGGCTGACGGAGCGGCGACAGCTCGCCTTGCTCCAGATAGAAGTGCGGCACGAAGCCATAGGTGAGCCCGTTGGCCGTCAGGAGCTGGGCCTCGCGGGCCGTGCCTTGGCCGGAGGCGGCCATGATGAGGAGTGGGTCGATCCGCTCGTCGCTGTGGCGGTTGATCGTCAGTCGATATCCGCGATCGCCATTCGGCTCGAAGGAGACCTGGACCGCGGTCGGGGGCGCCTCGGGGAGATGCGGAGTCAGTGCGGGATCGCCGAACAGGTTCAGATTGTAGAACTGCATCCACAGGCGCTCATACATCCCGGAATCGAATCCGCGAGCGCCGAGCTCGGGATCGAAATGACCCTGCTCGAGCAAGTGGGCCAACAGGTTTCGACCGTCGCGATACGCCTCTCCCAGGCTGACACCGTCCTCCGACATCAGCTTGGCGAACAAGCGCTGGACCGCGATCTCGGAGCCGAGGCTCGCGGGCCGCGTATTCCCGAGGTAGGCCACCGCGCCGCGCTCGAAGAAGCGACCGGGCCAGGTTTGAGACAGAGGTGTTCCGAGATCGATCCCGGCCGAGGTGCAGCCGGTTCCGAACACGATCGGCGCCCCCTCGAGGGGCGGAATGTCCGCGGTTCCGATGTGAGCACCGGGGCGAATCCCCCAGGCGACCTGATTCGCGTGATTCATGTGGCCGATCCAACCCGCCTGTCGCATCGAGTCGAAGACCGAGCTCAGCTCCACGTCGTCCCGCAAGAACGCGTCGGTCTCGATGCCCGCCGATGCGAGCTCGGCCACGACCGAGCGCGCCAAGGCTTCGGACTCGGGCCAGACCCAATGCAGCGCGCCACGCGACTCGCTCTTCTCGAATCCCGGCGCCAGCACCGAAGCGCGCTCGCGCCACGGACCGCTGCAGCGTGGATACGCCAACGTCGTCGCGACCACGGCGGATCCATTGATCAGGTCTGCCGTGAGCACGCGCCCGACCGCCAGCTCGAGGGACGGGTCCTGGTCGAGGTTCGCATAGGGCGCGTCGCTCGCGATCTCCTGCTTGATGTCCAGGCTCGTGAAGTAGCTGTCGGACTCGAGCAGAGCGAACGGGATCTGATCCGGCGTGCCCACGATCGCCAGATGCGTCAGCCCTTTCTGGCGCCGCGCGAAATCGCGGATCGACTTGCGAATCTCGGCAGGATCGGGCGCCTGCAGAATCGCCTCACCGAGCCCCGGATGACCGAGTGCCGTCTGATAGCGCACCGTCAAGGCAAATGGCTTCCCTTGGACCTGCACGGTCGAGCCGACCTTCAGCTCCTCATCGGCCGAGAGACGCCCGTCCCCATTGACGTCGAATCGAGGCCGCCCAAAGCGATCGGAAGTGACTCCCGAGATGCGGAGCTCACCCGTAACGGGCGCCGCGACGAGTCGTCTCACACCCTCGACGCGCAGCGCTCCGACCACGAAGCGGTCGGCCCCCGAGTCGGCCATCCCCGGGGGGACGCTCTCGGTCGGCTTCAGCTTCGCACGGAGTCGCCCGACTGGCTCGTCGAGTGGCAACACCACACCGGCGTGGGCCGCCGCCAAGGCAGCGGCGAAGACGGCGATCTCGCGGCCGGCACCCGAGCCCGGGTTGCACAGGGCGACATACTCCCCCCCCGCGTGCCCCGCGATGTCGTGCGCATCCCCGAGCCGGATGCCCTCGATGCCATCTGGAAGCTCGACCGAGCCGGCCACCCAGATCTTCGAGGGCGCCTGGCGGGCCAAGCGATCGGCGAGCGCCGCGCCTGAGACGAGCAGCGGCACGCCCCAGCGGGTCGCGAGTGCGGCGGCGGGAACCGCGTCGGTCAGAGTACGGGCCGTGACCACGACCGGTCCGCCGACACCCCAAGCTCTCTCGACCTGAGTGGCGCTCGGCAGCTCGGAGAGCGGCTCGCCATCGAGGTGGATCTCCGACGGTCGATACTGACGTAGGAACGTCCGAGCCATCGACGAGAGCTGACCGTCGACCAGCAGCACGATCGGCAGGCCACCGTTTGTGGCGGCCGCGCCGGGAAGCGCCTCGAGGTATCGGTACGGTGCGTCGACTCCACCCGCATGGACCACCGTCAGCACGTTTCCCGGAATCGGCTCGAGAAGCTCCAGCGGAGGCGGCGAAGCCTCCGCTTCGATGGCGATCCACTCGAGGCCGTCGAGAGCGGCCGCGACCAGCGCCGGCAGCTCACCTTCCTGCGCCGCGGGAGCGGAGACCGAGACCCGAAAGACGGAGCCCCGGTGCCTCAGGTAGGTCGCATCGACGCTGGCGCGATCGTCGCCGGCACCCGTGCGATAGCGCGTCGCTCGAGCGCTCTCACTACCAACGGTCCTCGGCTCACGCACAATCTCCTCGACGCGCTGAGTCGTGCGGTCGAAGCTCAGCTCTTGATCGCACCAATCATCGAGAGACCGCTCGTCTCCCTCTTGCGGCCAGAATTGCAGCGCGATGCGAGACCGCTCCGCTCCTCGGCGCTCGAACAGCACGTAGCGGCTCGACCCGCTCTCGCCCTCCGTTCGCTTCCAGTCGCCCTCGGGCACCGAGAAGCGCACACCGAGTCGAGCGTCCTCGAAGACGCCGTCGTCCGCCCGAGTCGGGCCGGCGAGCAGGAGGAGGGCAAAGAGAGACGCGGCGGTCGACGTTCGGCACATGAGGGATTCCTCGCTGGAGTGAGCTTCGGCCTACCCCCAGAGTACGTTCCCGATGCTGAGCCCGCGAGTTCCGAGCCTCGCCCGACTCGGAGGAAGCTGAAGATCGCCTTCCCCGACACTTCGCATTCGATCCAGCCTTCCCGCACAACGAGAACACACTCGGTCCTTGAGCCTCCCGTCGGGACCGCGTAGTCTCTGGCCTCTCGTTCGCATTCTGGGGCGAACTTCCCGTCAACCCTGACCCCTCCCGAGCTTCGGTCCATGTCTCGTCATTCTCCCTTCCATGAGCGCACTGCGGCGCTGTGCACGAGCTACCGTTGGAAGGAGTGGGCCGGATATCACGCCGTGTGCTCGTATGACACGTCCGTGGAGCGCGAGTACTTCGCCTTTCGACATGCCGCCGGCTTGCTCGACGCTTCGCCGCTCATCAAGTACGACGTGCGGGGCCCCGACGCCGCCGCCTACCTTTCGCGGCTCTCTGTGCGCCGTATCGACAAGCTGGCCGTCGGTCGCGTCGTCTACTGCTGCTGGGTGGACGATCGAGGTCACGTGATCGACGACGGGACGATCGCTCGCCTCGACGAAGACGCGTATCGCGTCACGACCGGGGAGCCCGAGCTGTGGTGGCTCGAGCAGAATCGCCGCGGCTACGACGTGAGCGTCGAGGAGACGACCCACCGCTATGGCGTCTTGGCTCTCCAGGGTCCCAGCTCGGGCGCAATCCTCTCGGCCGTGACCGGCACCGACCTGACCGGCTTGCGCTACTTCGGCCTCACCTCGGCTCGACTGGCTGACCGCGACGTTTTGGTGAGCCGGACGGGCTACACAGGAGACCTCGGCTACGAGGTGTGGGTGGAAGCGGAGCACGCTCTCCCGGTTTGGGACACCCTGATGACGGAGGGGCGCGCCTACGGCATCGTGCCGGCGGGCCTCGATGCCCTCGACGTCACACGCATCGAGGCGGGCTACCTACTCTTGGGTATCGACTACAAGAGCGCACCGCGCTGCCTGATCGACGCTCAAAAGTCCTCGCCCTACGAGATCGGTCTCGGATGGATGGTGCAGCTCGACCGCGAGCCGTTCATCGGTCAAGCCGCACTGCGGGCCGAGAAAGAGCGCGGATCCGAGTGGGCGTTGGTCGGGCTCGATGTGAGCTGGACGGCTCTGGAAGCTCTCTACGAGCGGCATGGCTTGCCTCCCTCGCTCGCGACGCACGCGTGGCGGACGGCCGCCCCCCTCTACGACGGCAAGCGGCAGATCGGGCAAGCGACCAGCGGTACTTGGTCGCCGACGCTCAAGCGCAACCTGGCGCTCGCCACCGTTCGCCGCGGATACGATCGCGTCGGAACGCGCATCGAGATCGAGACGACGGTGGAGTATAGGCGACACACGATTCCGGCCACGGTCGTCGACCGGCCGTTCTTCGATCCTGAACGCCGGAGAAGCTGATGGCCCACTACGACGCGATCATCATCGGTGGCGGCCACAACGGCCTGGTCTCGGCGGCCGTGCTCGCCAAAGCCGGCCGCAAGGTCCTGGTGCTCGAGCGACGACACGTCCTCGGCGGCGCGGCCGTGACCGAGGAGATCTATCCGGGCTTCAAGTACTCGGTCTGCTCCTACGTGGTCAGCCTGCTCAGACCCGAGATCATTCGCGAGCTTCAGCTCCCGCGATTCGGGCTCGAGATCCTGCCGCTCGACTGCTCCTTCTTGCCCCTACCCGATGGTCGCTCCCTGGCCCGATGGGGCGACGCCGAGCGCACGCGCGCCGAGGTCTCGAAGTTCAGCGCTCGCGACGCCGAGCGCGCCTCGCAGTTCGGACACGCGATGGTCCGCATGGGGCAGCTGGTGCGGCCGATCCTCAAGATGGTGCCGCCGTCGCCCGGCTCGATGAACCCCTCGCAGCTCCTCGATCTTCTTCAGCTCGGGCGTCGATTCCAGGGGCTCGGGCCCGAGGGTCTCGCCCTCGCGACCAAGATGATGACGATGAGCGCGGCGGACTTCCTCGACGAGTGGTTCGAGTCCGAGGCGCTCAAGGCCCCGATGTCGGTCAGCGGCATCATCGGCACCTTCCAAGGTGTGCGCTCACCCGGAACCGCCTACGTGCTCCTCCATCACTACATGGGAGAGATCGACGGCGCCTACCGATCGTGGGGCTTCGCCAAGGGCGGCACGGGGGCGATCAGCAACGCGATCGCCGACTCGGCCCGTCATTTCGGCGCCGAGATTCGAACCGAGGCGCCCATCGGGCGTGTCCGCATCGAAGGCGGGAAAGCCACCGGCGTCATCCTGGAGAACGGCGACGAGATCGCTGCCAACGTCGTCGTGTCGGGTGTCGATCCGCATCGGACGTTTCTAGGTCTCGTCGGTGAGGAGCATCTCGATCCCGATCTGGTCAAGCGCATCCGCCGCTTCAAGATGCGTGGCAGCTCGGGCAAGGTCAACCTGGCCCTCGACCGTGCGCCCAGCTTCACGTGCCGCCCCGGTGATGGTCCGCACATTCGAGGCGACATCGCGATCGCGCCGAGCATCGACTACCTCGAGCGCGCTTACGACCAGGCCAAGTACGGCGAGTTCTCGACGCGCCCGTATCTCAACGTGGTCATCCCCTCCCTCACCGACCCCAGCGTCGCTCCGCCCGGCAAGCATGTGATGTCGTGCTTCGTCCAGTATGCGCCCTACCGCATCAAGGAGGGCCCCGAGCACTGGCCCGAGAAGCGCGAGGCGTTCGGCGACACGGTCGTCGATACGCTCGAGGAGTACATCCCGGACATCCGCGACATCATCCTTCATCGCCAGGTGCTTTCGCCCTGGGATCTCGAGCAAGAGTTCGGGCTGACCGAGGGCAACATCTTCCACGGAGAGCTCAGCCTCGAGCAGCTCTTCTTCTTGAGACCCACGGCCGACTGGTCTCGCTACCGCACGCCGGTCCGCCATCTGTGGATGTGTGGCTCCGGAACGCATCCGGGCGGCGGCATCATGGGCGCGCCGGGCTGGCTGGCGGCGCGAGAGATGCTCCGCGCCGGCGGCGTGTAGTAACGAGGAGACGACGCGGATGTCCGAGAAGGTGATCGTAATCGGCGGCGGCCACAACGGCCTGACTGCCGCCGCGACGCTGGCCCGCCACGGTCGATCGGTGGTACTCCTCGAGAAGCGCTCCGGGCTGGGTGGCCTCGCGGCACCCTTCGAGATCGCGGACGGCTATCGCGTCCCCGGGCTCCTGCACGACACCGATCGTTTCCGACCAGCCGTCGCCCGCGCCCTCGAGCTGCACCAGCACGGTCTCCAATGGCGAGAGACACCTCGGACCGAGCTCGGCCTGTCTGCCAAGGGTCGAGGAGTACTGCTCAGCTCCAACCGAGAGGCGATGGCGCAAGAGCTTCAGCAGCATTCCCCGTCCGACGTCCAGCCCTACCACCGGCTGATGACGTTCTTGGACTCGATTCGCCACATCGTCGAGGACCTGTTCGACTCTCCTCCACCGGCGCCCGCGAAACGCGAGCTCGGCGAAGCGATCAAGATGCTGAAGAAGGGCTGGGCCTTCCGTCGACTCGGGGCCGAGACGATGATCGAGGTGTTGCGCATCGCCCCGATGTGCATCGCGGATTGGCTCAATGAGCACTTCGAGTCAGCCCATCTGAAGGCGCTCCTGGCTTCTCCGGCCTTGCTCGGAACGTGGATGGGCCCCTGGTCAGCGGGATCGACCACCACCTGGCTGCTCGATGAGCTCACGCGAGGTCGAGCGGTCGCCGGTGGACCCGCGGCCCTCGTGGATTCGCTTCGCCGTTGCGCGGAGGCGGCCGGAGTCGAAATCCGAACCGGATGTCCCGTCCGGCACCTCCAGTTGGAGAACGGACGCGTCCGCGGCGTCGAGCTGGAGTCGGGTGAGACGATCGAGACCGCATCCGTCCTGGCCACTACTGACGCCCAGACGACTTTCCTCGAGCTGATTCGCCCCGCGGACCTCGGAGTCGAGTTCGCCGAACGGATCGCGAATGTCCGGAGCCGCGGCTTGGTGGCCAAGGTGCACCTCGCCCTGTCCGGCCCCCTCGAGAACACGACTCGCCCGGGAAGCTTCGAGCGGATGCGGACCGGCGAGCACGTCGACGATCTCGAACGTGCCTTCGATGCGGTCAAGTACCGTCAGATCTCGGAGCGTCCGATCCTCGACGTGTGGGTTCCCAGTCTGGAGGACAGCTCACTGGCCCCGAAGGGCCACCACGTCGTCTCGATCCTGGCGCAGTTCGCTCCCTACGACCTCGAAGGCGGCTGGACGGATGCGGCCCGCGTCACCCTCGGAGACCGAGTCGTCGACACGCTGGCCGAGTACGCTCCCGGGCTGAAGAAGCGCATCGTCGCCCGCCAAGTACTCTCACCCGCCGACCTCGAAGGCGAGCTCGGACTGACAGGGGGCCATCTCTATCACGGTGAGCACGCCCTCGACCAGCTGGCGTTCCTGCGCCCCGTCTTCGACTGTGCCCACTACCGTACGCCGATCGAAGGCCTGATCGTGGGCGGCAGCAGCTGCCATCCCGGCGGCGGCCTCACGGGTGTCCCCGGCTGGCTGGCTGCGAAGGCGCTGTAGAGACCGCGCCCAGCACGATCATCTTCCAACGTTGCAGACGAGGGGAGCGAGCCCGAGACCGCTCTCTCACTTTGGAAGGTCGTGCGAGAAGCGGCCCGCCTGGGCGGCACGAGATCGCTCGTCGACTCGACGAGCTCCGTTCGGGTCTCTGTTCCCACGACCTGACATCGAGTGTTGCGGCTTCGGATTCGTCTGACACGTCGTGCTGCCAGCGTGACGAGCCGGGCACGACGGCCCGTGCGCGAAGGATCCTCACAACCAATGGAAGCGGGCCGAGGCGTTGCCTCGACCCGCTTCTTCGATTCGGTGATCGACTCGTCTCTTCCGCCTACTTGTCGCGGAAGAAGAACCCGCCGATCGAAGAGGCGCCACCCGAGCCTCCGACGGACCGCGTGTACTGCGTGTCGAGAGCCTTCTCGAGTCGCGTGCGGATGTCGTTCAGGTGGGCCTGAGTGTAGGCGTCGACGGAGTCGACACTGACGTTCCTGATCGCACCTTGCAGGTCACGGACCTGCTGGAGAGCCAAGGTCGAGATCGCCAGGCTGGCCGCGCCGGCGAAATCACCGGGCTCGATCAAGGCGATCAAGCGCTCGGCATGCTGACGCTGGAGGCCGCGCCGCAAGCTCGAGATCATCGGCTCGTTGGCCGACGAGGTGCCGCCGTGGCTGGACAGCTCCTTCCAGATCGCATCCTTCACCTTGGTCATGAGCTCAGGAAGCGTCAGCGCATCCTGACCCGAGCCGAGGCGCACCTCATTGTCATAGATCCGACGCAGGGTGGTCGGGTTCATGATCATGGTGAGGGTCGACGACTGGGTGTTCATGATGGTGTCGTGCACCTGCCAGTCGGCCGAGGCCGCCTGACGGCCCCACTTGTCGCTCGTCATGTGCTGCAGAAGCTTCGGAGTGAGACCAAAGGCCTCGTCGAAGAAGGTCTGCTGAATGATGAAGTCGAGGGCTTGCCGCTGCTGGCTGGCCGGCACGGGCAGGACAGGCGGCACGTCGTCGCCATCGCCCTTGTGGCGTCGATGCAGGAACGAGCCACCGAGCCAGTTGGCCATCATGCTGGCCGATCGCGTCTGCATGCCGAGCGTGAGCTGGTAGCCTTCGCGCGCCTTGCTCCACGGGTCTCCCTTCTCGACATAGCGATCGAGGATGCGCTCGCGGTGCCAGTGAGCGAGCTTGACCTGGCTCTTGGCGAAGTCGAGCGGGTCGGCCGCGAAGTCGTAGCGGCGAGCCAGCGGGTCGGGTCCCGACGTGTCCTCGTCGGTCGCGTACTGGTGCTCGGGAGCCGTGCACTTCTCGAGAATCTTCGGCAGCGCCTTGTTGTCGAAGCTGTAGCCGTACTCGATCGCCCACATGTCGTAGGGACCGATGTCGGTCATCGCGAAGTCGCCCTGGATCTTGCCGTCTTCCATGTTGATGTTGACGGGGTTGTAATCCATGACGGACGCGGTGAACGGCTTGCCGTGCACCTTGTCGCTGTTGATCTCGTCGAGCGTATACAAGGCCGAGGCGCGGAAGTTGTGCCGCAGACCGATCGTGTGGCCCAGCTCGTGAGCGACCAGATCGGCGAGCAGAGGACCGATGAACTTGGCGGGCATGCCGTCGAGCATGTCCTCCTTGTCCTCCTCTTTCTCCCCGTCCTTCTTCTCGCCTTCTTTCTTCTCATCGTCGTCATCGTCGACCATGGCCATGGTCATGCGGAGCAGCGCCAGGTCGAAGGACTTGGCATCCGCTGCCATGCAGTAGCCATTGACCTGACTGACGCGATCGACGAGGCCGTCGTACTCGTCGTCACCCAGCATCTCGGTCCGGACGTTGGCCATCGCGTGGCCCCCGAAAGGCTGCGGTCCCCGCAGGGCACGCTCATGCAGCAGCGTCGCCCGCTCATGCGGCGGCGCCAGTAGGATCCGCGGATCCCACTGCGGGTTCTGGTCGAGCCACGCGAGCGTGTCGGGGCCGAAGCCCTCGACGGCCGCCTTCGGCAGCATGACGCTGAAGGTGCGCTCGAACGAGCGGATCCAGCCGTCGGTGAGGATGATGTCCGCATCGAGGATCTGGCCCGTCAGCGGGTGCACGCGGCTGGGGCCGATGGCGGTGCCAATGTTGTTGTTCAGCCACCGAACGAAGTTGTAGCGAACGTCCTCGGGGTCCTTCTCCATGTGAGCACCGGTGGCGGCGTCCTGATAGTGGACGACCATCGCCTGATCGATGCCGCAGGCCTCGAACGCCTTGTTCCAATAGAGGATGCCATCCCGCACGAAGCGGCGATAGCGGATCGGCGTCGTATGCTCGATGTAGAAGACGATCGGCTCTTTCGGCGGGCTGAGCTTCAGCTTCGGGTCCGCCTTCTCGAGGCGCCAGCGGTTGATGAACCGCACCGACACGTCGTCGCGCTTGTACTTACCGAGATCCGTGTACTCGGTCGTGAAGTAGCCGACTCGTTCATCGGCGGCGCGTGACTGGTAACCGTTCTTGTCCGGAACGACGCTGATCGAGTAGTACAGCATCTTGAGCACACCGCCCGCGGTCGGCACCTCGTAGGCGACCTCGATGTTCTCGGGGAAGGCCTTGGCCTTTTCCAGCGACGCGAGGCGACGATTGACGCCCGACGCCGAGTAGCCGAAGAACTGAGTCGCGTTGGCGAGAAGCAGCTCGTCGAGGTCGATGACGGGACCACCGCTGGGACCCATCGTGACGATCGGCACGTCGAGCAGCACCCGATCCGTGAAGAGGCGATCGACCGAGCTCTTCGACTCCCGATCGCCCGTCGACCGCATGCTCATCTCGGGCTGGATCAGGGCGAGGCGCTTGTCGTAGCGCCGCCAGTAGACGTACATGTCTCCTGCTTGGAGGCCGGCATACGTCTCACCGCTGCCCACCGTCATGGCGAAAAAGTACTTCTGGCTCGCAAAGTTGCCGGGCAGCTCGGCCATCGTCTGGCCATCCTTCTTGCGCACGTACAGCGAGTACATGCTGCGCTTGCCATCGGCGGTCGAGACGACTTTCTCGTAGCCCTTGAGCACCTCGGCGTGCGGAGGGAAATCCGGCTTGGGCTTGGGCTTGGGCTGGGGTCGCGCCGCGGCCGGGCTCGGCTGCGCCGCTTGAGGGGGCGTCTGCGCGTGGGCCGTCGGGATCCCGAGTACCGCAAACGCGGCCACGGCGAGTCCCCATCGGGACAGTTGAAGTTTTCGACTCACAGGGTCATCCTCGCTACTTCTCTTCAGAACTGACCTCACCTCCGACGGAGCCTTCTCCGGCTCCATCGATCGTCGGTCGCTTTCGGGCCCGGACCTCGAACGGCTATCCGACTCGCAGGTCACCTCGGGTCGACTCCTCGGTTCACCTGTCATCGATTCTCGGTGAAGGGAGCCCGCCACTCGATCGCGAAGTCGCCATCCTCACCCTCGCCACCCGGTTGCTCATCGCGTCCCAGGCAGGTCAGACGGAATCCGTCCGGGGACTTCTCGTAGTCATACGCGTTTCCCCACGGATCGGACGGGATCCGGTTGATGTATCGGCGCCTTTCCCCTTTCGCTGGTGCCAAGAGATCGGAGAGCTGGGTCGGGAGCTGCCCCTCATGGTCTTGTCGGAAGCTGACCACCGCCACCTTCAATGCCTGGAGGTCCTCCAGGATCTCGGCCTCGGTGGCCGAGGGGAGGAAGAATCGGTTCAGCAGGATCCCGATCACGAGGCAACCGACTGCGATCGCCCCGATTACCAGGAACGTGCTCCCGAAGGCCTGTCGCCAGCTCGGCGAGCCTTCGCTCGTCATCATGGGGTCTCCCGGTGCTCTCCGGCACGTCGCCACGAACGGCTCTTCGGCGGCAGGGCTCGCCTGCTCGATCCGGCGCGAACGCTCGGGGACGGTCTCTCGCGGACCACGGTTCACCTTCCGAAACGGAGGTGAGCCGACCGCCGCGTCATCCTAGCCCGAATGGCGCGGCCATGGAATCGCCTTGGTCGCCCTCGAAAAGGTGGAGACGAAAAAAAACGACGCGTCCGAAGACGCGTCGTTTTGGTAGCCCCAAGGGGATTCGAACCCCTGTCTGATGGCTGAGAACCACCTATCCTAGACCAGACTAGACGATGGGGCCTCACTGGGCGAAGCGCGAGCGCTCCGCACGAGATATCGGGTAATCTATCGGCGAGCCTCGAGATTTCAAGGAAGAATTCCACCACGCCCCGTCAGCACCGATAGCACTCCGAATCGACCGAGTCCCAGCCGCCCTCCCCTCGCTCGCGGCCGCCTTTCAGCGTCGAATCCGAACGAGCTCCACCAGCGTCTCGCCCCCTTCGTGGACCTGAATTCGTCCCGGTCCCCGAAGCCAGAGCGCTCCCTGAATCCGATATCGCCCCGGTGTCACATGCTCGAACTGCGCATGTCCCGATTCGTCCGACCGGGCCAGGCGCGTCTCCGTCGAGCCCGACCGGGCAGCTTCATCGAAGGGGCCGAGCAGCACGATCTCGTCAGGGACCGGCCGACCTTCGCTGTCGTTCACCTGAACGCTCACCGTACCGCCGGCCTCGATGGTCAGACGACCCAGTTCGGGCTGTCCTCGGCTGGTAAAAAACCGCGGCCCGAAGCCCTCGGCCTGCACCTTGAGTTCCAGCGGCAACCCGCCGAGCCCCGGAAGTCCAAATCGCCCCGCATCGTCCGTGACGGCGCGGCCGACGGGCGGACCTCCGAACTGGTCCCCGTCCAAGGTGGCCACGACCACGGCCGCCGATACGGGAGCGCCGGCGCCGTCGACGACCGTGCCTTCCGCATCTCGACTGTCCGCCAAGGAAAGCTCCCCCAGCTCGGTCGCTTCGTCCGCGGCGACGACGACCGACTCGATCACCACCGAGCCTTGCCCGGCGACGACCAGTAGCAGACGCCATCTCCCTGGGTTCAAGGAGAACGCGAAATCGCCCTCTCGGAGCTCCTCCGATCGCCACACCTCCCGATCCTCACGGACGCCTCGAACCCAGAGGACTCCCCGGGCCGGTCGCCCGTCCTCGAGAAGGAGTCGGCCGCGAGCTCCGACGGTCTGCCGGCGCGGCACGATCAAGTCTTCGGCGGGGGCTCCCGCCGTGCGCTCGGTCTCGAGATCGTCCCATTCCGCGTCGGCCAGCACGCGAACGGTGACCGGGCCCGGCTGCAGCCCATCCACGGCGAGCCGCCCGTCCCGATCGGCGTCCACCAAGATCGTTCCCTCCCGAACAGCTATCAGCGCCACCCGAGCACCCGAGAGAGGCTCGCCCCATTGATCGAGAATCCGCAGCTCCAGCCGAGCACCGCGATCGAATACCCAGACGATGTCCGACTGGACTTCCGACTCGACCAGCCAGGGCTCGGCGACCACCTGCTCCGGCGTGGTCGAGTTGGCCGCCAGCACGCGGTAGGATCCCGAAGGCACTGGCCCCAGGGTGAATCTTCCGTCAGATGCCGTCGAGGTCTGGAGATCTTCGCGAATCGGCTCCAAGGCAACCCCATCGACGCGTTCGAGAGTGAGGGTCGTGCCCGACACGGGCTGCCGGTCTCGGTCGATCAACCGACCACTCAGCCGACCGGCCGGCTCCGCCGTCAAGGTGACACCGCGAACGTGCCCCCCAGGCCGCAGGTCGAAGGGATCCGAGAAGGCGGGCCCCACTCGAGCCGGCCGTGCAATGACCCGATGCTTTCCTGGCTCGGCGACGGGACCCAGCTCGAAGCGACCGAGCTCATCGGTCCAGGACCACGCCACGGACTCGGCGAAGAGATCGGCCGTCACGCTCATCAAGATTACGGGACAGCTCGAGATCGGCGTGCTCTCGAGCCCGAGCACCGTCCCCTCGACCCGGGCGCCCCGCGAGACGACGATCCGGATCGGCTGCTTCGTCGACCACTCGATCGAAGGGGATCGCCCGTCGACGACCGAGGAAGCGAGAATGACCCAATCGCTCTCTTCGACCATCGACACTTCGATCCGCCCGAACGGGAACGAGACATCGGATCGAAAGTGACCCGCCGAGTCGGTTCGCCCACTCCATCGAACCGAGCCCGCCTCGATGCGCAGCTCAACCCCCGGAAGAAGGTCTCCTGTCGCTCGCTCGACCACCGTTCCTTCGACGGGCTCGGGAGCGCGAAGCCGAATCACGACCTCCTGGCCGGAAGCCTCGACGAGCACGAGGGTCGGACCATGGCTGGGAGAGGACGCCCCGATCCGGAACGGCTCCGGTGGGATTCCCTCGAGACGGAATCGACCGTCGTCATCGGTTTCCCCCGTACATCCGAACAATCGCAGATCGTCCACCCAGACCTGCGCTCGTGAGACCGGTCGCTCGGTCACGTCGTCGATCACCATTCCTTGAACCGACAGGAGGGGGCCTTCGAGCTTCAGCACGACATCTCCGGTTCCGGCGGGGATGTCTCGGCGAGTCGCGACGCCGACGTCCGGGTGGTACGCCCAGAGCTCCACGAGTCCCTTCCCCAAGCCCTGCAACACGAACCGTCCCTCTGCGTCCGAGAGGGTCGCCGGCTCGCCGACCGGTGCGACGGAGAGGCGAGCCTGCGCGACGGGCACTCCGCTCGAATCCACCACGACTCCAGCCACTTGCGAGGCGGCCTCGAGCCAAACCTCGACCTCGAGCCCCTCTGGCCTTCCCGCGCTCGGCCCGATCTGCAGGGCCCGCGACGCATGCCCTCGCCCGCGAACCACCAGCAACCGCGCCGAGTCCGGCGGATTCGGGATCGTGAAGCGGCCGTCCGCGTCCGTCCTCGTCGGCTCCGCAACCGGATCTCGGCTCGTCCGGTCCCTCACCAAAGTCACCCTGGCCTCGGTCACTGGTCGGTGGGTGATCCGGCTCCAAACGCGACCGCGCAGTGCGCGCGCTCCGGGAATCGATTCCCGTGAGTCGTCGGGCCGAGGCTCGTCGCTCGACTCGGGGGCTGGTTCCGCTTTCGACGAATCGACGTCATCGACGTCATCGACGCGCGCTGTCGGAAGCGGGCTTTCGCGAGGACCCGACGACGATTGACTCGTGGCGAGCCACCATGCGGCGGATATCAGGATCACCAGCACGAGAACCCCGGCGGCCCACCCTCGTCTGTCGTCGCTCATCGACCTCCTACTCCATCGGCGGCTGCTAGCCGTTCCGAAGCATGACTCTCCTTACTCTATCACGCAGTCGTGATGGTGAGCGACTCGAGACCGTGGCGACTCGGTGACGAAGAAGTGATGAATCGCCCGAGCGACTCTTCGCGCGTGACGAGATTTTCAGGCGCCGCTCGACGGCGAGGTTGGGGGACTCGCACCCATCGGGAAACGTGTCTGATGCGACAGGGGGTCTCAGATCGCCGAAGGTCCACCGCGATCCTCCGGTGAGTGATCGCCCTGGCATGTCATTTGTGTTTGCACGGATCGGGGAAGATCGACACATGACGAGAGAGGCCAGGCCCATGAAGATTCACGACGATCTCCAATCCTCGGCCAGAGGGTCCCGACGCATCGCCCGGTTCTACGAGTTCGGGGTCGCGCATGGTCGCTCGACGGACGAGCAGGTCCGGACGCCGGCACCCCGGACGCTGCTTGCTCATGAGATGAGCCGAGGAATCGAACGCGCTCTCGAAAACCTGTTCGCTTGGGACACGTTCGCGGCTCGAGCGGTCGTCCTCGCCCAGCTCGAGGAGCTGCCCATCGAACAGGTGGCGAGCCGGCTCGAGCTCGACCTTCCTGAGACCTGTCGCCTGCTCAGCCGCGGACTTCGTCAGCTTCGCCCCCTTCTCGCGAACGAGGGGATCCCGTGCTCGTGAGCGTCTCGACACCGGAGGGGACGCGGATCTCCGACTGGTTCGTCGCAACCATCGTCCCCTCCTTGTTGTCTCTCACTTGAGCCCATTCGCTTCGTGGCCCATAATCCTCTCGCTGGGTGTGGAGGCAAACACCTCCTGAGACGCGAATGGAGTCGACTCCTGCTTCGCGAGAGCCTTCGAACCTGATCCGGGTCACTCCGGCGGAGGGAAGCGACGCCACGAACCGAGTCGTCGATGCCCCGAGCCATCAGCGAAAGGGCCACCGATGAACCACGAAGGCTCGTCATCCGCGACGCCTGTAAGATCGAGCGTCATCTCGACCGATCCCTTGCCCGCCTCCCGCAAGATCACCGTCTCCGGGACCTTGCACCCCGACATCCGCGTCCCCATGCGCGAGATCTCGCTCACTCCCACCCACGATGGAGATGTGGTACGCGAGAACCCGCCGGTCACGGTGTACGACACCTCGGGGCCCTACACCGACCCGGCCATCGACATCGATGTCTTTCGCGGCTTGGATCCCATTCGCTCGCCATGGATCGACGCCCTCGGCGACACCGAGACGCTGCCGGCTTCGAGGCGAGAGCCGGCCGAGGATGCCGAGGCCTTCCCGAGACGTTCGAAGGTTCGCAGAGCGCGGTCCGGTCAAGCCGTCACCCAGCTCGCCTACGCCCGGCGAGGAATCATCACGCCCGAGATGGAGTACGTCGCCATCCGCGAGCAGGGTCGCCGCGTGGAAATGGACGAAGCACTCGCTCGCGCCGGTCAGGGCCTCCGTCAGCATCCGGGCGAAGGCTTCGGGGCCGAGATTCCCGCCGAGATCACGCCCGAGTTCGTTCGAGACGAGGTCGCACGGGGACGGGCGATCATCCCGGCCAACCTCAATCACCCCGAGCTCGAGCCGATGATCATCGGCCGCCGCTTCTTGGTGAAGATCAACGCCAACATCGGGAACTCGGCCGTGAGCTCCTCGATCGAGGAGGAGGTCGAGAAGCTCGTCTGGTCGATCCGATGGGGCGCCGACACCGTGATGGATCTTTCGACGGGACCGCACATTCACGAGACGCGTGAGTGGATCCTGCGCAACTCGCCGGTGCCGATCGGAACCGTCCCGATCTACCAAGCTCTCGAAAAGGTCGGAGGCGTTCCCGAAGACCTCACCTGGGAAATCTACCGCGACACATTGATCGAGCAGGCCGAGCAAGGTGTCGACTACTTCACCGTCCACGCGGGCGTACTGCTGAGGTTCATCCCGATGACGGCCAAGCGCTTGACCGGCATCGTCAGCCGCGGCGGCTCGATCATGGCGAAGTGGTGCCTCGCCCACCACAAGGAGAGCTTCCTCTACACGAAGTGGGACGAGATCTGCCAGATCATGGCCGCCTACGACGTGAGCTTCTCGATCGGCGACGGCTTGCGCCCGGGATCGATCGCCGATGCCAATGACGAGGCACAGTTCGCCGAGCTGAAGACTCAAGGCGATCTCACGCGTCGCGCCTGGGAGTTCGGCGTCCAGGTCATGAACGAAGGACCGGGTCACGTGCCGATGCACATGATCCGCGAGAACATGACCAAGCAGCTCGAGTGGTGCGACGAAGCGCCCTTCTACACGCTCGGACCCCTCACGACCGACATCGCGCCCGGATACGATCACCTGACCAGCGGCATCGGTGCCGCCATGATCGGCTGGTTCGGAACCGCGATGCTCTGCTACGTGACACCCAAGGAGCATCTCGGCCTACCCGATCGCGATGACGTCAAGCAAGGCGTCATCGCCTACAAGATCGCCGCCCACGCGGCCGACCTCGCCAAGGGCCACCCCGGCACCCAGCTGCGAGACGACGCCTTGTCACGCGCGCGCTTCGAGTTCCGTTGGCGAGACCAGTTCAATCTCTCCTTGGACCCCGAAACCGCCGAGCAATTCCATGACGAAACGCTGCCGGCCGAAGGCGCCAAGCGCGCGCACTTCTGCAGTATGTGCGGACCCCACTTCTGCTCGATGAAGATCACCCAAGACGTCCGCGACTATGCGGCGAAAAAGGGGCTCGAGCCCGAAGAAGCAATCGAGCGCGGCATGGACGAGATGTCCGAGGAGTTCCGAGCTCGAGGCGCCGAGATCTACGACTGAGCGGAGCATTCGGCGTCACCTTGGCATTGTCCGGAACCGACGAATATCATGACTTGAGACTACGAGGTCATGGATCGGACCGTTCGAAGGAGGCACCATGAGAAAGCTCCAGTCCCGATTGGAGCCCTGGCTCGTCTTCTTCATCCTGCTCGCAGCGACCGGTTGGACCGCCTTCTTTGTTCAGCTTCGAGAAAGGTCGGTCGCCGAAAAGGCCACTGAACAAGCCCGTGAGCCCAGTCGAAGCACGAATCCGACGAGAGCCCGCAAGAAGCAGTTCGTTCTTCTGGAATGCGAGAATGGCAAAGCGCTCGAACAGAGGATCCAAGCGCTCGGCGGCGAAGTTGGCGAAGCGATAGGACAAGACACCGACTACCTTGTCATCGGAGAGGGCAGAACTGACCCGGGGCAATCAAAGCCATATCAACGGGCGTTGCGCTACGGTGTGCAGATTCTGTCGCCCGGCGATCTCCTCGCCGTCACACCCAATGCTGAGGCGAATGGAACGGCGCGCGGCCTCCGGTCAGGTGGCGGCGGGTTCGGGCGTCGCCGCCGGCGGCCGTGATCTCGAACAGGATGCCCTTCTGGTTCATCCGAAGGTGTTAGCGCGCGCCACCGACGGCAATCAGGATGTGCGGCGTGCCGTCGCTCCCTGAGCTGTGAATCCCTTCTACGAGCTCCCAGGAATCCTGAGCCATCTCGGTGAGCAGCGTGTTGGCCGCGCGACGCGTCAGCGGACCGCCGGTCTTGGTGGCCAATAGATCCACGACGGTGCCGACGGTCACGCGGACGTCGGTATGCCACATCGGTCCTGCACTACCATTTCGTTTCGCCAGCGTCGTCAGCTTGTGGGGATTCAAGGAGCGCCTCCGGGGTTCGCATACGAGGTTTCGTCCTCCGAGCTGAGCGGATTCTGCCTCCCGACCGAACTGGGGTTCCATGGAGCAAAGCCCGACCCCGGCCTCCGTGCACCCCGTGCCCTCGGTGGTTCTTCTTCCTCCGTGCACCCCGTGTTTTCCCTCCCTCCTCGACACCACCACTCAACTTGCTATCCTGTAGCGGCTTGAGCACATACCCCTCGACAGATCGCCGGAGGTTCCCCGTGGACCACACTCCCCGCCGAGCTCGCGGCTGGATGCCTGCCTTCGTGGCCGCCCTCGTTCTCGCCTGCGCCCCGACGGCGCGCGCGACCTGGTCGATCATCGTGTACAACAGCCGGACCGGCGAGATCGGCGTGGCTTCTGCGACCTGCCTCACGAACCTCGACTTGAGACGCGCATTGCCCGTGGTCCTGGTGGGCGTCGGGGCAGCGTGCGCGCAGTCGGCAATCGACTCGGGTGCCTTCAACCGACGCTTCATTCGAGACCAGCTCCGGCTCGGGACGCCGCCCGAGGAGATCATCGAGCTGCTCGAGGGTCGCGACTTCCAGCATCAGCAGCGGCAGTACGGCATCCTCGATTCCCGGATGCGCACCGCGACCTTCACGGGCTCGGACGCCGGCCGCTTCGCCAATGGGATCACCGGCCGCCAGGGTGATCTGCATTGGGCGATCCAGGGCAATGTGATCACCGGACAGCCCGTACTCGACAAAGCGCGCGACGCACTCACCGACACACCGGGAGATCTCCCCGACAAGCTCCTCGCAGCAATGGAAGCCGCGCGCGCAATGGGCGGCGACGGACGTTGCTCGTGCGATCAGAATCCCCCCGCCGATGCCTGCGGCTCGCCGCCATCGAGCTTTCAGAAGTCGGCTCACATCGCCTTCCTCATCGTCGCGCGCCTCGGCGATACCGATGGCGGTTGCGCTTCGGCCGGCTGCGCACGGGGCGAGTACTTCTTGAATCTCAATGTCCCAGGTGCGCAAGCACAGGATCCGGATCCGGTCTTGCAGCTCCACAAGCAGCTCGCCGACTGGCGCCAGACTTGGGTGGGACGCCCCGACCACGTGCTGACGGATGCCACGGCGAGCCCGGGCGCCATCCCGGCCGATGGTCGAGCGACGTCGACGCTCGAGCTGCGGCTCATCGATTGGCGCCGCAAGCCGGTGAAGAAAGGCGGTGCGCAGCTGACGGTGACACACGCCGACGACAGTGTAGGCTCGTCGACGATCGGCGCCGTCCGCGACAACGGAGACGGCACCTACTCGGTGGACTTGACGGCAGGCAAGGCGGCCGGCACCGATGTCTTCGACGTGCGCATCGATGACGGCCTCGGCATTCCGGTCACGCTTTCGCCGAAGCCGACGCTCGAGCTTTTCGCGCCGGCTTCCCGTGGGCCCAACGACGCGGTGCTCGAGCTCGACCGAGAGCACATCTCCCTGAGCGAGGGAGGTGTCATCGGATTCCGGCTCGAAGCCGGGCCGCGCCGAGCCGGACGACCGTACTTGCTGCTGGCAACGGTCTCGGGGACGCAGCCGGGTCTTCGGCTCGGGATGACGCGCCTGCCACTGAACCCCGATCCGGTCCTGTACTGGATGCTGCGACACGGCAACTCGTTCGCCTTCCCGAAGGGTCGTGGCTTCCTCGACACCGAAGGACGTGCCGAAGCGGCGCTCATGGTTCCGGTGACGACCTCGAGCCCTTGGGTGGAGGTCGAGATGTCCTTTGCCTACGTCGTCGGCGACCCGTTCGATGCCGCCTCGAGCCCGGTTCCGCTCCGCGTGACGGACTGAGCCGATCGGCCGACGCCTCCGAAGGCGGGCCGCCCGCGGTCCCAGGGGATCCAACCTTCGACAGTACGCACTCCAGCGCAGACGTCCGGTCGGCACTTTTCGAGGTTTTTCGAGCACGGGCTGAAACAATCGTGCGGTCTCGCGGATCCGGGTCGATAGACGACCCTCGTGGCGTCGGGGAGTACCTCTCACCATGACGGAGACGACGATGACCCGGCTCTGTGGACTCCTGCTGCTACTCGCCAGCGCTGCGCACGCCCAGACCACGATTTTCGTCGATTGCACCAATCCGAGCTGTCCGGGATCCGGCAGCATGGCCGACCCCTATTGCAAGATCCAAGATGCGATCCTGGCCGCAGCCAGCGGGGATGTCATCGAAGTCGCGGCCTGCTCCTATGTCGAGAGCATCGACTTTCTCGGCAAGGCGATCCAAGTGCGCTCCGCTTCGGGCGCCGCATTGACCACGATCGATGGCAACGGCGCCGGCTCGGTCGTCTCGTTTCAGAGCGGTGAAGATGGCAGCTCGGTCCTGGAAGGCTTCACGATCACGAACGGGTCTGCCTGCGCGGAAGCCGGCGTCTACTGTTTCAACTCCTCTCCCACGATCCTCAGCAGCACGATTACCGCGAACTCGAGCCCGGGTCCCTTTCCGTGTGGTAAGGGAGGCGGAATCTACGCCGGTCTCTCCTCTGCGCCCACGATCGTCGACTCGACCATCAGCGGAAACTCGGCCTACTATGCCGGAGGGGGATTCAACTCCTACCTCTCGGCGGGCGCGACGTTCGAGAATACGACCATCACCGGCAACTCGGCGTTGTTCGGAGGCGGCCTCGCCCTTCAGAACGACGTCTTCGGAACCGCCTCTGTTCGCCACACGATCATCGACGGCAACACGTCGACCTACGTCGGTGGCGGGATGGCTGTGCTCAACTCTCAGGTTCGCATCGAGAGCTCCACATTGAGTGGCAACATGTCCAGAGGGGGTGGCGGAGGGGTCGATCTGGCCTCGACCGCCGACGTGCAGATCGTCAACTCGATTCTCCGGAACAACGCGACCACGGGGACTGGCGGGGGCGCCGCTTCGTGCTTCGGGATTCCCGGCCAGAAGCTCACCCTGACGAACTCCACGTTGAGCGGCAAAGCCGCAGGTGCAGGAAGCGGTGGTGTCTATTCCTACAAGTACTCCTATGGCGCGACGGTCACGATCCGTAACTCGATCCTCTGGAACGACACGCCTGCGGAGCTGATCATCAGCCGGGGCGATACCGTGACGGTCGAGTACTGCGACGTCCAGGGCGGCTACGCGGGCCTCGGCAACATCAACGCGGATCCCCTCTTCGTCGATCCGGCTAGTGGGCAGCTCGAGCTCCAGTGCGGCTCGCCGTGCATCGACGCGGGCCCGGTGTTGCCTCCGGCCAGCTTGCCGCCCTTCGATCACAGCGGTTTGGATGCGCGGATCTTGGGAACCCTCGACATCGGTGCTGACGAGCGAGGGCACGATTGGGCCCTGAACGGCGCTCCCATCGCCGGAGGACCGCCCATCAGCCTCACCTCCCGAGCACCCGTCTCACTCAACGGCTTGCTCGCCGAGGTGCTCTTGAGCTCGAGTGACGGCGCCGACCAAGGCGGCATCTGGGTCCCGTCTTCCGGTGGCCGATACATGGGTCTCGCACAGGACCAAACGCTGACTCTGTGGTGCTCACTTCCGGCCGCCTTCCGAGGCGTGACGCTCCAGGGCTGCTCGGGAGTATCGACTCAGCCGCTGTCGATCCCGGTCGCCGTGCCCGTGGGAACGGCACTCTACACGTCGGGCCTAGCCTGGGATCTCACCACGGGGACGGTTCTCTCGATTGCGAAGACCCGTTCGTTCACCGTGCAGTGACCATCCGTCGACCGGCTTCTCTCGAGAGTGAGTGACCGCTACACTGCGGCGCATGCCCGACCGTCGACGTCATCGCGGGCCCGCGCCGGAGGACGCGCAGGCCTTCGCGCCGGAAATGCTCTCACGCCTTTGCGAGTCCGTCCATGACCTCAGCTGGCTGCAGTCGCGGGGCTATCCCGACGCGGCGGCGCTGAAGCTCGTCGGGGATCGGTTTCGGCTCACGCAGCGGCAGCGAAAGTCCGTTTCGAGCGTGGCGGCCTCCGATGAGGATGCCGCCACGCGCCTGCAACGCCGAATCTCGTTCGAGCGCCTCGTCGACAAACCACTCGACATCGACGGTTACAACATCCTGACCAGCCTAGAGACCGCTCTCAGTGGTGGCGTCGTTCTCGTCACGCGCGACGGCTCTCATCGCGATCTGGCCGCGATCCACGGCACCTATCGTCAGGTCGAGGAGACGATCCCGGCCCTCGAGGCGATCGGCAACCTCCTGGACGCGGTCGGATGTGCACGTGCTCATTGGCTGCTCGATCGGCCCGTCTCGAACAGCGCGCGATTGAAGGAAACGATCGAGTCGGTGGCGAGGGCGAGGAATTGGCCGTGGAGCGTCGAGCTCGTGCGCGACCCCGACCCGCTCCTCGCTGCGAGTGAGCACGTCGTGGCGACGGCGGATCGCGTGATCTTGAACCAGTGCCGCGCGTGGATCGATCTCGTCGGAGCCGTATTACCGACGCTCGACGTGCCCGTCTGGCTCGTCGATCTGCGCGAGACCTGAGCGCCGGTCCCGCGCCTCGCTACCTCACGATCTCAAGCTCATCCTCACCTTCGGTGATACGCACGAAGGAATCGAGCGGCACGCTCTCGAAGAACTGAGTCGTGTCGCTCGCAGGCCAGTCGACGGCGAGGCGGATGATGCGCTCGGCGTCGCCGAGGCCGATCTCGCGTCGCAGCGTGCGCGCTCCGAACGAGCCTCCGCTGTTGACCCACGCCCAGACGGTGCGCTCTTCGTTGGCTTCTTCGATCGTGATGCCGATGCGACAGCCGACGCCGAAGCGATTCGAGCGCTGTCCGACCAAGCGCACCTTCAACCAGCGGTGGCCGAAGCCCGGGTTCTCGTAGAGGGCGTTGCCAAACGTGTCGCCAGGGTAAGCGCCCCCCATCTGCTCGAAGACGTCTTGGTCACCGTCGCCATCGACGTCGGCGAAAGCGACACCGTGCCCCTTTTGCAGATGCCCGAAGCCGCCTGCGATCGTGACCTCCTCGAATCCCGCCCCATTCCGGTTTCGATACATCACGTTCGGCATCACGGCGTGGTACTCGGGGAACCCCGTCCCGAGATAGAAGTCCGGCCAGCCGTCGCCGTCGAGATCACCGAAGCTCGCGCCCATCGAAACCGTCATGCGCGTGAGTCCCCACGCCGAGGCCTCGTCCCGAAAGCCACCCTGTCCGTCATTCAGATACAGCCGGTTCCGCTCCGACGCATTGGGCATCCCCCAGAAGCTCTTCGCCCAGGTCTCGACATCGGTGCGGTACTCGGAGACGAAGATGTCCAGGTGCCCATCGTTGTTGGCGTCGAAGAACCAGGCAGGAAAGCTGTAGGTCGGCTCCGTCACGCCCAACGCCTCAGCTCGATCCGTGAACGTCCCGTCGCCGTTGTTGTGGTACAGCCGGTTCGGCCCGAACAGATTCGACAGGTAGAGGTCGGGCCAGCGATCGCCGTCGGCGTCGCCGAAGATCACCGACTTGGCGTAGCGATCATTGGTCACGCCGGCCGCCGCCGCCACGTCGGTGAACGTTCCGTCGCCGTCGTTGCGAAAGAGCTGTCCAGGAAACGGATGCTCTTCGTTCGACTCGTTGCCGACATAGAGGTCGAGATCGCCATCCAGGTCGTAGTCGCCCCAGCTCGCGGTTTGAGTCGCAGTGGCCGGATCCGCGAGCCCAGCCGCGATCGTGACGTCCTCGAAACGACCGTCGCCGAGATTCCGCAGCAGCGAGTTGGGATGCCGGCCGTTGTTTCCCCACCACGCGCCGCGCAGCACCAGCAGATCGATCCAGCCATCGTTGTCGTAGTCCGCCTGGATCAGATTCAGGCCACCCAGAATGTGCTGGAGGCCCGATTCCTTGCGACGCTGCACGAAGACACCGCCCCCGTCGTTTCGGTAGAAGCTGAGCGGCACGGACGGGTCCAGCGACGAGGTCACGATGTCGAGGTCGCCATCGTTGTCGAGATCCTCGACGACCGCGCCGCCCGAGAGGTCGTTGTCGTTGATGCCGAGCTCGGGCGCGATGTCCGTGAAGCGCGGAAACGCGAAGCCCGCCTCGACGGCCCCGTCGGGGAGTCGCCAGGGCTCGGGAACCAAGTCGGGAAAGCCACCGACGGTCATTGCGGCGAGGTTCAGAAGCCAGCGGGAGCTCATGGATTTCGGCTGCCGCTCGAGCAGGACGAGCAAGAGCTCCATCGCTCGCCGCGAACCGGCTTGATCCACGTGGATCCCATCGCCCTGGATCGGAAAGATGCAGCTCCGGCTCGTGTGGCGCGCGATGCAGTTCTGGACCTCCCCGAAGCGCAGGTTGGCCACCGCCAAGAGAAACAGCGTCTGGACGCGCTCGCCGGGACGAACCGGAGCGCCCGGGCGATCGGCGAGCGCCCACGCCGCCTCGAGGTGCTCGACCGACGCTTCGAACTCACCCAGTCGCAGCTCGTGCGTACCGAGATCGAACAGCGCGCGCCAACGCCGCCGGGGCGCGCCTTCGGCGGGCAAGGCTTCGAGCGCCTTTCGCGCCTCGGCTCGGCTGGCCGTTTCGAAGTACGGATTGTCGACCTCCGCCTCCTGCGCGATCTTGGCCAGGCGCTGCTCCATCTCAGTCAGCTTCGGGGACGAGTCCGCACCCGGCTCCTCACCGCCACAGCCGAAGGTCACGAAGAGTAAGCTCAGGATCCACTTCTCTTCGAACCAACGTCGATCAGCGGGATTCGAGGTCGCCATGGTGTCAGTCCTTTTCGCGCCCGAACACGCAGAGATCGTCGAAGCTCACTCGGGTTCGACCACTCGATGATAGCGATCGACCTCCAGATCACGAAGCGCCGTCGTCTTGCCTCCCGGCCAGTGGACGGTCACGGCGTCGACGGAGGGAGTAGGTCCCAAGCCAAAGTGGACACGAGGATCCGACGTGCTCAGATAGGATCCCCCAGCCCGGACCTCCTGGACAAAGGGCTTCCCGGCGTTCGTCAGCACGACCTGCGTACCCACGGCGGTCGGATTCCCGGGCTGCCCTTCGAGGGCGAATCCGATCCAGTGGTCCCCCGACGCGACCCGATTCTCCAGGTAGCGCACCGGACCGTCGTTGTTGGTCAGCAGGATGTCGAGGTCCCCGTCGTCATCGAGATCGGCGGTCGCGATCCCACGGCCCACCTCGAGCTCCGAAGGCCCGTCCACGAAGCTCTTCAGGTTGAGAAACCGGCCCGTACCGTCATTCACGAAGTACAGGTTCGGCTGACGATACCGGTACATGGGCTGGATCTGCTCGATGTTGGCGATCACGTGCCCGTTGGCCACCATGAGGTCCTGGTCACCGTCGTTGTCCGCATCGAAGAAGCGCGCCCCGAACCCCACGTATTGGACGCTCGCCTCGGCGAGCCCGCTCTCGCGGGTCCGATCGAGAAAGTGACCTCCGGCCTCCTGACGGTAGAGCGAGTTGGTCTCCCCGGAGAGATTGGTCACGAAGAGGTCGGTACGCCCATCCCCGTCCACGTCGGCGGCATCGACACCCATGCCCGCCTCCGGCTCACCGAAGGCATTGAAGGCCACCCCGGCCAGAGCACCAATCTCTGCGAACGTGCCATCGCCTCGATTCTCGAACAGGAAGTTCTCGGTCGTGTCATTGGCGACATAGAGATCCAGGTCGCCGTCTCGATCGATGTCGCTACCGACGACGCCCAGCCCGCGCCCCGGCACCACACCACCGATTCCGCTCGACTCCGAGACGTCCTCGAACGTCCCATCCCCGCGGTTGCGATAGAGCCGATCCGGCTCGGCCGGGAAGGCCCCCGGATGACACGTGAAGCGAAGGCCTTCGTCCCGGCGACCGCACCAGGGCGCCGAGCTCACGTCGGCCGAGACGACGTAGTGGCAGACATAGAGATCGAGATCGCCATCGTCCTCGAGATCGAACCAGGCCGCGCTCGTCGCGAAGCCGTCGTCGGCCAGACCGGCCGACGACGTCACGTCCTCGAACGTCCCGTCCCCGCGGTTTCGATACAGGACGTCGGCTCCCCAGCGCGTCACGAACACGTCTGCCCAGCCATCCCCGTCGGCATCCGCGATCGCCACACCGAAGCCGTAGCCCGGGCTCGTGAGGCCTGCCGACTCGGTCACGTCGACGAAGCGGCCCGAGTCGTTCCGAAAGAGTCGATCGGTCGCGCCCGGGTCGACCGCCGCACCCAAGAGGGGGCCACTTTGGACCAGGTAGACGTCGAGGTCGCCATCGCGATCGAAGTCGAAGACACCGACGCCGCTCCCGAGCGTCTCGGCGATGTGGTGCTCGCCGGTCGCGCCGTTGCGGTGCCGAAACGTCAGGCCGATCTCCTCGGCCCGCTCGACGAAGTGCACGGCACTTGAAATCCGACTGTGCTTCACGGGGTCCGGTGTGATCCAGTCTCCCAGGATCTTCCCCAAGCCGAAGAATCGGAATCCGATCCCGATCACGAGGGCGAGAAGCACGACCACCACACCGACGCGATACCCGATGTCGAACGTGGAGCGCTTCATCGATCGCGCTCGGACTCGAGCCTCTCGAGCCGCTCCTCGGTCCGTCGGGCGGCCGCTTCCTCTCCCCCGCGGCGCTGATACCGAGCCAGCTCCCGCAGAGGCCGCGCCGACGTCGGCTTGGCCGCGACCAGCTTCTCCATCACCTCGATCGCCCGCTCGGTGCGCTTCGTCGCGTCGTAGTGCTTCGCCAACCGGAAGTGCGGCGCGCCGTAGGTGGGAAGCAGCTCGATCAGCCGGGCCAGCGCGGACTCCCGCCGGTCCGCCCCCACGTTCCGGTCGACATGGCGAGTCGAATCGAGCAAGGTCAGCAGCCGATGGATCTCGGCATGTCGATCGGCGGCCTCGGATTGCCCGGCGATCTTCAGGCAACGCGCCAAGGCGAGGTGAGCGGCGGCCAACCCGGGATCGTCCCGGACCGCGCGGTCGAGAGCCTCTCGGGCACCCTCGGTATTTCCCTCGGCCAAGAGGAGGCGCCCGAGTTGAAAGCGCGCAGCGGCACGAGCGTCGTCCCCGGACAAGATCTCTTCGAAGACGGCTCGGGCGCCCGTGATGTCGCCGCGGGCTTCGAGGATCTCGGCGTGGAGCGTGAGCACGTCGGACGCATTCCGCGTCGCCGAGCGAATGGCCGCGACCAGACGAGCGGCTTCGTCGAGATCGTTCTCGGAGAGCGCCAATCGCACGAGCAGCAGCCGAGCCTTGCGGCTGGCGGTCTCGGAGCTCACGTGGCGATCGAGCCACTCGAGCTGCGGGCGAGCGGCGTCGGAATCGAGGAGTCGAAAGATCAGGAGCTCGGCGAGCTCGAGGCGCAGCTCGGCATTCTCGGGATCGTGAGCGATCGCCCGCTCGAAGAGTCGCACCGCCTCGCGCGGCTGCTGGTCGAGCATCTGGCGAGCGCGTTCGGCGCTCGCCTTGGCTTCGATCGGATCGGGGGCGGGCGAGGCATCGACAGCCACCGCGTCCTCCGGGTCTCCGGAGTCGCAGGCCGCGGTCGACACCGCCAGCAAGAGGCAGGCGCTCGCGAGAGCGATGCGCCTACTTCGAAGCCCCATCATCCATCGCTCGACGCAAGAGATCGCCGAGCGACTGGCTCGCCTGTCCGCGGGCCGGGTTCTTGTACTCGCGTACGGTATCCCGGTCAGCCTCGTCGCTCGCCGCCCGCTGCTCGCCCGCATCGGTGCGCATGGTCAGGCTGATGCGCCTCTTCTCCGGATCGATGTTCAGCACCCGCACCGTGACCTCCTGCCCAGGCTGTACGACCGAGGCAGCCGAGTTCACGCGCTGATCACTGAGCTGAGAGATGTGAACGAGCCCTTCGATTCCGGGCTCCAGCTCGACGAAGGCACCGAAATCGGCGGTGCGAGTCACCTTGCCTTTGTAAGCCTGCTCGGGCGTGAAGCGTTCGGCGACGGAGGTCCACGGATCGGGCGCGAGCTGCTTCACGCCGAGGCTGATGCGCTTGCCGCCCTTCTCGATCTTGAGCACCTTGACGTCGATCACATCGCCGACCTTGACCACCTCTTCGACCTTCTCGACCCGCGAGAGGGAGAGGTTCGAGATGTGGACGAGGCCCTCGACCCCGTTGACGACGTCGACGAACGCGCCGAACGATTCGATTCGAGTGACCTTCCCTTTGATCACCGAGCCCGTCTGCAGCGTGTCCACCGACTTCTTCATCGTCTCGGTGCGATCTCGCTCGAGAACGATGCGCCGGGAAAGGACCAAGCGCTTCTTGGGCTTGTCGAGCTCGACCACCTCGCAAGCGAAGGTCTGGTTCAGGAAGGGTGCCGGATCGTCGACTCGCTCGAGGGCGATCTGCGAGAACGGCATGAAAGCCCGCTGGTTGCAGGCCGTGAGCTCGAGGCCGCCCTTGTTGTGGCCAACGACCGTCGCCTTGATGACCTGGCCCACCTCGAGCTCGTCCCAGCTCGACTTCTGAACCTGCTTCTTGAGCGAAAGCACGTAGAGGCCGTTCTCCTCGTCGAATCGCTCGACGATGAAACGCATCAGCACGCCGACGCTGGGAGGCTGCGCGAAATGCGACGCCGGTACGATGCCTTGCTCACGCGGTCCGAACTCGACGATGACATCGGCTTTGCCGGCATCGACGATGCGGCCGACGCGGGCTCGCTCATCGTCCGGGTCCGCGCCTTCGATCTCGCTGCCGAGACCTTCGTTCTTCGCGATGTCGAGAACGCTCTGCCCCGAAAGCGCCTCCTCGACCTCTCTGTCAATCTCGGCCAGCTCGGCGCCGGTGGGCGCGACCGGTGCGGCCGCAGCGGCACTCGGCTCGGGCGAGGGGGTTGGCGGGGTCGGGACCTCCGAGGCTGCAGGAGCCGAATCGCTCGCGGGAGCCGTTTCACTCGCCGCTGAAGTCTCCGGAACCGAGGCCTCGTTCGCCACGGGGGGTGGCGTTGTCTCGGGGACCGGAGTTCCGCTCGCAGCCGTCTCGCTGCTCGGATTCTCTTGCGGGTTCTCGGGATGGTCCTTCCCGGCCGTCGACGATGCGGCGTTCTCGTTCATGACTCGCGAATTCGCTCTCGAAGGGTTAGGCGCGGAAGTGCAGGGTCGGTGCTCCCGGACGCGACGGATCGAGCCGAGGGAGTCACTCAAAGGGCGGTAGTATATCGTCTAGTGCCAGAGCCGCCTAGCGCACTTTTCTCGGCACTCCGTCCTCTCGCGGCTCAGGTCGTCCTCCCTGGGAGAGCCGTCCCGCCGCGCGCGCCTCTCCGGACTTCGACCAGAAACGACGTCGGAAGCTCAAGGCGAGGGCTGTGGGTCGGACCAAGCCGGCGCGACGAGCCGCCGCTTGTGGTCGCGCGAAAGCAACTCATTCGGATCGACCAGGGGCCGCCGATCCCAGAGCTGGCAGGTCACCTCGAGATGCCGTTGATCGAGTGCCTCACAGTAGTTCGTGAACTTGCACCGTCGAATCTCCTCTCCCCGCCCGAGCTGCATCTTCCGGAACCAATCCGGATCGGCGAGGCTCTGTCGAGCGGCCGCCACGATGTCGGCGGCTCCCTCGGCGATCAATGCTTCGGCCTGGGTGAAGCCGCAGATACCACCGGCGATCACGACCGGCGTTTGGAACCCGGCTTCTCGCACGGCGCGACGGATTGCGGCGGTCAGCGGAGCTTGACGACCGAACGGGCCCGGTGCCGCCATGTGCACGGTCGGCATGCACTCATGCCCGCTCGGTCCCGTGTAGGGATAGGCGGCCTCCCCGACGCGGGGCTGCTTCGCATCCTCGAACTTCCCGCCCTTGGACAGCGAGAGGAAATCGAAGCGGGCGCGAGCGAACTCGACGCCGAAGAAGCACGCGTCGTCGACCCGGCTGCCGCCGTCGATCACCTCGTCGCCGAGAAAGCGCGCGCCGACGACCCAGTCGCTCCCGACCGCACGGCGCACCGACTCATACACCTCGAGCGGCAGACGCACGCGCTGCTCCCGCGAACCGCCATAGCCATCGGTCCGGGAGTTGAGGCGAGAGAGGAAGGAAGCCATCGTATACGCGTGGGCATAGTGCAGCTCCACGCCATCGAAGCCTGCCTCGCGAGCTCGACGCGCGGCCGCTCCGAAGATTCCGGGGAGGACCTGAGGCAGCTCCCGAATGTGCGATTCCTCGACATCCCCAACTCGCTCGCGAGCGCCGAAGGCGTAGGCTTCGAGCTCGCGAGAGTTGAGGATTCCCTCGAGCACGGAGTCCTCGAGCTCGGTCAGCCGCTCGCGGACTCGATGCTCCGATGCTGCCAGCCAGCCTTCGTCCCCATCGCTCGCGGAGAGTGCTTCTCGGTGACGATCGGTCAGCTCGAGGAACCTCTGGAAGAACTTCGCCTTCTCGGGTCGCCGACGGATTCGCAAGAAGTCGATGATCTGAATGAGGAGCCGCGTTTGCCCTCCGCTCGCCTCGCGCACCGTCTCGACCAGACGGCGCAGTCCCGGCACGAAACGATCGGCCCCGATGCGCAGGAGCGGCCCGCTCGGAACGTCGCGCACGCCGGTCGCCTCGACCACCAGGGCTCCTGGGCGACCCTCGGCAAATCGGCGATACCACGCGAGCACCTGCGGAGTGACCTCTCCATCGGCGGAAGCCCGCCACGGCACCATGGCGGGCACCCACGTGCGTTGAGCCAGTGTGATCGGACCGAGGGTGATGGGCGAAAAGAGACGGCTCGCCGCGGCCTCGGCGCGCGTCGGCCACTCACCGGAGGGCAAGGTGTGCCGCGTCTTCATCGAGCGTCAGCGCGTCTCGAACTGAATCGGCCCCTCGTGCAGATCGAGTCGCACGAGGTGATAGGGATGCGTGATGACTGTCAGCATCATGCCGCCCGGGTCCGGCTCGCTCACCCGACTCGTCACGCGCAACGCGTCACCGACCGATGAGACCTCGACGATCTCGACGCCGTATCCGCTGCTGCTTCGCGAACCGAGAAAGACGCCGATGACCATGTGCTTGGAGAAGTCGATCATCGGACGAGGATCGGCCGGTGTCTGGATGCTCGTGAACTCGTCCCAGAGATCCTTCCACGCATCCTCATCGCGCACGAAGATCTGCCGCGCCTCTTCGACGCCACATTGATCGCCGCGCAGGAGCGTCTCGAACGTCGAACTCTCCACCCGATCGGGCTCCTCGTCCACCGGAGTCGTCGAGTTCTTCATCGACCACTCGCATCCCGTCGTCAGGACGAGCACGAGCAGCCAGCCCAGCCAATGCATCATCGTTCACCTCACTGAAGATCGTCGCCGGCAGGCTAACAGACCCGGGCTGTCCTCGGCCAGCATCGAGCGCCCGTTGGAAGCCCTCAAAGGCTGCTCGGGACTCCGAGCTCGCCGATCGGTTGACGAGTGTCCGACGCGTACACACGCACGCGTCCGTCCCAGCCTCCCACGAAGAGCCGACCACCGCTCGCGTCCGTGGCGACCGCGTACAACCAGTCCTCGAGTGGAGGCAACGCGCCTTGCCCGTTGCCCGCCGCATCCCAGAGCTTCACGGCACCATCGGCCCCGCACGAGGCCCACTCCGTCCCGCGCCAGCAGAAGCCCAGCACACCACCGCCATGCGCGTTGGTGTTACCGACCATCTTGCCGTCACCGAGCTCCCAGCGCCGAATCGTCCCGTCGTCGCTCACGGTCGCGAGCTGCTGGGCGTCGGGCCGGAACCGCGCTCGCTGAATGGCGCCGGTATGCCCGCGCAGCACGTGGACGTCTCGTCCTGTGTCGGCCTGCCAGACGAAGGCGACGCCCGAGCGATCAGCGCTCGCGAGCCAGTTGCCGTCCGGACTGATGTCGACCGACAGCACCCAGTCTTGGTGAGCATCCAGCTGGTAGCGCAGCTCGCCGGACGCCGTCTCGAAGACCCGGACCTTCCGGCTCGGTCCGCCGATCGCGATCAACGACTGCCCCGGGCTGATGGCGGCCGCGAGCACCTCGTCGTACTCCTTGCCGACCTCGGCCACGATCTGGCCCGACCGCACGTCATAGAGAACGGCGCCACCTTTTCGGCCGCCGATGCCCCCGGCCGCGAGCAGTCGCGTTCCGTCGACCGTGAAGCGCAGCACGTTCACGCGGCCGAGCGGAAAGGGCAAGACGGTGAGCAGCACCAGGCTCTCCGAGTGATAGAGCAGCACCTGCTCCAGCCCCGGGACGGCGATCAAGGGAGCGCGCGGGCTGGCGGCGAGGCAGCCCGCGATCGGTGGGCGTCGGGCCGTCTTGAGGTCCGCGCCGGCGACATCTTCGGGCATCGGAGGGGGACCCTCGAGGCGAGGTGCCACCGGGCCGACCGGGGCAACCGGCTTGGCGACGGTCATCTCGGCCGCCTTCTGGGCGGCTCCCGCGTCGGCCGCCGCCCCCTGGGCCAGCCAGGCCCGGAGGGTCGCGATCTGCTCGTCGGGGATCTTGCTCTGCTCGGGCGGCATGGTTGGAGTGTCGAGATGAGCCACCAACCGATAGAGCCGGCTTCCCTCGGGATCTCCGGGGGCCACGACCGCACCCGAGCCGCCGCCGTCGAGCAGCGTCGTGTGGCTCGTCAGGTCGAGGCTGCCTGCCAGGTCGTCGGGGTTGTGGCAACCGACGCAGTGCGACTCGAAGATCGTGAGCACGTGATCCTCGAAGTTGAGGACGACCTTCTCGGTCTCGGCCGCCGCGCCCTCAGATGGTTTTGAAGCTGCCATCATCTTGGGGGCTGCGGCCGCGCTGGCCGGCTTGGCTCCGCCCGACGCCTCCTGGGGTGCCATGGCAGGAGCAGGCTTCTCGCCCTTCGGTGCGGCCTTGGGAGGCGCGCCCATCGGCTCGATGAGCTGACGGAGCTTCTGCAACCGCTCGATGCTTCCAGCGATGGCGAGCGCTTCCTGCTCCGCCCGAGCCGCCTGCGCCTCGAGCTGCTTGGCTTGCTCGCGCAGCTGCTGGGCTTGTGCCTTCTTCTGCTCGATCGCCTGCTGGAGGCTGACGACCTTGGCGTCCCAGGCCTTGGGATCCGTCTGCTTCAGCTCGTTGAGCAATGCCTCGAGCTTCTGGAGCGGATCGACGGTCGGAGCAGGATCCTCCTGAGCCTGTGCGGCCGAGAAAGCGCCGAGCCCGACGATGAGGACGACCAACCAGAGCAAGCGGCGGTGACCGTGAGGCCGTCGAGCGAGTGGAGTTTCGGACATGAGGGGACTCAATGGTTGAAGAGGAATTCCTTGGAGTTCAGCACCGCCCAGAACAAGTCCTCGAGCATCGAGGCGCGATCCGGCGCCGCGGCGAGCTCGGCCAGCCAGCGCTCTCGCTCGTCGACCCGAGGCGAACGCGCGTAGGCCGCCCGCCAAAGGTCCTCGAGGATCACCCCGTCCGGCGCCTCGCTGGCGAGCAAGCGCTGCAGGCGGCCCGACTTCGCGCGCAGCTTCCGCTCGACGGTCGGGCCATTGATCAGGTGCAGGGCCTGTCCCAAGGTCGGCTCGGAACGTCGCTCGCACGCGCACGGGCTGGTGCGACGCGGCCGTCCGAAGGTATCGAGGAAGTAGCTGTTCGATCGACCACCCGCGACCTGCGTCGCGCGCGCGCCCAGCGGCAAGCCGCGGAACTTCGTCGGCACGCCGGCGACCCGGCCGATCGCTTCGAGAAGCTGCTCGGCACTCAACCGCCGCACCGGCGCCTTGGCGTAGGCGGAGCTCGGAAGCTCATCGGGACGCGCCGCCAGCTGATAGGTACGCGAAGCGGTGATGTCGCGAATGAGCGCGCGGAGATCATAGCCGGTCTCGACGAGTCGCCGTCCCAACCAGCGATGCAGCTCCGGATGCGAGGGAGGATTGCTGACGCGCACGTCGTCGACCGGCTCGACCAGACCGCGCCCGAAGAAGCGAGCCCAGACCCGGTTCGCGATGTTGGCGGCAAACCAGGGGTTGTTGGGCGAGGTGAGCCACTCGGCCAGCACGGCCCGTCGGTCCGCAGAGCGTGCGATCTCGGGCACCGCGCCCCCGAGGAACTTCGGCGGCATCACGCGATTGTCCCGGGCGTGACGCACCTCCCCACTGCCACGCGTCGACACGATCGTCTCACGGGGATCCTCGGCGCGCTTGGTACCGATGCGCCCGAAGAACGCTGCGAAGCTGTAGTAGTCGTCCATCGTCCAGCGCTCGAAGGGGTGATTATGGCACTGGGCGCACTGGATCCGGATCCCCAGGAAGACCTGCGCGACGTTCTCGGCAATCGACTTGGGGTCACGCTCGGTCAGGTAGAAGTTGGCGGCTGGCTGCGTGAAGTTGCCGCCCTGGCTCGTCAGCAAGTCTCTGACGAGCTGATCGATCGGCACGTCTCGAGCGAAGGCTTCACGCAAGTACTGCGTGTAGAGATACATCCCTTTCGGCTCGAGTCGCTCGGACTCGACCCGGAGCACCTCGGCCCACTGCATCGCCCACACGTCGGAGAACTCGGGGCGTCCGAGCAGCGAGTCGACGAGGCTAGCCCGCTTGTCCGGCGCCGTGTCCGCCAGGAACGTCGTGACCTCGGCTGCGGTCGGGAGCAGGCCCAAGACGTCGAGGCTGACCCGGCGCAGGAAGACCTCGTCGGAGCAGACGTCGGCCGGAACCTGGCGCATCTTCTTCAGCTTGTCGTGCACGAAGGCATCGATCGGATGCAGCTCGGGAACGTCGGGCCAGATCGCAGCCGCGCTGTCGGCCAACACGAGGACCTGCGACACCTCGGCCAGCGTTCCGAAGCGAGCCATGACGTACGCTTCGCCCGGTCGTCCCGACGTCACTTGCCCGTCCGCCGAAACGGCCGCCGACTCGTCGTTGCTCGAGCTCAGCAACGCCAGATCGGTCACATCGCGATCGGATCCGTCGGCGTATCGAGCCCGCACGACGAGCTGCTGCTTCCAATCGGGCCCTCCGAGCACGAGCTGAGCCGGAGCGACGTCGAGCCCGACCAAGAGACCGCGCTCGGGGGCATCCCGCTGGGCGCCGTCGGCGATCCATCGGAGCAGCGTGTCGTAGCCGGGCGAAGCCTCTTGGAGCCGCTGGCCGCCCTGATGCGTCACGCGCGTGGTCGCCTTGGTCAGCAGCAAGCTCCCCTCGGGCACGGCGGGATCGATCCGTCGTCCACGCAGCTCGCGCGTCAGTCGACGGTGATCTTCGGTCGCATCGAAGCCGAACAGTGAGAGGCGGAAACCGTTCTTGCCGGCCGCGCTCCCGTGGCAGGCCCCTCCGTTGCAACCGGCCCGCGTCAACACCGGGAGCACGTCGCGATGGAAGCTGGCAGCACGGGGTCGCGCCGCGTCTTGCACCACCACCGGAACCTCGACCCGGAGCTCGCCTAGCCGTACCTCGAGCTGGCCTTCGCCGTCTTGCCGCGGATGACACCGGCCCTCCGGATCCCAGGTCACGACCTCCCCTCGGACCGTCACGCTCACCTCGGCGGTCACGTCGCGCGTGAGCCCGGTGGCGTCGGTCGCGACGACGATCACACGCGGGTGATCCCCACCATGATCGATCTGGATTCGATCGGGAAAGACCTCGAGGCGAACGGCGGTCGCTAGCGGCTCCTCGGCACCCGACACGGTCGAGGCGAGAAGCAGCGACGCGAGCCAAAGCCAGCCATGAGCAGTGTCGCGGATCTTCATGAAGCCCCTCACGTCTTCGGCTTGGTCAGCGTTCCGACGACGGGCTTCTTCGGAGTCGCCGCATCGGTCGACGGCTTCTCCTCGGTGCTCGGCGCGGCCGGAGCCGGCGACTTGCGCCGCTCGGGCGGCAGTGGCTTGTCGATGCGTAGCTCGCCACCGCGCACGTAGTGCACGACCGCGCCGCCCGGGCTGGGAACGGAGCAGAGCAGGAGCAGGTTCTGGTGCCGCCCCGGCGGCGCCTTCTCGCCGACGGCCAACGAGTAGGCGATCTTGTGCGATCCCGCGGCCACGCTCGGGAACTCGGTCGTCACTTCGCGCGGGAGGTTCACGATGCGTGCGTCGTAGCTCTCGATTCCGTCTCGCAGCGTCTCGAAGGAGACCTCCAGCTCGGTGGCTTGACTCTGCTCGACGCGCGTCTTTCCGATCTGGGCTCGGATCCAGGGCTTCGAGACCTCGAGTGGCACCAGCTCCGAGCTGACGGCCCACTCGCCGCCTGCGTCGGCTCGACCGATGGCCGCGATCGACCACGTCCCTTCCCGCGCGTTGCCATTCGCGTTGATCGACAGCACCTTCTCGGTCTCCTCCGCGTTGAAGGTGACCTCCCCGGAGGAGAGCCCGGGTGGGTTCCAGAGGAGGCGCACGCGAACGGGCGCCGCGAAGCCTTCACGGCGCGTGACACGCACCGTGAGCGGCAGTGGGCTCGCCTGGATGATCGGCACCGTGGGTGTCACGACGTCGACCATGAACGGTGAAGCCTCGACGACGGCCACGGGCAAGCGATCGACCTCGGTCTCGAGGAAAGTCTGATTGTTCTCCACCTTGACCAGCGGAACTCGCTGAAGGAAGTCGACGGGAAGGGGCGCGTCCCCCGCGGCCTCCTGCGCACGAACGCTCAAGCCGGCGGCCGCGAGCGTCGACTCGGCCGTGGCCGAGAAGACGACGGGTACGAGGACCGTGCCGCCTTGCAGCGCACCGGTGGTAACGGTCAACCCGTCGGGCAGGCCGAAAAAGACCGGTCGAATGCCGCGTCGCAGATCCAGTCCATCGAGCCGCAGCACGGTCGCCATGCGGCCACCCCGCGGAACCGCAACGGCCAGGTCGTCCGGGCGTCCCGGCACTGAGACGCGCAGCCCCCGCTCACCGCGGCGGCGATCGATCTCGACACGATAGAAGTGCTCAGGACCGCCATCGCGCAGGTGGTCCCAGATGGCGAGCACGTACTCTCCGCTCTCGGGAGGCTTGAAACGTAGCCGGGGATCGGGGCCACCCGAATCGTCGTTGGCGACGAGCCCGCGGCCGTCGAGCGACCGCACTTGCAGGATGGCATCGAGCGGCGAGCGCAGCTCACGGGCACGGACCACAAACTCCAGCTCGCGATCCTTCTCGGCCGAGAAGCGGAAGGTATCCGTCTCGCCGGGCTGAGCGATCACACCGTGCGCCGCGCACGGGAGCGGCACGGGCTGCGACCGACGAGCGAAGCCGGTCCGAGTACCGCGGAGCGTGAAACCGAAGCCGCCGGAGCCGTTGGTCACTTTGAGGAGAAGATCATTGGAGCCTTTCTTCAAAGGAAGGATGACGTGGTCGGCGTCCGCCTGCACCCCGCGCGCCGCCGCATGCTCGTGCAGCAGCGTGCCGTTCAGCCAGACCTTGACCGTGTCGTCGGTCCCGAGCGCGATCGGAACCGACTGCTCGATCGGGCTCTCGAGGCGGCGCCAGAGATAGACCAGCGCGTGATCGCTGGGCTGGATCTCCTTCGTCAGGTCGTGGATCTTCCCGTCGGCGAACTCCGGGTGCTCGACCCAGCGCACCTCTCCGTCCCGGCCGGGATAGGTCGCCTCGAGGGCGAGCTCGGTCTCGGGAGGGTGCACGGCAGCATGCCCCTGTCCCACCTCCCCCTCGCCGGGCGGATTGGGGAAAGGGCCCGCCAGACGCCATGCCGAAGCACGCACTTGCCAAGTGGCCGGCTCGGCCTCGACCACCGTCGGCATCTGGGAAACCACCAACCGAATCGGAGAGGTCGCGACGCCTCGCCCGTCTCGCACGAACCAGTCCACGGTCCCTCGCCCCGGCTCGACGCCCGTGACGACCTGGTCCCACACGGAGCCCTCTCCGACGAACTGCACGGCACTCTCTTCGCCCAGCCGGACGCTGGCGGGTACGGCGGCGCGGGCGAGGGGAAACTGGCCGACATGCAGACGGTAGTGACAGCGATCGCTGCCGCCGTAGGCCGACTCGCGGACCACGAGCTGAATCGACCCAGGCTTCTCGATCACGACCCGACCGACCGGGTCGAGGCGCCCGAACGGCGTGTCATCGACGATCAGCAGCGTCTCGCCTTGCGGCCCGAGGACCGTCAAGTGCGGATCGAATGGGGTATCTCCCAGACGCAGCCCCGCGACGTCCACGGTCAGCGCCATCGGCTCGGCGATCTCGAGCGTGTAGCGATCGACGTCCTCGGCCGTGACCACACCGTTGACCGTCACGTCGAGTGGGATCGGTTGCGCGGTCTCGGTGTCGCCGTTCGGCTCTTGCTCGTTGATCTCGGGTAGCGCTCCGACATGGAACGTCTCGATCTCGGTCAGTCCGGCTGCGGTTCGCAGGGCCACGGGATGCTCACCGAGCGGGCAATCGGCCGCGATCCTCAACCGCACGCGCACGCGTCGATCGTTCTCGTTCTCGATCGACACCACCTCGATGCCGGTCCGGAACCACAGCAGCTCCTTTGCAGCAGCCAAGCGTTGACCGATCACGACGACATCCACCTCGGTGCCGACTTGGCCCCCCCGAGGGACGAGCGTCTCGAGCAACGGATCGGCACCGCTTGCGAGCGGTACAGTGACGAGGCACGTGAGGAGCAGACCGAGCAGGACTCGCCAGCGAGGTCGAAGGTCACCCGTCACGCCAGCAGCTCCGTCAGAACGCGACCGCCGCGCACGATGTCGATGGGACGATCACCCGGGCTCAGCAAGCGCTGGGTCGGGTCGATGCCGAGCTGGGTGAACACGGTTGCCGCGAGATCCGGGGGTGAGACCGCGTCCGAGTCGGGCTCGCTGCCATTCGCATTCGAGGCTCCGTGGATCACCCCTCCCCGGACTCCACCGCCGGCGAGGGCGACCGAGAAGACCTTGGGCCAATGATCTCGGCCTTCGGTCGCGTTCATGCGCGGGGTCCGTCCGAACTCGGTCGTCAGCAGGACGAGCGTGGAGTCGAGCAGCTTTCGCTCTGCGAGATCGCTGAGGAGAGCCGAGTAACCCTGATCCAGCTGCCCCATCTTGCGCGGCAGCGTCCGGCCCAGGTTCTGATGGTTGTCGTAGCCACCATCGAGCACGGTGACGTAGCGAGCTCCCGCTTCGACCAGGCGGCGCGCCAGCAGGAGACGCTGTCCGAGACCGCCGCCGTAGCGCTTCTTGATCGCGTCCGGCTCGGCGGCCACCTCGAAGGCCGTTCGTGCCGACTCCGACTCGATGAGCTGATAGGCCTGCTCATAGAAGGCGTCGGTCGCGTCGAGCGCGTCGTCGGTGGCCGTCGCTTCGAAGGGCTCGTCGATCTCAGTCACGAGTCGACGGCGACGCGCTAGCCGATCGCCGTCGACGCCTTCGGGCGAGGCGAGGTCGCGAACGCGGAAGTTGCGCCCGGCGGGATCGCCTCCGACGCTGAAGGCGGCATACGCCGAGCTCAGGTAGCCGGTGCCGAGGAACTCCTGGCGAGCGTCGGGAATCGCGACGTAGGGCGGCAGGTTGTTCCGCCCGCCGAGCTGCTGCGCCACGACCGAGCCAAGGCTCGGGTATGTGATCGCCGGCGAAGGACGGTAGCCCGTCAGCATATTGTGCGTTCCGCGCTCGTGTGCGGCTTCACCGTGGCTCATGGATCGGATCACGGCGATGCGATCCGCGATGCGGGCCGTTCGACCGAGGAGCTGGGTGAACTCCTCCCCCGTCTTCCCGGCTGGCACCGTCTTGAACGGGCCTCGCACTTCGATGGGCGCGAACGGCTTCGGGTCGAAGGTATCAAGGTGGCTGAGACCGCCTCCGAGGAAGATCTGGATGGCGGCGCGTGCCGGCGCGTCCGCTCGCCGGCGAGCGAACACCTCCGCCCACGGCCAAGCTGCCATCAACCCCAGGGCACCGAGGCCCCGTTGCAACACGTGACGTCGACTCCAGGTCGACTGGCCGGTGAGCGCATTACGTCTTGTCATGACGACCTCGACGGGTCGACCTCGGTGATCCCGTGTCCGGGGATCCCTCGGTGGCGAGTGAAGGCGGCAGTATATCACGTTCCTGGAAGAGGATGCATCCACTCTGCCAGCAAGTCGAGAGCGTCACAAGCTCCCTGATCGTCCATCCGGGAAGCAGCCAGACTCCGCCGCCGGCGAGATCTATTCGGCGGGTCAGCCGGCAAGCACGGCCAGCCGGTCGGCGTGCCGATGAGCCTCGAACGGCGCCGGTCCGCACGCCTGAGACCGGGTGGCCGTCGACGTCGTCCTCGCCTGCGTCTCGATCGCGACCAGGCGTCAGAGTCGGCGCAGTGTCGATTCGTCGGCAACCACGGCGACACCTCAAGCCCTCCGCGAGGGATCCTCGCGACGGGAAAAGGGTGGCCAGACGCCTCACAGAAAGAGGCGCAGGCGGCTTGCCTCAGAGGGAAATGGAATCCGCTCGGGTGATCGCATCCGAAGCTCCTTCCGAGTGCGACCCATCGCGCCGCCGGCCCGGTCGGGCGTTGCGATCGGCGAACAGTTTCGTTTCGAGAGGAAATGAAACCTGCCCCGGAGTCGTCTCATCCCACGCCGGAAGAGTTCGGGAGCCCGACGCTTTTCGTGTTTCTTCTGTCACGGAAACCGACGCGTTCAGTCTCTCTGAGATGAGGCCTCCCACCCGTGAGGCGAAACCACTCCTCGAAAAAATGGAATCGATGCCACGCATGACCGACCCACCGCGCTGACGAGAACGAATCGATCCCTCACGACGCGCCTCGAACCTGGAGCAGAGAGATGAAACGCGCGATTTCGACCGGCCTGATGATCCTCGCCTTCGCCCTGAGTGCCTTCGCGACCCCGAGCACCGGTGTGCGCGTCGTCAAGCCCAAGCAGGTCTATCTCGGAGACCCCGAGGCGTTCACGACCGCGGCGACCGTCTCGGGCAAGAAGGTCTTCCACGCCATCCCCGAGTACCAGCAGATCCTCGACGAAGGCCTCGACAAGAACGACGCGAAGTACTGGGTCCTGTTGAAGAAGGCCAACGTCAAGTTCAATGCCGCGCTCAAGCGGGCCGCCGAGGATCAGGGCTTCGATCTCGTCGCCGAGACCGGCGCCATCGTCGCCGAGGACGAGGACATCGCCAATCTGACCCAAGCCATCATCGACGCGCTCGAGGACTGACCAGCCCGCCCCCTCGGAGGCTCGACGTTTCAGTCGGGTAGGAGTTCGCGCGCTTCGAGTCGACTCGTATGAAGGGTGGCACTCGGCTTCGGCACTCGCTTGCCCAGCGTTTCACCAACGTCCAGATCACGACCTTCACTACCCAATGCGGGCGGGCCGCCCTCGGTCCCAGGGGTGAGGAACAAGGCAATGCCGGCGAGCCGCCCGCCGTCCCAGGTTGGCGTGGCGGAGCGGTGGCCTCGAGCGGGCGGGCCGCAACTGACAGAGACGCGAACGGAGCTCGTCACTTCGCTCCGTCCCTGTCATCGCGCGACGTCGGGCCGGGGTGCTTTTGGACGACAAAGCTGAGAGAGCGGTCACCTCCCAAGCCGTCCCGACAGCGCCTTGCGCGACACGGCTCTGGCGGTTCACGCCGAGAGCCCACCGAAGCGGGCGGGCCGCCCGCCGTCCCAGGGGGAGGAGCCGCCCTCGGTTCCAGGGGGGCGTGGCGGAGCGAGTGGCCTCGAGCCGGCGAGCCGCCCGCGGTCCCAGGGGGAATCACGCCGGAAAGTGGAGGCTCCGCTCGACTCGGCTCACCTCCAGGCGGTACTCGGCGTACCATTCTCGCCGACCTCGCTCCTGAATGAGCCGATGCTCCGGGTGGTCGCGCCAGCGAGCGATCGCCTCCCGGCTCTCCCAGTAGGAGATCGTCACACCGTCTCCCGAAGCGTCCCGCACCGACTCGATTCCCACATAGCCCTCCTGCTCCGCGGCGAGAGCCTCCATGCGCTCCGCCGCCTCCTGGTATCCTTCCCCTCCCTCTCGCAGCTTCGACCAGAAGATCACCGCGTAACAGCTCGTCGTTCGTGTCTTGTCCACTCGATTCTCCTCAAGGGCTCGCTCGGCGAGGACGGATCGCGGGATCGGTCCAACTGCACGGACTGCATCCACGTATTGCTGCTCGAGGTCGTTGGAACCGACCGTCTCTCACTCTACCGGAGGAGTCTCATGACCAAGGTGCTGCTGTTCCTCGCCCCGACGCTCCTCGCGATCGGTTGGCAGATTCAAGACAAGGTCAAGGTCACACCCGCCAAGGGCGAGCGAGCCGCGGTCGAGCGCGCCATGCTCGACTACTGCGAGGCATTCTACGAGTGCAAGCCCGAGTACATCGAGCGCAGCGTCTCGAAGGATCTCACCAAGTACGGCTACTGGCAGAAGGACCCGAGCCAGGCCTTCCAAGGCACGGGCATGAACTTCGAGCAAGCGGTCGCCCTCGCCGGCGCCTGGAACAAGGACGGCAGCCGCGCCGACGCGAGCTCGCCCAAGAAGATCGAGATCTTCGACATCCTCGATCAAACCGCGAGCGGCAAGCTGACCGCGGCCTGGGGCATCGACTACTTCCACCTCGCCAAGGAAGACGGCAAGTGGAAGATCCGCAACGTCCTGTGGCAGAGTCACCCGCTCGAGCAGTGAGAGCCGCGCCGCCCGGTGGGCGCTGCTAGCTGGCCGACGCGGCGTCCACCGCGGCCCGAAACATCCGAACCGTCTCCTGGTCGGTCTCGGCTCGCTCGTACTCGCCTCGCGGGACGCTCGAGCCGAGATCGAGGCGCTCGTTCCGGTACCGCATCGGGCTCTCGCTGGCCGTGAACGCCGAGCCGTGGACCTCCGAAACGCCGGTGCGCGCCACCAGCTCGGCGACGTTGTGAGCGCGCACGCCCGCCCCGGCCAAGACGAGGATTCGTCGGGCCGCCTGAGCGACGAGCCGAGACAAGACGTTCGCGCCCTCGAGAGCACTCGGCGCCTGGCCCGACGTCAGCACGCGTTCGATCCCGAGCCCGATCAGCACCTCGAGCGCTTCGGCGGGTTCCCGGACCAGATCGAACGCTCGGTGAAAGGTGACGGGCAACGGACGGGCCGCCTCCACGCAGCGAGCGGTGGTCTCGCGGTCGATCGTGCCGTCGGGTCGGAGCGCTCCGACGACGAGGATGTCCGCGCCTTCGAAGCGTGCGGAGCGAATGTCGTCGAGGATGACCTCGGTCTCAAAGGCATCGTAAACGAAGTCGCCGCGCCGAGGCCGCACCAGCACCGCCATCGGAAGCGACGAGCTGCGACGCGCCTGCCGGAGCAGACCGAGGGAGGGTGTCGTGCCCCCTTCGCCCAAGTTCGAGCAAAGCTCGACGCGATCGGCGCCTCCCCGAACAGCAGCGCTCATTCCCGCCACCGAGTCGGTGCAGATCTCCAGACGAATTCGCGGGGTCATAGTTGGCTCCTCGTTTTGCGCGGGCCGAATGCGGGCGATCCTCGCATTTTCGGGAGGCGGGGTCAGCCCTTGCGCCGCCCGGAGTCGTGGCCCAAGGTGAAGGATCACCGGGAGTCGACGGTTCCTCGAGTTCGGCTCCGCCATTCCCCCATTCGTCGCCACCCAAGGTGCCATGGAACCGAACACCCGCGAGGGCGGCTCGACCACAGCCGCCGACGAGCACGTCGTCTTTCGTGCTCGGGCGTTGACCAAGATCTACCAGGTCGGCGAGGTCGAGGTGCACGCCTTGCGCGGCGTCGACCTGGAGCTGCACCCCGGAGAGCTGGTCGTGCTGCTCGGGCCGTCGGGGAGCGGCAAGTCGACGCTGCTGAACATCCTGGGCGGCCTGGACACGGCGACATCGGGCGAGGTGCGGTACCGGGACCGCGTCCTGACGGAGGCGAGCGAGCGCGAGCTCACGCAGTACCGTCGGCACCACGTCGGCTTCGTGTTCCAGTTCTACAACCTGATCCCCAGCTTGACGGCCAAGGAGAATGTCGCCGTGGTGACGGAGATCGCTCGCGATCCGATGAAGCCCGAAGACGCCCTCGCCCGGGTCGGTCTTTCTGACCGGCTCGATCACTTCCCGGCGCAGCTCTCGGGCGGTCAGCAGCAGCGAGTCGCGATCGCGCGCGCGATCGCGAAAAACCCGGCCGTGCTGCTCTGCGACGAGCCCACGGGCGCGCTCGACTCGGCAACCGGCATCGTCGTGCTCGAGGTGCTGGATCGCATCAACCGCGAGCTGGGGACGACCACGGCCGTGATCACTCATAACGCGGACATTGCGAGCATGGCGGATCGCGTCATCCATCTGACGGATGGGCGCATCGGTCAAGTGATCGTGAACGAGACCAAGAAGAGCCCGAGCGAGCTGCGCTGGTAGAGGCGATTCGCTCGAGACGAGGAACCTGACCGTGCGTGCGTTGGACCGAAAGCTGCTCCGAGACTTCTGGCACCTGCGCGGCCAGTCGTTGGCGATCTCGCTGGTGATCGCAAGCGGGATCGCGACCTTCATCATGTCGCTGGCGACGCTCGACTCGCTGCAACGCACGCGGTCACGGTTCTACGCCGAGCAGCGCTTCGCGGATGTCTTTGCCTCGCTGATGCGAGCGCCCGAGAGCGTCGAGGCGCAGCTCGCCGAGATCGCGGATCTTCGCCTCGTCGAGACACGCGTCGTGGCGCCCGTCCATCTCGAGGTCGCGGGATTCGACGAGCCGATCACCGGACGCCTCCTCTCGCTCCCGGACTCGGGCAAGCCCACGCTCAACGGCCTGCACTGGATCCAGGGCGGACCTCCCGATCCACGGAGCGACGACGAGATCGTCGTCAGTGAGTCCTTTGCCTTGGCGCATCGCCTGACGCCAGGCTCTTCGTTGACCGCCATCCTTCACGGGCGACGTAAGCACCTGACCGTGACCGGCGTCGCGCTCTCACCCGAGTACATCTACCTGATCCCGCCCGGAGGCACGATTCCCGACGACAAGACCTTCGGCGTGCTCTGGATGCCACGACGCGCTCTCCAGAGTGCCTACGATCTCGAGGGAGCGTTCAACGACGTCACGGCGCGGCTGGCTCACGGTGGCTCGGAAGCGCGCGCACTCGACGCGCTCGACACGGTTCTCGAGCAGTACGGTGGGCTCGGTGCCTACGGCCGCGACGATCAGCTCTCCCATCGCTTCCTCTCCGAGGAGTTTCGTCAGCTCGAGCAGATGGCGACGCTCTTTCCGGCGATCTTCCTCTCGGTCGCGAGCTTCCTGCTGAACGTCGTGATCACGAGACTGGTAGCGACCCAGCGCGAGCAGATCGCGGCGCTGAAGGCTTTCGGCTACTCCAACATCGTGATCGGGATCCACTTCACGAAGCTGGTGCTCGTGATCGTGGCGGTCGGACTGCTCGCCGGCACTCTGGCCGGTCGCTGGCTCGGCCTTGGCCTCTCGGCCATGTACACGAAGTTCTACCACTTCCCCTACCTCGACTATGAGGTCGCGCCGCTGTTCATCGTCGCCGGAGCGGCGGTCGCGATCACGGCCGGGCTGCTGGGAACGATTCACGCCGTCTGGCGAGCGGCTCATCTACCGCCTGCCGAAGCGATGCGGCCCGAGCCCCCGGCCAGCTACCGGGTCTCACTCGTCGAGCGCCTGGGGCTCCAGCGTTGGCTGCATCAGCCGACGCGCATGATCATCCGCCACCTCGAGCGCCGACCGCTGAAGTCCTCGCTCTCGATCCTGGGCATGTCCTTCGCCTGCGCGATTCTGATTCTGGGCGCTTTCTTCGGGGATGCGATCGAGGAGATGGTCAATGTGCAGCTGCGCTTCGCCGCCCAGGACGACGCGACGGCCCATCTGATCGAGCCCACCTCGCGGCGCGCCCTGTTCGAGCTCGAGTCTCTGGAAGAGGTCGATCAGGCGGAGCCCTTCCGCATCGTGCCCGTTCGACTCCGGGCCGGCCACAAGGAGTACCGAACGGCCATCGAGGGCCTCCCAATCGACAGCCGGCTGGCGCATCGGCTCGACCAGAATCACCGTCCCGTCCCGATTCCGGTCGACGGGCTGATGCTCTCGGAGTTCCTGGGCGATTGGCTGGGAGTCGGAGTCGGCGACTCGGTGACGGTCGAGGCGCTCGAAGGCTCGCGGACGGTGAAGCGGGTGCCCATCGCCCGACTGGTGCGAGACTACATCGGCGTCTCGGCGACGATGAACCTCCCGTCCCTCAACCGGCTCATGGATGAAGGCGACGCCATCTCCGGAGTGCGGCTCGACGCACGCGGCTCCGGCTCGTCGTCTCTCTATCGTCAGCTCGAAGCGCGACCACAGATCGGAGGCACCTCGATTCGCGCCAACATCATCCGAAACTTCTACGACACGATGGCCGAGCAGATGTTGACGTTCTCCTTCTTCAACACGCTGCTCGCGATGACGATCGCGTTCGGCGTCGTCTACAACAGTGCTCGGATCGCCCTGTCGGAGCGAGGACGTGAGCTGGCGAGCCTTCGAGTTCTCGGGTTCACGCGCGGCGAGATCGCATACATACTCCTGGGCGAGCTCGCGATCCTGACCGCGCTCGGCATCCTCCTCGGCTTCGGCCTGGGCTGGTTACTCACGGCGTTCCTCATCCAGAATCTGCAGACCGACCTCTTTCGGATTCCCTTCGTGATCGACATCAGCACCTTCGCCCTGGCCACCACGGTCGTGATCGTCTCGGCGTTGATCTCGGCGGCGCTCGTTCGACGCAAGCTGAACCGCCTCGACTTGGTCGCGGTGCTCAAGACTCGGGAGTGATGACATGAGCTGGAAGGGAAAGCTGGGCTGGGGCTTCGTCAGCCTGCTGATCGTCTCGGCCATCGCCTACGGATTCTGGCCGAAGCCCGTCCTGGTCGATACCGAGCCGGTGCGTGTCGGAGCGCTCGAGGTCGGGTTCACCGAAGAGGGACGAACGCGGGTGGTCGATCGCTTCGTGGTTTCGGCGCCCTTGAACAGCACGCTCGGTCGCATCGAGCTCGAGGTCGGGGACTCGGTCGAGGCCGGCCAGGAGGTCTGTGCGCTGACGCCGGTCCCCGCGAGCCTGCTCGATGCTCGCTCACACGCGGAGGCGACCCATCGGCTCGAGGCGGCCAACGCGGCTTTCGACGAAGCCCGCGAGCGCATCGAGTCCGCCGCCGCCGACCAGGCCTACTGGGCGGGAGAGCTCGACCGACAGGCCAATCTCGTCGAGAAGGATATCTCGTCCCGGGAGCTCTTCGAGCGCACGCGCACGAAGGCGCGACAAGCGGAAGCGCAGCTGCGATCGGCTCGCTTCGGCGCCGACGTCACGCGTTACCAGGTTGAGATCGCCCGGAGCACCCTCGACCATTCCTCGGGCACCGACGGCGAGTCTCCTCCCGAGCGCATCGCGCTCCGATCGCCCGTGACGGGTGCGGTTCTCAAGCGCTACCGCGAGAGTGAGAGTGTCGTCACGGCAGGGTCGCCGCTGCTCGAGATCGGGGATCCCACTTCTCTCGAGATCGAGGTGGAGGTGCTCTCCCGCGATGCCGTGCAGCTCCAGCCCGGTATGAAGGTTCGCTTCGAGCGTTGGGGTGGCGAGAGTCCGATCCTCGGACGAGTGCGGGTCGTCGAGCCCGTCGGCTTCACGAAGATCTCGGCGCTCGGTGTCGAGGAGCAGCGGGTTCTCGTCATCTGCAGTTTCAACGAGACGACCGACGAGACACGACGCTTGGGCGATGGCTATCGCGTCGAAGGCACGTTCATCCTCTGGGAAGAGGACGACGTGCTCCAAGTGCCGACCAGCTCGCTCTTCGAGATCCCCGAAGGTGGCTGGGCCGTCTTTGCCATCATCGAGGGCCGAGCTCGCCAGCGGCGCGTGGAGATCGGGCAACGAAGCGGGCTCGCGACGCAGATCCTCTCGGGTCTCGACCGCGGTGAGACGGTGATCTCTCACCCGGACGAGGAGATCGAAGACGGCACGCGGGTCGGGGTGAGGTGAGTGAGCGGGGCCGTGGCGTGGGAACCGGCCCCGCCGAGCTCTATCAGCTTCCGTGGACGCGAATCGATCCGACGCCGGTCTTCGCCTGAACGCGAGCGCCTTGACCGAGGTCGATCTTCGCCTTGGCGCCGAGCGAATCCTTCTTCACCTCGGCCGAACCCCACGGAACGTCGACGGTGCCGATGCCGGACTCGAGCTCGAAGGAAGCCGAGACTTGCTGCGGCACCGTCATCACGAGGTCTCCCACACCGAGCGTGACGGTCCAGTCGGCGTTCACCGAATCCAGGGTCAGCTTCACACTGCCGGTGCCGACGTCCACCTGCGAGCTGTCGTTGACGTGACCGGCTTGGATGATCAGGTCCCCGACGCCCAGATGGCCTTCGATCTTCTCGACGTCCCGGAGCCGGAGCTGCACGTTACCGACGCCGACATGCGCCACCACGCTGCGTCCGGTCTCGATGCGCACGTCTCCCACACCCGAGTGGGCCACGATGTGGAGCGCCCTCGGCACCTCGACTCGCAGATCGACTTGCCAGACGTTGTCGCGACCCTTCTCCCCGGCCGGCTGCGGCTCGGGCTCGTGAGCGTCCTTGATGACGAGCTTGCCGTCTCGGCGCTCGACCTTCACATGATCCTCGAAGACGGAGCGCACCTCGGCGGCGTCCACGTGCTCCTTCTTGGCGCGAACGTTCGCCGTGATGACGATGTCGCGCCCCTGGCCGGTCACGATCTCGAGCTGGCCCACACGAGCATGCACCTCGAGCGTCGACTCCTGACCCAAGGGAACGTTGCCGCGGGCTTCGGCCGTCCAGTAGCGATCGTCGTCGACGACCGGCTTCAGAAAGTCCCGATCCTGGGGCGTCGAGCTCTGCGCTTGCAGAACCAGCCAGCTCGGGAACGCCAACCCGACCAAGGCGAAGACTCCCAGCGGAAGCCAACGGGGAATCCGATGCGGTACCTGATCCACGATCATGATCAGTCTCCTTTCAAAGAGACGCCGCGCTCTTGGAGTGGCCGCCAGGCCAGGCGATCCGAAAGGGACCGCCGAAGCCCGCGCCGCCAGCGCGATCAACGATTCGGCGAATCGACGCCGCTCGCCCGGCGAGGCAGTCGCAACCGCCCACGCATCACAGGCCAGCTCGGCGTCCCGGCGCATTCGAGAGCGCACCCACCAGAACAACGGAAGCCACCACCAAAGCACGGCACCGGCCAGCTCGATCCACAGCACCCAATGATCGCGGCGGCGAAGATGCGCCAGCTCGTGCCGCACCACCGCTCGCCAGCGAACCGGATCGGAGTCCGTGACCCTCTCAGCCGGCCACAGTATCCGCGCTCGACCGATCGGATCGATCTGAGGACCTTGGATACCGTGAACGACTCGGATGGGCGGAGCCCGCAGACCGAACTGGGCGGCCTCGGTCGAGACCAGGTCCTCGAGCCAGCTCGGAGCCATCGGACCCGCGGACAGAGCGTTTCGAAAGCGACGCGTCCGCCAGGCAAAGAAGGCCCCGACGAGCAAGCCGCCGAGCAGCCAGGCTGTTGCCAGCACCGGCGTCCACGGGAAGGGTCTCGCAGATCGAGTCGGCGCCGACTCGGGGACCGATGACGCGATCGGGTCCGGCGCGCGCGTCTCGATCATCGGCGGAGTCGGCACCACGGTGTCGAGCGCAAGAGCGGCCGAGGAAACCGGCGCCGGACTCTTGACTCGGACTGGCCAGGGCGGCCAGCCCGAGATCGAGAGCGGCGGCACGAGCAGCTTCACCAGCACGAGCAGCCACAAGATGTGACTGATCGAAGGCCGCGGACGGAACACTCGCACGAAGAGGGTGACGGCGAACGTCAGGAGCGTCGCGACGATCGCGTTCTGCAAGATCCACTCGCTCATCGCTTCTTCCTCTTCGGACGGGTTCCCTCGTCGTTCGGAGCGATTCGATCGAGCAGCTCGCGAAAGCTCTCGATCTCTTCGGCGCTGAAGGCGTTGTCCTCGACCAGCGAGAGCAGGAGCGGAGCCGGCGAGCCGTCACAGACTCGCTCGGCGATGTCACGGAGCCGCGTCTTGATCAGCTCGTCCTGCGACACGCTGGCCGTGTAGCATCGAGCGATGCCGACCTTCCGACTTGCCAGGTACCCCTTGGCTTCGAGGCGCTGCATCAGAGTTTGGACGGTGGTATACGCCCAGCTCTTCTTGCGTCGCGCCAACCGTACGTGCACCTCGCGAATCGTCGACGGCCCGCCCTCCCAAAGATCCTTGAGGACCTCGAGCTCGGACTCACTCGTCTCGGGCTTTCTCTTTGCCATGGAGGCTGTCTCCCAAAATGCGACGGTGGTACGAGGCTACTACACGACGTGGTTGAGAAGAAGCAGAAAGAAGCAGAGTCCCGCAACGCAGACTGAGCCGCACACGGCAATCAGCGAGCCCGCATTTCTCACCAGACATCGTCGCGAGGCGTCGAAGATGCCCGTGGATGCAAGGAAAGCGACCGAGCACGCCGCAGTCGACCTCGCTGCAGGTCGTCGAGGCGGCGCAGGAAGCTTGACGCAGCAGGCATGGGTAGATTCG
>JAJDCO010000091.1 GCA_029260795.1 Planctomycetota bacterium | reverse complement strand
GCGATGAAATCATCCAATCGTTCGGGAAACAACGTCGCTTGGTGGCGATCGTCGCCTTGAATAAATCCGCTCATCACAGACACCTCCGTTCGAAAGGTGCAGTATACTCGCTTCGCGAGTTTTCACACAGCCTGGGCCGACTACAGACCTGTCGCTTCCCGACCCAAAGCGGACATTTCTGATTTGTTGGCAATCTTACAGCAATAAGCTTTGCCTTACTGTGTTCTTCATCAGTGTCTCCCTTCCACTCACATTAACACCCCATCTTGAGGTTCGAGGCGAGGCGGAACCGAGGTTTCCCCAAGTTGCTGCCTGAGGTCGATTTCAATGTTCCGACAAATCGCATTGATGGGCACATCCTCGTGTTTCCCATCAAAGGGATCTTCCGTGCGGTGCCCCATGCGTTCGATGACGGTAAACATCGTCGCAAGTAAAAGGTACACAGGAATGGTCCCCCACCCTAAATGCTGAATGAGTGAGAACGGAAGTAAGACGAGAAAAGCCCATACAAATGATTTGGTGAAAAATCCGTATTGACGCGGTAAAGGGGTATTTTTTATTCGTTCACACGTGCCCTGTGCGTCGTAGAATTTGTTGATTGACTCCATCAGTCCCATCACATAGGCCCGGGGTTCAATCCATCCTGCTGCAGCCAGCGCACTCAAACGCTGGGATTGTTGATGATTTAATTGCACAGCCTTATTCGTGAGGCCCTCCACTTCTTGCCAGTCACGATCTTCTAAGAATGGGTCAAGGTCTTCCCATGATTGTTCCTCCCGAAGCTGTAATCGCAACGCATGCACATAGGCCAGATGCCGATAAATAAGTTCTTGATGGACTTTTTTGACAGGCTCGTCTTGAACGACCGAATCTTTTTGAGGATGGATATAGGCAAGTACCTGTGAGGCAAAATTTCTTGAAGCATTCGTGAGCTCACCCCAGGCCGTCCGAGCTTCCCAGAACCGTTCATAGGCCGAGTTGTTTCGAAACCCTAATAAAATGGCCACGGCTGTGCCGAATACACTAATTCCGGTAAAGGGAAACGCCAATTTTTCGAAAAAGAATTCCAAATGAAAGATGCATATGAGAGAGACATACACGGTAAAAAACAAGATGTTCCAGCCATCGATTTTTAGGAACCACTTGAGTGGAATTGTTTGTCGAACAACCATAAATTGAGAATCTTACTTTTGAGGAGGTCTCCGTGCCATCTGGAATGTTAACAAGAGGGGATAAATTTTTTGTTCAAGAAAATATGGATTATGTTTTAGACGGTGATGGGGGTATTGCAGGAATGCTAGGAGCGATAAACTCACCTTGCTCGCGATCATACACCCAGACTTCGCCACTGTGAAGACAATAGACCCAACCGTGAAGATTGAGCGTCCCCCGGCGAAGTCTGGACACCACTGATGGATGAGTACGGAGATGGTCAAGCTGAATCAAGACGTTTTCTTTAATCATGGTTGAAAACTGGTCATCGGAGTTCAGGTGAGCAAAATTCTCTTCGACGACCCTGCGCGTGGATTCTGCATGAATCAACCAATGCTTGACCGCGGGTAGGTTGTCAAGTTCCTTTGGGTGTACGAGGGCCTTCATGGCTCCACAATCTGAATGCCCACAGATCACGATATCTGAGACATTCAGGACTGCGACCCCATATTCGATCGTGGCGGTGATTCCTCCAAATTGGGATCCATAAGGAGGCACTAAGTTTCCGGCGTTGCGAATGATAAACAAGTCGCCTGGTTCAGAGTTGGTGAGTAACGTTGGATCAATTCGGGAGTCTGAACAGGTGATAAACAGAACCCCAGGCTTTTGGCCCTGCGATAAGCGGGTAAATAATTCACGTTTTTCTTGAAAAGTTTCTTCGCGAAAGGTAATAAGGCCTTCAAGTAATTTATTCATACCTTGTCGATACCTCCACCGTGGCTCGTTTCAGATTCTGTTCTTGGGCTCATGTGCCCATGCCTGCCATTGTGCGTAATCTTACGACTTTGCATCAAATTCCTATGTAAAGACTGCAAGGTTGCTCCACCGTCAATGACGGTCTCCAAGACTAAAGAAGGGTTTCATGCATGTTTCCGACAGCGCATGGTGTTTTTTATTTATCACATCGCATGGGTGACATGCGCTCGAGAAACCGATCTTTCGTATCATAATGATGCCTCAAAATGAGCATTACATGGGAGGCGACAAATCCGAGGATCAAGAAGGCGAAGATCCTGTGAAGGAATTTTCCGATTTCAGAGATCACCGCCTGCTTCCCAATGAGATCAGGAAATTGAAACAATCCAAAAAATTGAAAGCCGTGCCCTCCCGCCAAAGAAAAGAGATATCCACTGACCGGCATGAGAATCATGAGGATATACAAGCCATTTTCTAAAATATGGAAGGCTTTCTTTTCGAAGTTTGTGACGGATTCTGGCCAAGCAGGTAACGGCATCATCTTTCTCCAAAGCAGACGAAAAATCGCCAAGAAGAGGAGGAGGATGCCGACGGATTTATGAAGCATGAATAAGGTCTTCGGGTAATATTCTGGCGTGGCTATTCCGTACATGACGAGAGCAATGCCATATTGAAAGAGAAACAAGCCGAGGATTCCCCAATGGAATAATTTTGCAATAGTCCCAAACGATTGGGGTGGTACGGGTTTGTTCATCATGCGACTCCTTTTATCAATGGACGCTCAAGAAGGACAACGTTTCCAGCTGTCGTCTACCCCAAATCTAACTTGGTCCTTCACGAAACGAATGACACGACAAACTAACGGTCAACATTATCTCTGGCCAAGGCCATGGGCTCACAATGCTGCAATAATGCTGGCTGCGTCACCTTCGAATCCTACAGCTTTTGCGGAAAGCTGACCGGGAATTCATCCAGACAAATTGTCGCACGATAATCCGAAAGCGTGAGTGGCAGGTTAGAGATGACAACATCCTCCAAATCAACGAAATAGAGAGTGGTACCATTCTCGTTAAATACTTGTTACCAAAGAAAACCAGACGCTTTTTTCCCGATGATGGCGCCCTCAAACACCAGTGTCGCTAGGGCGCTCGTGACGCCATAACACACATGTAACGGCAGTAAATGCTCTTCTCTGGGATGGCAATACCGAGCCGAGGGTGCATCGCCCCAATGAATCAGTCGTTTTGTCCGCTCGTCAGAAGAAAGGGACGTATTTGTACAGGTATCAATGAGCCACCGTTCGAATGCTTCATTTCCGCTGTCGGGAGTACCAGTGTGTTGGGATGCGAAAGCCTTCAGGTTATGAAATGAAAAACCTGACCCCAAGATGAGTACATTTTCTTTTCTCAGCGCCGATAGCGCATGTCCGATTTGAATATGTGTTTCTGGATCTAGGCTATTAACGAGAGACATCTGAACGCAAGGTATGTGCGCTTCTGGGTACATGATCTTTAAGGGTATAAACACACCGTGGTCAAATCCTCGTTGACTATCCAAGTGTGCGTTGATGCCGCTACGTTGCAATAAGTCTTTAATCCTGTGCGCGAGCGCTGGGTTTCCCGGCGCCGGATAGTCAATCTTATAGGCCTCGTCCGGGAACCCGTAATAGTCATAGATTAACGCGGGTGTATCAGAACTTGTTATGGTGACTTCTGCTTCTTCCCAATGAGCGCTCACGACTAAGATGGCTGATGGCTCCGCCAGTGTGCTTGTGATTTCTTTCAGAAAAGAAATCATCTCCTGATGGCCGGGGTCTCCCAACAGAGGCAAAGGGCCTCCGCCATGAGGAATAAACAGAATGGGGCTCATCTTATCTTTCATTTTCCTATTCACCCTGTTCAAAATGTCCGTCATCTGTATCAATCCAACGACTTTCTAACATGACCTCCGTCTGCTAGTTCGTTGTATTAGGCTTCAGTCTAAAAGAGCCGAGAATATTATTTGCTGTTGTAGGCTTTTGACAACGCGTAACTGTCTTCAAACCAATTCCAGCTGTTAACCTTGCCTTCTTGCACATGTACACGTACTGCCCAGCTGAATGTTCCCGTATCTATACCGGACTTGGTCGTAATCCCGCTCATGGTCCCGGCAAAAAAAGCTTGATCGGCATTGGCAAAACTAAAATCGGTGGTCCAGCTGGTAATTTCCAAACCTGCACCAAAGGCCGGTAAAAAGGTATTCACCACCGTGTCTCGACCTTTCCAACTGCCAATCCACGGGATATTCCTATCACCCTCATTGTGCCAGACGAAATCATCGCTCATAAGCGCACTCAATATGTCTTTGGCACCAGCTCCAACGGCATCAAGAAATGACTGGGCAATGGCAAGTGTTTGACTGTTTGGTTCATCGGCTTTCGCGAAATCAGTTGTAGGAATCATTATAAGCGCCTCCAACGGCATTACTATCAGAGCTTTCTGAGCACTGAGTAAGTTGTGTGCATGAGATACCGCTCCTAGAATGTCCCAAACTTGCCGTTGGCATTTTTCCACTCATCTTTGGGGATGATGGTTTCGATGACATCCCAATGTTCAACAATTTTTCCTTCTTGCACTCGGAACAGGTCATAGAAGGACGTGGGCTGATTCGCAAAGGTCCCTTCACTGATGCTGAGGACATAGTTGCCTTCACCAAGTACTTTATGCACGGTTGTGTAGACCATGGTGATGCCTTGTTTGGCCATGGCTTCGAGTGCTTGGCCAAGTCCAGAGAGACCATCAGCAATCGCCGTATTGTGCTGGACGTACTGGTCGCCGTCGATATAGTTGCCTATCTTGTCCATTTCTCCTTTGGCCAGAATGGTTTCGATGAATGACTGTACCAAGGCCTTGTTTATCTGGGTATTATCGAGGTCCTGGATATCGGTTGGTCCATCAAGTTGGGTATGGCCACTTGGGTTGGGGTTGGCTGCCTTCTCAGCTAGGTTGTCCCAATGTTCGACAATCAACCCATCTTCAAATTTGAAGACGTCAAATCCGACTTTGGGGCCAAAGAAGTTGTAGTTGGTCTGGGTAAACACGTAGTCCCCATCCTGAAATGCTCGCACCACGTTCACTTTGGCGCTTCCCTTCGGTAATGCTTGCAAGACCGCTCCGAAGCCCGCCAGGCCGTCACCCACCGATAAATTGTGTTGCGTGTAACGCGTAGGGTGCACATAACTCACGGCCGTCTGGTCGCCGGTTTGGATACTGTTGAGCAGGGCAACGGCTTTTTCTTTGTTTGAAAGACTCATGGCGCTCTCCATATTCTTGAGGTTAGATGTGCAGGCTGTTCCAGATAGAACAGCAAGGACCAGTGATGAAATAATTATGTTCTTCATGAAGGGCTCACTCCTTTTTTTTGTGGTTGAACGTAAGGTAGCCACTTCTTGAAAAGAAGAACAGATCAATCCCTTCCAAAAAAAGGTCAATCTCTAACCTTTGAAGCTGTCCTTGAATTGATTCGGGGTGACCAGGGTATGCTTTTTGAAATACTTGACGAAATTGCTGACTTCTTCAAAGCCAAGAGCATAGGCCAGTTGCGACGCTTGGATGTTCTCGATGGCCAATCTTCTTTTCGCCTCAAGTATGGTATGCGCATCAATGAGTTGTTTGGGTGTTTGCCGGATGGCTTGTTTGCAGAGATGATTGAGGGTTTTATAGGTGATGCCCATCATATTGGCATACACGGCTGCATCCTTGGTCGAAGCGAAGTTGTCTTCAAGCAATGATAAGAACTGGGAAAATTGTTGTCGGCGCGATTCGCCTAGCTCATGTGTGGACGAATGAGATCTTTCGCGATGCAATTTGAGGATCAACGAGGTAAACAGTAGTTGAAAGATGAGGTGATCGTCGCGCTCCTTGCCCGACACTTTTTTCATTTCTGAGAGTAAGACCTCACAACTCTCTTTGAGTGAATGGCCGACGGTAAGCACAGGGGGAGATGCCGCATTGAAGCCGGATATCAATGTCGGCATTCTGATACTGATTTGGATCGAGTCGACAAACTCCTGTGTAAAGAGAATCATGAACCCCTGTGGTTGATTGTCGAGATCAAAGGCATGCACCTGGTGCCTATTGATAAAAATAAAGCTACCTGCTTGGAAGGGATGGTGATTAAAATCGATGAAGTGGGCGCCGACACCTTCAGTTATATAAATTAGATGGTGGAATTTGACGCGGTGCGGAGCGAAGGGGTTGAACTTCAGATGGGGGGCGCTCTTGTAGATAAACGCAAGCTCTAAGAATTCTATCCCAGCATTAGATGCGTCGTGTGGCTGAAACTCGATGGTTGGTATGTTCACAAATTGTTCTCCTACCCATTGCCGATTCAATGAACGTTCCATTCGTTGAGGTGTGTTATTGTGCTGGGATTGTGAGATTTGTTCAACTGGAACGCATGAGGATTCTCTAGGCTGAATCATATCCCTCAAATGACGTGGTCCAGAGGTGGATTCTAGTCAAATCACTGAGTGGCTATCCCCAGTGTCATTGGGTCACGACGTTGAGGCAGAGTGAGTGGCGAAGCCCAACTCAAGATTCTGTTTCACCTTTAGTCGTTGTAATTCAGGAGTGAGTATCACATAAAACAATGAAGGATGAGGCCATTCGATTCAGGAATGACCGCTTCTGGCCCAGGCTGTGTATAAACTCCCCTGCCCAAGCATTTCAACGCTGCAGTAGACGCGACAGCCCAGCTCCTCTTCTGTTTTTTGTTTTGCGTGGCGTATTTATTTTGCGGCACCACGAGGCGCCCTGAGGCGTCACTGGTGGTGCTGATGCGCCCATATGTGCGTGTATGCGGGCGTTCTTTACGCTTGGATCGCTTGAAGGAGAGGGAGCACGCCGAGAATCGCCAACACTCGTTTGAAGTTGTAGGCCAACACATGCAAACTCATCTCGGTGCTCACATGCTTAAGGGTTTTGGTTTGGAAGTGGGTGTAGCCCATCCAGGCTTTCAGTGTCCCGAACGGATGCTCGACGGTGGCTCGTCGCGTGCGCATCCGCTCCGGTTCGCGATCGAGGCGAGCGGCGGCGGCCTCGACGACAGCTTCATGTTCCCATCGTGTCACTCGTCGGTATTGACTGGTTGTGCACTGCGACTTCATGGAGCAGTTCGGACAGTGTGAGGACCAGTATTTGTGGAGTGTTAAGCCTTTCTCCTGTGTCTCGAATCGCCAGCTGAGGCGCTCCCCTGCCGGGCATTGGTATTCATTCTCGTCCGCGTGGTAGATGAAGTCGCGTTTGCTGAACAACCCTTTCTTCGTACTTCCCGATGTCTGCGGCTTGGGAAGATAAGTCGTGATCTTCGACTCCTCGCAGGCCAGGAGTTCTTCCCCCTTGAAATACCCGCGGTCGGCGACGACGGCGAGCGTCTCCGAGCCAATGGCCTCTTTCGCTTGTTGCGCCATATGGTGCAACTGATGACGATCATGCCCGACATTGGTCACCTCGTGCGTCACGATCAAGTGGTGTGTCGCATCCACGGCCGTCTGGACGTTATACCCCACGATGCCGGCACCCCTCGTTTTCATCGACCGCGCATCCGGGTCCGT
>JAJDCO010000010.1 GCA_029260795.1 Planctomycetota bacterium | reverse complement strand
GCATCATTCTTCGGAACGACGACGACGGGCGCCGAACAAGCGGACGTGAAAAAGACGGTTGCGAGGCCTGAAGGGCCGGCGATCAAACAGCCCCAGGTGGAGGCGGCGCGACGCGCGAAGCGCGCCGCCGGAACCTGGGGTATCGGAACGCCAATTCTTCTCACCTCTCTCGACGTCGACGTTCGCGTGCCCTGAAGGGGCACTCTCCCTCCATCGTCCCGCGGTTCGTCCACCCCGTGATTGGCTCCAGGTCGCCCAGAATCCGTCGGCCGCCGATGGCACCCTTACAGGGCTTGCGCGGCTCGATGGGAGTGTCTTGAACCAAAGAACGTCGCCGTTCCCGGGGCTTCGCCCCGGGCTGTTAGAAGGCCGGCCTTGCAGGCCTCGACTCTCGCCGGATAGCGCCTCACGGATACTGGCAGAAGAGTCGACTCCAAACCGAACGATCGGTTATTCCTGGCGACACGCCGGCGAGAGGGCTCATTCACCCATAAAATGGGCGCCCGACGCACTTCCGTCCGCTGATCTCTTGCAATGCAAGAGATCACTCAACCGTTGCTTTCCCGACCTCTCGCGCGCAGCCAAGCGATATCCACGACGAAGCCGAGGAGCATGAGGCCGACGAAGCTCAGCTCGGTGATCTGAACGGCTCGCGCGATCGAGAAGGACTCGAACGCCAGCGGGCCGATGTGGATCGCGGCCAGGATCGCGAAGAGAGCCTGGCTGGCGAGTGTGAACGGGGAGAAGATCTGCCGCTCTCTCGAGCGTGAGGTCTTCCAGAGCCAAGTGAGGTCGAGAGCGGCGAGGAGGAGCAGCACGACAAAGACCGCAATCCACATGAACCATCTCCTCGGCGAATGGAGCCTCGAGTGCGAGACGACAACATCATTGGACGAACGCGGCTCGAAGTTTGACGACACTCTGTGAATCGATTGTTGTCACGACGGCAATCGGATGCGCTCGCCGTCTCGAACGGCTCCTCTCCGCTCGATGACCAGCGCCAGGCCCGATTCGAGTGCGACCTTGAGCTTGTCGGTCGTGCGACGATAGCCCAGGAGCTGCCCCGCGGCCCGAAACAGGTCCTCCTCCGGGAGCGCGATCGCACCCTTCAGGACACGTCGCAGGGCGGCCGCGATCTCCTCGGGCGCTACGAGCTCCGGAGAGCGTGTCTTGCCGCGAGCGTCTCCGCTTCGAAAGGCCTGGAAGTGCTCGCGATCTTGATCGCGGTGCCATACGAACTCGTCAGCCACGGTCACGACCTTCCGCGCGGCCGCTCGCTCGACCAGCTCATGGACCCGCTCCTTGACCTTGCTCGTGGCACGTGAGACATCGTGGCTCTTCATCAAGCAGCGCATGACACGATGTCGGTGCACGGGCCCTTCGACCTCGACGATCTTCTTGATCAGCTCGATGAGCGTGTCCTCGTACGCGGCGTCCTCGAAGCTCGTCGAATCACCGATCGTCTCGATCGGAACCTTCACCCAGGCGCTCGAACCATCGGGTCGCAGCTCGGGCTCCGATTCCTCGCTCTCCTCGGCGAGCGGAGTGTCCGGAGTCGCCTCCTCGGTCACGCCCTCTTCGAGAGTCGATGCCTCAGCCGGGGCTCCCTTCGTATCGATTTCTTGAGCTCGCTCGGCGATCTCCGCCTTCTCCTCGGCGGCGTCGGGCTCAACCGCGATGACGGGCTCTTTCGATTCGAGAGCCACGGCGGGCTCGCTCACGACCGGAGTGCTCTCGGCCAGCTCGAGGTTTGCGCCGCGCCGCAGCCGTCGGCGACGACCCGGCTGAGTCGCTTTCTTGATCGCCTTCTCGAGGCGCTCCAACTCGCTGTCGGCATCGTGCCACCAATCGAGCGACCAGACGCGGTGCACGGACCAACCGAGATTCTCGAGCACGGACTCGCGAATGCGGTCGCGGTCGCGAGCCATGGGCGCCATGCGATAGCTCGCGCCATCACAGACGATCGCGAGGCAATGCTGATCGGGTTCCTGAGGATCGCGCACGGCCAGGTCGATGCGGAAGCCGGCGCAGCCGACGGCCAGCTCGATGTCGTGGCCGCGCTCGCGCAAGCGCTCGGCGATGCTCTGCTCGAGCGAGGTGAGGCCGGCGGCCTCGGGCGTGGCGACCAGGCGCTCGGCGAGCGCCGAGGGCCCTTGGTCCGCGAACCGCAAGAAGTCCTTGAGGTGCTCGGCACCGACGGCGCGTGTGCGATTGAGATCGATGTCCTCCGGACGCAGCGTCGAGAAGACGCGCAGCTGCTCGCGGGCGCGCGTGATGGCCACGTTGAGGCGCCGCTCACCGCCGTCTCGATTTAGGGGACCGAAGTTCATCGAGACCTTGCCATCGACGTCGGGACCGTAGGTGACCGAGAACAGGATCACGTCCCGCTCGTCGCCCTGAACATTCTCGAGGTTCTTCACGAAGACCGGCTCGACGGCACGGTCGTCGAAGTATGGCTCGATCTCGGGATGCTCCCGCCGCGCGCCATCGAGCAGGTCCTCGATCAGCATCTGCTGCGCCTGGTTGAAGGTCACGACGCCGATCGAGCGTCCCGCACGATCCGAATCCCGCAGGCACTCGACCACCCAAGCCGCCACCGCCTCCGCCTCGGCTCGATTGGTGCGACTCTTGCCCCGATCGAAGACGCCCTCGACCCACTGCCACGACACTCCCAGCTCGGCGGCCGTGATGCCGGGCGCCGGAAAAGTGTGGAGTCGATTGTCGTAGTACTTCCAGTTGCTGAAGGTGATCAGCCGCTCGTCCCGACTCCGATAGTGCCACTCCAGCATGCAAGCGGGCAGCCCGCTCGCCATGCATTCGTCGAGAATGCTCTCGAGCTCTTGCACCCACATCCCGTCGGTCGGATCCTCCTCGATCTCCGAAAGGTCGACGTGAAAGAAGGACGTCGGAGGGAGCTGCTTGCTGTCGCCGACCACGATCACCTGACGACCGCGCGCGATCGCGCCGACAGCGTCATGAGTGGGGATCTGGGAGGCCTCGTCGAAGATCACGACGTCGAACGGCTCCCGTGAGGCGGGAAGATACTGCGCGATCGAGAGCGGGCTCATGAGGAGGCACGGCTTGAGGCGTGGGAGCAGATGCGGGATCTGCTCGAGGAGACGCCGGACCGACAGATGCCGACGCTTCTTGCGAGCTTCGCGCTGCAACAAACCGACCTCCGACCCCGCCACCGCTTCACCCATCAGCTCAGGCCGATGCTCGGCCAGGGCAGCCGCGATCGAACCGCCGCCGGCCTCGATCAGCTCCTGGTCAGCTTTCTGAAAACGGCGGACGACTCGATCGTGGTCGCGGCCGTTGAACGAGCGAAGCGCGTCGATCTCCTGCGCCCGATGGTCGAGCCAAGCCTCCCAGAAGGCGCGCTCGAAGGCGGATCCCAGCTCGCCCGCCCGCAGCTCGTCGCGTCTCAGAGCCCGCGCCAACGCCGTGAGCCCGCGATCACGAACGGCCTCTTCGGCGCCAACGAAGCGCGCCCAATCTCGCAGCATCGGCAGCGACGCCCGCCAGGACTTCGCCCGCTCGACGATCGCCGACACGGTCTCGACTCCCCCCCCGCCTGAGAAAGCCTCGGCCCGGTCAACGCCGAGCTGACGCACCAGCTCCGCCAGCTCGCTCCGAAAACCGGGCAGCACCTCGAGCAGCGGAGCGAGAGCGGCCTCGGCTTCCGCACTCGGCAGCGCCGGCGGCCGCACGACCGGATGCTCTCCGATCGCCGCACGGAGCTGGCTGGCCGCCTCGCCCCAGTCCCGCACGAACGCGACCAGCCGCCCGACCGCCTCGAAATCGGTCTCGGCACCTCGCGCATGCGCTCCCAGGGCCTCACTCAGGAAGGCCTGCTCGCGCTCGAGCGCGCGGCCGAGCTCTTGGGCTTGGATGGCCCGCTCGAGATCCTGAAGGGTATCGACCGCCGACCGGTGTGCCTGGATGCGGAAGGCAGCCAGCTCGGCGCGGGCCTTCCGCAAGCTCCACCAGCGCACGAGAGCCATCGAGCGCGCATGCCGGCGAAACGCTGCCAGCCAGGCGTTGAGATCGGCCTCGACGATGCGCGGCTCGAAGTGCTCGGACAGCTTCGCCATCAGCTCGGCCCGCTGCTTCGCCGGCTCCAGCAGCCCTTCGAGCCGAGCGATTGCAGTTCGTCGATCCGAACGGGACAGTAGCGAGTCGGCTCCCTCCGGCACTCCGGCCGCCAGGAGGCGCAGCATCCAGACGACCGAGTCGAGCGCCGCCAACGGAAGCTCGGGTGCCAACCCGAGGCGACGGGCGGCGGCACTCTGGGCGGACTGGACGCGTTCGGCAGCTTCGATCGAGCGGGCGAGTGCCGCCTCCCATTCGCGGGCCTGTAAGCGGCTCCACTCGGTGACCCGGCAGGCCGCGAAGGGATGCCCGACCAAGTGCGGCAGATCACGGGCTGCGTCTCCGAGCGCGGAGAGAGCTTCAAGGTGCTGCTCGAAGGTCTCTCGAGTGGTGGCGGCGACCGCCTCCAGATCCAGCCCGACGCGCGGTGCATCTTCGAGCTCACCGAGGCGAGCCGCGGCCGAGAAGTAGGAGCGTCCGACGGGCGAGATCTCGTGGAGATGATCGACGTAGCCATTGAGGCGAGCGGCGGCAGATTCCACGCGGCGTCGCGTCGGCTCCAGGTCGATCTTGCCCGCGACGCGCTTCTGTTCGAGCACGCGGGCGAGCTCCTCGACCACGGCCCGCTTGTTGGCCTTGTTGCTGTGAAGCTCGAGGCAATCGTCGCCGAGCCCGACCTGGCGCAGGCGTCGCGCTACGACGTCGAGCGCCGCTCGCTTCTCCGCCACGAACAGGACTCGCTGCCCGGCTGCCAGGCAAGCGCCGATGAGGTTGGCGATGGTCTGGGACTTCCCGGTGCCCGGCGGTCCCTGGAGGACGAAGGTGCGTCCCGAGACTCCGGCCTGAATCGCGGCGAGCTGGCTACTGTCGGCATCGAGGACCAGCGGGACTCGGCAAGGAGGATCGCTGCGGTCGAGGGCGCGTGGCTCAGGGAACGGCTCCTGCTCGGGCCAGGGCGTCCCACCGCCGGCGACGAGGTGATCGACGAGCGGGCTTCGCAGGAGCGCCTCCCGATGCCGATCCAGATCTCGCCACATGAGGTACTTGGTAAATGAGAAAAAACTCAAATGCGCCTCATCCAGCACCTCGAACTTCGGGAGACGGGCAACCGCTCGCCGAAGCGTTCGAAGCACCTGAGCGACGTCGACTCCCGCTTCGTCGAGAGGCAGCGTCTGCAGCTCGTCGAACTCGAGCCCGAAGGTGATGCGGAGCTTCTCGAACAGAGTATCGTTGAGTCGCGGCTCATCGTCGCGCGCCTGCACGCGGTAGCTCTCCCGCGCGCTCTGTCGACGAAGCTCGACCGGGTACAGTAAGATCGGCGCCGTGCGCGGCTTGTCGCTGGTGTCCGACTCGTACCAGCGCAGCAGCCCGATCGCGAGGTACAGCGTCGAGGCACCCGACTCCTCGACCTCAGTGCGGGCCTGACGGGCAATCTCGTTCAGACGTCGGTCGAGATCGGTCGCCGCGTGCTCGGTGAGAACCCGTTGGCGCTCGAGCAGGGCGCGGCGCTGAGCGGCGAGCTGGTCGTCGGCACCGCGGGTCGCCTGCAGCTCGTGAGCGCGAGGATCGTCTCCGACCTCGATGCGCGGCTCGAAGCGCAGTGCTCCATCGCCCGCGAGCTGATCCTCGAGCAGGTCGAGCTCGGGAACTGCCAGCACGATGCTCTTGCTCCGAGACGGCGAGTAGTTCAGCAGACGGTTCCGTAAGGAGAGATCGAGGAGACGCTCCTTCCAGCGCTCGATGCGGCCCGCCGACGACTCGGGCGCCGCAGGCTCGGCGGCGATCCCTTCGGCGGCGGTCGCGGGGACCGGAGCGGTTGCGGGCGGCTTCTCGGTCGAGACCGACGTCGATTCGGGACGAGTGGGCCGGGCGAGGGTGGCCGGGCCAGCGACGGGGAGTGGCGGCGTGGGAACCGGGCTCGGGTCGACGTGAAACGGTAAGGGCAGCACTTGAGCGATGCGGGCGGACCGCACGTCGACCACGCCTTCGAACTGTCGGCTGTCGGCGAGTCGGCGGCGCGCTTCCGTCACCGCCGCCGTAAACTCGGAGCGAGGTCGCTGGGTCAGGGTGGACGAGTCGAAGACGAAGATCTCCTCGGCCTCGACCAGCTTGCGCACGCTGTGGTGGTCGTCGGTCGCCGGCACCGGCAGCCAGTCCTCGAGGGCCCAGCAGCCAGGAAAGGCGTGCCCCTCGACCAGCACCAGCACCGGGTGCAGGCCGGCATGCTCGAGGCAAGCCGCGATCAGCACCGTCAGATCGAGGCAGGTGCCCATGCGGTGCTCGAGGATCTCGTCGGGCAATCGGATCTTCTGCCCGCTGCTCTCGTAGCTGGCTGGCGGCATGACATAGGTGATGTCGAGCTCTTGGAGCGCCGTGTACACCGCAGCGACGGTCTGCTCGACCCGGCGTCGCGAGCGATCGTGGTAGCCGGCCAGGGTGGGATCGCCGGTCGCCGACTCCAAGCAGTCCCGCACCGTCTCGAGCACGGTCGCGATGGCGGGATGGTTCGGGAGCACGAACGCGGCCAAGAGCTCGGGCAGCGAGGCCCGATCCCACTCGTTGTAGGCGAGGAGCTCGATCGGCCACGACTCTCGAACCAGAAGCCGTGAAGCCGAGCGTACCTCGAGCTGGAGCTGTCCGCGCTCGCGCTCGCGGGCCGTCCGCAAGCGTGGCTCGTCGAGCACCAGATCCGGTCGCCGCAGCGTGAAGGTGCCACCAGCCGGGATCGCCGGCACGCCCGTTTCGAAGCGCGGCCCGAAGCCGGGGCCCGCTTGCAGCGCCAAAGTGAGCTCTTCGAGCGGATGCTCGGTGGGATTGGTCAGCCGCACCTGATGGACGATCGGGATGCCGTTGCGCTCCATCGCCCAGTTCAGGCGGCGATCGTATTCGAGAGTGACCGTGACGCGAGTCGACTCGGCTGCCGAGGTGGCCACTCGCACATCGGTTTCGGCTGCTCCGTGAAAGCGCTGCCACGCGTCGCGAACCGCACGATCCTCGGTGCCACCCAGGAGCTGATCGAGCACGGCGCGCTCGAGAGCAGCAAAGCCTTCGTCGTCGCACTCGGGAGCCTCGAGTGCCATCGTCAGCAGCTCCTCGAGCACCTCACCGAGCGCCTCGGACTCCCCGAGCCAACGCACGCCTTCGAGAACCTGCGGTGAGCGCACGCGCTCGCCGTCCGGACCCGAGAAGCTGCGCAGGTGCTGGAGACAGGCCTCGGTCCGCTCGGCGCCCTGCAAGCGCAGGCAACGGTCGAAGCGATCATCGTCGCGGGGATACGAGAGCGCGCGATCGCGCACCAACTCTCGGAGCCGCTTGGCCCGCGCTTCCGGATCGAGCGTCACCAGCTCGGCCTCTTGCGTGCGCTCCATCTCTTCGTGCAGCAACGCGGTCCTCAGCTCATGACGCCGCGCCAAGAGCAAGGCCAACGTAACCCAGAGCGTGTCGGCCGGGGGCAAGATCTCGCGAACGCGACGGGTGAGTCGATAGGGCATGGCTCGAGCAAGTTCTTCCATGAACGGGGTCGGGCGGTTGGTCGCCCATCAGACGAGACGCTTCCCGGGGTGGTTCGTTACTGATACACGGTGGATGCTGCCTTCTTGGCGACCGCCACCCAAGCCGCGAACGGAATCGACCGTTCGGCACCGGTCCGGCACTCGTCCAGTCGGGACAGGATGTTGCGCACGAGACCCTCCTGCCGTTCGCGCGGCCAGGCCGAGTAGATCTTCCCTGTTTCCGGGTTGGCAACACGAGCCAGAGACAGACAGCCACGCTTCAAGGACGAAGCCTCCCCAGAGAAACCAGCGGGCAGAAGTCAGCGCCCGATTCTCGCCGCTGGACACTCATCCGGCAACCGAGCGGTGGTTCCCGAAGCCGATGCGCAGGGTTGGGGGCTCGCGGGCCTGGCCTCAACGATGCAGCGGGCGGGCGGGCCTCAATCTCGTGCAATCGTCCTTTGCGTCTGGAGCGTGGGTGCCGCGGTAGGCCGACCGAGTGTCGGGAGCGGTATCGTCGTAGCTCCCGCCGCATATCAGATGCACCAGGATGCGCGCTCGCGGTTGAGCGCGTAGCGGGTACGCGCTCGCCGCGCCGAGAGCCGGAAGCCATGACGAGAGCCGGGCCTCGAGAAAGCCGGTCCCTGGAAGGGTTCGTTTGCCGCGCGCCCTCACCTCAGGCGATGGCACTCCGACTTCCAGGTGGCGCGGGCCTCTCGGTCGACGACCGTCTCGGCGACCCAGCGACAGCCGTAGCCGGGCATCTTGAAGAAGGTGACCAGCCGCTGGTCGCGCTGCGGATCGAAGATGCGGATGTTGGAGGTCGCGCACTGCTGATTCTCGTACTGATTCTGGATGCCGAAGCCATTGAGGAAGTAGTTCGCGGTCCACACGCCACGGCTCTCGAGCCAGCTTCCGTCCGGCTGCAAGAGATGATCGACAGCCTCGAACTCGCCGATCATGAACTCGAGCTCGACCAGCTCCGGCGGCACCTCCGGATTCGGTCGCCCAAAGGGATGCTCGGCCGACGGGTTGGACTGGAGGAAGCCTCGCTGCGGAGCGTCCTGACGAGTCACCGGGAAGGCGATGGGAAGCACCGACGAGACGAGAAGGAAGGTCAGCCAGCGGCGAATCGACATCAGCGGAACGCGTGACGCCCTCGACGCTACTCGATGTGGAACGCCCAGCGCAGCCCCGGCTGCTGCTTGGTGGTCCAGACTTCCCAGACGTACACGGCGCCCTTCTTGAACTCGAGGCGCTCCGGAATCTCGACCTCCAGGAAAGTGCCTCGCTCGTCCGGCTCGACGACGACCTGCGCTTGCCAGAGGTACTCCTCGGACTCCGGTCCCTGCAGGAGCACGAAGACCTTGCCGGCATTCACGGGAGCAGGGAAGCGCAACACCTCCGGGGCGCGCTCGAGCAGGCCGTACGGACCGAACTCTTGTCGCGACGGATCCATCGCCTTGTCGCTGGCACGCGTCATGCCCCAGGCGAGGAAGACGAGAAACGCGCCGAAGATCAAGACCACCGTGGCCGTCGTCTTGTTTCGAGAAACACTGGGTCGCGGCGTCGACAACGTGCTGCGGCTGGGGGCCGAGAGGACCCGTGGTGGAGTGTCTTGCATCAACGCCGCCGCCAGGGGATCGGCGGCCAGAATCGTCTCGGTACCCGGCGGAGCGGGCCCGGTGCGAAGCGAATGATAGGCGGCGGTGCTGGGTCCGGACTGGGCTTCGCGCTGCCGCCGGACGACCTGGGAGAGCCAGCCGATGGCGTCGCGGCACTCGGTGCAGTCGCGAGCGTGCTGGGAGGCGCGGCGTGCAGCCTCGGGCTCGAGCTTTCCGATGACGAGGGAGACGACCTCGCTTTGCCTCTCGCAGGTCACGGTGTCAGCCTTTTCCCGAGGCGGCCACGCGTTGACCGGCATCGACGATTTGAACCAATCGGATCGCGTAGCACTCGTTCACGACCACGACCTCGCCATAGGCAACGAGCTTGCCGTTAACGCGAAGCTCGACCGGCTCGTTCGCGCCGCGGTTGAGCCGCACGATGGATCCCGTCGAGAGTCGGAGGATGTCTTCGACGGGCAAGCGCGTGCGGCCGACCTCGACCGAGACGTTCAGCGAGACATCGAGGAGGAGATCGATATTGGCATCGAGGGCCGCTTCGGGAAGCCCGACCGCTTCGGCGACGGATGACACGGCCACGGGCTCGGGCGAGCTCGCCGGCTTGGATGCCTCACCGGGATTCGGCGGAGAGTCGGCCGGGTTCTGCTGTTCTTCGCGCGGTTCTTCAGCCATGGCTCGGTATTCCTCTGAAGTCGATCGGGCGGCCGGTCATTCGGGCTCGGGGCCACTCACTCACTCGAGTCATCGTGCAGCCCCGACTCGAGTCGTCTCTGAACACGAAAGGCGAGCTCTCCTCGAGAGGCCCCCAATCGACCTTGGAACTTCCGACGTCCTTCGACCTCTCCCCACAAGGGCTGATCGAGCCCGTGAGCGAGGGGAATGACGTCGCCCGGACGCCAGCGAATGAGCTGACGGAGCGGCAGCTCGATGCTCTCGAATACGACTCGGAAATCGGTCGGAATCTGACGCAGGTGCGCCTCGATGACCGGCCGGTGGATGTTGCCGCGGACCGTGGCGTCGGACTCGACGTTCTTCTCGAGGAGCGGATCCAGCTCATCGGGAAGCATGCAGATCCAGATCGACTCCTCGGGAAGCTCGCCGCCCATGCGGATCTCCGCCGAGAGCACGACCTCGTGGTCGGACGCGACGCGCACGAGCTTGGAGTCGGAGAAGGTCGCCAGCTGATGTCCGCGGAGCTCGATGAGCTCCTTGAATCCTGCGCTGACCCCTTCGATGGTTCCTTGGACGAAGGGCTCGGCGACGCTCCACTCGAGGGGCGTGAGATCACGCGGCTCCTCCGGCGGGCGGCCCGAGCCGCCGAGAATCCGATCGACGGCCGCGCCGGCGAGCTTGGGGCTGATGGCGATCAGCCAAGGACGCGCCAGCGGCTCGTAGTTGACGGTGACCAGTGCGGAGGGCAGCGGAATGGAAGACACGAAGGAGTCGTAGCGCATCTGCTCGAGACGCCAAAGCTGAGCGCCGACCACCATGACCAGAGGGCGCGAGACGGCCGTGGCGACGCGCTGCGCGACTGCGTGGAACGTCGCATGCAGCATCTCCATCTGATTCCAGGTGAGACGATTCGGCGCCGCGAAGTTGAAGCTCTCGTCCTTTTGGGTCGCCTCCTCGACCGGAGCATCGGGAACGAAGTCTCCGTCGTCGAAGAGGGCTTCGATCTCATCGCGGCTCAGCTTGGGTTCAAGCACAGGGGCGTCCTCATCTCGAGAGACCGCGCTCGGAGGCGCGGTGACTCGTCATTGAATGACGATGTTCGTCAGCAGGATGTCGGTGAACTCTCCCTCCTGCTCGGTGAACAGGATGTCATTGGCGGCTTCGAGTAGTGCCTGGCGAAACTCGCCGGTGTAGAGATCCTCGCGGGTCTGACGGGCGATGACCGAGTTGAGACGACTCTTGAGCCGACTCAGCTGCTGGTCGTCCTCGAAGGCCCCCTCGGTCGCGCCCCTGTCGACGGCTTCGAACTCGAAGGCGATGTTGAGCGAGTACATGTGCCGGAACTTGTCGCCGACCAGATTGCCGTTGAGGCTTTCGGCGAGCGCGACGTATCCCTTCTGCATCTTCTTCTTGACCACCTGGCGTGGCTGGTCGAGGGGCGGAATGAGCACGGTCGTCAGGTAGGCACCCGCCACCGCCAAGAGCGGGGCCAAGAACCCGAACAGCAGCCCCTTCTTGCCCTTCTTCTGGGGCGCTTCCCCCTGAGTGGAGTCGTCGGTCGGATTCTTGGGTTCCTCAGCCATCGCTCTCTCGTCCCTCGGTGAAGGTTCGATGAGCCGCGCTCGAAGCGAGCCCGACTTCATCCTCCCGATCTTCTCTTTCGGCAGACGTGGCTAAGGTCATGAAAACCCGTCTCGAATGGGCAGGATCAACGGGCTCGGTCGAATTTGGAGCGTGGGCACTCAGGGCTTGTTCTCCAGCCGAATCTTGAGGCCGCGCAGAAACCGTCGGCCGACGGCTCGGGGTGCCGGCACGGCTTCCTCGGGGCTCTCGAAGCTGGAGGCCACGCCGCGTGCCACGAATCGCCCCTTCGGCAATCGAGACCGCTCGGTCAGGTAGCGATAGCCGGCCAGAGCACGCTCCCAGGAGAGCGCCAGGGCGTCGCTCGGATCGGCAGCCTCTTCCGAATCGGTTTGGGCTTCGATGATCCACACGTAGGTCTCGCGGCCCGGCACGAGCACACTCGACTCGATCTCGGGGAGCAGCTCGTCGAGCTGGCTGCGCTGCTCCTGGGTCAAGCTGCTCGCCCCCGAAGGAAAGACGCCCGGGACGTTGAGGCTGAGCTCGGCCCGGGACTCGAAGCTGTCCGTGTCGACGTTGCTGAGCGACTCGATGTCCGACGACCGCAGCCGCCCCTCGATCTCCTCCCAGGAGTCCTCGTTGAGGTGGGCGCGCTTGGGGATCTCGTAGGGCATCTGCTCTTCGAAGAGCTCGAAGAGGTTGTCGTAGGCTCGCGTCAGGCTCGGAATGCCCGCTCGCCCGACCTCGTTCTTGAAGGAGCCGACCCCATCGCTCATGAGCCCGGCCTCCTGCTGCTTGGAGAAGCTGCACAGGAGGATGAAGAAGGTCAGGACGTTCGTCATCATGTCACCGAACGACACCATGTACTGGGGAACGAGGATCTTTCCGGCCGGCTTGGATGGGACGGGCATGACCTACCTCGCCTCCCGCTCACCGAGCACGAGGATCTCGACCCGCCGATTGACGCGTCGGCCCTCGATCGTGTCGTTGGACTCGCGAGGGCGTTGATCCCCGAAGGACTCGATCCCGACCCGCCGAGGGGGGATCTGCGCACGACTCATCATGAGCTGGGCGACGGCCAAGGCCCGACGTCCCGCGAGCGTGGCCGGATCATCTCCTGCCCACGACTCGCGTCCATCGGCGTGCCCCTCGACCAGGAACGGTCGACCCGACTCTTTGAGCATCTCTGCCAGATCGAGGAGCCGTCCTCGGCTCTTCTCGCGGATCTCGGCTGAGCTACGCTCGAAAAGGACGTCGGCGTCGATGCGGATGCTGAGGCCCTGCTGAGTGCGCTCGAGCTCGAGCGGGATCTCGTCATCGCTCTTGCGGCTCTTGGCCTCGATGAGCCTGTGAAGCTCCTCGACGTCGTACTTGGGCGGACGATCAGCACCGCTGATGTCACGCTTCCAGGGTTGCTGCTCGTACGTTCTGAGCACATTGTGCCGAATCTGCTTCTGGGTCAGGTTGCCGAAGTTGGTGTTCAGCGACCCGAAGGCCGGCCTCAGCTCGTTGTCGTCCAAGGTGGAGAACGTCAGCATCAGGACGAAGAAGGTCACGAGCAGCGAGATCATGTCACCGAAGGTGACGACCCAATCGGGAGCCCCCCGGGGCTCCTCCGAGACCGGCTTGACGGGCATGACCGGCTCCCATCAACGATCGCTCGAAACCGCGGCTCGCTCGCGCGGATCGATGAAAGAGGACAGCTTGTCGGCGACCAGGTACGGCACCTCGCCCGCCTGAATCGAGAGGATGCCTTCGACCAGGATCTGCTTGACCAGGATCTCTTCCTTCGAACGAGCTTCGAGCTTGCCCGCCAGCGGAGTGAAGATCAGGTTGGCCATGATCGCGCCATAGAAGGTCGTGATGAGGGCCGTCGCCATACCGCCACCGATCTGGCTCGGATCGGAGAGATTCTGGAGCATGGTCACCAAGCCGATGAGCGTCCCGATCATTCCGAAGGCGGGCGCATAGTTCGCCATGTTGTCGAGGATCTTCTTCCCCTGGGAGTGGCGCTCCTGAATCGACATCACGTCGATCTCGAGAATGCTGCGCACGGTCTCGGCCGGAAAGCCGTCGACGATGAGCTGCAGGCCCTTCTTCAAGAAGTCGTCGTCGATCTTCTCGAACTCGTTCTCGAGCGCGACGATGCCTTCGCGGCGAGCAATGGTGGCCAGCTGGACGATGCGCTGGATCTCTTCGGACGCGGTCGGCGTGTCGTCGAACAGGGTCTTCCGCACGACCTTGATCACGCCGATGAACTTCGGGATCGGGAAGTTGATGAGCGTCGCGGCCGTGGCTCCTCCGACGGTGATCATCATTGACGGGACGTGCAGGAACGCCCCGATGTTGCTTCCCATCAGGATGGACACCAGCACCAGCAAGATGCCGCCGACCAGTCCGGCTAGAGTTCCGAGATCCATCGCTCAGCCCTCCGCAGTCCCGGGCTCGATCACTTCTTCCCCTGACCATCGGTCTGGCTCTTGTCGATCAGCTTCATGAGCTTCTCGGTCACCGAAGCGGCGAGCTGCGGGTTCATCGAGCCCAGGATCTTTCCGACCTGACGATCGTTCGACATCTGCGAGATGATCTTGACGATGTCGTCGAACTCCAGCTCCGACAGCACGACCGCGGCTTCCTCCGCTTTCATCACCTGATACTTGTCCGCCAGCTTGCGCAGATTCTGCTTCTCGGCCGACTCGAGCAGGACGATCTCACCCTGAAAGCGGTCGCGCTCGTCGCGAGTGTTGGCCGCCTCGTTCTCGAGCTGGAGCAGCATCCGGTCGAGCTGGGAACGACGCTCCTCGAGATCCTTGCCGATGCGCTCGAGCGTGCGCTCGCGCTCGTCGAGTGCCCGTTCGCGCTGGACCGTCGCTTGCAACGCTTGACGCAGCTCGCTCGCCATTCGCTCCAGCTCGGTCCCCGTGAACGGCGTGCTATCGGTCCGCGCCCCTCGGAGCATTTGATTCGGCTTCGGTCTCGGTGGCAGCGAAGCTGTGACGGCTCCCGGGCCCGTCGTCGTCTTCGAAGTGCCCGCGGCCACCTTCCCGGACTCGGAAGTCGGCGAAGCAGTGCCCGTCGGACCCACGGTCCCACCGCCTGCTGTCTCGGCTCCTTCGAACTCGCCCTCGGCCGGAGCCGGCTCGTTCGACTCCGGAGGAGCCGCGATGAACATCGACAGGATCGGAAGCTGTGAAAGCTCCTTGGCGCTCGTTCGCCCTTGAATGGCCAGGAACCCGAAGAGCGATCCGACGAACACGACGGAGCCGCCGACGATCCACAGCATGGCCTTGATGATGAGACTCTTCATGGCCCCTAAATCACTTCTCTTCCCTGCCCTCGGCGGAGTCCCCCTCCGGCTGCTCATCCACCATCGACCACAGATGTCGCTCATCCATAGCCTTTTCCTCCTGGCGGCGGCGGTCGCGGCGATGCTGGCGCTCCTGCTGGCTGCGGAGCCGCTCGAGAGCCTCCACGGCCGACCGAACCTCCTGAAGCAGCGCGATCCGCCGATCCCGCTCTCGCTCGGCTTCCTTCACTTTCTCGCGCGCATTCTCACAGGCCTGCTCCCAGGCGACCGACAAGGGCTCGATCCATCCCAGCTCGGCCGCCACACCATCGTGCAACGCGCGACGAGAACGGAGACCGACCGTCCGACGCTCTGCGAGGTGCGCCGCGACCCGGTCCTCGGCCTCGCGAACGAGACGCTGTGCGCCGGCCACCTCGTGCTCACGTGCTCGAAGCTGAGCGCGCCGAAGCTCGAGGATGCGTTCCAAGCGAAATCGGAAGCGTCTCATCGTTCCGCCTCGTCAACCGACTAGGCCAGCTGGGCCAAGTGAAGCAGTGCCGTCAACGTGTCAGCGAAAGGCCTCGCCTCGTGCGGGCTCTGCCGCAGGAAGGTGAGCAGGTTGTCCCGCTGAGCGATCGCTCGATCGACCTGAGGATCGGATCCCGGCTGGTACATGCCGATGCGCACCAGGTCCTCGTTCGCTTGATAGGTTGCCAGCAGCTCACGCAGGGCCGCCGCCGCTTGGACGTGCTCGGGCGGCACGACATGCCCCATCGTACGGCTCACGCTCTGCAGAACGTCGATGGCCGGAAAGACCTGACGCTGGGCGAGCTCACGGCTCAGCACGAGGTGACCGTCGAGCAGGGAGCGCACGGTGTCGCTGACCGGCTCCTCGGTGTCGTCGCCTTCGACCAGGACCGTGAAGAGGCCCGTGATGCTCCCGACCGCCGTCGCTCCCAAGCGCTCCACCAGCCGCGGCAGCATCGCGAAGAATGAGGGCGGGTAGCCTCGCGACGTCGGCGGCTCCCCGAGCGCGAGCCCGATCTCGCGCGAGGCCATCGCGAGCCGTGTCACCGAGTCCATCATCAAGAGCACGTCGCGACCTTGGTCGCGAAAGTACTCGGCGATCGAGGTGGCGACGAAGGCGGCCTTGAAGCGCTCGAGTGGTGCCCGATCCGAGGTCGCGGCCACCAGCACCGAGCGCGCCAGCCCGGCTTCACCCAGTGACTCGTGGATGAAGTCTCCGACCTCGCGTCCGCGCTCACCCACCAGCGCAATCACAGCCACATCGGCCGTCGCCTGCCGCGCGATCTGACCCAGGAGCGTGCTCTTGCCGACCCCGCTCCCGGCGAAGATCCCGACGCGCTGTCCTCGTCCGCAGGTGAGGAGTCCATCGATCGCCGACACCTGAGTTTCGAAGACCGACCGGATCGGCCGCCGCTCGAGTGGCGACGGAGCGGCTCTCTCCAGAGAGACTCGGTCGGCCGAGCCCGGAAACGCCGGACCGGCATCGAGCGGTCGACCGAAGCCGTCGACGATGCGTCCCAGCAAGAAGTCCCCGACCGGGATGCGCAGCGGCTGGAACTGCGGGCGCACGATTGCGCCGGGACGGATGCCGTCCATCGGGCCGAACGCCATCAGGACCGTACGATCCGAGGCGAAGCCGATCACCTCCGCCGCCAGGACGCTCCCGTCGGGACGCTCGATCTCGCAGATCTCCCCGACGGCAGCCGGAATGCCGACTCCCTTGATCGTGATGCCCACCACCTCCTCGACCACGCCGCGACACGAGACGAGCGACAGGTCGGTGAGTCGAGCCCGGACCCGCTCAGTGCTCGGCAGCTCACTGGGGAGCACGGCCGCCCCCTCTCAGGTTGAGCCCGCGACGCACCATCTCGAGCCTCGCCTTCGCATCGGTGGTGACCACGAGGGGTCCGGCGACCACGCGGCAGCTCGAGGGCCCGAGCTCCGGCTCGATCTCGAGACGCACGGAGTTGCCGCGCCACTTCTCGAGATCCGGGTGCGCCAAGAGCTCGTCGAGGCTCTGGAAGTCCTCACGACTGACACAGACCATCACTTCGCCACGCGCTTGATCCGGCGAGAGCGGCGCGAAGCACTCGGCCACCAGGCTCGGAAGGTCGTAGTTCCCACGGTCGATCTCGCCCTGCGTCACGCGCTCGGCGATCGAGAATGCAATGTCCTCGACACTCTCCGCCACCTGCGCCGCCAGCACGTCCTGCTGGTTTTGGAGCTTCTGAAGGTCGGCCTGCAGGGCGTCGAGCACACCCCGCACGCGCTCTCCCTGCTCGACGAGTGCCTTGTCGTAGCCCCGCTGCTCGGCTTCGGCTTCGAGCAGGGCGAGGTCCGGGAGCTCGCCGATCGGCTCGATCACGTGCTCCGGGACCTCGGGCTCGGGGTCGATCACGGGGAGCGGCTCGTTGCTGGTGATGGGTTCGATGTGGCCGAACTGCAGCCGAACGCCGCGCAGTGGCTGAAGAAAGTGCACTCGCAGCTTGTGGAGCGCCATGACTACTCGACCATCTGGTTGCTGGCACCACCGCGGCGGACCTTGACCTCACCGGCCTCGATCATGCCTCGGACGGCCTTGAGGATCTCCTCTTGTGCGTTGAGCACGTCACTGATCGGGACCGCGCCCATGATCTCGCGCTCTTCGGCGATCAGGGTTCGGGCGCGCTTCGAGATGTGACCGAGGATAAAGTCCTGCAGCTCGGGAGTGGTGCCCTTGAGGCTCATCGCGATCACGCTCGCCTCGAACTGGCTGAGGATCTTCTGCATGGCGTTGCGATCGAGCTTGGGGAGGTCCTCGAAGACGAACATCAGCTCCTTGATGCGCTTGGCCATCGTCTGATCCGCCTTGCTGATGTCCTTGAGGATCGTGCGCTCAGCCGTCTCGTCGAGGCGAGTCAGGATGTCGGCGACGGTCTTGAAGCGCATGCCCGGATCGGTCGCGGCGACAGAGTTGAGCCCCATCTCTTTGACCTTGGTCGCGACGGCACTGGAGGCTCGCGCCAGCGTCTTGACGGTCGTCGCCCCTTGAGAGGCGAGGCGGCGCAGCACCTCGCCGGAGGTGTCGCGATCGAAATGCTTGACGATCTCGGCGGCCCGGTCGGCTTGCACCTGGGCCAGGTAGAGCGCGATGAACTGCACGTGCTCGCCCTTGAGCACCTCGGCAACCTCCCGCGGGCCAAGGCCCTCGAGCGCCTCGAAGGGTCGCTCGGTCAACCCATCGGTGGCCCAGGAGAGAAGCTCGCGACTGCGTTGCGGCCCGATCGCGTCGGTGACCAGATCGGTCATGCGGGGGACGAAGCCCTGCATGGGAAGGTCGCCCTGGGTGACGAACTTGGCGCCTTCACGCAGCATCTCCTCGAGGACCTCCCGGTCGGGCGTGAGGCCGTCGAGCTCTTTGGTGGCCAAGGCGATGACCTCGATCTCGCTGTCGGTGAGCTTCGAGAGGATCATCTTGGCGATCTCGCGATCGATGCAGACCAGCAGGGCGGCTGCTTTCTGACGACCGGTGAGCTGAGCGAAGGGCATGGAGTACTCGACTGGGCTGCGGCACGGCGTGAAAGCCGGCGGTTGGAACGGGAGCTACGAGGCGGCGCTCAGGCCGCGCTCTCGGGTCAGATTTCGGAGATCCAGTGCTTGACGAGACGGGCGATGGAGGCGGGGTCCTCGCGGGCCGCCTTCTCCATTTGATTGAGCATTCGCATAGGGTCGGCCGACTCGATGTCGACCCCTTCCTTCTCGAGGTTGGCGCTGGCCTCGGCCGCGAGGCGCTCTTCCTCTTCGAGGCGCTTGCGCTCCGCCTCGTCGCGCTTCTGCTTCTGTACGGCCCGCAGCATGAGGACCATCAGCAGGACGACGACCGCGACCACCGAGAGGGCCTCGGCGCCCCAGCCCACCAGCTCGAGGATGTCGAAGAGCGGCTCTTCCTCGGGCGCTTCGGGGAGCGAGTAGGTGACCGCCTCGACGCTCATCGAGTCGTTGCGGTCCTCATCGAAACCGACCGCGCCTCGCACCAGGTTTTGAATCTGCTCCTTCTGCGTGGCGAGGCTGTCGTGAAGGAGCAAAGACACCGAGAGCCGCTTGGTGCCGTAGCGGGCGAGGTTGGTCCACTTCTCGACCGTCCTGTCGTAGTCGTAGGTGGTCTCGATCTTCTCGGTCGTGCTCTGACCGGCAGCACCTTCCCCGCCACCGAACTCGGAGTCGGGACCCGGGCTGCCGCCGCCAGGGCTGGGATCGGTCGAGTTCTGCGAGTCGATGTTCTCGGTCAGAGTGCGCTTGCTCTCGGGATCGGCGATCTCCTGCTGCTTTTGCTGCAGGATGTTGAAGTCGAGGTCGGCGTGGACGGTGACCTGGACGCTGCCACGCGGGAACACCGAGACGGCCTCGAAAGCCCGGGCGGTGAGCACGCTGTCGATGCGCGCCTGCGTCTGCATCTGGAAGTCGTCGAGCACCGCGCTGGCTGCGGTCCCACCGACGGAGATCGGGAACCCGTAATGGTTGCTGACCGTGACGTCGGCCGGATCGAGGCCCGGGATCTCCGAGGCGATCAGGTGTCGGATGATCAGCGCCTGCTGGGGACTGATCTGGCGATCCATCTTGGGACGAATGATGACGGTCGCGATCGCCTCTTGGTGGTCCCGCTGCAGGTAGGATTTTTCCTCACGGCGGACGGTCAATGTGGCGTCTTGGATGAAGTCGAGCTGCAGGAGCGCGGCCTTGACGCGCTGCTTCTGCTTGGCGAGCTCGCGCCGGGCCTTGTCGCTCTCGGTCGGAAGAAGCCCTCCCAAGTCCTCGAGCGGCTCGCTGAACCCACCGCCTCCACCGGTGTCTTCGAGGATGCCCTCCTTGACCAACAGACCTCTCATGCGAGCGACGTGCTGCTCGGGGACGTCGAGGTGAGTGGAGGCCGAGATCTCGTACGGGACGCGGTTCTCGTCCAGGAACTGGACGATATCGGAGAACGCGCGCGCCGAGCCGCCTCGGTAGAGCGGGACGTACACATCGCGGTTCGCCCAGGTCACCAGCACGAGCAGCAGCACGGCCCCGACGACCGCCAAGCTGACGACGCCGACTCTCCGTCCGGTCGACAGCTTCGACCAGAGCGCTCGCCAGGATTCGAGGACCTTCTTCCAATCGAACGACACGGTCGTTTCGACTCCGATTCAGCTCAGGCGGTTGGCTAGGCACCCATCCGCGAGATCTCGCGGTAGGCTTCGACGAGGCGGTTACGAACCTCGACCATCATGCGGAAGGACAGCTCCGCCTTGTCGAGCGCGTTGACGACGTCGTGGACGTTCTCGACCTCACCGGTTGCCAAGCCCTCGACCATGTCCTGGGCTTGATGCTGATACCGGTTCACGTCCTGCGTGAGGTCCTTGAGCAGATCGGAGAAGCTCGTCGTGCCGGAGGCCGGAGTCGAGCTCGGGAGAGCCGCTCCACCCGAGGGCGTCGGCACGAGAGGAAGGCCACTGGCATCGATCATCGAGACACTCCAGGAAAGAGACCGCCTCCGTCAGGACCGGGGCGCGACCTAGCTCCGCAACATCCTCTGGGCCATCTCGCGGAGAGACTGGGACGCGAGCGCGTTGGCCTCGTACGCACGCAGAGCCGTGATCATGTTCGTCATCTCGAGCGCGACGTTGACGTTGGGATACGTCACGGTGCGCCCGTTCTCGTTGACCTCGACCAGGGGCGTGTGAAAGTCCGACTCGATCCGAGCCACGCGCACGCCGTCGACGGAAGCCGCTCCCCTCCCCCCGCGCTCGAGGAGCGTTTGAAAGACGACCCGACGCCGTCGATACACGCCTTGCGACGAGTCGCTGTTGACGGTCGCGTTGGCAATGTTGCCGGCGATGACATCGAGCCGAGCTCGCTCGGCACTCATTCCGGAGCCGGCGATGTTGAAGCCGGAAAGGATGCGATCGAGACTCATGACTTCGATCTCCGAGACTTACCGGAAGTGTTCATCATCCACCGCCGCCCAGGGCCGCGCGCAGCACGGTCTTCTCGAAGGTGTGGGCCTTCGCAAAGGTCTCGTACAGGAGCGAGTTCTTCCGGAGCAGAGCGATCTCCTCCTCGAGCACCACGTTGTTGCCCCCGAGGCGCGTCAACCCGCTCTCGTCCTCGACGACCTCGGGTGTGAACTGACGCGGATCGGCGCCTCCCGAAGAGCCCCGCGCGCGACGCATCGCCTCCTCGAAGAGGACGCGGCGCCGCGTGTAGTGCGGCGTGTTGACATTCGCGAGATTGCCCGACGCGACCTGATGCCGCAGGGCCGCGACGTCGAGGAGCGCGTCGATCCGATCGATCGATCCGAATACCTCACGCATCCTGGTACACCTTCAGCTTGTTTCGCAACGTTCGTGCTGTGACCCCGAGGATGCGGGCGGCTTCGGTCTTGTTCTGACCGGTGCGCTCCAACGTCTTCAGGATCACCTCTTTTTCGATGTGGGCCATGCTGTGACCGATCCACGCTTCGGCGCCGACCGGTCCTCCACTATTCTTCGGCAGATCCCCACGAAGATCCTTCGCCGTCAATGTCGGTCGAGCCACCCGAATCGCCACACGCTTCATCACGTTGTCGAGCTCCCGCACGTTTCCCGGCCAGGCGTAGGCCTCGAGCAGGGCGATCGCATCCGGCGCAATCGACGTGAGCACACCCCCGTACTCGCGACGAGTCTGCTCCAAGAACAAGCGCGCCAGATCGGCGATGTCCTCGCGGCGCTCCCGCAGCGACGGCAGCGTGATCGGATAGACGTTCAGTCGGTAGTAGAGGTCTTCTCGAAAGAGCCCGTCTTGGACGTCTTGGAGAAGATCCCGATTGGTGGCCGCGACGACGCGCACGTCGACCTTCAGGCTGCGCGTACCGCCGACGCGCTCGAACTCCTGCTGCTCCAGCACCCGCAGCAGCTTCGGCTGCAGCTCGAGCGGTAGCTCGCCGATCTCGTCCAAGAGTAGCGTGCCCCGATCCGCCAGCTCGAAGCGACCGGCTCGCCTTTGAAGCGCACCCGTGAAGGCGCCCTTCTCGTGACCGAAGAGCTCACTCTCGAGTAGGCTCGCCGATAGCGCCGCGCAGTTGACTCGCACGAAGGGGCGCTCCCGGCGTTCGCTCTCGCGATGGATCAGCCGCGCAAAGAGCTCCTTGCCCGTCCCCGACTCTCCCAAGATCAGCACCGTCGCCTTGGTTTGCGCGACGCGCCGGGCGAGAGCCACCTGCTCTCGCAGCAGCGGCGAGGTGCCGACGATGTCCTCGGCGCCGTCCCCCGAGACCACCTCGCGCAGATAGGCATTCTCGAGTCGAAGCTGCTGCCGCTCGCCGATCTTCTCCAGCAATAGCTCGATCTGCTCCACCGAGAACGGCTTGAGCAGGTAGTCCTCCGCCCCGAGGCGCATGGCCGCCACCGCCGACTCGATCGTCCCGTAGGCGGTCACGATCACGACCGGAATCGGTGTCGTGCGCTCGCGGGCCGCCCGGACCACATCCAACCCGCCGACCTCACCCATCTTCAGATCGGTGATCACCAGATCGAACTCGCAGGTCTCGAGCGCCGCGATCGCCTCCTCACCCGTGGCCGCCACTTCGACCTCACCGCCGAGGTCTTCGACGATCGCTTGAAGGCTCTCTCGGTTCAGTGACTCGTCGTCGACGACGAGCACGCGCTCAATCCGCATGGCTCACCTCCCGATCTCGCAAGCGCAGCTCGAAGCAGGCTCCTCGCGTCCGCTCGGGGCAGCTCACGCGGCCGCCGTGCTGCATCGCGATCTTGTGCACCATGGCGAGACCGAGCCCCGTCCCTTCCGACTTCGTCGTGACGAAGGGATGGAACAACCGATCGCGGACCGACGGTGCGATCCCCGGCCCGTCGTCCTCGAAGCGGAGAACGACGTCGCGACCCACGCGCTCGATGGTGACGACCAGCTCCCCAGCTCCGCTCAGAGCCTGATCGGCGTTGAGCACGAGATTGCGCACGGCCTGGCGGAGTCGGCGGGCGTCTCCCTGGAGCTCCGGGGCGCCCTGGACCGTGAGCTCGGTCCGGACATCCGGCGAGGTCACCTCAGCCAAGACCTCGGCCACCAGGGCTCGCAGGTCGACCGGCTCGCGCGAGAGCTCGGCCGGGCGCGCAAAGTCCAAGAGATCGGTGATGATGGCGTTCGCATCGCGAACGCCCGCGAGAACCTTGCTGGCATACTCGGCCGACTGAGGGTCCGTGCCGGCCAGACGGCGATGCAGCAAGCCGGCGAAGCCCTCGACCGCATTCAGCGGATTGCGAATCTCGTGTGCGATGCCGGCCGCCATCTCGCCCAGCGCGGCGAGCTGCTCGAGGTTTCCCACCTCCTCGACCCGATCACGCAGCTCGGAGTAGGCCTCCCGCAGGCTGTCGCTGATGCGGTTGAAGGTGGTGAACGTCTCTTGAAAGTGGGAGAGCTGATCGCTCATCGCGACGACTCCGCCTCTGCAAACAGGTCCCGCATGCCACGCGAGCGCTCCAAGAAGTCGAGCGTCCACGAAGCTTGGGCCATCCAGCTCGAGTCGGGATAGCCGTTGGCGAGCTTCTGCAGCATCGCGACCGCTTCCTCCTCCTGACCGAGCCGCTCGAGACAACGCGCCGTCCAGTAGAGGATCTTGGGCTCCCGCCGGGGCGTCGGTTCGGTGATCGACCGGTACACCTCCAGTGCCTTCTCGAACTGTGCCGTCTCGTAGAGCAGGTCTGCCAGTCGCTCGGGATCCGGGATCGCATCGATTCCGTGGAGCTCGGTGTCCAGTGGCGTCGGTGGCTGGGCGCCGGCAAGGGCGCGCTCGGGATCCTTGGGTGCGGGAACCGAGCGTCCGGTCGCGTCCGGTCCCGGCTGGGGACGAGCGCGCGTCGCTCCTCCTTGCAGGCTTTCCAAGGCGGCAAGAAAGCGGCGCTCGACATCCAACAGGCGGGCGTGCGCTTCCGCCACCTCGATCTCGTTGGTCAATCGACCACCCCAGCTGCCGGCGATCTCCTCGAGATCGATGCGCTCCCCGCGCTGAATCCGATCCTGAAGCTGAATCAAGCGCTCGCGCTCTCGACGTAGTCGATCCAGCTCCTCATGATCGTCGGTCGGCAGCAGCCCGGCACCGAGCGCCATCAGGCCTCCCAAGACGAGGCGAACGATCATTGTCCTTCTCCCGTGAATGCCTTGAGTGCTCCGTCGACGTCTTTCAGCGTGAGCGAGAGATCTCCGATGAGCACCAAGAGCTCGCGCCGCTGCACGCTTGCGGGCGCAGACAAGGTGAGTCCCGAACGGGCGAGTGCCAGTGCGCGCTCGGGCTCGCCTTGCAGAGCGCGCGCGCGGGCGGCACCGAGATGCGCTCGGGCTTCGAAGCCCGGTCGATCGAAGAGCCGTTTCCAGGTTTGAACCGACCGCTCGAAGTGACCTTGCTTCTCGAAGAGGTTGGCGAGCTCGGCGATCGTCTCGCCCCAGCGAGGCTCGCCCGGACCGCCTTGGGCGAGAGCTTCGTCGAGATAGCGCTCCGCGTCTTGGGCCAGGCCCAGCTCCCGAGCGGCCCGTCCGAGGGCCAGCAGGGCGCGGGTTCGAAGCGGGCTCGGCGAAAGGCCATCCGCCGCGCGCTTGCCGGACCAGAGAGCCGACAGGGCCTCGCCTTGAATCAGGTAGGCCTCCGCCATCAGCACCTGAGCTCGAAGGAACTCGCCACGATCCTCGGGATGCACTCCGATCTTTCGAAGCTCCACAATCGCTTTGCCGCTCTGGCCCGACTCGACCAGACACTCGGAGGAGAGGAGGACCAGACGCCGCCACTGAAGGTCGGGAAGTCGACCGCCCAGCTGACGCACCAGCTCCACGGCCGAGCCGCAGTCTCCCGACGCGAGGGAGACCTCGACCAGAATGCTCTCGGCAGTGGGAACGGTCGGGGACTGCGAGAACTTCCTCAAGAGGTATCTCAGCACGTTCTCGGCCCGCTCGAGATTCTCCTCACCCCCGTCGGCCAGGTAGGCGCGAGCCTTCCAGGTCATCGCATCGGGCACGATGGGCGAGTCGGGGAAGCTCCGCTCGATCCGCGTGAAGAGCGTCCGAGCTTCCTGATAGGACTGGAGCCCGAGCTGCGCGCGTCCGAGGAGCCAGAGCATCTCGGGCGCTTGGGCCATATCGCGATAGCGATTGATCAGTGGATCGAGGAGTCGAATCACCTCCGAGTGATGATCGAGGGCGAGCTCCAGCCGCGCGAGCTCGTTGGCCTGACGCGGCACGTCGGGGCTGTCGAAGTAGGCGAGCCGGGCCCGGGTGTAGGAGCGCACGGCACGGCTGAGCCAGTCGACGGATCCTGTTTCCCGCTCCGGAGCCGCCTGGACCACCAAACGACCATTGAGCGCATCCGCCTCGAGCCCTTGGCTGCCAAGAAGAAACTCGACGACGCGATCGTAGGGCAACGCCTCGATGTCGACGTCGACAATCGCGTCCTTGGCAATCGGTACAGCGCGCGGCTCGAGCGAAAGCGTTCGCTGACCGGCTTCCGCGAGCACCTCCAGGACCTCACCGAGCACCACTTGCCCCGCCCGCACGGAGTACAAGTAGATCCCTGGCTCGGTCGTCGCGATGCGTTGTACGACCGAGCCGGTCGCGCCGTGAAACGACGTGTGGTCGAGCTGGCTGATGTCGGGGCGCGTCGGAGGTGCCGTCGACGCGTCGTGTGTGAACGTCGTGCTCGCGGCCAGAGCGATGGCCCGGGGAAGCTCCGCGGCCGGGACTCCGAGCGCCGCGCGTGCCAGCTCTCGTTCGCAATCGACAACCCGGAAGCTTGCTTTGGCGATCAGCCCCTGACTCTCGTAGGGCAGCCCGCCCGAGCGCGCCAGGAACTCGTAGTAGCGACGCTTGGCACCGACCCAATCGCCCGCCGCGTGGAGCGAGTCGGCCAGGCTCAAGTCGGCGAGGAGGCGCCGCTCGAGGACGGTTTCCGCAGTGCCCTGTCCAGCTTTCTCGGCCGCTCGCAAGCGCGTGACCTCTTCGAGCTGGCCCCGCAGACGTTGAAGCTCGTCGGACATCCGTCGCAGCTCCGGCGATGCCGAGTCGGGACCCGAGGAGGCCTGGCCCGACGAGTCGGTCGAACGGGTCGGCGCCTGCTCGGGACGTTGGCTGAGCGCGATGGCGAGGAGGAGCGAGTTCGCGACGACGATGCCAATGCCGACGCCCGCGAAGACCTTCCAGCTGCGAGGTCCTCCTGCCGAGACGGGCACGGTTTCGGCTTCCGATTCCGCGTCCGCGACCCCCTCACTCTTCGGAGGAGGTGGCTCGACGGTCGCGGGCCTGACCGGCGGAGCACCGGTCTTGTTTGGCGGAAGGAGCGGCCCCGTCTTGGGCGCTGGCTTGTCGACAGGCGGAGTGGCCTCGGGTGGCTCGGGCTTGGGATCGCGCGGTTCTTCAGGAACGGTCGTCACGGTGTTTCTTCGCTCTGCGAGGGTCCTGGGGGGAGGAACGCGCGTCGACCGCCCGAATGAGCCACCGACACTTCATGACCTTCACGGTCTTTTCCGTCTCACGGAACGTCTATCGACTGACGTTTCTAGGCGACTTGAACGGCCAGCCCGGACTGCTGAAGTTCCCAATCCTGCGTTCCGATAAGGAACTCAGATGACGCGGATTTCGGAGTGCCAGATGTCGTGCTGGCCCGGCCTCTCCCCATCTCGGATCGCTCAGGAGTCGACGTGAAGAGCCTCCAGAACACACCCCATGAGATCGCCACTCGTGCTCTGCTCCCCGACCCACTGCGCGAGCTCACCGGCCTCGCCCGCCAACCGATGCTATCGTTGGACCGCGTCGCTCGAGCACTCGAGGCCGACCCGGAGGCTCGAAGCGAGGTGCTGCGACGTACGAACTCGGTGGCGGTCGTACCGCGAGCCGGCGTTCGAGACCTCCAGCAAGCCCTCCCCCTCTTGGGTGACCGCACGATTCGCCCCCTCATCTGGGAGAGCTTGCTGCGGCAGACGCTGCCCTTTCTCGAAGGGCGGGGCATCGACGGCGAGACCTGGTTGAAGCAGATTCAGGCCGGGGCAGAGCTTGCAGGTCGCCTCCACGACCGGCTCTTTCCCAAGGGCCTGATCGAGCTGGGCGACCTCCACGACAGCGTCTGGATGCGTGACCTGGGAAAGCTGGTTCTCGTGTTCGATTCGGGATTCGACTACGCCCAGGTGGTCGAGCAGGCCCGGCGCACGGGGGCGCCGTTGGCCCGGGTCGAGCAAGAGACTCTGGGAACCACGCACGCCGAGGTGGCATCGGCTCTCGCGTCCATCGACGGGATGGGGGAACGCCTGATCGTGGCCTGGAAGGAGCGATACACTCCCCATCGAGCGCCGCTCACACACCTTCCCTACGTCGCTCTCCTCCATCTTTCGGACGTCCTCGCGTGGCGGCGAGTCTCGAGTGACGGCTTTGGAGGCGGGCCGCCGAAGCTCGAGACCCGCCTGTTCGAACGCTTGGGGATCGAGGGCTCGGCCCTAGACCGCCTGCTGCAGAAGGTCCGCGACTGAGCTGCCTCTTCGGACCTCCGGCTTGAACGCGGGTGCCTCGAGGTGACGATCGTCTCGGAGGGCGGACTTCAGTCCGCTGGAGGCGCCTCGAGGGGACCTCTCTCTCAGTTGGGTCGTACCAAGGGCATCCGTGCCCGACGTTGCGCGACGACAGAGACGGAGCGACGTGACGGACTCCGTTCGCGTCTCTGTTGGTTGCTGCGGCGACCGCCGGGATTGGAGACGCTGGCAGTCGGCTTTTCTGCCAGACCCGTGAGGCGGGAGCCGGGCGTATTCACACGCGTTGATCGATCTCGCTCGCTGCCGGTGGTGTCTCGCTCTGCAGGAGCTTGCCCCATTGCCCCTGGAACTGCTGGAGCTGCTGAAGCGCCTCGTCGGCTCGCCCCTGCAAGTCGCGAGCGCGCTGCTCGAGGAGTGCGTCGAGGAGGCGGAGTCGGTCCAGTCGCGGCTTCAGCGCGGAGGCCTCATCGACGCTTGGGGACGGTGACGCCAAGAGGTCGTCGACGACACTCTGTCGACGAGCCACGAGCGTATCGAGCTGATCAGGGACACCGTGCTCGAGAATGCCGAGCAAGGAATCGGTCAACCGGATCAGCTCGTCGAGCCGCCGAGCGCGCTCACTCATGGCTCGACTCAACCGATGGTCGGCGGCAGGCTCGTTCCACCGACCGGCGGGTTCGTGGGATCGAGGTTGGCTTGTTGACGAGCGATGGTCTCGAAGCCTTCTTGGATCGGGCGCAGGATCTGACGAGCCGCCTGGACGTGAGCCGGGTCCTGCCGGAGGTTGGCCTGCAGGCACTGACCGAGCACGAACTGGTAGAGCGATTCCAGGTTTCGGGCGATCTCCTGACCCTGCTCCATATCGAGGCTGGCCTTGAGCTCTCCGATGATCGCCATGGCCCGGTTGATGCAGGTGCCCGCCTCGGCGCGGTCTTTCCCGTTGATGGCGGACTCGGCCCGATCGAGAAAGCGCTGAGCACCTGCGAACAGGAGGCAGACCAGCTTGACCGGCGACGCGTTGAGGATCTGGGCTGCCTGGTATCGGCGCGCTGCCGACGGCTGAGTCAACATGGGGAGTCTCCCTATCCGTTCCGTTGAATACGCTTCGTTACAGGCATCGAGTATCCGAGGCCCGAAACGTTAGGCGGCAATCCTCCGTATCCGGGTCGTACGGACGCTCGGAGCTCTCTCACCCGAAGAAGGCGCCGAGGGTCTGTCCCTGGACTTGGAGGCTTCCGACCAAGCCCTCGAGGCTGGCGTATTGGCGCCGGAGGTTGGCGGCATAGGTGTCGATTCGGCGCTCGTTGCTGGCGATGCGCTCGTCGATGGTCTTGATTCGGGACTTGAAGTTGTCTTTGCGGTTCTTGATCAAGCCGTCGACGGAGTCGGTGATCGAATCGAGGTAGTCAATCATCTCTCCGCCGATGCTCCCATCCTCGGAGAAGAGACCGACGACGCTCTCGAGATCGGAATCGAGCGCGTCGTGGAAGACGGACTCGTCGAGGGTGATCGATCCGTCCGGCTTGGTCTTCAGGCCGATCGATGCGAGCGAGTCGTAGGAGCCGTTGCCGGCGAACACATCGGACAGACGCCCCTGCATGCTCCTCTGCACGCTTCGCAGCGTGAAGTCGCCAAAGAGCGGCGCTTGAGTGCCGGCATCGACGTCGAACTGGCCCTGATCCCGCATGAAGCGCGCGACGTCGTTGTAGGAGTTGATGAAGCCTCGCAGGCGGTCGGTCATGCCGGCCTTGTCGAGGTTGACGGAGACGGTCGTCTCCTGATAGCCGTCGACCTCGTTCCCATCGCTGACGGAGAGGAGGTCGAGAGTAACGCCCTCGATGACGTCGCTGAGCGAGTTGGACGCGCGCTCGATGTCGATGATGCCGTTGAGATCGAACTTCGAGTTCTGGGCGGACTGGATCTCGCTGAACGAGAGATCCTGATCCCCCCCCGTGAGCCCCGAGGCGTCGACGGTGACGGCATTGTCCTCGCCGAGCTCTTTGCCGCTCAGGACGATCCGGTATGGGTTCGCACCTCCGACGTTGACGATCTCGGCCCTCACCTCCGCGTCGGAGGCGTTGATGGCATCGACCAAGTCGTTGAGCGTATCGTCGCCCGACGCGATGGAGATGTCGGTGGTCTCCGTGCCGACCGTGAGCGAGAACGTACCGGTTCCGATCGTGGTCGTATCGAGGTCGGCGTAGCCTTGACCCGACAGCCGCGTGCGCTGCGCGAGCTGCTTGACGGCCAGATCGTAGACACCGCCCAAGGCGTCGCCGTCGGCTTGAGCCGCGACGACGGAGGTGTCGTCGGAGGTGGCCGAAAACTTCTTGAAGGACTCTGGGTCCTGGAGGTTCTCCAGCGTGGTCTGCAGCGAGTTGAGCCGCGTCTCGAAGGTCCCGAAGAGGTCGACCCTTCGATTGAAGGTCGACTTCTGGTTCTGGAGCAACGAGATCGGGCGACGCTGAAGTGAGATGAGAGTATCGATGATGGCCTGGCTGTCGAGGCCGGAAGCCAAGCCGCCGAAGCTGATGGGTGAGCCACTGACCATCGTCGGTCTCCCGAAAAACGAGGGGGACGAGCCAGCCGGCTCGACCCATCCTCTCGAAGCTGCCGAATGCGAGCACGGGTGCCGGCGATCGGTCTCCGCGTCGTTCTCTCATCTAGGAATCGGACGCGGACCGAGCCGGGATCAACCGACTCGGTCCGAATCTTTCAGCGAGCGAGAGATTAGAGGAGACTCAAGGCCAAGTTCGGCTGAGCGTTGGCCTGGGCGAGGATCGACACACCGGCTTGCTGGATGATGCTGTTCCGCGTCAGGTCGGCCATCTCGCGCGCCACGTCGAGGTCGCGGATTCGGGATTCGGCAGCGCTGAGGTTCTCGGTCAAGCCGCTCAAGTGCGAGACGGTGGAGCCGAGTCGGTTCTGGAGGGAGCCGAGATCCGCTCGGTAGTTGTTGACCGTGTCGAGAGCGGAGTCGATGGCCGTGATGGCCGAGCTCGCGTCACCCGAGCCGCTGATGTCGAGGCTGCTGACGCCGAGGTCGGCGGCGCGCGTCGACTGGAGCGCGACGTCGATGGTGTCGACACCGCTGGTCGTGTCGGCACCCACCTGCAACGTGACCGTCGACGAGCTGCTGAGCACGTCGATCTCGTTGAAAGAAGTGGCCTGCGAGATTCGGTCGATTTCCGAGACCACGTCCTGAAACTCGTTGTTCAGCGTCGTCTTGTCGTCGCCCGACGTCGTACCATTGCTGGACTGCACGGCCAGCTCCCGCAGACGCGTCAGCAGGTTGCCGACCTCGTTCAGGCCGCCTTCCCCGGTCTGCAGCAGCGAGATGCCGTCATTGGCGTTCCGCGAAGCCTGATCCAGCGAGCGCGTCCGCGTGTTCAAGCGCTCGGCGATCGCGAGCCCGGCCGCATCGTCCTTTGCGTTGGCGATACGAAGACCGGTAGACAGCTTACGGAAGTTACTCTGCAGCCGTTCTCCAGCCTTACTGAGGTTCCGCTGCGCCTGGATCGATTGGACATTCGTGTTGATTCGAAGTCCCATGACTAAGACCTCCCTGGTCGAAACGGTACCTACTGAGGCTGCAGACCCGAATCGGAGCGACGAGAGCCATCCCGGCCTGGGTGGCCCGAGCCGAGAGGCTCGGAAGCCCCGGCCCCGGTCTCGTGACGGGAGCGCCTAAGCGCGGTACTTGTCGGTGAACTGGATGAAGGAAACGTTGGTGTTCACCCTCAATTATCGGTCGGACCCGCAAACGCTTTAGGTTTCAGCGACTCGAGAGCCGAGAGAGATCGCTCAGCTGGAAGAGGACCTGGCGAAAACACGCCTAAATCAAGGCGTTGCCAAAGGTCACGGACGCCGACCCCTTCGGGACGCCTGGCCAGAAAACCCCGTAGCTCGGGCGTTTTCACGCCAAAGGCAGGTCGGAATCGCTCGGCACCGTCCTCCCGGGAGTGGGCCGTTTGCAACCCCGACACTCCTCCTCCGCGACCGAATCGCCACAGCCTCGGGCCGAGGCTGGCTGCGGGGCGCCCCCAGGGCCTCAGGCCAGCGCGAAGCCTCGAGGAAGGCGCTTGGCAGGTTGGGCGAGCACCCGCTGGTAGACCTCTTGATAGAGAGGCTCCAGCCGCCGAACGTCATGCTGAGCTCGCACCTGCGCCCGGGCGGCCTCGCCGATCCGGCGCCGCTCGTCAGCGCTCTCGATCAAGCGGTCCAGAGCCCGCTGCCAGTCCCGAAACCGGGAGGCCAGGAATCCGGTCTCGCCCGACTCGATCACCTCTTGATACGGCAGGTCGTCGCCCCGGGAAGCGATGGTCGGAAACCCGCACAGAGAGTACTCGAAGAACTTGATCGCGGACTTCGACTGACTGAAGGCACTCTGCACCAACGGTGCGAGCGCGATGTCGAAGTGGGCTTTGGCCAGATACTGGGGGTAGGAATCGAAGGTCGGTGAGGGCTCAACCTCTTCCCAGCGATCGGCAGCGACGAGGCCTTGCTTCCGGATGAAGTGCGGCGTGTACCCCATGAAGCACAGCTTCACTCGTGGGTGGCGCTTGATGGCATCGAGAAGCACATCCTGAACGACCTGAAGATCGCTCTCGTGCACCAGTGACCCGGCCCAACCGATCCGAATCCACTCGCCGTCGTCCGACCGCGGCGAGGGCGTGACGTCCCAGCGCGCTGGCTCGCAGCCATTGGGGATGATGGCGATGTTGGGATTGCGATCCTGATAGATCCGCGCCAGGCTCGGTCGCGAGACGGTGAGGGCATCGCACTGCTCGAAGAGCTGGTGGACGAGCCGCACCACAGGAGAGCCGGGGCGATACTTCTCCCAGGCAGGCGAGAGGCGATCGACGTGAAGGAGGTCGTCATCGCAGTCGATGATGAGCCGGCCTTGCTCGATGTCGCGGGCCGAGAGTGCGATCAACATCTCGGTCGGGTTCTCGATCCGCGTCATGTGCAAGATGTCGTACCGGCGGAAGAGCTCGAGGTAGTCCGAGATGCTCGGCGGGAGCTCACGCCCAGGCTTTCCGGAGACGGGATAGCCTTGGGCGGTCAGGGGCGCGTGGAGGCGGTAGTAACCGACGCCACCGTAGGTGATCTTCTTGGGAGGGGCCGAAGCGATCGGCGACGCATCGGACCCGGTCGGTTGGCGATCCAAGCGGATACGGTCGGTGTACAAACCCAAGACTCGAGGCCGAGTCATTCGATTCTCACTCTCTCCCGCCGTCCGGCGCGCTCCTCTCGAGCGCTGGACGGCCGGACTGCCGAAGGGCGCGGATTATCCGAGGAGCTGGAGGGCCAGATTGGGCTGAGCGTTGGCCTGAGCCAGGATCGCGACACCCGCCTGTTGGATGATCGAGTTCCGGGTCAGATCCGCCGTCTCACTGGCGATGTCGAGGTCGCGGATACGGGACTCGCCCGTCCGCAGGTTCTCGGCCATCACGTTGAGGTGAGCCACCGTCGCGCCCAAGCGATTCTGAATCGCACCCATCGACGCTCGATAGTTGTTGACGATGTTCTGGGCCGCGTCGATGGCAGTGATGGCCGCAGCCGGATCGCCGGTGCTGCTGATGTCGAGCGAAGAGAGACCGAGGTCCGCGGTGCGCATCGACTCCATGGTGAAGTCGATAGTGTCGACCCCCGTGGTGATCTCGTTGCCGATTTGGAGCGTCAGGGTTGCGGAGGAGGTCAACACGTCGACGCCGTTGAAGTCGGTCGCCTGGGAGATGCGGTCGATCTCCTCGACCAAGGACTGGAACTCGTTGTCCAGCGTGTCCTGGTCGTTGCCTGTTGTCGTGCCGGTGTTGGCCTGGATGGAGAGCTCACGCAGCCGGATCAGGATGCTGCCGATCTCGTTGAGCCCTCCCTCGCCCGTCGAGACGAGCGAGATGCCGTCGTTGGCATTTCGAGCCGCCTGGTCCAGGGAGCGGGCGCGCGAACGCAAGCGCTCGGCGATGGCTAAACCAGCCGCGTCATCACCGGCGTTCGAGATCCGCAAGCCGGTCGACAGCTTGCGGAAGTTGCCACCCAATCGCTCCGACGTGCGCATCAGGTTGCGCTGCGCAGTCAGAGACTGGATATTGGTGTTGATTCGAAGTCCCATCGATTGCCTCCATTCGCTCCGACACGTGTCGGTTCGATTTCACTGATCGGGCAGAACCCCTCCGGAAGTGGAGTGGATCACCGCGAATACCGAGTCATTCGTGCTCGCCGAGCCTTCGCAAGTTCGCTTGCCGATCATGTGCGGACGAGGCGGACTCACCGTTTCCTACTCCGTATTCTCGACGCTGTAGCCGGGACTTGAGTGCACGTCAGCGGGCTGGTCGTGACTCCGGTTTCGAGCTCATTCCTCCAAACGTTCAAAGGCCGGCTCGCCTCCATCGCCTCGACAATCGCCTCGCCCGAGCCCTGCAACGACTTGGGTCCGACGACCCACGTGACTGCTCATGAAGCTGGGGCGCCGCAGTCTGTGTGGTCCGATGAGGTCGCTGGGATCGCAGGGGAATCGGTCCCGACATTTTTTTCACTTTTCGCTTCCGCGGGGAGCGAACGGGTCGCGCTCCAGCGCCTCCGTCGTCGGAAGACCCTTTGCATCAAGGGATTCCTCGCTCTCCTCTGCGACCCCGCCGCGCCGCTCAATCTCGCCGACCGTCAAACTGATCTCCGGCCTCAATCTCCTTGCCTCCCCACGCCGATGAAAGAGTCCCTGGAGATTCTCCCGGCTGCGTCGGTTCGGGAAGCTCTGAAGAGATCGCCTGTCAGGAAGCGAGACGAGATGAACGAGGAAGCGTTGCTCGGTGAGTCGGCTGGGCAGACCATCGACACTCTGTTTCAAGCCCTCGGCTTCGCTCTGGTGTGCGTGCTGCTGGTCGGCGTCGGAGCCGTGCTCGTGATCCGCCGCCTCACCCAAGGCACCTGGCGCCGGCCCAGTCGAGCTCAACGGATTCTCAAGATCGTCGACTCCGTTCCGCTGGGCGGGCGACGCTCCCTCACCGTCGCCAAGGTGCACGATCACCTCCTGGTGCTCGGAGTCGGACCCGACACTGTCCAGCTCTTGGTCGAGATCACCGAAGAGAACGCCGGCGATGCCGAGACACCCCGCTTCCTCCGCGAGCTCCGGCGCGAGACCCTTCTCGCTGCCCAAGAGGTCGAAGCGTGAGGGCGCTCCACCTCGGTGCCCTGCTGTGGCTGGGTCTCCTCGCACCCGCCCAGGCCCAGGAGTTTGGCGGCGAGGCCAAGTCTCCCGTCGAATCGGAGAGCTCGCCTTCGGATGAGGCGACGAGCACGGGCATCGAGTCGGTGTCGCCGAATGGCGGCGATCGCTCGCTGGTCTCGATTCAGTTTCGGGACGGCGAGAATGCCGGAGAGAACACCGCCTCTGCGATCTCGATTCTCTTCATGCTCACGGCCCTCACGCTGGTTCCCGCCCTCCTCCTGACGCTGACCTCGTTCACGCGCATCTTGATCGTGCTGTCGTTCGTCCGTCGTGCCGTGGGGATTCAGGAGCTCCCCCCGAACACGATCATGACCGGAATGGCGTTGTTCCTCACGATCTGCGTGATGGCACCGACCTTGACCGACATCCACGAGAAGGCCTTGGGCCCCTACCTGGAGGGGCGAGAGGGCTTCGGCTTCCAGCAGCTCCTCCAGGAAGCCGAGCCGCCGCTGCGCAAGTTCCTGGCCCGGCACGTACAGGGACCGGACGCCGAGCTGTTCGCACAGATCGTGAACCTGAATAGCCCGCAAGGGGAGGCAGCCGACGACGGCTCATTGACGGATGAGGCCGAGCCTCGACCGCTCGATGCCGAGCAGCTTCCTTTGATGGTTCTGATTCCCGCCTTCGTCCTGAGCGAGGTCCGGGTGGGATTCCAGATGGGCTTCGTGATCTTCTTGCCCTTCCTCGTGATCGACCTGGTGATTGCGAGCGTGCTGATCTCGATGGGCATGTTCATGCTGCCGCCGGTCGTCATCTCGACGCCGCTGAAGATCCTGCTCTTCGTCCTGGTGGACGGCTGGAGCCTGCTGATCGGCTCGGTCGTGCGCAGCGTGGCCATCTGAGGAGCGCCTCATGAGTGAAGACACGATCCTCTATCTGATCAAGAACGTGCTGGTCACGACGGTCGTTCTGGCGGCTCCGATCCTGGTACTCGGCCTGGCGGTCGGGTTGTTGGTGAGCATCTTCCAGACGATCACCAGCATTCAGGAGCAGTCGATGACTCAGATCGCCAAGATCCTGACCATCATGGGCGCGCTCTTCGTTCTCACTCCCTTGCTGCTCCGCTACCTGGTCGATTTCTCGCTGAGCGTTCTCAAAGATCTCAGTCGTTGGCTGGCCTGAGGAGCGCGCCCCCATGGACGAACTCTTGCCCATGCTCGAGCGTGCGGCTCCGATCTATGGCCTCTACCTGATCCGGTTGAGCGGCTTCTTCCTGCTGGTTCCGGTGCTCGGCGATGAGGGAGTGCCCCGCGAGGCGCGCTTCGCGCTCATCCTGGTATTGAGCGTGGTCCTCTTCTGTACGCGCGGCTTCGGCACCATCGATCCCATTCCGGACTCGTGGATCCTCGCCAGCATCTCCGAGATGGCGGTCGGCCTCTGGATGGGCTTCGTGCTTCGGACGCTCTTCGAGGTGGTGGTCTTGGTGGGCGCCATCCTCGGCTTCGAGATGGGCTTCGGATTCACCGCCACAATCGATCCGATCAATCGGCAGCAGAGCATCGTGATCGCGACCTTCTACCGCTACACGGCCGCGCTAGTCTTTCTGGCCAGCGGCGCGGTCCATGCCGTGCTGCTCAGCTTGATCCGCAGCTACGACATCGTGAGCATTGGTGAGATGGGGCTCACTCGCTTCACCGACCTGGCTTGGCAAGCGGCCTCGCTGTTCAGCGTCACGCTCAACATTGCCATCGCCCTCGTGGCTCCGATGATGATCGTCTCGTTCGTGCTCTCGGTCGGCATCGCCCTCCTGGCGCGCGTGGTCCAGGGATTTCACGTCCTCGAGATCGGGTTTCCGTTGCGCGTCCTGGCCGGCTTCGGGCTGGTCTGGTTGAGCCTTCCGCACTTCCTGCCCGCACTGAAGGCCCTCTTCGAGCAGATGAACTCTCGGCTGCTGGCCGGGCTCAGCGGCGGTTAACGGGAGGCCGGCGTGGCGACGGACGATTTCGCCGAGAAGACCGAGTCCGCGACTCCGAAGAAGCGCGGTGATGCGCGACGGAAGGGTCAGATCCCGATCAGTAAGGAGATGCAGACGGCCCTGATCCTGCTCGCCTTTGCCGGGCTGTTCACGAACTTGGGGTCCGGGATCGTGTCCGGCCTGAGAGCCTTGACACGCAGTGCCTTCGAGACCATTCGCGAACCCGTCGCTCCCCTTTACCAGAACTACGGACAAGCTCTGACGAGCGTGATCATCGAGAGCGCTTTCACGCTGGCATTCCCGCTTCTCCTGTCCGGCTTCCTCATCGCCGTCGTGATCGGGATGCTGCAGACCAAGTTCTTGTTCGCCCCAGAGAAGCTGATCCCCGACCTCATGCGCCTCAACCCGGGGCAGGGATGGAAGAAGTTCTTCTCGATGCGCTCGGTCGTCAAGGTGATCACGGCCATTTTCAAGTTCATCCTGCTGGGCTCGATCGTCTGGCTGACGCTCCAATCGGTCTGGGAATCGGCTGTCCCGCTCGTCGATGCCGACATCCGGCACGTGGTCGATCACCTCGGCGGCTCGATCCTAACTCTTCTCTGGCGCGTGGCCGGATCTCTCCTGGTCCTCTCGATCTTCGACCTGCTCTACCAGCGGTGGCAGTTCGAGAAGGATCTGAAGATGACGAAGGAAGAGGTGAAAGAGGAAGGCAAGCAGTCCGAGGGTAATCCCGAGGTCAAGCGTCGCATTCGCCAACGCCAGCGAGAGTTCTCCCGCAATCGCATGATCGCGGAGGTGGAGACCGCGACGGTCGTGATCGTCAACCCGACTCACTACGCGGTCGCGCTCCGCTACGACGAAGGCGAAGACCCGGCCCCCCAGGTGGTCGCCAAAGGTCAGGGCTACATCGCCCTCCGCATTCGGGCCGCCGCCGAGCGGGCGAACTGCCCGGTCGTTCACAAGCCCGAGCTGGCTCGGTTGCTCTATCGCCAAGCCGAGGTGGGCTCCGAGATCCCCGAGAGCCTCTTCCGCGCGATCGCCGAGATCCTCGCCCTTCTCATCCGACGCCCTCAGACCGTCTGACCGAGCGCGCTTGCCCCTGATGCGCAGGAAGTTCAGCTCCTGGCGAACCTCCAGGAATTCACTCGCGGGGTCGATAAGGAGGATACGGCGGTACCGACGGCCCGGAGCCGAGGTCTGCCGTCATCTGGGTCCCCGAAACGAGAGCTCACGTCACCATGGCCGACACCCCGACATCCGCCCTTTCGCAGCCGAGCGCCACCGTGCGTCGCCGCCGCGATATGGTGATGTCGCTGGGCGTCGTCATGGTGCTGGTGACGCTGCTCGTCCCACTCCCGACCTTCTTCTTGGATCTCTTGCTCGCGCTCAACCTCTCGAGCGCGATCGTCATCCTGCTCGTCTCCCTCAACATGCGCGAGGCGCTCGAGTTCTCGACTTACCCGTCGGTGCTCTTGTTCTCCGCCATCTTCCGACTGTCGCTCAACGTGGCCTCGACCCGACTGATCCTCCTGCAAGGAGATGCCGGCGAGACGATCGAGGCCTTCGGAAACTTCGTGGTCGGCGGCCAGGTCGCGGTGGGCATCGTGATCTTCCTGATCCTGGTGATCATCCAGTTCGTCGTGATCACCAAAGGTGCGGGCCGCATCTCCGAGGTCGCGGCCCGGTTCACCTTGGATGCGATGCCCGGCAAGCAGATGAGCATCGACGCCGACCTGAACTCGGGGCTGATCACCGAGGACGAGGCACGCGAGCGCCGGAAGCGCATCACGGAGGAGGCGGACTTCTACGGCGCCATGGACGGTGCCAGCAAGTTCGTGCGCGGTGACGCGATCGCCGGGCTCATCATCACGGCCGTCAACATCATCGGTGGCATCGCGATCGGGCTGCAAGGGAACCTCGGCATCGTCGAGGCCATCAGTCGCTATACCGTCTTGACGATCGGTGACGGCCTGGTCAGCCAGATCCCCGCCCTGATCCTCTCCACCTCCGGCGGTATCATCGTCACCAAGGCCTCCACCGATACCCACCTCGCCGACGACCTGATCGAGCAGTTTCGAAACAAGAGCAGTGCTCTGGGTGGCGGCGCCCTCCTGCTGGCCAGCCTCGCGCTCGTTCCCGGATTGCCGACGCTACCCTTCCTGCTGCTCGCCGGCACGCTCGGCCTCCTCTGGCGGGCCGCCGTTCAGACGGCCGACAACGAGGACGACGAGAGCCTGAGCGGCGACGCCGAAGAGCTCGATGCCGAGGAGGGCGGTCACGAGCTGGAGGAGCTCTTGAACGTCGATCGCATCAGCATCGAGGTGGGCTACCGCCTGATCCCGCTCGTCCAGGACCGCGATCAAGGCTTGATCGCTCAGATCACCGGCATTCGGCGAGAGTTCGCGCGCTCACTCGGGATCGTGGTACCGCCCGTGCGAGTGAAGGACAACCTCCAGCTCGATCCGTCGACCTATCGCATCCTGATCTCGGATCACGAGGTCGCGCGCGGCTCCGTGATGATCGATCACTTCCTCGCCCTCGACCCCGGCATCGCCGAAGGCACGATCACGGGACGCGATACTGTCGATCCCGTCTTCGGGTTGCCCGCCAAGTGGATCACGGCGGCTCACCGCGCCGAGGCAGAGTTCCTCAACTTCACGGTCATCGACGCGCCGTCCGTACTCATCACGCACCTGAAGGAGGTGCTGCGCCAGACCGCCCACGAGCTGTTGACGCTCGACGACGTGCGCGAGCTCACTGACGGCTTGAAGGGCCGCGCCCCGACGACCGTCGAAGAGCTCACCCCCAACCTCCTGACCCTCGCCCAGATTCACCAAGTGCTCCGACGGCTGCTCCGCGAAGGCATCTCGATTCGGGGTCTGCAAGCCATCTACGAAGCCCTCGGGCCCACCGCCCAGCAAAGCAAAGACGTCGAAGCGCTCACCGAAGCGGTGCGATTCAGCATCGCGCGCGCCATCTGGGAGCCGCTGCTCGATCGCGACGGGCGCCTCCCTTCGATCACGCTCGAATTCGGCTTGGAGAGTCAGCTCATCGACGCTCAGTCCGGAACGGCGAGCCCGTTGCCTTCCGAGCTCATGTCGCGAATCGTCACCGAGATCCAAGCTCAGGCCTCCGAGCTCGTGGCGAGGGGGATCGACCCCGTGATGCTCGTCCGCCCTCAGATTCGGCGTCTGATGGTCGAGATGCTCCAAGGCATGGTGCCCCGGCTTCCGGTCTTGTCCTACGGCGAGGTGTCCGAGGTGAAACGCCTCGAGGTCGTCGCCACGATCCAGCATCCCGAGGGTGTCGCCGTCGTCGGATCCCAGGCCGATGGGCTGCAACGCGTCGATCGATGACGACCGGCCTCACCGCCGACTCGCGGTCCGTCAGCTCCGTGGCAGTGTCTCTCCCAAAGAGGCACTGAGAGATGTCGGCACACGTCCACCGCTCGACGGAAGGACCGACCACCGAGAACATCGAGAACACCAAGGCGAGGACGCTCGGCCTTGCGTCCGGCCCCCCGAACCTGACGATTCGACGCGTCCTACGCAAAGCCCCCGCCCCGGCGGCTTTCCCGAAGAACCGACCTTAAGGTCGAAGCCCCTCGATTCTCGATGGAGTACCCAGGCCCCGTCCCGTGATCGAGCTGGGCAGGCCGCCCGGGCGTCGCGATCGGCGCGAGCCCGAGAGTGCTCGTCGCAAACGTAATCGGCGGAACGACACTGTGCCGGATCACACGTTCATCGCCCCGACTCTTCGGGTGGCCCTCGAGAAGGCCCAGGCGAAGTTCGGGCCCTCGGCGCTGTTCGTCTCCCATCGTGAGCTCGCCGCCTCCGCTCGACATCCCTTTCTCGGGAACCGCGTCGAGGTGACGGTTCGGCTGCCCGAGCCGGACGAGCTCGAGGAGAGCGACTCGCCAAAAGAAGCGCCCGTTCGCGAAACCGCTCCCAGCGATCTCCGGGACGAGCTCCAGGCCCTCCGGCGAGACCTCGAGGCCCTGCGTGGCGAGGGCGATGACGCTCACCGGCTCGACCCGATCGAGAAGAGGCTTCGCATGGCCGGAGTCAGCCCAACGCTCTCTCGAGAGCTCCGGCGCCGGGTCGTCGACCGCACGGACGCCGGAGTCGAAGCAGCCCTTCGACGCGTCCTTCCGGTGAAAGTACCCCAGCTGCGCCGCGAGGCCGGATCGGGTCCTCGAATCGTCAGCTTGGTCGGACCGACGGGGGTCGGCAAGACGACGACTCTGGCCAAGCTGGCTGGCCGCTACGCTCTGGCCGGCGGCGAAGGCCTGGCGCTCGTCACGATCGACACCTACCGAGTCGCGGCGGCCGATCAGCTGCGTGCCTATGCCGACATGCTGCGCGTGCCCTGCCGGGTCGCCTTCACGCCGGAGGATCTTCGCCGCATCCTCTCGGAGCTCTCGACCGCCCGCCTCATCTTGATCGACACCACCGGACGCAGCCCGATGGACGAGGCGCGGGTCCGACAGCTCTGCGGATTCCTGGCCGATCACGAGACGATCGATCATTTTCTCTGCTTGAGCATGACCGCCTCGCCCTTGAACCTGCTCGAGAGTGCCCGCCGGTTCGCCGAGCTTCCGCTGTCGGGTCTGGTCGCGACCAAGATCGACGAGTCGATCCAGCTCGGCCCACTCGTCGACCTGGCACAACGCACTCGCCTTCCGACCGCCTGGGTCACGAACGGACAGGAAGTACCCGAGGACCTCGAGGACGCGTCCGCCGAGCGGCTGGCGTCGCGGATCTGGAACGGTCGCGAGCTCTCAGCCTTCGGGAGGGCGGAATGAACGACCAAGCCAAGCGGCTGATCGAACTGATCCGTGAGCGGACGCCCGTGGTCGAAGCGGGCTCGCTGGTGGTCTTCGCGAGCGGCAAGGGCGGCGTCGGCAAGTCGCAGATCGTCGCGAACCTCGGCGTCGCGTTGGCTCAGCGGGGCCTGCGCGTCGGGCTGGTCGATCTCGATCTCAGCTTGGCCAACCTGGATCTGGTCCTCGGGCTGCGGAGCCAGCGGACATTGGATCAAGTGGTCGCGGCGCGATCGGGCTGGCGCGAATGTTTGGTGCCCGGACCGGCCGGCGTGACGCTGCTACCGGCGGGCTCAGGTCTGGCCCGGCTGGCCGCACTCCCCACTTCCGCGCGCGAGCGCCTTCTCGAGGCCCTGCGGGCCTTCGGTCGAGAGCAGGACATCGTGCTGGGCGATGCTTCGGCCGGTCTTTCCGCCAACGTGCTCGGATTCCTGGGCGCCTCGCGCCCTCCGATTCTGGTCACTCAGCCGGATCCGACGGCGCAGGCGGATGCCTACGGAGTGATGAAAGCCCTGCGCGCCGTGGGCACTCGCACCAAGCCGTACCTGATCGTCAATCGCATTCGCACCGCCTCGGAAGGCGTCCGCACCTACCAGAAGCTCGCCGGAATGGCGCGGCGCTTCTTGGACCTCGAGCTGGGCTATCTCGGCTCGATCCCAGAGGACCGGTTCGTGCTCCAGAGTAGCCGGCATCGCACACCCTTCGTTCTGCGGCACCCGAGCTGCTCGGCGGCGCGTGCGATCTCTCCGATCGCCGATGCTCTGATCCAGCTGCGGGAGATCGGCGAAGCCGATGAGCGGACCTCCGAGCCCTGGCCGATCGCGACCGCGGGCGATTCATGAGCAAGACGTCGGTGCGGATCATCTCGATCCACTTCAGCACGGTGGCCTTGGCGGCGACGTTCCTGACGGGCGTGATCTTTCGAGCGCCCTTCGGGACCTCGGCGCGCCGGGCCGTGATCGCGGCGCTGATCGGATGGCTCGTGGGCGGGATCTTGGGAAAAGCCTGGATTCTGCTGACTCATCTGGCCGAGGAAGAGGAAGGACCCGTCTTGTCGGAAGTCATGCCAGGGGGAATTGGACAGACTGATGAGCACCCGACCGACCCATCGTGACAGCGATCGAGCCCGTGGGGGCTACGAGTCGGCGAAGCCGCTCAACCGGGAGCACCTCATCCAGAGCCACCTCCCGTTGGTGAAGCACGTCGTCGACCGACTGGCCATTCGCTTGCCGAACTGGCTCGATCGTGAGGACCTCCTCGAGGTCGGAGCGGTCGGACTCGTGCAGGCGGCTGCCTCGTTCGACCCCTCCCGCAACGTGACCTTCAAGACGCACGCCTTCATCCGGATTCGCGGTGCCGTGCTGGACGAGCTTCGCAAGCACGACATCTTGCCGCGCTCGGTCCGAGCCGACGTCCGCAAGCTCCAAGAGGTCTATCTCGATCTCGAGCAGAAGATGGGACACCCACCGACGATCGACGACATCGCGGTGACCCTCGACGTTCCCTCCGAGAAAGTCGACGAGCTGATGCTCTCGGCTCGAACGTTGACGATGACCTCGCTCGAAGGAGAATCGAGCCAAGGCCTGATGCAGGTGCTTCGCCACCCAACGATGCGCAGCCCGTTCGATGCCGCGGCGCTCTCCGACGAGAAGACCCGACTGAAAGACGCCATGCAGGCGCTTCCCGATACCGAGCGACACATTCTGATCATGTACTACCGTGAGCAGCTCCTGCTGCGCGAGATCGGCGAGATCCTCGGCATCTCCGAGTCCCGAGTTTCGCAGCTCCACTCACGGGCCCTGTATCAGCTCCATGTCGCGTTGAGCCGAGGTGTTTGATGAGTGACACCGGCTCGCGGCAACCCTTCCAACGCTATCAACCACCGCCGCTCGAGCAGCTCGAGGAGCCCTCGAGCCAGGAGACCAAGGCAGCGTGCCTCCAACCTCGCGTGATGCTTCAACGAGACGGCGATCGAGTGAAGCAAATCGACATCGTCTGCCCGTGCGGAAACACGATTCAAGTGGAGTGTGACTATGATGCTTCGTAGGGCGTTGCGAGCCATCGCATGCTCGATGGCCTTACTCGGAGCGGCCACGGGCTGCCAGGCCCCGATTCAGAACACCACGCCGGTGACCTCCGCCAACGTCAACTTCGAGCGCCGCCTGTCGGAGTTGGAGAGCATCACGCGCGAGCTGACCGTGCGGAACAACCGGCTCGAGGAGCTCCTCGCTTCCCAGAAAGAGGAGCAGCGCCGACTCCAAGCCGCAATCGGCACGCTTCGCCATGAGCTCCAACAGGAGGTCGAGCGACGGCTCGCCGCCGAGCGCCGTGAGTCGATCCTCAAGGAGCGCTTCCTCTCTGCCCGACTCGAGTCCATCGAGCTCCAGACCAAGCTCTACGAGCTGCAGATGGAAGACAACGAGACCGCCAAGGCCGAGAAGGGCAAGTGAGCCTCCGAGAGCTGCCGACACTCTGCGGCCTCGGCTGGGCGGCCGGACTACTCGTCCTGCTGAGCTCCTGCTGGTCTCCACCGCTCCGCTCGCCCATCGTCGTGCAGCAGCGCGCCTCCGATTGGAACGGCGCTTCGACGGCCACCGGCTTGCCGATCCGACTGGTCGTTCGTCCGTTCCACTATGTCGGCGAGGAGCCCGAGGCCGCAAGACGCGGTGTTCGTGCTCTCATCTTGGCCCTCGAGAAGAGTGGTCGGTTCGTCGTGGCGCCCTGCCAGGATCCCCTCGCACCTTCCAGTCCCACGGCATTCCCTCCCAAGCTCCCGAGCGACTTCTATCCCGACCTCGTCTTGATCGGGCAGGTGATCGATTGCCGTCCCTATCCTCCTCAAAGCTTCGGGCTGAGCCTGCGCTTCGAGGAGCCTCTGACCGGGGCCGTCTCGTGGCAAGGCTCGGGCGTCTTCGACGCCGCCAGCACCAGCACCCGAGCCGACTTGGAGAACTGGGTCGAGGAAGCATTCGCCAACGACTCCCGAGCCGGCGCGCGTAACGAGACGCTGCTCTCCCTCGAGCGCTTCCACCAATACGTGGCGACGCGATGGCTCGAGACCTTGACTCAACCTCCCCCCTTGCGACACTGACTCGCTTCGCCGCGCTCCTTTCCGAGGTGCCTCCGATGCCCCGTCCTCCCGCCGTCGTTCCTGCTCGCGCTCGGTGGAGCTTCGGGCTTCTCGCCCTGGTGCCTCTCGGCGTCGCTGCCCTGCCGCGCTCGCAGCGATTGACGACCCACGAAACCGTCACGACGCTCTACCGCCACGACCCGTTTCGCAACGCTCTCTCGCTGGAGACCGGGGAGTGGGGTGCTCGCCCGGTCGGAAACCGTCTCGAGCTCCGCGACGCCGACCTGGCCTTTGGACAACCGGAGGGTGGCTTCCAGGTGGGTCTGAGCGACGATCGCCTGGGTCAGATCCTCGACCTCGGCACACTCGAGCGCCTGGGCGAGCACTATGGCTACGAAGAAGAGATCGACGCCGGCCGCTTGTGGGCCTCGATCCACTTCGAGCACGACGCCTTGGTGGTCGAAGACACCGAGTCACCCGATCGGAGCGTCGAGCTCAAGGAGTACGACGAGCTGATGAAGCTCCGTCCTCGGACGCTCGATCGGCGCGAGGTCCGCTCCGGCCATGTCTACCTCGTGCGCCTGACGGACCGCCAAGACCGAAGCTTCGAGCGGGTCGCGAAGATCCTGGTGCTCGAGCACGTCCCCGGCGAGTCGGTGACGATTCGGTGGGCGACTCTGAGTCGCTGAGCTCGCAGGGGTCGAACTTCGATCCCGCGGGGCGTCTCGTCCCACGATCGAAGGTGCGCGATTCTCGGCAACCGCCGCCGTGCATCCTCCATCGCGCGCTGACTCGGGGGGGCTCGTCCGTGGCGCGAGCGACCGGGAACGAGTCGAACCTCTCAGCCGGGAGGCCGGCCTGAAACGTCGTCACGAAGCCGGGATGTCGGCTCCGAGCCTGCCGTCCTGTGAGACGGGCTCAGTTGTCGTCTCGCAGAATCGCGTTCGCAGTGTCCGTGAGCACGTCGTCGTTGTCGATCGAGCCGTCGGCCAGCATCTCCTGGACGGCTCGCAGGAGCTCCGTCCGCTCGACGCGGACTTGGTTCAGGTTCTCGCGAAGTCGCTTGGCGACGTCCGTGAACATCTCGACCGAGTCCGACACCTCAATGGAATCCTTGGGCGCCGCTGCGGACGGTCCGTCGGCCGAGGAGCGTGCACTGGCTGCCTTGCCTCGAGGCTCCAACGGATCGGGTGGGATTGGTTTGATGTCCATGACGGAGTCCTTCTGAGTTGGTTCCCGTCGAACGAATCTCCAGGTGCTGTACACCAGGGATTTTCGACCAAAAACGCGGAGACTTCAGGCTCGATCCCCGATTTCCTTGATCCTCTGAGCTCGCAACGGAAGGAAACGCACCTCTGCCGGAAAGGGATTCCGGCCCGATCGCGGCTTTCGGCGAGAGAGACTTGACCTCAATGCACTACCGATAAATGACTTAAAAAACTCGCCGCTCGGGGCACATCGATTGCGAATCGGGGTCGAACGGAGAAAACGGCCCCATGAAGATCATCGCCACTCGACAACCCGACGAGCCCCTCGAGAAAGCCAGGCCCTCGGAGCCGCGGTCAGCGGCGGCGATGTCGTTTGCCGGCATCCTCTTGGTCCATCAGGAGAGCTCGGCACGACCACCGGACCCTCGATCGAGTGCGGAGCCCACGAGCAGCCGCGCGCCGGAGGGCACCTCGAACGCTCGCACCGGCCCCCCTTCGAGCAGCGGTCCCGGAGATCGCTCTCGGTCCGTCGACGGCCCGTCCTCGAGCCCCGACGCACTCGCGTCCTCGCAGCGAGGGGCTAGCGAATCGACGAATCCCGGGGCAGCGGACACTCGAGGACCGGTGTCGTCTGACGATCCTCCGTCGTCGGCCGATTCCGTCGAGCCCTCCGATCCGCCGGCAACCTCTTCCTCGGGCGGCGATCGAGCGCCCGACGCGAACACGCCGTCACTCACGGCCCCTCACGCCACCGAGACCTCGGGCGCGCAGGCACCGAGCTCCGAGCCGGCGCCCCTTCCCTCACAGACGGTCCCTGAGAGCTCCGACCCGGCGGCGCCGATGCGGGTGGCCGAGATTCCCAACCCGTCGGCTCTCGAGCCTTCGAGCTCCTCTCCCTCGAAGACGGAGGAGCCCCTCGTACCCTCGTCCGGGGCCGCGTCGGCGAGCGCGGTAACGCCGGATGGCGCGAGCTCGGAGAGTGGGGATTCCGAGCTCTCCGACGCGGAGACGCCGGAGCCACCGCCGAACGAAGAGTCGCTCGCGGAGAGCCCGAAGCCCGCGCCCGCCGAGGAGGCCGCGCCCGCTGGCCGCGAGCTGCCGGCTCGAGAAGGCCCGCCGCCGCTGTCGGTCGGGCTTCCGAATCCGGCCCGAGTCGACCCCACGCCGCCCCCTCCGGGCACCCAGCCCGGTGCACGTCCCTCGCCGACGGCCCCGTGGCTCGACAACGCGGTTTGGCAATCGAGCCGCCCGGATCGTCTCTCGCTCCGTCTCCCGATCGGGGACGCGGGGCGCTTGAATCTCCACCTGCAGGTAACGGCATCCGGTCTTCAAGCGCGTCTGATCGCCTCCCGTCAGGCGCTCGGCGAGCAGCTCCAATCGGAGATTCCTCGACTCCAAGCGGCTCTCGAGCGAGCGGGTGTCGAGCAGCAGAGTTGGACTTTGGTCGTACCCCGACGGCTCCGGTTGAGCTGGCAGAAAGGCACGGATCGGCCCGATTCGAATACTCGTCCGACGCGAAGCGGCTCGACCTCCGGGTTGAAGCGCGACAACTCGTCGGCTCCCTTCAATGAGATCATTTGAGGAAATGAAATGGACATCTCGGCAATCGGAGCGGGCTCGACGGGCTCGATTGGAAGCTCCAATGATTCGGGTCAGGTGAACAGCCAGGAGTTCCTGACGTTGCTGATCGCTCAGCTCCGCAACCAAAGCCCGCTGGAGCCACAGGACAACAACGAGTTCGTTGGCCAGCTGGCCCAGTTCTCGTCATTGGAGAGCACCCAGAACCTCAATGCGCGCATGGATCTCCTGGCACAAATGCAACAGGAGTCCTTGACGCTCCAGCAGCTCTCGCAAGGAAGCGCGCTCATCGGCCGGGACATCGACTACGTCGATCCCAGCACCGGGGAAGAGTCCTCGGGGTCGGTCGAGTCGGTCTCGGTCGAGCAGGGCCTGGTCCAGCTTCGCGTGGACGGGCAAGACATTCCGCTGGGCTATCTGGTTCGTGTGCACGGCACTGACGAGAGCTGACCGAGCCTCTCCCTCAATCATCATCCCGTTGCGGAGACCGATACCATGCATTCGTTCAGCACGGCCCTCTCTGGCTTGCGCGCCAACCAGCGGCATCTCGACCTGATTGGCGACAACATCGCCAACGTGAACACGGTCGGCTTCTGGGGAGCCCGCGCGACGTTCAAGGATCTCTACTCGCAGGTGATCCGGCCCGCGACCGGACCCGAGGGAGCGCTCGGTGGTCAGAACGCCCAGGCGATCGGCACCGGCGTGCAGCTCGCCAGCATCGACCTGAACACCGCCCAGGGCTCTTTCTTCAACACCGGACGGACCTTCGATCTCGCCCTCCGGGGCAACGGCTTCTTCGTGCTCAACAACGGTACACAGGATTTCTACACGCGCGCCGGTGCCTTCGACGTGGATGGCAATCGCAACCTGATCGACAGCCGAACGGGTCTCCGCGTGCAGTCCGCCGGGGGCGGCGACATCCAGCTTCCGATCGCCGACACCTTCGCCCCCCAGGCGACCAGCTCGGTGACGATCGAAGGGAACCTGCCGGCCGAGCAGAACGGGCCCAAGACTGAGGAGCTCACGACCAAGGAGGCCTTCCAGGAAGGCACGGCCGCCAGCACTGCCAGCGCCGCGGCCGGCCCCTTTGCGCTGACGGACGGTGATCAGTTCATCATCCGCATCAACGGACAATCGCGGACCATCACGTTCTCGACCGGCGACTTCGCGGACATCAACAACGCGACGCTGTCCGAGGTCCAAGCCTCCATCGAGTCCCAGATCGGCACTTCGGAAGCCGAGGCGATCATCAACACCGGTGGTGCTCTCGAGATCAACACGACCGTTCGCGGCGCGGATCAGAAGCTCGAGATTCGCGAGGTGACGGGCTCGGTCGCCGCGACCCTCGGCTTCACGATCGACACCGAGTTCCAGGGCACCGAGGCCCTCGCCACGGAGACGTCGGACCTCAACGCCCTCAAGTTCAATCGCGAGGCCTACGTCACGGGCGACACGATCCGCGTCCAGGGCACCGAAGCCGATGGCACGTCAGTCGACGTCAGCTTCGTCTACGGTGTCGACGGCACGACGCTGGGCGAGCTGCGCGACCTCGTGTCGAGCTCCTTCGACTCGGCGACCGCCACGCTCGACAGCGCGGGAAATCTCATCCTCACCGCCGACGAGTCCGGGGACGCCAACCTCACGCTCAACTTCACCGATGAGGTCGGGAACACCGGATCCTCGGCCTTCACCGAGAACCGGCTCGAAGTGACCACGGACGGCGCCGACCGGGACCAAGTGACGCTGGTGACCCAGGTCTTCGATAGCCAAGGTCTGAGTCACGACGTGACGCTCACGTTCACGCGCGAGGATACCAACCTCTGGAACCTCTCCGCCGACTTCGGTGAGGACGGTGTCACCGTGGTAGACGGCGCGATCGACGAGATCCGATTCGACGACAACGGAAAGCTCATCGGGGTGACGGGAGGCGGGCAAGGCGACCCGAACCTCGAGCTTCAGTTCGACGGCATCTCCGCACTCCAGACGATCGCCCTCGAGTTCGGCAGCAGCGAGGAGACCGATGGCCTGAGCCAATTCGGCTCGAACGGTCAGGTGCGCGTCCACAGCCAGGATGGCTACGCGGCCGGAGACCTGCTCGATTTTGCCGTCAATGGAGCAGGCGTCGTCCAAGGAATCTACTCGAACGGTCAGATCCAAGAGTTCGACACGGTCGCCGTCGCGAGCTTTGCCAATGCCGGCGGGCTCATCCGGCAAGGCGACTCGCTCTACAGCGCGTCGGCCAACTCGGGCCAGCTCACGCTTGGCAACGCCGACCTCAGCGGTGCCTCGGTGCAAGCTGGCGCTCTCGAGAGCAGCAACGTCGATCTGTCCGGTGAGTTCGTGAAGATGATCGAAGCCCAGCGTGGCTACCAAGCCAACTCCCGGGTGATCTCGATCGCCAACCAGATCATGCAGGAATCCCTGAACCTGATCCTTTGAGATCTCCCGCCCACGAGGCCGACGGGCCGGGGCACTCGCCTCGGCCCCGCCTCGGGGACCGTCCACTCCGGTGCGCTCGGCGCGGGAACCGCCGACGAGCGACCTCCGGCTCAGGGACGATGGGCTCTTTCAGACCGAGAGCAGCTCGCCCGCGACCTCCATCTGGCGACCGACGAACTCGGTCGTCTGCTCGAAGTGGTCCTCGTCCAGCTTCAGCCGATGCAGGTCACCGACGTTCACCTTGATCGGTTGGAAGCGCGGATCGGGGAAGAGCTGCCACGACACGACGTCCGCGACTCGCACGATCGAGCACAGCTGGGGATCCTGCGGCGGAGCCGTCTCCTGGTGGTGGTTCAAGATGCCTTGCACCAGCCGATCTCCGAGCCGCCATCGCTTGGCGATCTCAGAGCCGAGCTGGCAATGATCGAAGCCGAGGATCTGCTGCTCGCAGCCGGTCAAGCTGTCGAGATCGTCGTCCGCTTGGCGGACCACGTCGGCGTACGACCCGACTTCGCGGCACAGGATGCTCAGCCCGAGGTCGTGCAGGAGGCCCGCCGTATAGGCAGTGCCCGTGACGGAGTAGCTCGACTGGTTCGCCAGCAGGTCACCCGCGAAAGCCGAAGCCACCGACCGCGTCCAGAGCGTCTCCCGAGAGAATGGAGACTTGTCGAACGAGCCCGAGAAGAACGAGCGCGACGTACAGAAGGTCGTGGCCAGATTGGCGACCTGTCGACTCCCCAAGTACATCGTCGCTTCGGAGAGGCTCTCGATCGTTCGCGGCAACGAGAACAGGGCCGAGTTGCAGAAGCGCAACACGTGACCCGTGAGCCCACCATCCAGCTGCACGACCGACACCAGATCTTCGACGCGGAAGTTGGGATCGGCGGTGATCTCGAGCACTCGCTGGAGCACCTTGGCCTCCGGCGAGAGCTGGTCCACCTTGTCTGCGAGCTCGGTGAGCGTCATATCTCATTCCCGGGTCCGAGGGACCGGCGTTCGAACGACTCGTGGCCGGGCAATGGCCTGAGATTCCTCACGGCCGTGCCTTCTGAATACCTCTCGGCGAGCCGGGGTCCATTACTTGAATGATCCCCCTGTTCGTCGCTCTTCCAGCCGCTCGGAACAGCTTCTGTGCCCTGAGGGCCGATAGGGAAGGAAGAGAAGTCTCACCCTGGATCCGAGGTCTCCATGATCGACGACACCGCCGCGCCCACCGAGCTCGGACCACCTGCTTGGAACCAGCTCGACACCGCTCGCCTGAGCAAGACTCGCGAAGATCTCGAAAGCGGACAGAGCTTTCAGGAGATCCTCGAGTCCGCTCGTCAGCTCGAGTCCTACTTCATCTCCACGCTGCTCGAGCGCATGCGCGCCACGCTACCCGGAGAAGGCCTCTTTGGGAGCGCACCCGGCAGCAACGTCTACGAGGGCATGTTCGACCGGGCGATGGGCGAGCATCTCGCCAAGACCGGACAGTTCGGGTTGGCCGAGACCATTGCCCGACAGGTCGCCCGTCAAGTCGCCCAGAACGAAACGCTGAACCGCTGAGCGAAGCCGAATCGCTCAGAAGAAGATCAGCGAGGCCAGCAGCGCGAAGATGCCCAACACGAAGCCGCCCACGATGACGGCAATGACGATCGTCACATCCCGACGATCGCGCCGGGCCTCTTCAAGATCCGCCGGTGAAGGGACTTCACTCGGCTCCAAGCCTTCGTGCTCGTTCGCGTCGTAGGCCATCAGTTCACCAGATAGATCGCCGCGAACAGGGGAAGCCACAGGACACCGATCGTGTGCCAGTAGAGCGAGAACACGTCGAAGCCGACGCGGCTCTGGGATCGGTAACCGCCCCGAAACGCTCGCAGGCCGACCCCGGCCAAGGCCACGACTCCACCGACGACGTGAATGAAATGGGCACCGGTGAGGAGGTAGAAGACGCCCGCGTAGACGTTGTTCTTGAACTGGAGGCCGGCCGCAAACTGGCTGCGCCAGAGAATGACCTGCACGACCAGGAACGCGACGCCGAACACGGCGGTCAGGACCAACGTCAGGCGGAAGCCCTGCTGAGCGTCGCGGCGCAACCGACGACTGGCCACCAGGAGCATGAGGCTGCTCATACCGATCAGCGCCGTGCTGCCCCACAAGCCAACGGGGCGGGGCGGCATGCCGGGCGGCGGCCAAGGCGTCAGACCACCGCGCAAGACGAGATAGGCCCCCATCAGGCCCACGAACAGCATCGTCACCGAGCCCAGAAAGACCATCATGGCGAGCTTGGCGGCGGGAATGGGAGGCCCGCTCTCGTAGGGAGTGGAGCCGAAGGCCGGGCCGTCACCGCGTCCGCCACCGCCGCCACCGCCCGGAGGCAACGGTGGCAAGGGTCGGTCCGGCGCCTGTGCCGAGCCTGGTGGGGAAGGGAGTATCTGGGCTTCCGAGGGGATCGACATGGACCAAAGCTCTCGTTCACGGACGTCAGAATGAAGCACGTTGGGGCTGAGTCTAGCCGGGATCGCGCGCCGATCAAGCACCGCCCGCACCGCCCCCCCATCGGCCGCGGGCGGTCGCTTTCGCCCGCCCGCCTCCCGCTCGACGGCTCAGTCTCGGCTGGTCAACGACATCACGAGCTGCAGGATGTACCAGAACAGCAGCGCGACCGAGGCGAACAGCGCCAGCGAGGCCGCGACGTGCTGATCGGTCCGATAATGATGGAGGACATTCGAGGTGTCGTACAGCACGTAGCCGGCGGCGATGCCGATCATGGCGACGATGAAGACGAGCCCGAGCGTGAATCCGAAGATCATCGAGGCGACGATGAGGCCGACGGCGACCAGCATACCGACGCCGAGGATGCCCCGCAGGAACGAGAAGTCCTTGCGCGTGACGAAGACGATCGCGGTCAGCCCGGAGAAGAGGATCAGCGTCGCGACGGCCGCGATCTGGATCGCTCCGGGAACGTAGCGGCTCGCGATCCACAGCAAGGGGAGGAAGACGACCGCCTCCGCCACGATGAACAGCCCCAAGCCCAGGTACTGCTTGGGAACCGATGTTGCCGATCGTGCCCAGTTGTTGGCGACGTAGCTCACCGCGATGAAGGCACCGATCACCAGCAGCCAGGACAGTCGCCCCCCGATCATCGGTTCGATGATGTTCTCGATGCCGGGCAGCTGGAGCAGCGCGGCTTCCAGCGCCGCGAAGATCCAGATCGCCCCACCGAGATGCAGGTAGGTCTTCTTCAGAAAGTCGGCCCGCGTGTCGGCCGAAGCGTTGACGACCGCGTAAGGGTTCGTCTCTCGAGCTTGATTGAATCCGAATGCCATTTTCACCATTCTCCGTCTCGTCCAATGATTCGAACGTGATCGCCTGAGGCTAGCTCGACGGGCTCTCTCGCGCCAGCCGACGACGCAGCAAATCGAGCGCGGTTCGGGCCGCGAGCTGACGATTCAGCGCTCGGTCTCCCGAGAATCGACACTCGCGCACCCGAACGCCTTCCTCGTCCGCACACGCGACGTAGATCAGACCCACCGGCTTTTCGGGAGTGCCCCCGTCCGGACCTGCGATGCCGGTGATCCCCAGGCCAAAGTCGGCTTGGGCAATCCGCCGCGCCCCCTCGGCCATGGCCGCAGCGACCGGCTCGCTGACCGCGCCGTGAGCAGCGATGAGATCGGCCGGCACGCCGAGCTGACGCGTCTTCGCTTCGTTGGCATAGGTGATGAAACCCGCCTCGAAGGCGGCCGAGCTTCCGGGAATGCTCGTCAGAAGCTCGGCTAGCAGGCCTCCCGTGCAGGACTCGGCGGTGGCGACGGTACGCCCACTGGCCTTCAACGCGCCCACGACGGTCGCCTCGAGGCTGGCGCCGTCTCGGCCGAAGACCCACTTCCCGAGTCGCTCGACGATGAGCTCTGCCAAGCCATCGACGGCCTCGCGCACGTGCACCGCCTTCGTTCCTTGGGAGCGCACGGCCAAGGTCGTGACGCCGGTGCGTACGGTGATCGAGACGCGCACCTCGCCATCACGCTGGAACAGGTCACCCACCTGCTCGGCGATGAAGGACTCGCCATGGCCGAAGGTATGCACCAGCCGCTCGTGATAGCAGCACGCCGAGCCTTGCCGACGGTCGAGGCGCGGCAGAACGCGATCCTCCAGGAGATGTCGCATCTCGCGTGGCACCCCGGGCATGGCGACGATGCATTGAGAGCCGGTCTCGACCCAGAGCCCGGGCGCCGTCCCGCGATCGTTGTCGATGGCCTCACCTCCTCGAGGGACGAGCGCCTGCACGCGATTGGACTCCGGCATCGGACGTCCCAGCGACGCGAATCGCGCTTCGATGCGCTCCAAGGTCGGAGCGTCCATCTCCAAGGGCAGGTCGAGCGCCGCGGCAATGCCGTCCCGAGTGATGTCGTCCTGAGTCGGCCCCAGGCCCCCGGTGATCATCAGCAGGTCGCAGCGGCTCATCGCATCGCGGATGGCGCCCGTGATGTCGGCGAAGCGATCGGAAACGACCGAGACGCGCTCGACCTCGATGTCGCAGCGCAGCAGCGCCCGCGCGATCTCAGCTGCATTCGTATCGACCGTCGCCCCGTGGACGAGCTCGTCTCCGATGGACAGGATCTCGGCTTTCATGCAGGAGGATTCCTCTGCCGTCAGGGCGTCCGTTCGTTGCGGCCACCCCGCTTCCAGGACGTTCGGGCGCGGCTCGGGGGCCGTCGGGATCTCGTCGACCCGAAGCGGCTCGGAGCGTCGGCTCGCGCCTGCACTCGGTCGCGACCGCGGGGCGTCACACGCTGAAGCGGAAGTTGATGATGTCGCCGTCTCGGACCGTGTACTCCTTGCCTTCGAGCCGAGCCTGGCCGTTGGCCTTGACCGTCTTCATGTCGCCGGCCGTCATGAAGTCCTCGTATCCGACGACCTCGGCGCGAATGAACCCGCGCGCGATGTCCGAGTGGATCTTGCTCGCGGCCGTGACGGCGTGGTCTTGCTGGTGGATGGCCCAGGCCCGGACCTCGTCCTCACCGACGGTGAAGAAGGAGTGCAGCCCGGAGGCTTCGTAGATCGCGCGGAGGATGCGGCCGCGAGCGGGCTCCTCGATGCCGAAGTCCGCCAGGAAAGCCGTCCTCTCCTCCTCGTCGAGCTGAGAGATCTCCTCTTCGATCTTCGCGTTCATGAGCTCGACGACCGCCACCTCGGCGCCGATCTTCGCCACGAGGTCCGGCCGTGCGGCGTCATCCTCGATGTTCAGCACGGCGACGAGCGGCTTCTGGGTCAAGAAGCGGAAGCCCCGCGTCATCTCCTCCTCGGTCGAGTCGAGCTTCATCTCGCTCAGGCTCTGCTCCGATTCGACCTGGGCTTGACAGCGAAGCAGGACGGCGAGCTCTTTCTTGTCGCGGTCCTGTGTCTTGGTCGGCTTCTTCGTCGAAGCCTCGAGCCGCTCGATGCGTTTCTCGATCATCGCCATGTCGGCCAAAAGAAACTCGGCCTTCAAGGAGGCGAGCTCACCGACCGGGTCGATCTCCTCGGCGACCAGGTCCGATTCGAACCCGCGAAGCACGAGCACCAAAGCGTCCATCGCGCGCACATCGGCCATGAGCTCGCCCTTGCCCTTGGTCTCTTCGAGCGGGATCCCGGGGAAGTCGGTGAACTCGACCTGCGAGAGAGTGAACTTCTTTGGTTGGTAGATGTCCCTCAGCTTGACGAGCCGAAGGTCGGGCACCGGCACGGCTGCCACATGGCGATCTCCCTGAGGCGGGGTCGGGATGCCGGTCGGCACTCCTTGAGCACTGAGCGCATTGAAGACAGTCGATTTACCCGATGCCGGGAATCCGCAGAGTCCGATTTTCATGCTGATTTGATCCGGGCCTTCACGGCCGCTTTGAGCTCACGATGAGGGAGGTGGTTTGGGTGCGAAGTTCCACTTGGAGAGCAGGATCCCGAACTCGTAGAGAAAGAGAGTCGGGATCGCCAGGAGGCTCTGGGTGATGGGGTCGGGCGGCGTCAAGAGCGCGGCTCCGATGAAAGCACCCAGGATGAAGTACCGGCGCTTGGCGCGATAGGTTTCCGGTGTGACGAGACCGATCTTGGCGAAGAACATCATCACGAGCGGCAGCTGGAAGACCGCGCCGAGGACGAGCGTCAAGATGACGAGGATCGTCAGGTAGTTGGCCGGCGTCGGCCGCATCTGCACGAACTCTTCGCCGTAGTTGATGAGGAACTCGAGGCCGTAGGGAACGAGCATCGTGTAGCCGAGCGTCATTCCCGCCAAGAAGAGCCCCATCGACATGGGGAAGAAGACTCGGATGTAGCGGCGCTCGTGCTTGTACAGGCCGGCCGCGATGAACGACCAGAGCTGGTGGACGGCGAGGGGAACGGTCACAAAGAGCGCGCTCAGTCCACAGATCTTGATCGTGAAGATGAATGCCGCCTGCGCCTCGGTGCCGAGCAGCTTCTCACCCGCGCCCTTGACGCGGTAGTACGGCTGCATGATGAATCGGACGAGCTCATCCTGAAAGAAGAACGCGATGATGAAGGCACCGATGAAGAGGAGCACGATCCGGATCAGGCGAGAACGCAGCTCATTGAGGTGCTCGCCCAGCGTCATGCGGACCATCTCTTCCCGCTCGCCATCCTGCGGGTCCGTCGCACCCCGACCGTTGGTCGAAGACGGGTCCGCGGTCCGCGTGTGAGCCTCGGTCTCCTCCGTCGATCCGGAAGGGGCCGAAGGCTCGGGGGAGCCGCTCTCGGGTTCTTCGGGCATCGCCTTGCTCCAGGTGTTCCGCCACCGGGTCAGCCGCCACCCCTGGAAGACGCGCTGTCGCGGGGTGACTCTCGGTCGGGAGGCGGATGTTGCAGCCGGCTCTCCTCGGGGCCGGTGATTCTAGAGGTCGTGCCCAGAACGGTCAATCACGCCGACCGTCGAGAGAGGGACCAACGGACGACGCCCGCCGCACTCACTGCGACGGGCGTCTTCGATGGCTTCCGGTTCGTTCGCGGAGCTCTGGGTGAGCTCAGCTTCGAACGTAGCGAATCACGTCGTTGGCGGACAGGATCTGAACGCCGTAACGCAACGCCTTCTGATACTCCTGCGTCTGCGTCGGATCGATCTGCGCCTCACCCTCTTCGAGCGTGGGATCACCGACTTCGCCGACGATCAGGAAGTCCGTGTCGGCGCCGACCTCCGTCCGCACCTCACCACCGGCGGCGGCAATCATGAGCTTGAGCTGCTCTTGGTTGTACCGGCCCGGGAAGCGACCCACGAACACGAAGATCTTCGAGCGGTCGCGATCGAAGAGCGGGTTGACGAGAATGTCGCCCTTGCCCATCGGCTCGAACCGATCCTGCGGCGTCTCGATGATCGCCTTGGAGTAGGTATCGAAGACCTCGGAGACCTTGACCGTGCCCTTGGGCTCGCGCACTCCCCCCTTACCGATGTGGTAGGCGGTGAAGCGCAGGCCTTCTTGAGCACCGTCTCGTCGACCGATGTCGACGAAAGCGGTCATGGTGCGCGGATCCGCATCGATGACCGCGCCGTCCGGCTTGTCCTCGGGGTAGAGGATGCGCAGCTTGGCGGCCTGGCCGGCGATGCGTGCGTCGCGATCGCGAACGTTTGACGTCATCTCTTCGACCTGGGTGGCGTGCTCGGCCTTGAGGTTCGTAACCTCGCCCTCGAGCTGCTGCTCCCGCTGACGCAGGTCGTCGATTCGCGCCTGAAGATCGCGCTCCTGTTGATCGGCTCGCGCGTTGGCGGCCTGAAGCTGGCTGTCCTTGTCACGGATCTGCTGCTGCAGGTCGGTCTGGATCTGGTCCCGCGACGCCTCGAGGCTCGTGATCTGGCCCTCGCGATTCGTGATGTCGCCCTCGCGGGCCGTCACGAGCTGGCGTTGCTGATCGAAAGCCGCGACGAACGACGGCAGGATGTCCTGAAGGGTCGTCTTCTCTTCGGTGACGATCGTGGGATGCGCGTCGCGCAGATTCTGGATCTGTCCCTCGATGACAGTCCGAACCGTGTTGCTCAATGCATCGTCCGGGTCCCGGAATCCGACGACCTGCGAGATCGCCGCCGTTTCCTGAGCCAGCTCGTCGATGCGGTCCAGCGCCTTCTTCTCGTTCTCGATGGCGCCCGCCCAGTCGCTCTCGGCGGCGGCACGCGCATCGGACTGCACCATGAATGCGGCCCAGCCTGCTGCCGCAATCAGGAAGAAGAAGATCAGCCAGAAGACGTGAACGTGGACAGCTCCGCTTTCCCGATGCATGCTCACGGCCTCCCTCCAAAGGAGTGTGTCTCGCGGCCCGAGTCCAACGAAGTTCCGTTCGTCGGGACGAACCGTCGCAATGATCCCAAGTGGTCGGACAGCCGCGGATCGGGTGTGCCTCTGAGGCACGGGAACGGCGACCGTCGTGCTTCTCCTATATCCGGCTCGGTTCCATCCGGCCGAAGCGCGGCGCATTATAGGAATGGCCTCCAGAGACGGTCAAGCCAAAACCGACCGATCAAACCGCGCTAGGGCAAAGCCTTACAGAAGGGCTGCTCGGCTGCCCGGCGATCCGTCGTGGGAACGCGTCTCCCTTTGCCTCCCTCGGAGCTCGACCGTGAGGAGGGACGAGGTTGCCCCGTTGACCCTCCGCCTCCCGCTCTGCTAGCCTCAAAGAGCAGCGACTCGTCGCCCTTTCCCGCCTCGCTGCGCCCTCCAGCCTTCCCACGATTCACCTGAACGAGCCACTCGATGAGCACATCACGGTACTCACCCGATGTCTTGGTCCTCGTCGGCCTAGTCGGAGGCGTGGCGAGCGGCAAGTCGACCGTCGCTCGTCGCCTGGCGACTCACGGAGCGATCGTGATCGATGCCGATCGCTGGGCGCACGAAGCACTCGAGGAGGAGACGGTTCGCCAGGCGGTGCGCGAGCGCTTCGGAGCGTCGGTCTTCGACGAGTCCGGCCGAGTGATCCGATCGGCTCTCGCTCGCCAGGTGTTCTCGGACGAGGGCGGCAAGGCGGCTTTGGAGGCCCTGATCCATCCGCACGTGCGGACGCGCATCGAAGGGCGCCTCGAGGAGCTTCGATCCGAGGTGACGGCCGGTCGTCGTGCGGCGCCGGTCATGGTGGTGCTCGACGTGCCCCTCCTCCTGGAAACTCCGTGGGCGGATCGCTGCGATCACATCGTGTTCGTGGAGACCTCGGCCGAGCAGCGGAGTGAGCGCGCGCAGCGCGAACGCGGTTGGTCGGCTACGGAAGTCGCGCAACGTGAAAAATTTCAAAAACCCGTCAATGCAAAGCGTCGGCGGTCCGATTATGTTATTGACAATTCCAACTCATTGGAACGTACGGACCTGCAAGTCGACGAGCTCTATCGCGAGCTCAGCGGATCGACCTCCCGCGAACGCCTTCCCCACATCGATGGTGGGTCATGAGGCGCTCTTCTCGAACCTTCACCACATTCCCTTTTCCCTCCGATGCTCGAGCGCCGTGCGCCTCGACCCACGCCACGCGATCGTTCTTCCCTCCACGCCAATCTCACCTGGCCTCAGCCTGAAAGAGGAGTCCCACCGATGCCCAAAGAAAAGGTCGCCAAGAAGAGCCCCGAAGGTGCCGAGCCTGGACCCGAGCTCGCCACGGAGCCCGCAGGTGTCACGGCGACCGAGTCTCCCGAAGAAACGCTCAACGTCGCCGCCCTTCAAAAGCTGACCCTCGCCGATCTGCAAAAGATCGCCGAGGACATGGGCGTCGAAGACACCTCGGGAGCCCGTAAGGCCGACATCGTCTACCGCATCGTGCGGGAAAAGACCAAGACGGCCACCCACATGTTCGGTGAGGGCGTCCTCGAGATCCTCCCCGACGGCTTCGGCTTTCTCCGCTCGCCGGACTACAACTACCTCCCTTGTCCCGATGACATCTACATCTCGCCGTCGCAGATCCGACGCTTCGGAATGCGAACGGGAGCCACGGTCTCGGGACAGATCCGGCCTCCCAAAGAGAATGAGCGATACTTCGCGCTCCTCCGGGTCGAGGCCATCAACTACGAGCCGCCCGAGGTCCTGAGCGAGAAGGTCATCTTCGACGACCTCACACCGCTCTACCCCGACGAGAGGCTGATGCTCGAGACCTCGACCGAAGAGATCTCGATGCGGATCCTCGATCTCGTCACGCCCATCGGCAAGGGCCAGCGCGGTCTGATCGTCGCGCCGCCCCGGACCGGTAAGACGGTCCTCCTCCAAAAGATCGCCAACTCGATCACGGCCAATCATCCCGAGATCGACCTCATCGTGCTCCTCATCGACGAGCGCCCCGAAGAGGTCACCGACATGGAGCGCAACGTCGATGGCGAGGTCATCAGCTCGACTTTCGACGAGCCCGCCTCCCGTCACGTCCAGGTGGCCGAGATGGTCATCGAGAAGGCCAAGCGCATGGTCGAGTACGGCCGAGACGTGCTGATCCTGCTGGACTCGATCACTCGCCTCGGACGGGCCTACAACACCGAGGTCCCCCACTCGGGCAAGATCCTCTCGGGTGGTGTCGATGCGAACGCTCTCCAAAAGCCCAAGCGCTTCTTTGGCGCCGCGCGCAACATCGAAGGCGGCGGCTCGTTGACGATCCTCGCCACCGCGCTCATCGATACCGGGAGCCGCATGGACGAGGTCATCTTCGAGGAGTTCAAGGGCACCGGCAACATGGAGATCCACCTCGACCGACGCCTCGCCGACAAGCGCACCTGGCCAGCGATCGACATCAATCGCTCCGGAACGCGCAAGGAGGACCTGCTCCTGGATCCCGAGGAGCTCAAGCACGTCTGGATCCTCCGCAAGGTGCTCAACGACATGAACCCGATCGAAGCGATGGAGCTTCTCATCGACCGCATGAAGAAGACCAAGAGCAACGCCGAGTTCCTACTCTCGATGAACGCCTAGTTCGAGGGGGCGTCCGTTCAGGACGCGCTCCGAGATCATCCGACGCGGGACTGGGATTCGGTGACGCTCCGAATCCCGGGTGCCGCTCCGGCTTCGCCGGGGCCTCCGCCGCAGCGGCTCCCCGCGACGCCCGAACCTTCAATCCGACCGGCGCTCGAGGCGAGCCGGTGGCGATCGCCATTCGGGGGGATCGGCGGCAGGGAGCCCGCCGAGGTGTCGCAGGCGCCAGGCACGACGCATCACGCGATCGACGAAGGCTCGCGTCTCACGCGGAGCGAACCGCTGAATCAAGACGGCGCTTGCCAGCTCGGGCGACTCTCGCCGCCACCGGGAGACTCGGGTCGGCCCGGCATTGTAGGCCGCGAGCACGAGGCGCAGGTCTCCGTCGAAGCGCCGTCGAAGCTGACGCAGGTACTCGCAGCCCAACCGCAGATTGAGAGTCGGATCGTACAGGTCCTCCTCCGCCTCGGGAGCTGGCAACCCCAGCAGCTCGGCCATCTCGACCGCGGTCGTGAGCCGCAGCTGCAGTAACCCGATCGCCCCGGCCGAAGACCGTGCCCGCGATCTGCCCTTACTCTCTTCGATGGCAATCGCTCGAACGATCGACGGCGTCCAGCCGGCCTCGACCGCCGATCGACGCAGCTCGCTCACCACCGCGCGGAGTCGCCAGACCGGCAGCGCCTCGCGCCAGAGCCAGTCTCCGTACTGCAGGGCGTTGCCGACGACGACTAGGCCGAAGAGCAGCAGACGCAGCTGCAGTGATCGCCGATGTTTTCCTCCGTCCAGTGATTCTCCCGCCCCTTCCATCAGCCGTCCTCAGACGTCGTGATCGGGATGCTGCAGCCACATGGCGTCCCAGTAGTCGCGGAGGCGTTCGGAATCGGTTCCTCGCTGCCCGCCTTGGGGCACCGGCACCTCGAGGAGCTCGGCGAGAGTGCGCGAAGCGAGCGTGCGCAGGGGCGTCCAGTCTTGCTCCGTCGCCACCATCAGGATCTCGACCAGGCGCGGATTGATTCGACCGTCGAGCCGGATCGGGACGTCCGCCTCGACCTCGACGTTCTCTCGGCGCAGAGCATCGATGATCCACACGGCCGGAGGCTTCTCCCGGTTGGCGTTCCACCAGAGTGAGTAGGACGCGCCTTCGACGAGAGGTGCGTAGGCGGTCAGGCTCGTGAGGACCTCGCGGACCTCGGTGTCCGACTCGACCGACAGCCGGTCACTCTCGATGAGCACGGGAATAGCGTCGCGGTCACCCCGCGAGCCGAGGAGCACGGCGGCCGCTCGCCGGGCGGACAGCGTATCGGCCGAGAGCTGCGCACGCAGTCGCTGAGTGGAGATCGCGTCCTGCCGGTTGCGAAGGATGCGCTGTGCGAGGTGGCCGGCCTCACCGCCCGCATTGATCACGTAGGCGTCGACCAGTGCGGCACTGCCGACCTCGGGCGCCAGAAGACCGAGCCCGTGCACGGCCGCCATCCGATCGGCGACCGAGCCCGTCAGGCTAGCCTGCGCCAACACGTTCTTTGCCTGCTCACCACCGATGCGGCCGAGTGCTTCGCAGATCGCTTCCCGCTCGACCGGATCGGAAACGGCCAGCCGGGCCCCGAGCGGCTCGAGGGCCCGACTCGAGCGGAGCTGTCCGAGCGACAGCGCCGCACCGCGGCGGACACCGGCATCGTTGTCGTCCAGGAGACCCAGGAGTCGTTCCTCGGTCTCGACGCCGGCGAATCTCCAAAGCGCGCTCGCCGCGGCCCGGCGGAGCGCTTCTCGCTCCGAGTCGAGCAAGGTGAGCACCGGCTCGACGGGATAGGCGGCCAAGACCTGATCGAGCAAGGGGCCGGCAGCGCCCTTGGGCAGTCGTGCCAAGTAGGTCGTCAGCGGCTCGAAGACCATCGTCTCCGGGGTGTGGCAGATGACGTCGACCCAACGCGTCAAGCGCTCCGGATCGACCTCGTCACGGATGCGAAACAGGATGCTGACCGCGTCGCCGGGCTCCCGGACCTGTGCGTCCGCGAGCAAGCTGTCCAGCTCGTCGAGCGCTCGAAGCTTCTCGACGTTCTCACTCAAGCCCTGGTAGGCGGCGAGGATCATCGTCTTGATCCGGCGCTGCTGGTCGAGATCGCTTCGAGGCTCTCGCCACCAGCTCCAGTTGGCCTCGATGAATGCCCGGAACGACGGCTCAGCGTCACGATCCCAGTAGCGCTGCCAACGGTTTTCGTGGGCACTCTCGAAGAGCTCCACCTCGAGCGCGGCGATCTCAGCATCGAGCGGCTCGGGGAAGATCCAGGTCCTCTCGAGATTGTAGAGCTGGAGGCGCAGCTCGCGAAATGTACCGGTCCGGGCCTCGCTCGCCGATTGACGTTTGAAGAGATGATAACCCTCGATCCGGGCCATCAACCGCTTCATCTGGTCCTCGGACAAGATGAATTCGCCCGGCACGGCTGGCGAATCCTGCAGCTCGAGACCGCGAAAGAGCAGGTTGTTCGGCCTGGCCGCTCCCCCCTCATCGCCTCGGAAGTAGTAGAGGACGAGATGGCGGTAGTCGGCTGCCGGCACGTCGAAGAGGCGGCGGCGAGCTCGAAACTGCGTGTGCTGCTTCTCCCACCAGTCGACCCAGGCGGGAACCTCGCGGCCGATGCTCTCCCCACTCAGCAGAGTGAGCCGGGATACGATGCGCGGTGCGAGCGTCGCGTAGTCGCGGTAGTAGCCGCGGACTGCCAAGGCGGCGACCAAGGCGGTCGGAGCTTCGCGATTGAGCAACTCGGCATGCTCGGGATCGTCGGAGCGATAGCCGAGCGTCGCGACGACCACCGCGGCAACTCCGGCCTCGAGAGGATCGGCTCGCAGCAAGGACGGGCGATAGCGCGCAAGGTCCGAAGGCTGCAGGATCTCTTCACCGTGACGCTCTTCGCGAAGGACGAGGGCGAGGCTGGCATAAGCGCCGCGCCGCGACGGGAACGAGCGCGCCTCGGCCGCCAGGCGCTCGAGAATGACCGGATCGGAGACCTCGGCCAGGCGCTCGAGGCAAAGCTGAGCGATCGAGGCTTGGTCGTCACCGAGACCGGCGATGAAGTGCTCGATCGACTCCAGCGGTGCGACTCGCGCCAAGATGCGATGAGCCCGAAGCCGCACGGAGGTCTTTCGCGCCGTGAGATACCGTTCGACCTCGGCGGACTCCTCGCGCCGGAGGTTCTCGTTCAAGAAGGCTTCGGCCGAGTTCCGCAGCGCCGTGATGCGATGCTCCAACAGGCGGGTCACATCCGGAACCGCCCGCGCGCGATCGATCAGAAAGAGCGAACGAAAGTACACGGCTGGATGCTCGTGGCCTGAGGTGGTCTCCAGCGCCCGGACCAGCGCGTTGTAGGATTGATCGTCGCGAAGACGGCCCAGGATCTCGGCCAGCGCGGCCTTCAGCCGCGGAACTTGTACCTCGAGGAAAGTCCGCCGCAAAACCGGTAGGTCCTGCTCGCCCCGTGAGACGAGAATGTCCGCATCCGTACGGGAGCGGTCGTCCGGCCAGCCCTTGAGACCGTTGATCAAGAAGCGCGCGTCCCAGGTCTCGCGGGGCGTCTCGGGTGGCAGCAGATCGGCCAGATCGTCCACCTCTTCTCGAGCGGGCGGAGATTCGGTCTCGGGTTTGGGATCTTGCGCTTGCCCGCCGGGACCCGTTGAGCCGCTCGGCCCCTGGGGCTCCAAGCCGCCATGCTTGGGGCCAATCTTCGGTACCTTCTTCTTGGGCGGCGCCTCTTGTGCACCGACGAGGGCGCCGAGGCAGAGGGCGATCCAGACCCATGTGAGCAGTCGCGCGGCCATCTGTTCCATCTCCCGAGGTCTGCGGGGCATCGTCGCGAGGCGGCGCCCGAATGACCATTCCCCCAGGGTCCGCGCGCCGACGTCTCTAGAGGCTAATCAATCGGCCGACCGAGTACGACCCCCAGCCAGCCACCCTTTCCCAGCGGCCGTTCATCTCCTCTCCGCTCCTCCACTCCGCTCCTCCACTCCGTGCTCCCCCGTGCCCTCCGTGGTTCAAATCCCCGTGCGCGCACTCTGTGGTGACCCCGATCGCATGCGCTATGATTGTCGACTTGTCGTGACCGCGCCCGAAACTCGCCTGACCGGAGCATGACCGTGACCGTTTGGCTCGTCTTGTGGACCCTGCTACCGCTTCTCTCGCCGACGACGGGCGAAGACCCGAATCAGATTCGAATCGCCTCGTTCAACCTGCTCAATCTCTTCGATAACGTCGACGAGCCGGGAAAGGACGACGAAGGCACGAATCCCAAGGCGGTCGAGGAGCTTCAGGTCATCGCGCGCACGATCGACTCACTCGACGCGGACGTGATCGGCGTCCAGGAGGTCGAGAACCGGGCCGTGCTCGAGCGACTCAATGAGCATCTGGCTCGCCCGTTTCCGCATGTGGAGCTTCTCGAGGGGAACGATGGGCGCGGGATCGACTGCGGTCTGCTGTCTCGCTTTCCGATGGAAGCCGCCATCAGTCATCGCTTGCGCGACCTCGAAGGTGGCGCACGATTCTCGCGCGACTTTCCCGTGTTTCGCCTGCGCCTGAACGCCCGGGACGAGCTCGCCATCGGCGTCGTGCATCTCAAGTCCAAAGGAGGCTCGAAGGCGCAGAGCGATCGCCAGCGGCGGCGCGAAGCAGAGACCGTGAGTGCACTCGTGAAACGATATCGACAACGAGAGCCTGCGGTCCCGTTCGTGGTGCTCGGTGACTTCAACGACACGCGAGAATCGACCCCCTTGGCTCCGCTCTTCGCCCTCCTCGAAGACCCGACGCAACGCATCCCGGAGGAGCGGCGCTACTCGTACGTGTACCGAGGCCAGCCCGAGCAGATCGACTTCATCCTCACGACGCCCGACCTGAAAACCGTGGCCTCCGATGCACTGCACGCTGACAACAGCGGCTCCGACCACGCGCCACTGTGGGTCGATTGCCGAATCGAACGACCGGTAGTTCGCCACACTGCGAAGGCGTCCCGGAAGTGGGAGCCCGTGCGCCGTCCTGCCATCGCTGCGAACGACCTCGAGGGATTCGAGCGACTGCTCCTGAGGGAGATTGCAGTGACGGGTGAGGTCGTCAAGGTGCATCGACCGAACGCAGGGGCGGCGATTCTCAACTTCGCTCGCGACTACAAGAAAGCGATCACCGTCTACATCCCGGCCGACGCCTTCCCTCGTCTGCCCGACCTCGACTCGCTGGTCGGACGGACGGTGACCGCGCGAGGACCAGTGTGTCGGCGAGGCCCGCTCGGCGAAGGGGTCTACTCGATTCGAGTGACGCAGGCCAGTCAGCTCACCGCCGGACGCCAGTGAGTCCAAGAGGCACGGTCGCTACCCAGGCACTGATCCCGAGGACCCGGTCAATCGCCGGGTCGGAAGGACCAGACGGCCCAGTCACCGACGTGTGATCCCAAGGGGTCGGTCACGAGCTCGATCGCCACGGGGCGACCTGCCCAGGGGCTCAGATCCAAGTCGAAGGCTTCCCAAGCCTCGGAGCCTTCGACTCGCCTCGACCAGAGCGGTCGACCGTCGATCTCGATCCGGAACTCGACTCGCCCGAGAGGGTTCGCCACCGCGACCGCACCTCGAAAGCGGCCGCCAGCCTCCGGCACGCGTCCCACGACGAGACGGCGCTCGGGCCGGAGTGGGTCGGGCGAGACCCCATGAGCGGGACGCGAATCACGACCGATCGCACGGGGTGCGACCGAGCCGAGTCGACGAAGAGCTTCCTCCGTGACGCGGCCTCCCTCGTCGATGAGCCACGGCAGCACATTCGGCGAAGGGTGGAAGACGGCGACGGTGCCGGGCACTTCGAGCTTCACGGTCAAGGCGTTTCCGTCGGCGGCCCCCTGCTCAGCACCTGAAACGGCGATGGGCTCCCGAGGAACCTGCAGCTGCAGCTCGACGGCGGGTCCGGTCGCCGGAAGCAGCCGAACCTCTCGGAGCACCACCTCACTCGGAGCGTCTCCCGAATTCTCCGGTGCCAGCAGCTCGACCCTCACGGTGGCGCGCGAATCACCGCCGGCCGGCAGGTCGATCTCGAGCTGCTCGGTGGCGTCACCCGAATACTCCAAGAGCAGCTCGTCACGATACTCCCCGGCGCGGACCTCGACGCGAAGCCGGGCCGGTGCCGTTCGCCGAAACTCGGGCGGACCGATCGTGAGCTCCAACCGAGTGGGCCGCGGCGGGAGGTCGATACGCCACTCGACGAAGACTCTCGGGTGTCGTCGATCACGGACATCGCTGGAGACGACGACGGGTGGCGCGGCGAGCTGCACACCCGCATCGAGCCGCCAGACGCCGCCGCTGCCTCTCCCCCCGAGAGACATCCCCTCGCGCCGAACGGGCTCGACTCCGAGCTCGGTGCGCAAGCCACTGACGACACCGGTCGTGACGCGCAGGAGGTCGAGGATCGGCCGACCTCCGGGTCCGAGCTTCACCCAGCTGACACTCTCGTCTCGAACGGCATGCTCCAGCACGGCCTCGGTCCCGGCCGGCACCTCGATCCAGGGTTCCTGACGACGCCAGCCTCTCGGAATCGCCACGTAGGCGGACTCCGGGTCCAGCAAAGCCGCTCGCCCGTGCTCGGATACGGCCGGCCAGTCCGGGATCCACCAAGCCGGATCCAGCTCACGGGCTCCGTGGACCTGGTTCAAAGGAGGCGCCGCCGCACCCGTGTACGCCCAACCCGTCTCGGTCTCTTCGATGCGGACGAGCTCGCCGTCGCCACCGCGGAAAGCGAACAATGCGCCCTCGTCCCAATCACGAGCGTCATGGCTGACGGTCGGTGCGAACGAGGCCCGCCAACGTGCGGCGGCGAGCAAGCTCTCCGTCATCGGCGTCGACTCTCCGAGCGCCCGTGGAGACGAAGGCGACCACGTCGGCAACATGCCCCAACGATCGTAGGCGGCCGCCCAGGGAAGTCGGAGCTCGGCTCGCTCCGACGAGATCGTGGCGAGCGAGCCATAGGACTCGACCCAGTCACCGAAGAGGTACGAGTTGACGGCATGCGCATCGAGCAGCTGAGCCCAACGGAAGAACGGAACGCTCGCCTCGGCGCCGAACGCGCGCCGCTGTGAGAAATCCAGGAAAGGCGCGGTCAGCTCGTTGAGGTCCTCTCCCGACAGCGCGACTCCGCGGAGGGCCCGACGCAATGCTTCGTGCAGGAAGAGCCCACCTTCCATCATCGTCGCACCGTCGATGCGTCCGTTGCCGTCGTTCTCGAAGTTGCCGTTTTGATCGAGGTGAAGGGCATCCGGTTGGAGGCGCCGCACGACGCGCTCCATCTCGGCCACGAAGAACGTCTGCCACTGACGGCTCGCCGGATTGATGATCGCGAACCGTTGGCCGACGACGTTCTCGTTGCGCCACTCTCGGGGCTGGCCCGATCCGAGGTCCTTCACTTGGAACGGGCGCAGAGACTCCCACGCCGGATGGTCGTAGGAGCAGCCCAAGAAGTTGACGTGCAGCATCACCCGAAAGCCCCGCGCCTTCGCCCAAGCCAAGTCCCCGGCCAGACCCGCTCGCTCGACGTAGGTCGGATAGTCGCGGTCGAAGCCCGCTCGTCGCCAACTCGTCGAGTAGAGCAGGACGTGGCGCGGATCGATGCGCTGGGCGAGGGCCTCGAGGCTGTCGCGGTCCTCGAGCTCGTGGCGTACGACCAAGCCGATCTCGTCGACCCAATCCGGGCCCGGGAGCTCCTCGCGCCGCTCGGCGAATCGATCGCGCCAAAGCCGGCGGTAGCGCTCTGCCCCCACCACCCAGGATCCTTGATAGGGCTCGAGGTGCCAGGCGGTCTCAGGTGCTCGCGTCTCGGCACGCAGCGGAGGTGTCGCTTCCACCTCGAAACGGAGGCGAAAGCCGTCCGGAGTCCTCGCCAAGGAGAGCGACTTGAAGGTGGCTTCGCCATCGTCGGCACGAATCAGCCAGCCACTCTCACCGCGATGCACCAACACGAACGGCGCTTCCCAGTACCAGGGGTAGCGAAAGGTCCACGTACCCAATGCCGAGTCGGCGTCGAAGAGCAAACCGTCGTGCCCGGGCACGTAGATCGTCACGTCCTCGGGGAGAACCAATCCCCAGCCCACGGCCGCGCTCGCCGGTTGCAGCTCACCGGACTGGCTCAGGATCAGGCCGTCGTCATCGGGCCGCACCAGAGTCCGAAGCTGGCCGAAAACGTCTCCCCGTCCGGGTTGCCCAAACGACGTCACCGTCAACGCCGATCGCTCCGCCGACGCCTGGGTGCGCTCGAGCTGCCCTCGGGGTGCCGTCCATCCGCCCTCGGCCGTCTTCAGCCCGGCCAGCAGACCGGGCCCGGGGCGAGTCCAAGAGGGCGGCGCCGTCAGAGAGCTGCCGAGGGCATTCGTCAACCCGATGACGTAGGGCCCGGCGAGCTCGAGACCGATCCCTCGCACGCGAGTCGGGGAGACGGGGACCTCGTGCTCCTCCGGCTCGAGGGCACAGCCTCCGACGACGATCAGCAGCATCCCGGACAGGAGTCGGGCAATTCGTTCAGTTCGAGGCAAAGGCACGCAAAGGCTCCTCGGCGGGCATGGGAAGGACGGGTCGATGGCACCGGTCGACCGATTCTACCCATCCTCATCGACCAACCGATGCCCCTCCTCTTTACGAAGAAGCCAAACTTCGCGACAATCCCGGACGCGGTGGGATCGGTCAGAAGGGCTTCGCCATGCCCCGGCCGGTCGACAATCCTCCCAATCCTTTCGAATCCCGGCACGTCGAGTGGCTCGGACCGCCGCCCACGGCCCGGGTGCAAGTGCTCGAAGAGCGAGCCGGCGAGATCCTGTCTCGCAACGACAGCCCGGATCTGCCGTTTCGTTGGAGCGTCAATCCTTACCGAGGATGCTTTCACGCGTGCGCCTACTGCTACGCTCGTCGCACTCACGAGACTCTCGGTTTCGGGGCCGGCAGCGACTTCGAGTCGCGGATCGTCGTGAAGTCGAACGCACCCGAGAGGCTCCGCGCCGCGTTCGAGCGACTCCGGTGGAGAGGCGAGCTGATCGCGCTCTCCGGGAACACCGACTGCTACCAGCCACTCGAGGCGAGCTACGGGCTGACGCGCCGATTGCTCGAGGTCTGCCTCGAGTATCGCAACCCGGTGGAGATCATCACCAAGGGCGCCTTGGTTCGGCGAGACACCGAGCTCCTCGCGGAGCTCAGCCGACACTCGTGGGTGCGAGTGTGGTTCAGCCTCGCCTTCTCGGATGCCGAAATGGCGCGACTCGTGGAGCCCGGAGCGCCCAGCCCGAGCAAGCGCCTCGAAGCGCTCGCGGCGCTGGCCGAGGCGGAGGTGTCCACCGGCGTGATCGTGGCACCTCTGATTCCGGGGCTGAACGACTCGGACATCCCGACTCTGCTCGAGCGTTCGCGTCAGGCGGGAGCCCGTCATGCCGGGACCTCGATGCTGAGACTTCCCGGCAGCGTGGAGGCGGTCTTCATGCGCCGACTGCGACATTCGTTTTCGAACCGCGCCGAGAAGGTGCTTTCCAAGCTGCGCACCGAGCGCCGAGGGGAGCTGAACGACTCCCGGTTCGGCGCCCGACACGCCGGAAGCAGCCCGCTTTGGGAGAGCGCGCGACAGCTCTTTCGGGTGACCGCGAATCGGCTCGGGTTCGTACCCGCCGACGACCCTCCTCCCACGAAGTTCCGACGCCCTGGTCCTCGGCAAGCGATGCTCTTCGAGTGAGCTCGGTGGCCGGTCGATGACCGGCAAGGCCCTCGAGCTGGAAGGCGTCGGGCGTCGCGGCGACGACCGCTGGCTCCTTCACGACGTGACCGTCCGTGCGGAGCGAGGCGAGATCGTGCACATTGCGGGTCCGTCCGGATCGGGCAAGACGACGCTCCTACGCCTGCTGGCGCGGTTGGACGAAGCACAATCGGGCGAGGTCCGCATCCTGGGTCGATCGATCACCGAGTGGCCCGTTCGCGAGCTGCGCCGAACGGTCGGCCTGGTCCCGCAGGAGCCGTTCCTGCTGCCCGGCACCGTGGAAGACAACCTTCGGAGCGCCGAGCGTTGGGCTCCGACGCCGAGAGCGAGATCCCGCACGGAGCTCGAAGCCGCGCTGGCCGTCTGCGGGCTGGAGGGCGCTTGGCTGGATCGGGTCGGAGACGTGCTGTCGCGTGGCGAGCGGCAGCGCGTCGCGCTAGCCCGCACGCTCTTGATGGAGCCTTCGATCCTCGTGCTGGACGAGCCGACGAGCGCGCTCGATCCCATGCAAGCCCGCCAGCTCGGCGCGAGCCTGCTCGGATGGGCGCGGGAGCGGCAGGCGACCCTGGTCCAGACCAGCCATCGATTCGAGGAGATCCGGCGCCTGGGTGGCTCGCTTTGGGTCCTCGTCGAGGGAGAGCTCGTCGAGACCGGATCGGTTCCGGACGTCCTGGACGCGCCGCGCACCCGAGCTGCTCAGGTCTTCTTCTCCGAGCCCGAGCCGGAACCCACGCCATGACACCTCCGGAGCTGGGCCCCCTCGAGCTAAGTGGCGCGGCCGTCTTGCTCGGGGCCACGATCGGGCTGTCGGCCTGGCAGCGGCTCGAGCTCGGTCGGACGATCCTGGTGGCCGGTTTGCGGACCACGGTTCAGCTTCTGGCGATCGGCTTCCTGCTCGCCGCCGTCTTCTCGTGGCGCTCCCCGTTCGCGATCGCGGCCATCCTGATGGCGATGTCGATCGTGGCCGGCCACGCCGCCGCCTCCAAGCAGGCCGGTGTGCGACGGGTGCTGTCACCGTGGCTCCTCTCCGGCGCCCTGTTCTCGAGCGCGATCGCGACGCTGCTCTACGTCGGCGGCTTGCTTCGCCTGGCACCCGATCGACCCGATCTGTGGATCCCCCTCGGCGGCTTCATCCTGGGCAACTCGATGGCGGCCTCGGCCGTGGCGGCCGAGCGCTTCCTGGCGGCGGGCAGACAGCGACGCGACGAGGTGGAGTGCCTGCTCAGCTTGGGTGCGCCGGCGAAGGAGGCACTCCGACCGATCACGCGCGAGGCTTTTCGAGCGGGCCTGATCCCTCGCCTGAGCGCGATGATGGTGATGGGGATCGTGAAGCTGCCCGGGATCATGACGGGCCAGATGCTGGCCGGTCAGGAGGCGAGCCAAGCGGCGATGTATCAGATTCTGGTGATGTTCACGCTGCTGTTCTCGGACACGATCGCGATCGCCTTGACGATGCGGCTGCTTTTCCGACGCGTGGTGACACCCGCCGAGCAGCTCCGTCACGATCTGCTGCGCGGCCCACCGTGAGAGCTCAGGTCTCGGTCTCCTTCTCCAGCTCACGGAGGGCCCACTGGACGTGATGTCGAACGTTGGCATCGCGATCGGTGACGAGCTGCTCGAGGAGCGCGCGCGTCTTCGGCCCGGGCTGACGCGCCAGCCAGAGTGTCAGGTTGCGGAGAAAGCCTCCGCGTCGTGTACGCTCGAGCGCACTCTCCGGAAATGAACGTTTGAAGTTCTGCTGAGCCGCCGCCATCAGCTCTTCGGGTCGACTCCGCGCGATGAGCTCACGCGGTGCGAAGCCTGCCACCGCACTGGAAGGTGCCTCGCGATTCCAGGGGCAGACCTCCTGGCACACGTCGCAGCCAAAGATCCAGTCGTCGAGGCGGTTGCGCCATGCCTCGGGGATCTCGCCGCGGCGCTCGATCGTCCAGTACGAGATGCACCGGCGCGCGTCCACCACCCGATCCGCTACGATCGCACCCGTCGGGCAAGCGTCGATGCAGGCCGTACACGTCCCGCAATGGTCGACCGCCGGAGCGTCTTCCGCCAGCTCGAGATCGACGATGAGCTCGCCGAGGAAGAACCACGAGCCGAGGCCTTGTCGAAGCACGTTGGAGTGCTTGCCGATCCAGCCGACGCCAGCCCGTTGCGCCCAGATCTTGTCGCAGGTCGGCTGCGCATCGACTGCGACGAAGCCGCGAGCCCCCGGCCGCTCCCGCTGGATCATCGCGAGGAGTCGGTTCAATCGCTCGGGAAGCTCGAGGTGGTAGTCCCGACCGACCGCGTAACGCGAGATCTTCGGGCCGCTGGCCGGTGGAGTGTGATCGGGCCGATGATAGTCGAGGGCGACCGAGATCACCGAGCGCGCGCCGGGCAGGAGCGCCTCGGGATCCACCCGACGCTCGGGGTCTCGCTCCATGAATTGCATGTCGGCCTGGTGCCCGGAGCGAAGCCAGTCATGAAGAAAGCTCGTTTCGATCGGCCGGGCGGCGGTGATACCGACTGCCGCGAATCCCAATCGAAGGGCCTCGTCACGAATGCGGTCCTCGAGGCTCACGTCATCAGCTCCCGCTCGGCGACCAGCTCGACGACCGCCTCGCTCGCCTGCTCATGGCCGCGTACGCCGTCGAAGTAGTGCCTCACTCGCAGACCCCGACAGGCTTCGAGGAGCTCGTTGGGAGCGAGTAGAAAGTCCTCACGGTGCGGGCGACCGAAGGCGCGTTGGTCTCGCGAGAAGGTCGAGTAGAAGAGCCGGCCTCCCGGTCGAAGCGCGGGACCGAGGGCAGGGAGCAGCGGTCGAAAGAGGAAGCGGGAGACGAGGATCAGGTCCCACGCGTCGAGCTCGGGTCGCCAGCCCTGCTCGAGCTCCTGTGCTCGCCAGGTGACCTCGAGACTGCGAGCGCGAGCGCGCTCGGCAGCTCGATCGAGCGCCTCCTCGTCCCGATCGAGGCCGACGACCTCGAGGCCTCGATCAGCCAGGAAGAGAGCATTGCGACCCGATCCGCAGGCGACGTCCAGCGCGCGTCCCGACCTCGGTAGCCAGGCGGCCTGCTCGACCAGCCAATCAGCCGGTGCTTCCTCGGCGTGTGACAAGGCGCTCCCTCACAGTCGGGCGTGAATCCCGAGCAAGTCCGTCGAAGCTCGGGCGAATTGGACCCAGCTAACGAGGGCCTGACGATGATTGCAAGCGGTCCGTCGGGTCCTCCGCTTTCGTCTTGGCGTCAGCTCCGCTTCGCGCGAGGAGGCTCGAGAGATACGGCGACGCATGCGGCGGCAGCTCCGCGGACGCACTCTCCGCGGACGCACTCTGTGCTTCGCCCGGGCCGTCGTCTTGTCTTAGGCTTCGCTGGTACCCGAGAGCATCGGGTTGATCTCGCTCTCGGCCGGCTCCTCGTCTTCGACCACGATTCGATCGGGCTGATGGATCACCAGCTCTTCGAGTCGATCGAGGGCCACGGCTCGCGTGACGCCGTTGAAGGACTCGAGCCCGTCCTCGTCCATGACGGCGAGCGCCTGTCGCAGCTGCATGGCCTCGAGATTGTCCTCGTGTCCGCCGGCGTAGGCGAAGCGCCCCATGTCGTCGAACAGGTAGCCGACGTAGGCACCTTGAGTGACCTCGCGGTAGATCCGCTTGATCTGCTCACCGGCCTCGGCGACGTTCATCGTGTCGTGCTTCCAGTCGCACAAGTAGCCATCGACGCCCCACTTGTCGCCTTCCTTGTCGACCGGCGTGAGCGGGAGGATGGCGTTGAGCCAGGCGTTGAACCAGTTGAAGCCCGGCCCGGAGTCCTCGAAGTCGTTGAGCAGCTGGATGGTGTTGCCGATCGTCTCCTCGGTCTCTCCCGGGAAGCCGACGATGAACGAGCTGTGGGTGGTGATGCCGCGCTTGTTGACGAGTGCGATGTTCTTCAGCACGCGCTCGGGACGCTGCACCTTGCGCATGTTCTTCAGCACGGTATGGTCGCCCGACTCGATGCCGAGCATCATGCCCGCGCACTTGGATTCGGCGACCCAATCGACGTTCTCTTCGGTAATGCTGTCGACGCGGATGAATCCGGCCCAGCTGTAGGGCAGCTTGGCTTCGGCCATCATGCGCGAGTATCGATCGACCTGATCGCGGCGCAGGAAGAGGTTGTCATCGACGAAGCAGATGCTCTTGATGAAGCTGCGCGAGGCGATCTTCTTGAGCTCTCGCTCCATGAAGTCGACGCTCTTGAGCTCCCACTCGGGGTACAGGACCACGAACGAGCAGAACTTGCAGCGGAGCGGACAGCCGAGGCTGCCGCGCACGGCCACGACCGGTCCCAGGTAGCGCTCGGGGAGGTTCTCCCAGTCGATCTCCCACTCCTCGACGCCCATCTGCTCGGGCTCGAGCGGGTTGACCGTCAAGCGGTGATCGGAGCCGTAGTACGCAATGTTCGGCAGCTGCTTGTAGTCTTGGCCCTTCTTGATGTGCTCGAGGACCTTGATCAGTGTCTGCTCACCGCGGGCGTCGACCACCAGCGCATCGATCGAGGGATTCGGATGCGGCTCGTTCTTCTGGAAGAAGTAGAGGTTGTCGATGAGCGGGATGTCCTTGAGCTCGGGCTTTTGCTCATGGACCATGTGCGAGTAACGCACCAGCGGACCGCCGACGATGATATGAACGCTCGGGTCGCGCTCCTTGATCCAGGCCGCGATCTCCTCGACTCGGCGACGGTTCGGAATGAACGTCGTCGAGATGGCCACCGCTCGCGGGCCCTGGGCGAGGTATTCCTCGAGGTTGTGGAAGTCGGCCGCAAGCGTGTTGATCACCTCGACCGTGAATCCGTGGCGAGTCGTGAAGTCTGCCAACGAGATCCCGTTGAGATACTTGAGCTCTTGGGTACCGCGCGAGTCGTAGTAGGCGGTCCGCTCCGCCTCGCTGATGTTGAGCTGCCTTCCGTTGCGGTAGTACATGTCCATCGCCGGGAAGATCATCTCGGTGCCGTTGACGGCCCAGCGCGGCGGCCGCGCGTCAATCATCCGGTTCCACTCGTCGAGGCTCATGCCCCACTTGTCCGCCAGCCCCTGAAAATCCATGTGGCTGAAGTTCGTCGTCGAGCACGCGTCGGAGGCGATGACCAAGAGATCGTAGCTCATGTTCTTTGCTTTCTGGCGCGTCCCCGATCGCACGATGAAACCTCACCGCAGCGGCGGATCTTGAGCGGCGAGGGCGATGGGACGGATATTTGAAAAACGACTCAGGCCTTTGTTCTGGCGAACGTTGCAGATTCTAACAGTAATCGGGGATCTGTCCAGGCGCCCCGGGCTGCGCGGACTGCCCGAACGACCGGTTGCCCGCGAAGTGCCCAGACCACCCGCCCTCTGCTTCTCACATTACCTCGCTCATCCGCACCCGGCAAGCGGTTTCGAGACGAAGAGAAGCCCACAAGCCTTTTAAGATCAAATGGATAGAGGATGCGGCGCTTCGAGGGGTCGCGGAGGATCGGGGGGTGAGCCGGTACCGACAATCCAGAGAGCCGCGCTGTCGCCGACGGCCTCGCAGCCCGCGCGCTCGGATCCTCGAAGAGCCGCTTCGGTGAGAATGCTCAGAAGGTGTCACCGCGGTGTGACAGGTGGCGGGCGCTCGGAACGCTGTCCGAAGGAAGAGGGTCCGGGGGCAGATCGAGTCCGCCCCCGGAGAGCCGAGGATCAGTAGGCGATGGCGAAGAGGGCGTCCGACTTGGCTTCGGCACCCGAGAAGATGCACTGGGCACCGGCCGGCAGCTCGGCATCGATCGGCAAGCAGCGGACGGTCGCCTTGGTCTCGTTCTTGATGCGCTCCTCCCACTCCGGATCGAGCGAGAAGTGAGCTTGCACCAGACCGCGGTGCTCCTTGAGGATCTGCTTGAACTCATCGTAGTTGGACGCTCGACGCGTGCTCTGCTCACGAAACTCGAGAGCCCGCTGGAAGAGGTTTGCCTGGATCTCGCCGAGGAGGCCGACCAGATGCTCGAGCAGCCCGTCTCTCGAGACCGGGCTCTTCTCACCGGTGTCGCGGCGTGCGAGGACGACCTTGTTCTCCTTGAGGTCGCGGGGACCCAGCTCGAGCCGAATCGGGACGCCCTTCTTCTCCCACTCGAAGAACTTGTGCCCCGGCCGGAACTGGTCGCGATCGTCGATGTGCAAGCGGATCTTGCCCTCACAAGCGCGCGCGAGCTCGGCCGAGGCACCGAGGACCAGGTCGCGGTCCTCGTCGCTCTTGTAGATCGGGATCACGACGACCTCGATCGGTGCCAGCTTCGGCGGTAGTACGAGCCCGTTGTCGTCGCTGTGCGTCATGATGAGCGCGCCGATCAGGCGCGTGCTCACGCCCCAGCTGGTTTGCCAGGCGTACTCGACTTTTCCCTCTCGTCCCGTGAACGAGACGTTGAAGGCCTTGGCGAAGTTCTGGCCCAAGTTGTGCGAGGTCCCGGCTTGAAGCGCCTTGCCATCTTGCATCAAAGCTTCAATACAGTAAGTGTGCAGTGCTCCCGCGAAACGCTCCGCCTCGGTCTTGCGTCCCTTGATGACCGGCATGGCCATGTAGTCCTCGGCCAAGGTCGCGTAGACATCGAGCATCTTCCGGACCTCCGCCTCGGCTTCTTCGAGCGTCTCGTGCGCTGTGTGACCTTCCTGCCAGAGGAACTCGGCCGTGCGCAAGAACGGACGAGTCCGCATCTCCCAACGCACGACGTTCGCCCACTGGTTGATCAGCAGCGGCAGGTCTCGCCACGACTCGATCCAGTCGGCAAAGACGCTGTACATGATCGTCTCGGAGGTCGGGCGAACGATCAGCGGCTCCTCGAGCTCGGCCGCCGGGTCGACGACGACCGCCGCCTCACCTTCGCCACCTGCCTTCAGGCGGTGGTGCGTGACGACCGCGCACTCTTTCGCGAAGCCCTCCACGTGCTCGGCCTCACGCGTGAGAAACGACATCGGGATGAAGAGAGGGAAGTAGGCGTTCTGGTGACCCGTCGCCTTGATCATCCCGTCCAACACGCTCTGAACGCGCTCCCAGATCGCGTAGCCATACGGCTTGATGACCATGCAGCCGCGCACGGGCGAATGATCCGACAACCCGGCCTGCTTGATGACGTCGTTGTACCAACTCGAGTAATCCTCACTCCGCGGCGTGATGCCGCTCTTTCCCGCCGCCATGACGTTCCCTTTCTGTCTCGAGGCGTCGCATCGATCGAGCTCGGAGGCAGCCTACGCCGCTCCCTCACGAGTGACGGAACCTAGGAGGAGAAGGTGTCTCCAACGGGTATCCGTCAACGATTCCCAGAGCTGGAGCAGCGAGGCGGAGGACGACCCAGCCGCCGGCTCAGTCTCGAAGCCGGAACACGGATCGCTGTCCACCCCGCTCGCCTGGCAAACGGGAGAAGCGCTTCGAGGGTCGTGCCCTCGGGATCCTCCGGGTTCCGATGCTCATGTTCGATGCTCTCCTGGGTTCGACGAAGCCCCGATCCTACCGAAGTGGTCGCCCCATGCAATGCTTTCCCGGGGGCAATGGGAAGTCGATCGAACGCACGTCACGATCAGGATCAGGCCTCGGGCCTCGGCGGTCTCCGAAAGATTCATCTCCCGCGCGATGGCCTGCATCTCTTCATCGGTGAGCTCGCCGGCATCGCACACGACCGCCGCTGGATTGCCCGTGAATGGCCGGTCGGTAAAGGAATCGTATTGGGCGATCGAGAGAGTGCGGCCCACGTCGTCTCCGTCCCGGCTGAGAAAAAAGTGGCCCTCGCGGGAATTGGCCCCGACGCCCTCCGGTTCCCACCCGTAGCAATCAGGACAAAAGCGGAAACGCTTTCGTCACCTCTCTCGAGAATCCGAGGGCGGAGAAAGGGCATCGATCCTCAAAGGGCCCGGCAGGACGAAGCTGACCTTTCTCCGCTCTCTTTTTCTTCTTACCGCACAGGCGGTCGAACCGCGAGGGGCCCCCGAAGAGCGAGGCGCCACGACTTCGACCGAGGCGGCTGAGAGCCGACTCAGCGCAGCAGACCTGGCGGGATGATGGCAAGGCGGACGAAGACCGTGCGGCGGTTGACGTCGAGTACGCCGCCCGGCGGGAGATCCTCGGGTGCCGGATGCGGAAGCACCAACACCTCTCCCGGTCTCAGGTCTCCCCACTCGAAGCGGTTGTAGCGGAGCATCTGGCGCCAAAGCTGCTCGTTGCCATAGAAGCGGCGAGCGATGTCGTCGGGAGCGTCGCCCTCTTGGACCACGTAGTACCGATCCGGGCTGAGATCCGGCACACGCAGCGCGGACTCCGCTGGGAAGATCGCCGGCAAGGTGGCCGTGCCCGTCGCGTCCAAGCGCCCGGCGGCGACCGGAAGCAAGACCTCGGAGTCCCCCGGTCCGACGAATGCCACGAAGAGATGATCCGGCGGTCCCGTGATCTCGAGGTCGACGCCCGTCGTCGACGGCCGCGGTCGAACGCTCGCCCAGTGCTGGTCCCACGGTGAGCCGAGCTCGGCGTCCGAAGGAACCGAGGACGGCAGCGTCAGCAGAGAGCGGGGGACCGGGCGGGCGACGGGGGCTTCGTCGGTCGCAGCCGACTCGTCGCCATCTCGATCGAGAAGACGGACTGCCCGAGGAGCGCTCTCCTCGGTGAGCGCTTCGGTCACGGAGGGAGCATTGGCGAGAGGGGCCGGAGTCTCGGCACGGAGAGCCAACACTTCCATCCAGACGAGACTGCCGAGCCCGATGGCTACCAGGCCCGTCAAAGCCATCCAGCCCAAGGCTCGTCCGCGCTGTGCTTGACTCATGATCACTCCCCGATCTCTCGGTTGGATCCACACTGCAGTGGCTCCCCTTTCGCGGCGTGTTCCATCATCGGCGGAAAACCCCGAGAGGGAAAAGCCCCTTCCAAGCCAATGCGCAGCTTTTTCTTCAGAATCGAGTGCTCTAAGATACCCGTCAATCTCCGCCGATGCCGCAACGCTCAGGATTCCTTCGTCACCGAGCTGAAGCGGTCCGTTCGCTCGAACCTGCCGTCGACCGAAAGCTCACTCCCGTGAACCGATCCTTGCGCATGCTCAGGGCGGCGACCTTCGGGTTGCTCCTCGCCGGAATCGTCTTCCCACTCTCGCAGTGCTCGACGGACGAGGAACCAGCCGCTCGAGACGAGAGCCGGTCCTCGCAAACCGAACCGCCGACCTCCGTCGACATGTCACCCCCCGAGGGCATCGAAGCCGGAGTCGTGACCGGGAAAGTGCGCGTCTTGGCGGGCTCCGACCTCCCGAGCACTCCTCTGTCCGTTCGCGTCTTTCGCACGGATGCCCTCTGGTGGGAGAGCGTTCTCGAGCCTCTCGCGGAGGTCGAGGTGGATACGGAAGGTCGCTTCCGATTCGACGACCTGCCGGACACGGCACTCACGCTCTCGATCGAGGCTCCCGGCTACTCGCCCCTCGTGAGGCAGCTCGACCTTCGGATGTCCGCTGCCGGTCGCGTCGGTCTGGACCTCGCCCTCGAGTCCTGCCCTGCCTTGGCGGGATTGGTGCGCGATTCCGAGGGCCGAGCACTGGCGGGCGCCGAGGTCGTCGTGGTCGAGCGGCGAGGCCGCCGGCTCGTCGGCTCGGGACTTCCCCATCGAACCGATGAGCGGGGCCGGTTCGACATCCGCTCGACCCCAGCTGGCGTGCTCGCGGTCTATGTCCGGCATCCACGCTTCGTACCGGTCGTCGCCGAGCCGGTCGCACCGGGTCGAGACGATCTCGTGATCGAGCTCTCGAGCTCGGGCGCGTCGACTCTCGAAGTGCGTCTCCTGGAGCGAGAGACCGCGGACGCCCTGGGCACTCATGCCATCTCGGTGCGCGATCTCGAGATCCTCGCACCCGGGACGGGACGTTGGCGAACCTCCACGGGCGCCGATGGCACGGTCAGGTTCTCCTCTCTCCGGCCAGGTGCCCATCAAGTCGTCGTAGAGCCTTCCGAGACGCACGACGGTCAAGAAGCCATGATCGAGCTGGCTCGAGGGACCCAGCGTGAGGTGCTCAACCTTCCGCGCACGGCGCAGATGAAGGCGCAGGTGGTCGATGGACGGACCCGTCGACCGATTCCGAAGGCCCGGTTGCGCTTCGATCAATCACAGGGGCCCTTCGACGATGTTTTCGAAGCCGACGAGCAAGGCCGCGTCTCCTTCCGATTCCCCGTCCGCTCGCTCTCGCCATTCGAGATCCGGTTGGCCAGCGAGGATCAGATCCTCGAGGCGGCCGAGATGCCGGATGGTGTGCTGGCGGTGCCGCCCGGCGAGGGGCCGCCGGCGCACGTCGTTCCACTCTCGGCCATTCCGGCAGCCCGAATCATGGGTCGGGTGACGAGCCCGGCGGACAACGCTCTGGTCGGAGCCGAGGTGATCGCGGTCCGGCGGACACCGACCGGAGTCATCGAGCTCGCCCGAGCAGGCACGGGAACGGACGGTCGCTTCGTGCTGGGAGCACTCCCTGCCGGTAAGGACCTGTTCCTCTGGGCCCAAGGCGGAGACTCCGCTCCGACCGAGGTCGGTCCGATCGAGACCCGATCGGGCCAAGTCTCCGGTCCCGTCCCGCTCCGCCTCGACACGGGCGGGCGCCTTTCCGGTCGAGTCGTGGATGCGGCGGGCGAAGGCGTCTTCGGAGCACGTGTGCTGGCGCGCAGCGCTCGGCCGAAAGCCGGCTGGACCGAGTCGATCACGGCGAGCGGCCCCGATGGGGGATTCGTCTTCGAAAGTCTGCCGCTGGTCTCCCTCGAGGTCGTCGCGACATTCGGCGAGCTCGCCCCGGGTCGCCAGGCCGGTGTCCGCCTCGATCGGTCTCCACGAACCGATGGGCTGATCGTTATGCTCGGCCCCCCGAGCGTCATCCGCGGTCGCGTCGAGGATCCGGAAGGCGACGCCATTGCAGGTGTTCCCGTGCTGCTCCTCCGGGGCGGAACGGAGTGGGCGCGGACGATCTCCGACTCCGGAGGCCACTTCTCCTTTTCGAGCCTGGATCCTGGTCGCTATCAGGTGCGCACCGGTCCAACGGGGTCGATCTTCTCTCAAAAGGCGAGCTTGCTGTGGCGAACCGAAGAAGGTCCCCACATCGCCGAGGTCGGTCCCGGCGACGACCCACTTGTCCTGAAGCTTCCTCGCCTGCCATTGGGCCACGTCACGTTTCGCCTCGAGCTCGGGGACGGTGCACCTCCTCCAGAGCGAGCAGCACTCGAGCTTCAGCCACTCCCCATCACGACACCACCGCTTCAAGTCGGCCTCTCCGAACTCGGACGAGAAGTGAGGCTCACCGGCATCGACCCAGGGCGCTATCGACTCACGCTGCAACCGGCCGGCTATGTGCCCCAGAGCCGTGCCATCGAGGTTCTAGAAGATCAAGATCTCGACTTGGGTGTGTGGTCCTTCGAGCGCGGTCGCTCGATCCGCGGCCGCGTCTTCGACGAGACAGGCCGTCCGATTCCGGGCGCCGTGGTGATCGGCTTGTCGTCCCCTCGTCCCCAAGCCCTGGACCTCCAATCAGCGAGCATCGCTTCTGGTGAGGACGGGCGCTTCGTGCTCTCTGGCCTCTCCTCGCAGATCACGGCCGTCTACGCGCGCGCAGCGGGACACGCTCCTCAGAGCCTGCCTCTCTCTCCCGATACCGAGTCGATCGAAGTTCGCTTGCTGCCGGCTGCTCGGCTGGCGATCGTCCTTCCCGAGCTCGAGGTGGCACCGGACTCCTCCCGCCAGCTTCGAGTCATCGAGCTGGTGGATGGCGACCAGTTCCTCATCGCGGAGCGCTCCTTCGACGCGAGCGTTCATCGCACACGGCTCGATGATCTTCCGATCGGTCGATTCCGGATCGAGCTGGCGTTCGAGAACGAGAGCTTGGCCCCCATCGTCCGTGAGGTGACGACGAGTGCCGGCGAGACCCGAGAGGTGAATCTGGGGGAGAGTGGGCGCTAGGCGGGCGAAGAGGGGATCGACGGGCGGATCTCGAAGGGATCGAGTCCGCCCGATCGACGAGCGAGTCGGCTACGCGAGGGTAGCGCGGCTCACTTCTTGACCAACGAGACCTTGTTGCCCCGCACGTTCAGGGTGTAGCGCGTGCGCGCATTGGTGTTGTTGTTCAAGAAGGCAGCCAGCTCAATGAAGGCGTTGACGCCGGAGCGGCTGACGTTGTTCGGGAAGATGAACTGATTCGAGGCGTTGGTGTTCCGGCTCACGCGATGAGCGGCCTTGCCAACCCGCCGGCGCACGGTGGTGCGACGGGTGCTGCTGCCACTGGCACCGCGAGTCGTCGTCGAGCTGTTCCAACGATTGGAATTCGTGGAGCTGCTGCGTCTCTTCGAGCTCGCCGGGCGGCGGCTGCGCGTGGTCGTGCTGCTACTCTTGCGAGCTGGCGTAGGCTTCGCGGTCGAGCGCGTGGTGCTCTTGCGACCGGTCGAAGTGCGAGCCGTCGAGCGCTTGGCAGCAGTGCTGCGACGCGTCGTCGTACGCTTCGAAGCCGTGCTCTTGCGAGTCGCCGGCTTACGCGTCGTCGTACGCTTCGACGCCGTGCTCTTGCGAGTCGCCGGCTTACGCGTCGTCGTGCGCTTCGAAGCCGTGCTCTTGCGAGTCGCCGGCTTACGCGTCGTCGTACGCTTCGACGCCGTGCTCTTGCGAGTCGCCGGCTTACGCGTCGTCGTACGCTTCGACGCCGTGCTCTTGCGAGCGGCCGGCTTACGCGTCGTCGTACGCTTCGAAGCCGTGCTCTTGCGAGTCGCCGGCTTACGCGTCGTCGTACGCTTCGACGCCGTGCTCTTGCGAGTCGCCGGCTTACGCGTCGTCGAGGATGTGCTCTTGCGAGTCGTCGTGCGCTTCGCCGTGCTCTTGCGAGCGGCCGGCTTGCGCGTCGTCGTACGCTTCGAAGCCGTGCTCTTGCGAGTCGCCGGCTTACGCGTCGTCGTGCGCTTCGAAGCCGTGCTCTTGCGCGTCGTCGGCTTGCGCGTCGTCGAAGCCGTGCTCTTGCGAGTCGTCGTGCGCTTCGCCGTGCTCTTGCGAGCGGCCGGCTTACGCGTCGTCGTACGCTTCGACGCCGTGCTCTTGGCCGCCGTCGTCTTACGCTTGGCGGTCGTCTTCTTGGCGGTCGACGTGCTCTTGCGGCTGCTGCTCTTGCTCCGGTTGGAGGTCGTGCTCTTGGCTGCCGAGCGCGTCGTTCGGGAGATCCGGCCGCTGGTGCTCGAGCTGCTGCCGTTGCCGGCGAAGAAGCCCTGGATCCAGTTCCCGTAACGCGAAGAGACGCGGAAGCTGGTCACACCATTGTTGGCCGTAACCGTGGAGAAGAGAGGAGTGAAGCCCTGCCGACGGCAGTAGGCCAAGGTCGCGTTGAGGGTCTGCGCCGACACGCGAATCTGGTTTGAGTTGATGCTGCCCTTGGAAGCGAGCTGGCGAAAGAATCGACGAACATTGTCATTCGTTCGTCGGAGGTAGTTTTCCAGCTGAGTCCGTGTCCAGTTCGTGCTCATGACGACTCCTCGATTGTTTCTATCAGGACCGTTGGGAGAGAGTTTTCTCCCATGCAACGCGTTGGTGAGAATGCGGTCCTTTAGGGCCTTATCGTGACGCAGCAGAAACAGGTTGAGGAAATCGAGGCAGATTCTCCTGAACACGGCACGCGATTCGTCGGAAGGGGTCGTGGTCGGCGCGCTCCGCGGTGAAGCTTTGAATCTATGCTCACCAGATGCGCCGCACCGAAAAGGGCCGCGGCGCGGGCTGTTTCAAGCCGCACCGCCTCGCCGACGCTTCAACGGAACAGCACGTCCAGCATCAGGTCGGAGACGTCGGTCATTGCGTAACGTTTTTCACCACGCAGCGGCACCGAGCTGATCCAAACCGGACCGGGCAGGTCCTCATCGATGCGACCGTGCGACCCCCGAACCAACTCGCCATGCATGGGCACGACGTCCATCAGGTAGCGGAACCCGAGCTTCTTGCGTAGGAGCTTACCCGCGATCCGGAGCTTGGGCGCCTTCAGCGCGGGATCGAGGAACAGCTCGGCCGGGTCGTAGCCCGGCTTGTTGTGGATGTCCACGCACCGGGCAAAGTCCGGCGCCCGCGCATCGTCGAGCCAGTAGTAGTACGTGAACCACGCCCCGGGTTCGGCGATCGCGACCAGCTCTCCCGAGCGCGCATGATCGAGGTGATGCGCCCGTTGCCCCTCCCGATCGAGAACGCGGTCCACGCCAGGCGTCGCTTCCAACAGCGCCCGCACCGTCTCGACATCGGCCGGGTCTCGGACGTACACGTGCGCGATCTGGTGATCCGCAACCGCGAAGGCGCGTGACTCGCCCGGATCGAGCAGCTCTCGCCCCGCCTGCGCCTGCACTTCCAGGAGACCCGCCTCGCGCAGTCGCCGATTGAGCGCCACCGGGCGGTCGACGGCCCGGATCCCATACTCCGAGAGCGCGATCACGGCACAGTCCTGCGCCCGCGCCTGATCGATCAGCCGGCCCGCCACGGCATCGATCGCCCGAAGCTGCGCCGGGATCCTCGGGTCCGCGGGACCGAACCGCTGCAGGTCGTAGTCGAGATGCGGCAGGTAGACGAGTGTCAGGTCGGGGCGCTGTCGTTCCAGGACCTGCGCGGCCGCTTCGGCGATCCACTCCGAGGATCGAATCCCGGCTCCCGGGCCCCAGAACTGGACGAGCGGGAACGGCCCCAGGCGCTCCACCAGCTCGTCGTGCAGGTGGGCGGGTCGAGCGTAGATGTCGGGCAGCTTGCGCCCATCGGCGCAGTAGATGGGTCGCGGAGTCACCGCCCAGTCGACGCTGGAGACCATGTTGTACCACCAGAAGAGGTTGGCACAGGTGAAGCCCGGCTGACGCTCGCGCGCCCGCTCCCAGACCTTGGGAGCCTGGACGAGACGGTTCGACTGCCGCCAGAGCCACACCTGACTCAGGTCGCGAAAGTACCAGCCGTTCCCCACGATTCCGTGCTCGGCCGGCCAGCGTCCGGTGAGCATCGTCGACTGAGCGCTGCACGTCACCCCCGGCAGGATCTCTGACAGGGCCGCCACTTCGCCCGCCTCACCGAGCGCCCGCAGGTTCGGCGTGTTCGGGCCGATGTGATCGGCCGTCAGCCCCACGATATCGAGCACCACCAACCGGCGCACATCGCCTCCACTCCACTCGGAATCGTCCTGTCCGAGCCGCCGTTCTAGAGAATCCGATCGGCCCGGTCCAGAGTGCTCATACTTGGGCAGCCACCGCAACCGTTCCTGCCCCCGAACGAAAACACGCGCCGCAAACGCACCAACATCCAGAGCCAGGCTCGAGACTCGGTCCGTGCACCAAGCCACGGGCTCACGCAAAACGTCTCGTTGCATTGGCCGCTCAATGCGTCGCGCTGAAGAACACCTCCTCGGCCCTGCAACAGGGGGAGCCTCCGGGCGAGTAGTGGCGCTTCGACAGCTTCCGATCAATCGAGCCACCGAGCACCGAGCCCAGCCGCGCCGCCCTCATCACCACTCGCCGGACCCGCCGACCTTCGAATGCTGCCCCTCTGGTCTTGACCTGCCCCCGACACGCGAATAGCGTGGACAATGAAGAGCCGCAGGATCACCGTTACGTTTTCTGGGAGACTGAAAATGCACCGGTTAGCCCTCATGCACAAAGCCCCCCCCCCCGTTTGCACTTAGCGGCCATCGCCCTCTTGGCGGCGATCGTCGCCACACCCGACGTCACCCTCGCCCAGTCCTGCGACACGGACACTCCTTCGCCCTCGGTCTGGTTCAATGAGCAGAATTCGACCTTCGACCCGGACCTGATGGAGGGCGCCACGGACAAGGGGAGCGGCCTTTACGACGACATGCTGTCCAACCTCATCGTCGAATCCAACTGGACCGACATTGGGCAGTCGACGAGCTGGACGAATCCCGTCGACTACAGCGGACTGACGGTCGACTTCCAATGGGACGGATCACTGACCTCCGGTGAAACCTGCTACGCCGACCGCATTGGCAACGGCGGCAGTGCGCTCTCGATCACCTACAAGTATC
>JAJDCO010000090.1 GCA_029260795.1 Planctomycetota bacterium | reverse complement strand
GGACTCCTACGGGATCGATCTTCTGCTTGAGGCCCCAGCCTCCATTGTCTTTGAGCGAATCTCGAGTACTCGCCACCACCATGGTCCCGGAGAGGCTCAGAGCGTCGCCGATGTTGGAGCTAAAGAGGTTATCGCTGGAATCAATCCCGACGTTGATTCCGCCTCCTTCTCCGAGAAGACCAGTTCCATTGAAACTGATCGTGTTGTTTCGAATCTCGATCGTGTGAGAGCTCCCATTGCCAACACCCGACTTGATTCCTGCGAGGATGTTTCCTGAGATCGTGCTGTTCTTCAATACTGCAAATGCCCGTTCCAGTAGAATGACGACGCCGGAGTCTCCGTTTTCGATCGTCAGGCCGATGACGGAGCAATCCGCGTCGGCACCTTCGATTCGAAACACGTCATTGGCAGCGTCACCATAGACGATGGTCTCGTCCGCGCCGGCGATCGATTCCAGCGTCATGCCGGCTCGCAGCACGATCGGAAACGTCTCGCCCGTCGAGCCGTCGTAGCGTCCGGGGTGAATCAGGACGCGGTTCGTGCCGCCCCCGAGCTGGGAGACGGCGAACGTGATCGTCTTCCACGGCGACTGGCTCGAGCCGTCGCCGGTCGCGTCAAAGCCGTTCTGCACGTCGACATGGAAGTCGGCGGGTAGTTCCGGGCCGGCCAGCGTCAAGGCGAGCGACAGCGCAAGCTTCGTGATGATGGGGAACATCTAGGTGCTCCTTTCGCGACTCACTCGCTGAGTGAGAACGACTGGGACTTGAACGCGTAGTAATAGGCCGAGCTGCCGAGAAAGACGTAGTCGAGCACGTTCTCCTCGGAGACCACGTCTCGGTGCACACGGATGGAGTTGAAGGCCCCGATGTTGGTGCCGAGGCCCGCACTGACGTAGCTCGGGGACGAGACGTCGATCCACTCGCTCTCCGCGGTATCGATGCGAAAGACGGACAGCGTCTGCGAGCCGCCGACGATGACGTCGTACGGGCCGCTGGCCTCATCCGAAGCGGTCTGGAGAGCGGGTCCGACCCAGAGGCCGAAGCAACCGATGTCTCCGAGATCGATGCGCTGGCTGGGCGTCGCGAGATTCAAGCTGCTGCTCGTGTCCCAGATCAGCAGGTGGCTGTTGATGTTGTCCTCGTCACTCGGGTCGCTGTTCGTACCCGCGATGGCGAAGATCTCGTCGTACCCGTCCCCATCGACATCGCACAAGGCAAGAGCCGACATGTGCATGCCGAAATCGCCTGTCTCCGACCAGGGTGTCGAGACCGGCCAGCTCGTGGTCGCCGTTCCGTCGGACACCACGATCAACCGGCCGCCGATGGTCGTCATGACGATGTCGTCGAGCTGGGACACGATCGGTTGCCCCACCTCCGCGCTGTCGATGTCGCCGATGCGAATCGCATTACCGAAGTAGACTGGTTGAAAGACCCCTAGAGCCTCACCAACAAACACCTCGGCGTTGACGTAGTACCGATCTGTCAAGAGATAGGAACTCGAAGAAGGGAGATTGGAAAACGTGGTCGTGTTCGCGAGATAGTTCGATCGCATCTCGAGCGTCCCGTCCATCTCTTCGTTCGTGTAGGCCGCGTCGATCACGCCGGACTCATCCGTCTCACCAACATCGACGGTCTCTTGAAAGAAGTGGGTCTCGCGAATGAGTGGAGAATCATCATGAAAGAAGAGATCGAGTAGCAGCCTCCCTGCCTTGTCCGTATCACCCGAGCCAGTGAACGCGCTGGGTAACCTCCTGTCCGGCGTGATGGCCTGCCCGACGTTGAGTCGGTTCCTTCTGCAAAGCAGACTGCCTGTTCGCGCGTCCCGCTTCTCGAAGAACGAGTTCGAGGCGTCGCTGTCCCAAGGCGTCAGCGTGTGGTCGTATGAGAAGAAGGGCAAGAGGTTCAGGGTCAGGTCGTTGTCGATGGGACATCCGAATGGCTGGTCCGGTGGAGTTTCTGGCGGTTCCACTTCGTAAGGCTCGAATTCGTCCATCGAGTGGTCGATGACCTTCAAGCCCACGGCATCCCAGTAAGGAGTGAGCTGGTCGAGGACCGTGGGAAACTCCGGGATGGCGGAGAATCCTACCGGCACCTCCCAGACGAAGACGATGCCATGCTGACTGGTTCCCACGAGGCGGTTCACCAGAGGTGGGTTACCGAGGTCGTCCTGGAAGAGCTCGAGGCTGATGATCGGCTCACCGACGTACTCGACCTGTGAGGACAGCTCTCGCCGCCTCGGTGACCAATACGAATCGGTGGACGTGCCGCTGTAGGGTACAGCCGTAAACGAGCTGTCGGTCGGGGTCGTCGAGTCGTAGTCGAAATCGTAGATGCGGAGACCGTCGATCCCTCCCACGGCGAGACGGACCGTATCGGTATCGGTGGCGATGACTTCCAAGCAGCGGAGATTGTGCCGGCTGGCATTCGCTACGGCCCCCCGAGTCACCAACTCCAGGGCGAGAATCGTTCCGCAGTCCGAGAGCGCGATGAGGTTCCGCTGATCGGGCGCGTCGGGTGCGTTGCGATCCGTTTGGGAATGGCCCACCACGAAGTAAATGTCCGTGCCATCGAGATCGACGCGCTTCGCCTGGCGACCCGTCATGCCCATGTACTCACCGAGACCGAAGTTGTCGGTGGTGGCCAGGAACTTGAAGTCCCCTCCCGAGCCCGAGTCGTATTCGATGCGATACAAGTATCCGCGCGCGGTGGTGCCGATGAGCTCCTCGTTGTCGGCATCCCACTGGAGCTGGGTCATGGGCTCGCAGGGCTCCTGATGCGTGACGCTGACGGAGCTCAAGGAGAAGTTGTAGATGCTCGTGACGTCGAAGCGTGTGATGTGGCAGAAGTTCGGGTGATCCCCATTCTCGCTGCCGGGCGGCGAGTTGACGTACGACGTCGTTCCGACGACGTACACGGGCGTGGTACCTCCGGATCGCTCGCCAACGGCGAGGACGGGCATCTCGCGCTCACCGCCGAACAGGAGCGTCGCTGTGGAGATCGTGTGGGCCGTGGGCTCCGGGCTCGTCTCCGTCTGGATCGCCCAGACCTCGCCGGAAGCACTGATCGCGATGAGGCCCTTCTCGGTCCCACCGCCGTCGGCGGTAAACTCCCCCAACCCGATCGAGCCGACGCCATGCCCCATGTCGGGGCTGCGCCATTGGTACACCAGCTCCTGCTCGGACGTGTCCCACTCGTAGATGTGAACGAAGCCGTCGTTATCGCCCCATACCACCTCGTAGTCCGCGTCTCCGTCGATGTTGGCCACGAGCAGATTGTCGTTCAGCCCTGGCTCCGTGCCCGTGCCCAGGAACGTCTCGAAGAGATCGTCCCCCCAGGCAGGGTCCAGATTCAACGTCGTGGTGGAGCTCTCGCTCTCGGGTGGCGAGGTGAACAGGAAGTTCTTGAACCGGTAGTCGGCGGCTTTGTTGGGCTCGGGGACACCTTCGTCGAAGTCGGGAGCAGTCGTGGGATCGCTGAGGGTGTTGTTCTCGGCGAGGTAGATCAGCCAGTCGACGGCGCTGCTGGAGGTGGAGGGCTGAACGGTGTCACTCGTGAAGCTCTGAGGATTCAGGAGGATGGTCGTTCCCTCTCCGGCGGGGTTGCCGTGGTCGCGGAACGGAACGTTGATCACCTTGATGAGGGTGTCGTAGGTAGTCGACGTGGTGCCCGGGATTGTCTCATCCAGCACGCCCTTCTTGAAGGCATGCCGAAAATGGCTCGCCTGCGCGATCGAATCCTCGTCGCCGTTGACGATCACGAGCGGGTCGGTGATCGCGGGGTCGGTGGTGGATGCCGCGATCCGGAGGACCAGGCGGTCCAGCAAGGACATGTTCGCGAAGCCCCAGGAGCCTCCGGTGGTGTTCCTGGCTTCGAGCACCCGCTGGAAGTGATCGTACGTCCAGTAGTCAGCCATGGAGACGGCGGAAGCGCCTCCGCCCGTGCCTCCTGCACGCAAGGCGATCTGACCCTGGGCGTGCACGAAGAACCGCTCGTATCCGAAGAAGGCATCCGAGCTGACATAGGCGTTTCCACCGACCAGCGCGCCGTCGAAGAGCTGCGGGTAGATCATCTGGGCTGCCAGGGCGACGGCGCTGCCAAAGGAGCCGCCGGTGAGAAAGACTTTTTCAATGTCGAGGCACTGGGGAGAAAAGTGCGCGTCGAGTGCCTTTCGGGCCAATATCGTCTGCTGCAGCCTTGTGAGAGCGGAGTGTGGGCCAGGGCCACCTGAAAGGTGGACGAACACGATGAGCTTCTGAAGTGAGAACGGTCTCAAGAGTGCGGCTATCGCAGCCGCGGGCAAGGATGGCCCTGAGACAGGCTCACCTGAGCAGAGGCCGCTAACAGCATTCCCACTTCCATCGACCTCCTGATCACCCAGGTACTCGTCTTCGTGAAGATCGCAGCAAGATCCATGGTTGTGAATGAACGCGTATGTCGGATAGGGGTCGTGATTCGGCAGCGGACACTGACCCGTGTAGCTTGAATGGTAGTAAGCTACCCCCGTCGCGCCATTGAGAGTAAAGCGGCGATACTTGTAGGTGATCGAGAGCGCACTGCCGCCGTTGCCAATGCGGTCGGCGTAGCAGGTTTCACCGGAGGTCAGTGATCCGTCCCATTGGAAGTCGACCGTCAGTCCGCTGTAGTCGACGGGATTCGTCCAGCTCGTCG
>JAJDCO010000089.1 GCA_029260795.1 Planctomycetota bacterium | reverse complement strand
CGAGCATGAACACCCTCCTTGCACGCCCAGGTCTCCCTCTTTTACGCATCAAGCCTTCCTGACCATTCCGTCTCCAACCACCACAGATCCGCCCTGCCGTCGCTTGCCCTACACTCCTTCAGCGCGACAGGCTTCCAGCTTTTGGCTGGTCTGAGCTTCGCCCTTGGTCCGCAGGCTCGCCGCGAGATCCCGGCCGAATCGAGTTCGTCATCCTACGGACTGGTCGTTCACCTCCAGTTGCTCTCCACCCTTCCTCACGGAAACGCAGTTACTCTCGGTTACAGGAATCGAGTGCATGCCTGACGAGGACTCGCACCTCGCTGACTTGGTGCGCGCGGAGGCGCACGGAGCGCGAGCGGCTCGCTCGCTCAGACCGTGCGGCCGGACGCGCGTCGTCGAGTATTCGCTTGGACGGCCGGTGACGAGTGCTCTTCTTCGCCGCGATCGGTAGCTTCATGTCATGAACGAAATCCTCTACTGGGACGATTTCCTGTGACCGTGGTGCTGGGTGGCGGCCGGGCGTCGTCGCGAGCTGGAGCGTGAGCTCGACGGTCGAATGACCTTCTCTCGCCGGAGCTTCTTGCTTCTGCCAGACGTCGGTCAGCGACCCACATACGATGAGTACGTGATCGGTCATCGGCGCGCGGCGGCTCGGCAATCTCCTGAGCTCGCCTTCACGATTCCCGAGGTCGGGCAACCCTATCCGAGCTCGAGCCTGCCTGCGCAGCAGGTGGCCGTCCGCGTGCGCCAGGCGTACCCCGAGCGGTTGGCGCACTTCGAGGACGCGGTGTATCGCGCCATGTTCACGGACTTGGCCGACGTGTCGGCGCCCGAGATCTTACGCGCGTGCGCGCGATCGGCTGGCGTGCCCGAAGACGGAATCGAGGGTGCCTGGGCGGACGAAGCGATCGCCGATCAGGTCCAAGCGGAGCATCACGCGGCGCGCGATCACGGCATCACAGGGATTCCGGCGTTGTGGAGTTCAGGTCGACCGCCACTCGTGGGCGCGGTGCCGACGGCCGTGATGCGGCAAGCCTTGATCGCCATGTGCTCGGAGTGAGAGAGTCGGGTCGGCGTCAGCTCTGCTTCGCGCGGTGGGCTTCGTCCGTTTCGGAACCTACGGGGCTTCGCTGCGTGGACGCACTCCGGGCTTCGTCGGGAGTACCGCTGACTTCGGGTGCACACTCGGTACTCGCGCAACCACCGCCGCCGCAGAGGTTGGCTTCGATCGCCTTCGAGGTGGGCGTGATCGACAAGCCGCCGAGCGCCGTGCAGCGGAACTCGCGCGCCATGCGCTCACTGACCTCGCGGTGAGCGTCGAGCACCTCGTCGAGCGGGATGAGATGGTCGTAGCCGGCCAGGGCCATGTTGGCGCAGCTCAGCGCGTTGGCGGCTCCGGTCACATTGCGACCGAGGCACGGCGCCTCGACGCGGTTGGCGACGGGATCGCAGATCAAGCCCAGCACGTTCTGCAGTGCCTGGCTGGCGGCCGACAGGGCTTGGCCGGCATGGCCGCCGGCGAGCTCGATCAAGGCGGCCGCGCCCATCGCGGCGCCGGCACCGGTCTCCGCTTGGCAGCCACCGACCTCGGCCGCGAAGCTCGAGCGCGTCGCGACGAAGACACCGATGAGGCCGGCCGAGAGCATCGCTCGCAGCGTTTGCTCTTCCGAGCTTCCCAACGCATCGGCCGCGGCCAAGCAGGCGCCCGGGAACGTGGCACAGGATCCCGCCGTGGGTGCGGCCACGATGACGTGCATCGAGCTCTTCGCCTCCATGAGCGCGGTCACATACAAGATCATGCGGTTCAGCAAGCTGTCGCTGTCGAGAAGGGCGTTGCTCTTCATCAGCTTCTGAAGGCGGCCGCTCTGCCAACCCAGCACGCGATCGTCGTACTGGGTGCCGGCGATGCCCGCCTCGACGCCGCTCCGCATGATCCCGAGGATTCGCCGCATCGAATCGAAGACCGCGGCTTCGTCCAATCCGCCGCGCGCGCACTCGAACTCGAGCGCCCAGTCCGACAGGCGGCGCTCACTCGGGTCGCCCCGCTGCACCATCTCACCCGCGTGCAAGAACGGCACGGCGAGGTCGCGGCGAGAGCCCACCGGAAGCACGCGGTCGAGATGGCGAACGCCGTCGCTCGCGGCACCGGCCGCCTCGAGCGCTTCGGGCGGCGCGGGCTCCTGGCCCGAGAGCACGAGCAAATGCGGACCGTCGCCGACGCATTCCACACGATCGAACGACCCGGTCGCCTCGAGCGAACGCGCCACCTCGGGTCCGGCCTCGGCGAGCGGCACCAGTGTGACTACGTAGTCGCCGTACAAGGAGACCGGGAACCCGTCGATCTGAATCACCTCGATCATGCCGCCGCCGGTGGAGATCGCGACCAGCGAGTGCTCCCGCTCGCCCTTCCACAGCTTCAGGCGATAGGTGTTCGGATGCGGATCGTCGAGGCGCGCGATGCGGATCTCGAGCGCGACGCCGACCTCCTTCAAGGCCGTCGCCGAGCTCGGCAGCCGAGCATCATCGGCCTCCCAGCCGAGCAGCCCCCCGAACAGACCCATGTCGGACCCTTGGCTCTCATGCGTCGTCGCCAGCGAGCCTTCGGTATCGAACTCGACCAGCACCCGATCGGGATCGCCCCCGCAAAGGTCGCGCGCGATGCGTCCGATCCGAACCGAAGCGGCCGAGTGAGAGCTCGAGGGCCCCCGCATCACGGGACCGAGCACGTCATTGAAGATGCTGGGGGGGAGTGTGGCAGCCATGACCCGAGTCTCCCACGGCGCGGAACGCGCAGCAATACCATCTCGAAGGTCGCCGCCTCAGCGGTGCATCCTCCAGACAAGTCAGCCGCTCAATCCGGATCGCCGATCAATACCCAGCCGGCCCAATCGCGCTCGGCGTAGACGGGCTTCCCGTCGGCATCGCGCTGCTCGCGAAGCACCTTCTTGGCTTTCCAGAGCGCCATCGCTGTCGGCTCCTTCAATACCCAGAGTCGGCTCTCTGACGACCCACGTGTCCCTGCTTGGGAGCAACGGAGAGAGACAGCTTCTACGCAAGGAACGTTCGACCCTTCTCGCTGACGGGCCGCTCGCGCCGACCTACCCGCGATTGGCGAGAAGGTCTGGCTTTCATCGCACACACTCCGGCACGAGCTGGCTTGGGCCAGGGTCCCGCGGACCAACCCGGTCAGCCGGATGGATGCCTCCCGCTCCCGCTCCCGTAGATCGCCTTGCCGCCGGGATCTCGAGGGACCTTGGGTGAATTGATCGGGAACCGAGCGATGGGACATCGCGGCCGGTAGCGATGCCACCTGTCGAGCGTGGACTGGGGACGGGTGTGGCTCCGAGCGAGCGAGGGAAAAGGACTCTGTTTCGTGTCCCGAGCCCGGGCGTCGTCGCTCTCTCCAAGATCAGACGGCTTCCCAAAGGAGTGGGTGCCGTGTCTACGAAGCGATCAGAGAACGGAGCTCAGCCATGTCTGCATTCTTCGACGCCGCCCTCGTGTTCTCTGGGACCTGCGGCACGTTGGCCGCTCTCGTCGCGGGCCGGGGCTTCCTCCAACACAGAGCGATGGCTCGTTCTATTCGGGGTGCTGCAGAGAGTGACGTCAGCCCGACTTTCTCCGTGTCTCTGGTCGACCGTGACTCGGGCAAGCCCTTCGTCGCACTTCTTCGGGGCGATCAGCTTCTCCGAAGCGGCGAGCCCCGGACGGGCCGTGGGGAAACGGTGCGCAAGCTCATCGTGCATCACGAAGCGCCTGATCGAATCGAGCTCAGGCTCGAGACGGAGGGAGGCGACTATCGAGCCAGTGAGCCACGGGATCTTATCCGGATCATCGCGACGACTGGGCCGGCTGCCATTGAAACCGTGTACGACACCGGTGCGGACGTCTCCGCTCAGCTCTCGAAAGCGGTTTCCTCGCTGAACCCGACTACTCAGGAAGCGATCGCGCGTTGGCTGCAGCCCAAGGAGCGAATGCTGGCTCTCTTCGACCTTGGACGAGAGGACGGACCCGGCATGCGGATCGTCACGGACCAGCGAAGCGGGCGCCTCGAGCAACGCTTCGACTTGGTCTCGAGTCGCGTCGGTTGCTCCGTGACGACAGACCTGGCGACAGAGGGCCAGGGCGCCTTCTTCGCTCGGTCGGGAGCCGGTGACACCGACCGTCTCTCGGTCGTCGGGAATCGCACCGCGCTCGATGCCCAGCACAATGCCCTCTTGATTCCACTCTTTCTCCAGCGGGCTCCGGTGACGATTGCGCCTCTCCACGATACCCGAGGTCTCGTGGGGCATGGACTCCGCTTGCTCAAGGTCTCCGGTGTCGTCGCCTGCTTGGGTTGGGTGGTCGCTCGCACCGCCACCGAGTACGGAGTCGGCGGGAGTGACTGGAGCCGCGACGCTGTGATGGCGGGTGCGATCAGCGGTGCCATTCTTGGCGCCCTCAACCTGTTTCAAAACCGCCTCCGTGCCTTGCGAGATGCACGCCTCGGCGTGCCTTCTGTTTGATCGCGGGCGGACACCGGCTCAACGAGGTTCCGCGCGGAGCTTCAGACGATAGATGTAGAGACGAAAAGGACCCGGACCATGAAGACGAAGACCTTCGCGCGTTGTCGCGCTGCTTTCCGACGAGCCCGCACAGGCATCGTGATGTTGCTTCTCTCCGCGGCCGTCACTCTCGTGTACACCTATGTCTTTCGCATCGAGCGCAGCCTCGCGCGACTGGAGTGGCTGACCTCCGAGGAGTACCAGTACAGCGACGAGTACTATGAAAGTTGGGACCCCGAGTGGGAGCGGCTGATGTGCCTCAGGGAACTCGCTGGCGACGTGGACGATGCGCGCGTCCGCGATTGCTTCAGCGATTGGCTGGGGCGAGTTGCTCAACTCGAGACCAAACATGAATGGGGCGACGAACAGGCGCTGAGGACCATCTTGGCGGCTCTCTCGGCGGCGGAGAAACCGTTCGACGAGACGCTGATTCGTCGGCTGCTGAATCTGGCGCACAGCGGACGCGTGAGCGACGACGGGGGGCCGTTGCTGCGACGGGCTTGGACCGATCAACGAGACCTCTTCGTGCGTACCGTCGAGCAGGCCGATGAGAACACTCAGCTCATCGATCTGATCGTGGCCCGCTTTCTGGGCGACGGCGAGCTGGGACCGGAGCTTCGAGACGTCTCCTGGAAGCTCTTCTGCCGATTCTCGGATCTCGAGGATCCTGGGGGAGGCTCGGCCTCCTTGCTGGGACGAGAATCGATCGAAGATGGGAGACACCATTCCGACGCGAAGGCGTTCGCCGAGAGCGTTCTGCGCTTGTCGAAGGAGTATCACTCCATCGCCTGCGACCTCACGGTTCGAGCTTGGGGGCAGCCCCTCGCTCGTGAGTCGATCGGGCTCTTGCGATCGACCGCGTTGGGCAGGCACGACCAAGACACTCTCTCGACTCGGGTCTTCGTGTGCGCAGTGGGTGCCGGCTTTGCGACCGAGGACGTCCCCGCGATCTTCGAGGAAGCTGCCCCCGAGGAGCCGACTCTCGATCAGGATGAACTCATCGCTCTGACGCGGTTGCGAAACGACGCGCCGACCGGAGGCGCTCGATTCGTGGCCACCTCCAGGAACGAACACGCGGAAGGTGCCCTGACCGCGCTGGGAAGCCCAGCAATCCCTCTGATTGCCGCGTACTTGCCGAGCAGCTCTCGTGCCGCCTTTTCCTTGGCGAGTCACTCACTCAGCCTCCTGGATCCCGAGGCACTCGTGCTCAATCTCGAGCGGCGCCTGACGGCCTATGAAGAGGGAAGCCTCGATCTTTGGACTGCCGAGAAGCTCCGTGTCGACCTGGGCCCGCTGCCGCACTCGCCCGATCCGCAGAAGCACGCAAAGCTCCTCGACGCCTACCGAGTGATCGGTCGAGCTCACCGCCAGAGCGACTTTCTGGCCGAAGGGCTCATCGCTCTCGCCGCGGCCGGTCGCAGCGAGCGAGTGGACTTCTGCTTCATGCGAGCGCTTTCGAGTCACAGTCGACCGGTGGCCGAGCTGTGCGCCCAGGCGCTGCAGCGTCGCCTGACGCGGTCGGAGCTCACGGACTCGATCTTTCGATACTTGGCCCGCAAGAGCGAGTTCGACTGGGGCGAGATTCACACCTACGAGAACGCCCTGCTCGGATACGGTGCCTCGGTGGCTCCCGACGTCGTGAGGAATCTCGAGCTGCTCCTCGCCAGCGGAGGTGGTCGACCTGAGAGGGTCTTCTGGATTCACAAGATCATCGGCATTCGGGTACTGAATCAAGTCGGCGACGAGAGCGCTCTCGAGGTTCTCTCGAAGCTCGAGATGGACCCGTCGTCCTACAACGAGATCGCGATGACTGTCGATGCGCAGGGACGCTCGAAGCGTACCGAGAAGCCGGTTGCCTTCAGCAGTCTCTGCAAGCAGGCGACGCAGGCTATTCGCGAACGGTCTCGGTCCCAAACGACGTCTCGGCGTTGAGCCCGAGCGAGCTCGACACGACCTCCGGGTGGCCGTGTCCGTGACGCACTGCGCGTCGCGGGCGCGGCCTTTTTCGTGGGTGGGTCGAAGGTGAAGAAGATCCGAGAGCCCTGTCCCGAGGGCTGCATCGGTGGCTCTCTCTCAGAGTGAGTCGAAGTGACGAGCGCGGTGCTCGGGTCCTTCGACAACGAAGTCACCCTGCTCCTTGGGAGGATCCCGCCATGTCACTCGGTCGCTTCTTGAAGCTCTCTCTTCTCGGTAGCCTCGCATTGTTCTTGGCCTCGCGAGTCAACGGGGCTGTCTTTGGTTATGCACCCTTCGTCATGTCAGTGGCCGGTATTGCGCTCGGCTACCTTTCGGTTCGCAGTGCCCTTGTCCGGATGCCCAAGGTCTCGGGTACGCTTGCGGCGCTCTGGGGAGGGACGGTCGTCGCGGCGGCCGAGTTGCTCGCGTTCTCGGGAGGCTTGATGCTGCTGGCTCTCGAGGAGAACTTGGCCTTCGAAGACCTGACCTACTTCGCGGGTGGGCTGGGTGTCAGCGCCCTTCGCATGTTCGTCTGCGGTGCCTTCGGTGGCGTTGCGTCACTGTGGCGAGATGGGTCGCGATCTGTGGATGAGGAGGTCACTTCGGGTTCCGAGACGGTTCACGGCAAGACCACGAACGCAGCGCCTTCGCTGTCTTGCGATGAGCGTTTCGAGGCCCCGGTCGCTCCTTCGAGCTCTCTGCCCTGCTTCGGTCGAGGGGCGGATGAGAATCGGGACGGGCTTCCAGACGGCATCTCTCTGGATGAGGTCCACGTTCCCTGCCCGGAGTGCCACGAGTCCACGAACAGCCTGAAGCAGATTCGCTACTGCGAGATGCTCTTGTTTCTCGGGTTGGCTTGGGCGATCCGTCACCGCGGCTTCGTTGGCTGCCCGAGCTGTGCGCGCCGCAAGCTGATCGTGCATGGCGTGATCAACATCGTCACCGCCAACGTGCTCTGGCCCATCATCGTCTTGCCGTGGCACCTCATGGCGCTCTCGGAAACCAGCAAGCCGGGACACTCGCAGGAGGTGCGCGCGCGTCTCAGGAAGGCATTGGCAACCTCGGAGATTCCTCGAGCAGCCTCTGCTTAGCCGCCTCGATAATGGTCTCGAAGTGAGTCAAACGCCCGGTGTCCTGATCGACAGGACGCCGGGCGATCTCGATTTCGTTCGTCTTCTGTGGAGTCGATGTCCCACAACCGAAGTGTCGGGATCTCTCTGGGAGTGCAGTGCGACCGCGGATCGAACGTCCGGTCGCGGGCACGACTTGCCAACGAACATCTGACCAGCTGGAGACTCGAGCGATGAAAACACGATTCCTCTCCGTAACGCACTTCGCCGGCGCCCTCGTCCTGGGGGGACTCACTTTCGCTTCTGCCAATCGATTTCAAGACGGTGTCCCCCACGAGTTCAAGGCCGGAGAGAAGGCCAAGGCCAGCGAGGTGAACGAGAACTTCGACTTCTTCGAAGCGGAGGTCTCTCGGCTGGACGACGACGCTGTCGTCCAGTGGGAAGCCTTCGACGAACTCGCGGAGCAACAAGTCGATCTCCTCGTTGCGATGAGCGACGTGACAGAGCGCACGACCTCACTGGAGGACCGTGTGGACGAGCTGAGTTCCCGGGCGGATACCAGGCTCGAAGTTCATCTCGAGGCCAACCCGATCTTCGCCGAGCCGGGGGGCGTCGAATTCGGCTATCTCGTTGCCGCCATCACTCCGAGCTCGGGCCCGTTCCTCGACGACCTGACGACGGAGAGCTTCTACCTCGACACGCGCAATGTCCCTCCAGGGGGAGCCGGGCTGAGGATCGTGCAGCTGAACGCCAACGGCCGAGGCGGCTATACCTTTCGTGTCGAGCCCATCGCTCCCTACACATGGCTGGCTGGTCGATACGTGGTCCGACTGCTCGTGACTCATGAGGAGTATCGGGGGCAGGCGCTGGTATCTTTCGTTGTGGAGTGAGCATGTCTCGCATTCACGTCGGCCGAGCAGTCGAGGAGAGAGGGGAGCCCTGGGGGCTTCCCTCTCACATGCATGGTTCAGAAGAAGCGGATCCATTCCGGTCCTGGACACATCGGCGTGCTGTGTATCCACCAAATGGATCTCGAGCGGTTGGCCGAAGACTGAGGGCCCTCATGACTACGAGCTGGCTTGTTGCGATCGCTCCGTGAGGAGGGCTTCCCTCTGGTTGTGGGAGCCGACCGGAACGAGAATGAGTTCTGTGCGCGTGCCATCGCCTCCTTTCCGGAGCCGATGACGGTCGACGGTGCTCCTTCGCGGTGCGATCGAGCCGTCCCGACGCGGCGCTCGCCATTCCAGGAGGCCCACCATGATCTCGAATCTGCACCACCGGATTACCCTCTTCGTCGTGCTGGCGCTCGTCCTTCTCGGCAGTCCCTCGCCCGCCAGTGCACAATGCCTCGGTCCCGACGGATTGACCGGGCCCTGTTGCGTGGTGCCGGTGCTCCCGAACCTACCCGTCTTCCCCGCCGTCACCCTGCCGAGCGCGGCCGTCTGTTGGTCGGCGTGTGCTCCGACGAAGACCGCGATTCTCGTGACGTTGGGCGCTCCCAACCCGAACGGGTGCACGTCGTTCACCGCGCCGCTGAGCGTGCTGGACGCATCGGGCGCGCCGCTCCAGGCCGGCACCGCGACGCTCGACTACACGCGCGGATGGGAAGAGACCAACGACGACGGCGACCCGCTGCACGTCTTCCGCATGCTGATGAAGGTCGACCTCGGCCCCATGGGTGCCGTCGTGTGTCCGGTGCCGCTGTGCGCGGCCATCACGCCCACGGCGTTCTTCTACGGGCACGTCGACTTTGCCTTCAACTGCAACAGCGGGAGCTGGGAGACCGCGCTGAGCCTGGTACACACCTGCGACAAGTTCATCCACAACAGCGTGGCCTCGTCGATTCCGGCGGCGATCCATCCGATCGACACCTACGCGATCGTGGGGCCCGACGTGGCGGCCAACCCGTTCGTCCCGTCGCTGATTCCGCCGCTCACGGGACCCGTCACCGGTGGCGCGATCCGCAACGTGGCGGTTCCCGGCACGCCCTGCACGTTCGAAGAGCCGATCGCCGCGGGTGCCGCCAACCTGGGTGCGATCGTGACCGCCTGCGCCTGCCCGTTGAACCTCGCGGGCCCCTTCCAGCACACGGCGCAGCCGTTTTCGGGAGTCTCCACCTGCGGCAGTAGCTTCAGCGCCATTCAGACCCCGCTGCCTCTGCCTTGGCTGCGCATGATCACGACGGGGCTGGGCGCGTGGACCGGTAGTGGACCGGGGACGGCCTATCCCGGCGCCGAGACGTTGTGGGCGTGCGAAGGCTTCTTCTTTCACATCGACGGCTGCATCACGACCGCCAGCGTGGACGTCGACTACGGTGTGATGACGGCCAAGGGGTTCTTGGTGACACCCAACTCGCTTCGACCCTGGTTGACGGAGCAGATGCTCGACCTCGCGAGCAACTACTCGAAGCAGCAGGGCATCAACCCGCCGTTCGTCGGATCGGTCAAGCCGACGAAGCATCTGATCTACGTCAACTTTTGAGATCGACTCGAAGGCACTCGCCGGCGAGGGGCGAGTGCCGCTCACGGCGTGAGGATTGCGTTCTGCTCCCCGGGAAGCTCATCGAACAGCAACACGCTCACCAAGAACGGGCATCCTTCACCGCGACCTGAAGCCCACCCACATCCTCGTCAGCGATCGGGAGGCGGTTTCCGCCGGCGCCGGGCGCCTCGACGCACCCTGCCGCGATCCTGCCAGAAACCTCGCGAGACGCGAGACTCTCGCTCGTGACGAGCCCTCAGTCTCCCGATTTCTCGCGAGCGGTCGACGCCGACTCGAGGTAGGCGATCAGGTCGAGGATCTCCTCCCTCGAGAGCGTCACGAGCAGGCCCGTCGGCATGGGAGAGAGGAGGCTCGGCTCCTGTTCGGCGATCTCGCTCTTTCGGATCGTCACGATGTCCTCGGGCGCGAGGAGATTGGGGACGATCCGGAGCGACGTGCCGTCGTCCCCGACCACGCGGCCGACCACGATCGTCTCGTCTTCCATCACGAAGAGGTGGCTCGTGTAGCTCTCGAGGATGTTGGCCGAAGGCTCGAGGATCTCCTTCAGCAGGTCCTTGCCCTGGAACTTCTTGGTGATCTCGGTCAGGTCGGGCGCATCCTGGACCTTCTCCTCGAGGAAGCCGTGGCACTTGTTGCACCCGGCCTCCGAGAACATCGCGCGCCCGCGCTCGGTGGAGCGGCCCTTCTTCCAGTCCGGCGTGAACGCGGGCGCAAGGTCGGCGAGGGTCCACATCTTGACGAAGCGCCGGGCGGGCGCGCTCTCGGCCTTCGCAGGGGCGGCGGCGAGCATCGAGGCGTCGACCTTCTCCACGACGTGGAGCACGCCGTTCATCACGCGCCAGTGCCCGGGGAACGTGCAGACGTAGGGGTAGTCGCCGGTCGCGCTCGGGGCGACGAACCGCAAGGTCGTCGACTCCCCGGGAAAGAGGAGCTCGGTGTGGAAGAGGACGTCCTCGATCTTGGGGACGAAGCTCTGGGGCGGCCCCGTCGGGGATACCGGCAGAGACTCCGCCAGGATGCCCACCTTCTCCATCTGACCGGGTGCGGTGACGACCAGGTTGTGGGGCATGACGTCGTTGTTTTGGAAGACGATCGCTACGGGCTTACCGGCCTCGACGAAGAGCTCCTTGCGGTCGTAGAGCATCTGATGCGGCAGCGTCCGGATCAGGATCGTGGTGCCTGAGAGGCTCGTGAGGCTCTCGCGGGCCGCGCGGGCTCGATCGTCGGGCAGGGCGCCCGCGATCCGCTTTCCAGCCTCGAGCGCGGCGACCACGTGCGGCGCCGTCCTCTGCTCAGCCGGCAGCCGGGTCGCGTAGGCCGCGATGCTGGCGATCAGCGTGTCGATCTGCTCGAGGGGCCACTCCCCTCGGTCGACTCGCTCGACCAGGTCGAGCGCCGGCTCGATGAGGGCTCCTTCCCCGATCAGCTCGGCTGCGTCCTGGAGCTTCTCTCGAGCGTCGCCTGGAATGTGCGCCATGGCGCGAATCGCGGCGGCGCGGATCGTGTCGGCATCCACCACGGAAAGTGCCGCCGTCGGGATCGGCCCCCGCGGGATGTCCGGTCCCTCCCACTCGACTTCGAGTCCTTCGGCGCCGCCCTGATCGAAGTAGGTGACGGTGATCGCGTGGGGGCCGGCGGAGAGCGGCAAAGAGCTTGACTGCCGCTTCAGCCCGTGGTCGCCGTCGTTGTCCACAACGAGCTTTCCGTCCAGGTAGAGGAGTGATCCGTCATCGGAGTGGGTGGAGAAGGTGTAGGTTCCCCCTTTCGGGACATGCAGAGTGCCTTGAAAGAGTAGGCCGAAGGCATCGCTTCGTCGGGGAACGCCCGGTACGTTCAGCGAGAAGCCGCCGACGCGCGCCGAGACCTGGGGCGTGAGCTTCTCGAATGCCGGCATCCTCGCCGTGCGGAGTCGCGTCGGATAATAGGCGACATGGACGCCGGCGACGGACTCCGCTTCGTCGCGACCACTGACACGGAAGCGGTCGGGCACGTGGAACATCAGGGGGCGCACCCGCTCGTAGGTCGAGCGGCGGAGCTCGGCCGAGCCCAGCATCGGAATGGCTCCGAGGAAGGCCACGAGATCGGTGCGAGAGCGCTGGGACAGCCGGTAGACTCCTTCGATGGCTCCTTGCTGGGAGATCAGGGTGGCGTAGGCGAGCTGACGCGTCTCGATCACGTGGCCGCTGGTCGCGAGCTCGACCAGTACGGGCTCGGGCAAGGGGGTGCTCGAGGCTCGGTCGCGGACCAACGATCCGAGCTCGTGGAGCACGTGGCGAGCGTGCGGCCCGCCCTCCCGATCGAGGCGCCGAACCGCTTTGAGAATCTCGAGCGCCGGGGTCGTCCCGCGAGACCGGGCGAGGGCCTCGGCCGCATCGAGGCGAGCCTCGCGGGCGATGTCGTGCCGCGTCAGTAGGGCGTCGAGGACGGCAGGCGTTCGAGGAAGCCGCGTCAGCTCTTCCTCCGAGACGCGCTCGAGCAGGAAGCGCAGCCCGGCCGAGCTCTCGAGCTTGGCCAGCCGGCCTTCACGGATCGCAGCCTTCCAGAACGGCTCGAGGGTGCGCATCGTCTCGCTCAGGGCGTAATCCAAGAAGCGATCCGTGGGACGCTCCTTCGTGCTCAGCGCGATCAGGGCGGCCTCCGCCGAGTCGAAGGAGCTCGCCGCCGCGATCGCCGCTAGCCGAACACGGGGATGCTCGTCCCGGGCCATCGGAGCAAGGAGAGCCAAGGGCTCCTGGATCCGATGCCGAGCGTGGCGCAGAACCCGAGTCGCCGCCGCGCGCGCGCGAGCGTCCTTCGAAGCCAGGACACGGCGCAGGAGGCCCTCGTCCATGACGTCGTGCTGCTGGTGGACCCAGAGCCCCTCGAGGAGGTGGTGCTCGTGATCGTCGTCGCCCGGGTCCAGCCCCGAGACCCAGGCGCGGGCCGCCGCGATGACGGCCGGGGTGGGGCGGGCGCTCAGCTCGATACGGGTCCGGTAGCGCACGCGGTCGTCGGGCGACTTCAGGAGCTCGAGGAGCACGGGGATCGGCTCGCCCGCGATCGCGGCCGGCGTCGTCAACGGACGACCGGGATAGGTGACGCGGTAGACGCGACCATGCTCGTGGTCGCGGCTCGGGTCGCGCAGATGATGCTGCATGTGCCCGATGAGCGGGTTGTACCAGTCGAGGAAGTAGAGTGCCCCCTCGGGGCCGACTTCGGCATCGGACGGCCGGAACCTGGGATCGGAGCTGTAGACGATGGGCTCGGCCTCCTCGGCCGAGAAGCCCGAGCCGTCGTCCAGCACTCGGTACTGGAAGATGCCCTGAAAGCCGATGACGTTACAGACGAGGTAGTTGCCTTGGTTCTCCTCGGGGAAATGGCTGCTCGAGAGGATCTCGGTCCCGGCGCACGGCCGGCTCCGCTGCTTGAAGAAGGGGAAGTAGCCCCGGTGCTTGTCGGGGTGGACGACCCTCGTCGAGAACGGGAGGGCGTAGTAGTTGACGTTGCCGGTACCGTCGGTCACGAAGTCTTGCCCCCAGCGGTCGAAGACGTGCCCGTGGGGATTGGCGAAGTTGTAGGCGATGTAGCGCTCGGTGCGGAAGGTCCTCGGCTCGAAGCGCCAGACGCAACCGTTGTGGTTGCGCTCGGGTCCGTAGATCGTTTCGATCTGGCTCTGATGGAAGGTGCCTTCTTGGAAGTAGAGCTCGCCGCCGGGGCCCAGGACGAAGCTGTTGGCGGAATGATGGGTGTCGGCGGAGCTGAGGCCGTGGAGGATGCGCTCGACCGAGTCCGCCCGGTCGTCGCCGTCGGTGTCCCGAAGGAAGAGCAGATCCGGGGCGTTGGCCACGATCACGCCGCCGTTCCAGAGCTCGAAGCCCGTGGGATTGTGCAGGTCGTCGGCGAAGACCTTGCAGGTGTCCGCGCGGCCGTCCTGGTCCACGTCCTCGAGGATGAGCAGCTTGTCGTTGATGGGTTTGCCGGGCTCCCAATGAGGATAGGTGGGCCACGCCGCCACCCACAGGCGACCGCGCGTGTCCCAGGCCATCTGGACGGGATTGACGAGCTCCGGGAACTGTTTTTCGTCGGCGAAGAGGTTGATCTTCATCCCGCTTGCCACGCTCATCTGCTCGATCGCGGCCTCGCCGTCGAGATACTCGTGCTTGCCATCGGGCGAGTCCCCGGGCTTGTTCGTCTTGACTCGCAGCAGAGGCGGTGCATTCGCGTCGTCGACCTCGAGATCTTCTCCTCGAGCGATGGCCCAGATGCGCCGGTCGCGGTTCTTGGCGAGGGCGTCGAGGTGCTTCATCTCGCGCTGGAGGACCTGGAAGTTGGTGACGTCGTCGATGAACTTGAGGCTGGATCGACCGCCGTAGACGTTGTAGCCGTCGGTCGCCCGGTAGCGATTGAACCAGAGCAGGTTTTTCTCGAGGATGACCTTCCGGAGCCGGTCCACCCCCTCGGGCTCCGCCCCGTGCCCGAACAGCTGGACCTCGATCAGAGCGGCGAGCACCTCGTTCCCGTGCTCGGTCAGATGGATGCCGTTGATCGTCAAGGCCGCCCGCTCGCTGTCGTAGCGCTGGAGCATCGGCTCGAAGATGTCGACGAAGGGGACGTCCTTCTCGCGAGCGACCTGGGCGATCACGTCGTTGATCGCCTGGATGCGCCGGTTCTCCTCCCGCCCGTCGGGGAGGCTCGGTGAGCCGACATCCTCGTGGGGAATGCACGAGAACAGAACCAGACGGGGAGCCTCTCGGCCGTTGTAGCGTTGCCCGCGGGCGTGGTCGATGAACCGCCGGAGATCGTCGCCGAAGGCGCTCGGTCCTTTCGGACTGAAGGACTCGTTGAATCCGAAGAAGGCGAAGATGACGTCCGCCTCACAGCGCGTCAGGTAGTCGTCCCAGCTCCCGAAGCCCTGGGTCCGCTGCTGGACGGTCAGCTCGTCGGCGGAGAAGCCGAGGTTGCGAAACGAGAGCTCGAGCAGGGGGAATCGGCTCTGGAGCCGCGCTTCAAGCCAGCCGTGGTGCTGCATCCTCTCGGCGAGCGCGTTGCCCAGGTAGCAGATGCGATCACCTCTCCTCAGCTCGAGCTCGGAAGAGGAAGGCTGTCGGGCGTCGAGGCGGGTCGTCAACAGGGTGAGCGCTAAGAGCGCGAAGAGAGCAGTGCGCACGATTCGGGTTCCTCCGCAGCTCGAAAGGCGGGTCATAGTCAGCCGTCGGCCAACCGCGAGACGGTGCCGTCGAGCCCAAGTAAACACGCGTGCTGCGGGTCGCGGAAATGAAATCTGGTCCCGAACGCCGCTCCGGACAGCCTCGCCGGTTGGTTCCGGCCGCTGCGTCTCGTCCCCGCCCCCGGGGCTCGGCCGTCTTAGCGCTCGGGCGGCCTCGCCTCGCGGACGACGGCGCCGTCACTCTCGCTCATCACCAGGTTCGAGAACCTCGAAGCCGGGTCCAGGTCGCGGGTGCTCAGGGACGCGCCGTCGAAACGGTCGCGCAAGTCGGTGCCGTCCTTGTAGAGCTGGACCGCGCCGTTGGCCGGGCGTCGACCTTGACGGAGATTGTGCCCACCAGCTTCTCCGATTCCTCGTGGAGCACCGATGCTGGCCGTAGCCTTCGCTCCATCTCCACCTCGAGGGCGTTGGCGTAGTAGGCCCGCGCTCGCGCCAGGCCACCGCCGCTCACCTCGACGAGCACGTTGCTGCTCTGGAGCTCGGGCAGCTCCATTGTGTGTGTCGTGCACATTTTCGAAAGCGCGACGCTCGAGGTCGCATTCGGACGGCTGTCGGAGAACTCCAAGACGCACTGCGAATCGTTCCGGGCAAGACCGGCTAGCGGTTCGTGGAGAAGGCGACCGCCGATCGCTACCCTGAGGAGCACGATGTCCGCCCCTCACCGAAGGAGCCGCCGATGAACGTGAAGCTCGCCTACGTTTGGATGATCGTCTCGTGTCTCGCCGAAGCGAGTCTGGCCCAGGAGCCCGTGCGCGAGCCGCTCTGGCCTGACGGGGCGCCTGGAGCGCTCGGTAGCACGGACAAGGATCGACCGATGATCACCTGGCATGTGCCGGAGACCGGCAACGGCGCCGCGATCGTCGTCTGTCCGGGCGGGGGCTACGGGCATCTCGCCATGGGTCACGAAGGCAAGCAGATCGGCGAGTGGCTGAACGACTTTGGAGTGACCGCGATCGTGCTCGAGTATCGGCTGGGGCCGCGCTACCGTCATCCGGCGCCGCTCCAAGACGTGCGACGAGCTCTGCGCACCGTCCGCGCTCGGGCCGCCGCGCATTCGATCGACCCCGCCCGCATCGGCGTCCTCGGCTTCTCGGCCGGCGGGCACCTCGCCGCCAGCGCCTCGACGCTGTTCGAGGCGGGTGATGCCGCAGCGGAGGATCCGGTCGAGCGCGTGAGCTCGCGTCCCGACTTCGCGATCCTCTGCTATCCCGTGATCATGTTTCGAAAGCCCCACGGCCACGTCGGCTCGGGGCGAAACCTGCTGGGTCCGGAGGCGACCGAGGAGCAGCTTGAAGCCATGAGCCTCCAGAAGCGGGTCACGAAGGACACGCCGCCGACGTTCCTCTTCCACACCAACGAAGATCGCGGCGTGCCGCCCGAGAACAGCATTCAGTACTACCTCGCCCTGCGCGAGCACGGCGTCCCGGCCGAGCTCCACATCTACGAAAAGGGTCGCCACGGCGTCGGGCTAGCGCCGGGACAAGCGGGAACGAGCAGCTGGCCCGAGCGTTGTCGCGAGTGGCTCGAGGTACGAGCAATCATCCCACCCAAGAAGGGATCGCAATAGATCGCGCGCGAGCAACGGCATGCACTAAACGGTGACGCGAGCCACCGCGGATGCCTCGTCGAGGTGTCAATCCGAAATGAGCCACCAGACCTTCAGTCACCCAGTGCTGGCGGCAAGGGGACCTGATCTGCCAGCAGCGTCAGGATGGCCATGGACGTGCCGTAGGCGCGAGCGCGCGTGAACTCGCGGTCGTTGAAAGTGCCGTCGGCGCCGCGCGACCTCATGAGGACACGGTGAAGCCGCTGTCTTTCTCCTTCTCGCAGGCGTTTCGGAAGGAGCTCGATCGCTTGCGCGGTGTAGCGATGGCCGTAGTAGAAGTAGTACGGGGCGATCAGGAAGGGACCTTCGTGGGTCCCGGACTTCTGCCGGCGCTTTTCGAGCTCGTCCCAGTGTCGATGAAAGCCATCAATCGCCTGCAGGACTCGCTCGCGCGATCCGCCTCCGAGCAGAAGCAACATCGACTCGCAGATGCCCGAGCGTGCAGCCGACCCGGCCGGATGATCGGCGTTCGCCGGAGATCGCATGCCTTTTCGCGTGCCGAAGTACTGGAAGGCACCGGTCGGAGTCCGGCTCGCCGTCAGGGCTGCTCGAGCCCGCAAGAAGACCTCACGAGGAATCGCCGTGGCGCTCTGCGCAATCCGAGGGCGAGCCCACAAGAGTGCCTGCACGACGGAAGCCGTTACGAACGAGGCGTGGACCGGTCGACCTTGGTAGTTCCAGCCACCGTCTCTCATCTGCTCGAAGACCAGGGCCTGGGCGAGGCGCGGGGTCCATTCGGTGATCGACTTCCGGTGAGTCGGGGGCGCCTTCTCTCCGAGATGGCAGAAGAGGAGGAGAGCATAGGCCTGAGCCAGCACGCGCATGTCGTAGCGTTGCTCGCGACTCGGCTTCATTTGAGGGTCTTCGAGCCGAGCGAGGATGGCCTCCAACCCGCGGTCGAGGGACTCCTGGGCATTCTCGTCTCCCGGGTCGGCACCATGGAAGATCGCCAGACAGGCGAGCGACGTTCCACCCACCTCGTACGTCAGTGGGATCTCGCCCTCAATGCGATAGCGACCTTCATACCGCCAGAGCCCTGTCGGTTCCTGAAGGGAGATCAGGGATTGTAGGGACTGGGATGCGACCTTGTGGGCGTCGATCGCGTTGGCGGCTTGCTCTTGAGCGGCGGTCGGAAGAGTGAGCATGAGAAGGGCGACGACCACCGACGTGCGCAGAGAAAGGCAGACTGCGGCTGGCATCATCGATCGTCCCTACGCACGGGTTGCCTGGATTCCTCGCCCGACTCGGCAGACTAGCAGAACACACCCGCGAATGGCATTCATCCATGGGCGTTCGGGTGCGATGCGAATGGTCCGGGCGTAGGGTGGTGTCCGTCGTTGGACGAGAGACCGGGCGTGTGCCGCGTTCGGCCGTGCCTCGCGCCCACTCTCTCGCGGAACGCCGGTCATCGCGTCTCGCCTCGGCGATGTGGCGTGTCGCTCGAACGGCTTTCGCCGTCCTTCCGTTCGCGTCTCTGTCTTGCGCTCCGCTTGGGAGCAGAGACGCGAACGGCGGCCATCACGAGGGGCGTTTTTGGCTCGAATGGTCAAGTCGGGCCCTGACGCGTTGTCTCGCGAAGAATGAGAGAGCGGTCGCGTTTCACGCTCGCGCACCCATCGCGCCCACTCTCTCGCGGAACGCCGGTCATCGCGTCTCGCTTCGGCGATGCGGCGTGTCGCTCGAACGGCTGCCGCCGTCCTTCCGTTCGCGTCTCTGTTGAGTTTGCTCAGTCCAGCGCCGCCAGGATGGCCTCGAGGCTCGGCTCCACCTGAATGAGAGTGTTTCTTCTCTTGCTCGATGGCTCGCCGAGCTCGCCTCGGTGGTAGCGCACGACGGTGTCGGGGTCTTTGAGCAGGTGGCCGGTGAGAATGCCGCAGACGTCGGCACCGCGGTCGATCACGCCACTCGCGGCGAGCTTTCTCATGCCGGCGACCGTCGCGCAGGAGGCGGGCTCGGCTCCGATACCGGCGGCGTCGACCACGGCCTTCGCTTCGAGGATCTCGTCGTCGGTCACCTCCTCGACGACGCCGTGGCAGGCGGCGAGACCGCGGAGACTCTTCTTCCCGGAGACGGGGTTCCCGATCCGGATCGCGGTGGCGATCGTCTCGACGCCTTCGAGAGGCTGCAAGGGCTCCCCGCTGGAGAAGGCTCGATAGAGCGGGTTGGCACCGTGCGCCTGGATCACGGCGATGCGCGGGAGCTTCTCGATCAGGCCGAGCGCCTTCAGCTCCATCAGCCCCTTCGAGAGTGCGGAGTTGTTGCCCAGGTTGCCGCCGGGAAGCACGATCCAATCGGGGACCTGCCAATCACGGTCCTGCAGGAGCTCGAATCCGATCGCCTTCTGACCCTCGATGCGAAACGGATTGATCGAGTTGAGCAGGTAGATGTCGGCGTGATCGCAGACCTGCTGCACCAGACGCATCGCATCGTCGAAGTCGCCTTCGATCTGGATGGTCTTCGCTCCGTAGGCCAAGGCCTGACTCAGCTTTCCGAAGGCGATCTTGCCCTCCGGGATGAACACGATCGCCTCCAGGCCGCGGCCGGCCGCGTAGGACGCCATCGAGGCCGAGGTGTTGCCTGTCGATGCACACGCGACGCGGCGCTTGCCGAGCAACCCCGCGACCGTGATGCCGACGCACATGCCACGGTCCTTGAACGATCCCGTCGGGTTCTCGCCCTCGTGCTTGAGCTGCACGCGAGACAACCCGACGTAGCTCGCGACCGCCTTCGACTCGTACAGCCCAGTGTTGCCTTCGCCGCGCGTGGCGATAGCCTCCGCGTCGACGGGAAGGATCAGCTCGCGGAATCGCCACACGCCCGATCGATTCGCGGGCTCCTTCGAGACGAGCCGGCGATCGAACGTGGCGAAGTCGATGCCGCCCCGGAGCGCTTCGAGGTCATGCACGACATCGAGGGTGCCGCCGCAGTCGCAGCGATAGCGCACCTCGAGCCCCGCGTGCTCGCGCGCACAATCGAGGCAGACGAGCTTCCAGGACCGGGGGGTCATCGTTTGCGGGCTCCCGGGCAATCAGCGGGTGAGATCACCGCCTCGGCGTCGTGTCCGGCACTCTGAAAGGCCTCGACCATCACCGTCGCGATATCCCGGGCGAGGGTGGGAGAGTGAGCGAGCGCGAAGATCGATGGCCCGGCTCCGCTGATCGAGCTGGCGAGGGCCCCCGCGTCGCGAGCAGCCCGAATCACGGCTTCGCCGCCCGGGATCAACGGCAGCCGCGAGGGTTCGACGATCGAGTCGACCATGCTTCGGGACAGCAATCCGAGGTCGCCCGAGTGCAGGGCGCACAGGATTCCGGCGACGTTCGCGGCGTTGGTGACGTGTGCTGACAGTGGCACGTGATCCGGCAGCACGGAACGGGCTTCCCGGGTCGACAAGGCGTACCGCGGCGTGACGACGGCAAACGAGAGCCCCTCGGGCACGGGCAAGCGGATGATATCCAACGGTTCCAGGGAGCGGACGAGGATCAAGCCGCCGAGCACGGCGGGCGCGACGTTGTCGGCGTGGCGCCCGGAGACGCTCGCCTCCGCTTCGATGCAGGCGGGGACGAGCTCGATCTTGCGCAGGGGGTTCCCCAACAACCGGTTCACGGCCAAGGCGGCCGCTGCCGCGCTCGCCGCTGAGCTGCCCAACCCCGAGCCGATCGGAATGCCCTTCTCGAGGTGCATCTCGACGCCTACGTCGCGGCCCGTGCGCCGGAGCACCTCGCGAGCGGCGACGACGGCGGTGTTGCCGTCGGGATCGCCGGCGAGCTGCCCGTCGTCACCGTCGATGCCGGTCAGCCGAACGCCGCCTTCCCCAACGAGACGCGCCGTGACCGTGTCTCCCGGGCGCTCGAGGGCCGCACCCAGCAGATCGAAGCCAGGACCGAGATTGGCGATGGTCGCGGGCGCGAAGGCCCGAATGGTGTCGTGCAACACGGTCAGGTCCTCATCTGGGAATGCCGGCGGAAGTCGGTGCTCCACGGCCGTTCATCGTCCACGGCTCCGTTCGGCCGCGATTCGGAGGATGTCGGCGAGGACCCCCTGAGCGGTGACATCGATGCCGGCGCCGGGGCCTCGGACGACGAGCGGTCGCTCCCGATAGTGCTCGGAGACGATGACGATCATGTTGTCTGCTCCTTGCAGCTGACCGAGCGGGGAGCTCCGAGGCACGGGCCGAGGACCGACCTCCAGATGGCCGGGCTCCACCCGGGCGACGTAGCGCATCACGCACTCACGGCGACGCGCGTCCTCGACGCGCTCGGCGAGGGGCGCATCGAACTGCTTCAGCTCCTCGAACAGCTCGTTGCGAGGCAAGCCGCGAAGCTCGTCGCCGACCAATCCCTCTGGAACGTTCGAGGCTCCCACCTCCAGGAGACCCGTCCACCGCGCCAGGATCGTGGCCTTGCGCATCACGTCCCATCCAGAGAGATCGTCGGCCGGGTCGGGCTCGGTGTAGCCGCGCTCGGCGGCGAGGCGCACGGCCTCCGAGAATCGCTGGCCGTTCTCGAGCTGCTCCATCAAGAAAGCGAGCGTGCCTGACAAGCAGCCCTCGATACTGCGGATTCGGTCACCCGAGGCGAGGAGCATCTCGACCGTGCCGATGACGGGAAGACCGGCGCCGACCGTCGCCTCGGCGCGGAGCAACCGATCGTTGTGGGCGGCCGCTTCCTGGATCGCCGCGAACTCTTCGGGGTCGCCCGCGAGGGGTTTCTTATTCGCACTGACGACATCGCAGCCTCGCTCGAGGGCGAAGCGAAAGGCCTCTCCGGAATCGTCGGCGTCGGAGAGGTCGACCAAGATGGGATGGACCAATCGATACTGCAGCGCGGTTTCGACGAGGTGCTTGGGATTCGGGAGCGGGAGTGCTCCACGGGAATGCAGCGATTCGCCTTTCACCTTCCCCTCGAGAAGGCTCTCGATCTGTGAGTTGGCGATCCCGCGGGGCTCGAAGAAGAAGCCGCTGCGATCGGCGAGTGCGACGATTCGCGGCTCGAGCCCGAAGCGTCTCTCGATGTATTGGGAGCGCCCCATCAGGAGCCTCGCGACCGCCCGACCGATCTTTCCGGTGCCGAAGAGGAGGAGGTCGAATCGTTCACCCGTGTCGTCGCCGGTGTCGATGCGGTGGAGCCCGAACTCCTCGTGAAGCGCCCGCACCGCGATCGGGATGTCGGATTCCTCGAGCGCCAAGGAGATGTTGAGCTCGGAAGATCCTTGGGCGATCGCGAGAATGTTGAGCCGGCGTCGAGCGAGTGCTCCGAAGACGCGCGCCGCGATGCCCGGCGTGTGTGCCATGCCGAGCCCGACCGCCGCCACCAGACCGATCCGGCTCGAGACGTCGATCTCCTCGACGTTGCCGCGGGCCAGCTCCGGGCGGAGCTCCCGCTTCAGGGCCATCTCCGCCGCGTCCCCTTGCTCAGCGGGCACCGCGAAGCAGATCGACGCCTCCGAGCTCGATTGACTGATCATCGTGACGGAGATGCCCCGGTCGGCGAGGGTGCGGAAGACTCGGGCGGCCATTCCCGGCACGCCCGCCATGCCTTTCCCTTCGACCGACACGAGCGCTTGCCCGTGGATCGAGGTGATGGCTTTGACCGGATGCGAGCCGGGTGTGAAGCGGCCGTCGAGGAGCGTTCCCTCGATCTCGGGTCGAAACGAGTTGCGCGTGCGGACGGGCAGGTTCATCGCCACGGCGGGAATCATGCTGCGTTGGTGGAGCACCTTCGCGCCGTAGTACGACATCTCGGCCGCTTCGCGGTAGTTGAGATGCGGGATCACCTGCGCCTCGGCCACGACCCGAGGATCGGCCGTCGCCACGCCGTCGACGTCGGTCCAGATCGTCACCTCGTCGGCCGGCAAGGCCGCCGCGATGACCGTCGCCGACAGGTCCGAGCCTCCGCGCCCGAGGGTCGTGGTGGCCCCGTCCGGAGCGCAGCCGCAGTACCCGGTGACCACCGTGACGCGACCTTGATCGAGATGGGGGGAGATCGCCGCTCGAATACGGGCGCGCCCTTCTTGGAGCAGCGGCTGCGCCTCGCCGAAGTGATCGTCGGTCTCGAGAAACGTGTCGGCTTCGAGAGCAACCGCCGAGAGGCCGCGTGCTTCGAGTGCGAGCGCGACGATCGGCGCCGAGAGCTTCTCCCCAATGGACAGGAGGCGGTCTCGGCTCCGGAGCGAGAGCTCACCCAGCTGACCGAGCGCGTGGGTGAGCTCTTCGAGGGCGAGGAGATGGGACTCGATTCTGGCAGCCACTCCCTCCGTCACTTCCGTAGAGACCTTCCTGAGGACCTCGAGGTGCCGGGCTCGCAGCTCGGTGATCCGCCGGTCGACCTGCTCACGATCGTTGGCGACGGCGTGGCGACCGAGCTCGACGAGTCGATCCGTCACGCCGGCCATCGCCGATGGCACGACGACGAGGCGCACCGACTCTTCCGCCCGCTCTGCGATCAAGCTCGCCACGCGCGCGAGGCACGATGCGTCGGCGACGCTGGTGCCTCCGAACTTGTGGACCTCGGTCCGTGTCATTCCATGATTCCACCGGGAGCTGGTTCGGGGCGCAGCGGCCTCGTCGATGGCCGGCACTCTCCCGCTCACGAGGGCCGAGAGCTCAGGGGAACTATAACCGAGGTCGAGCCGGGCAGTACGCGTCAGTGTCGCGGAAGGGAATCCGTGGCGAGGGGGGTTGGGAGAGTGCTCGTGTCAGCGGGCCGATGTGCGTTGTCCGTGCTCAACCGAACGAGCGAGTCCGGTCGAGCAGCCCGGACTCCCGCTCTCTTGTGCGACGCTGTTCAATCATGCGACGGGTCGGCCATCGATCGACACGGTCACGAAGCGCGAGCTGCGGCTTCCGTTCCCGTGTCTATTTTGCGCTCACTGATCTTCCGGCGCGCTTTGTGCCAGCGCTTGCAGGGCGGCGAAGACCGCGCCGAGCTGAATCGCTCCGGTGCCGTACAGCAGCATCCACAAGAAGTCCGGCAGCCACCCGGTCGCCCAGCCGAGGAAGCCGATCGTCCCGATGGCCGTCGCGAAGGCCATCGAGATCATCAGCTTTGGCAAGATCTTGCGCGAGACGACCGGCCACGGACCCAGGCCACGGCGCCGGCGGTACCAAAGCACGAGGGCCTGAACGAGTTGGCAGCCCGCCACCGCGGCCAAGGTCGTCAACATGAACGGCATCGGGGACTCCTGTGGCTCTCGACTCGGCGGCTAATCGGCCTCGTGCCATTCGAAAGGCCTGCCTCAGGATTACAGGGGCCGGCTGCGCCTTCAACCCGGCTGTGTCACGTTCGAATCGGGATACTCTGGTGAGGTTGCTGGCCGCAGGACTCTATCGGGCAAAGAGGGAGGAGTTCCCGAGCCGCCGTTGGACATCGAGGAGAGCAGTACCGTGAACACTCAGCCGACGACGAGGACCCGAACACTGCAGTGGCTTGCGAGCGGCCTTGTTTCGATGGCCCTCCTGGCAGGTCCTGCCTCGGCGGACAGACGACCAGTCTCTCGGGGCTCGCCGTCTGCCGACCGGCGTGTGGTCCTCTCTACAGTGTCAACGCCGCGACCGACGAGCTGATTCGGCTCGACCCGAACACGGGCGCGCATCTCGTCGTGGGTGCCATCGGGCACAACATGTCCAAGAACACCGACCTCGCGTTCCATCAGGGCTTCTTCTATGCGGTGACCGCGACGACCGAGAACCCCTCGTACACCGCCTGGGAGCTGGTGCAGATCAATCCCGATACCGGAGCGATGATCTCGGTGTACCCGATCTCCGGTGTTCCGATGGTGGGTCTATGGTGCGGAGCCGGGAGAGTCGGTGTATCTGGTGCTGAGCCTGAGTGGCATCGGCAGCGGGCCGTGCTTCTTCTCGGGGATCTTCTGCTTGGACTTGACGGGCTCGCTCTACCTGATCGGTCCCTTCAAGACTGGTTGTTGCGGGGTGGCACACTGGAAGTTGCCCATTCCGACCAACGCCCAGTTCCTGTCGTTCTACATGCAGGCGATCGTGCTGCGTCCGCCCGGACCGAACTCGATCAAGTCGAACGCTGTTTGCATGACGGTGCAGTAGAACGTTGAAGGCTGAGGCGAGCTCTGGAAGCGAAGTGGAGACTTCGAGCCCAGTCCGCGAAAAAGAACGAGCCCGCCGAGCAGAGCTTCGCTCCGCCCGGCGGGCTTTCTTTCCATCGTGGCGATTCCCTCGAATCAAGCGTCAGCTGTCGCCCAGGCTTCGGCGCAGGAAGCGGCGCATCAACTCGGCGATGCGGTCTCCGTCTTCTTCCAAGGCGAAGTGGCCGGTGTCCAGCAGATGGAAGTCGACCTTCTTCAGATCGCGCCGGTAGGGGAAGGCGCCTTCGGCCGGGAAGATCGGGTCGTTCTTGCCCCAGACGATCAGCATCGGGGGCTGGTGTTGGCGCAGGTACTGCTGCCAGCTCGGGTACAGCGGCGGATTGCTGCCGTAGTCGAAGAAGAGCGCGAGCTGGATCTCCTGGTTGCCTTCGCGGTCGAGCAAGCGTTGGTCGACGTTCCAGTTGTCCGGGCTGATCGACTCGACATTGCGCACGCCGGTGGTGTACTGCCACTGGGTGGCCTCGAGGGTGAGCAGGCCGCGAAGCGCGTCGGCGTTCTTCGGGCCCTTGTCTATCCAGTAGGCCTTGATCGGGTCCCAGAACTCGCGCAGGCCTTCATCGTAGGCGTTGCCGTTCTGGATGATGAGCGACTCGACGCGCTCGGGGTGCCGCGTCGCGAGGCGGAAGCCGACGGGCGCGCCGTAGTCCATCAGGTAGAGGCTGTAGCGTTCCAGCTCGAGGCGCTCGGTCAGCTTCTCGACGATGTTCGTGAAGGAGTCGAAGCTGTACTCGAACTCATCGAGAGCCGGCATCGAGCTGTTACCGAAGCCCGGGTAGTCCGGGGCGACGACGTGGAACTCGTCGGCCAGCGCCGGAATCAGGTTGCGGAACATGTGGGACGAGGTCGGGAAACCGTGGAGGAGCAGCAGCGTCGGCGCGTCCTTCGGGCCGGCTTCGCGATAGAAGATGTCGAGCCCGTCGATCTCCAGAGTGCGATGGGCGACGCGCGGCGCGGCGGCGGGCGAGCTCTTCTCCTGGGCGGACACGAGCGATGGGCTGGAGATCGCGAGGCCGCCGAGAGCGACCGACAAGGCGAGGGTGAAAGATTGCGTGGACTTCATGACTTCAACTCCTCATTGGATGTGAATACACTTCGACTCGTGTGTCGGGTGGGTCAGTCGCGGGTCGTCAGCTCGGGCTTGGACCAAGCAAATCGCTGAAACGCCGCGTCGACCGGGGTCTCGGCGAGGTGGTTCGTGAAGTTGCTGATGGTCTTGAAGGCCACGCCAAGGATCACCTCGAGCATGTGGCGCTTCGTGAAGCCGACCTCGAGAAACGCTTCGACCTGATGGTTCTGCATCCACCCACGCTGCTCGACGACGGTGCGCGTGAAGACACGCAGGGCTTCGAGGCGCGCGTCTGCGATCGGCCGTCCGTCGCGCAGGCTTTGGATGACGTCTTGCGGCACCTTCTGCATGTTGGCCACTGTGGAGTGCGCGGCCATGCAGTACTCGCAGTTGTTCTCGAAGCTGGTCGTCAAGAGCACGACCTGGAGCTCGGCCGGAGAGAACCTTGTCGACTTCTCGAGCACCGAGCCCAGAGCGGCGTACCCTTGCACGACGGCCGGGGACTCGGCGAAGACGCCGAACAGATTCGGGAGGGCACCGAAGGAGCGCGTGACCGCCTCGAGGGTGGGCTTCGACTCGTTCGGCGCGGATTCGAGCGTGTGGACTTCGAAGGGGTTCATCGTTGGCTTCCTCTGGTTCTGAGCTCTGGTTGTCGGTTGCTGCTGAGCGTCTCCAAGGCATGAAGCGTGCCAAAGCGCCATCGGAGCACTTAATGCGTTGCATAATAGATACTTGTGATGATTCGTGACGTCGCGATCTGATGACGAAATATCGTGAACTAGCGAAATGCCGTTGACGTGACGCGAAAGTTCGTGAAACTGACTCGACATGAGCGAGCCTACTCAGACTTCCGGAGATCCGGTCTTCGAGGAGCTGCTCCTCGAGATGGCTCAGCAGCGCTTCTGCGATGACTTGCTGGCTCTCATCGTGCGGCGGCTCGTCCAACGGCCCGACATCGCCTTGGCGCGCATCTGGCTTCATGGGCCCGGTGACCTCTGCGAGGTTTGCCACTTCGCCGCCGAGTGTCCCGACCGGAGCTCATGCCTTCATTTGAAGGCGAGCGCCGGCAAGCCTGGGGCCGAGAACGACGAGGACTGGTCGCGGCTGAACGGGTTCTTTCGGCGCATGCCCCTCGGTGTTCGCAAGGTGGGCCACATCGCCGCGACCGGGGAACCAGTCGAAGTGCCGGATGTGCAAGAAGACGATCGTTGGATCGCTCGCCCCGACTGGGCGGCGCGGGAAGGGATTCGCGGGTTCGGCGGTCAGCCGCTCCTGTATCGCGGCACTGTGCTCGGAGTCTTGGCGATCTTCACGCGTGTCCCGCTCGATCCGCGCGCACTGCGTCGGCTGCGCCTGATCGCGGACCACGCGGCGATCGCGATCGCCAACGCAAGAGCCTTCGAGGAGATCGAGCTTCTGCGTGGTCAGCTCGAGCTCGAGAACCGCTATCTGCGCGAGGAGGTCCGCGAGGCGCGTGCCTTTGGTGAGATCGTGGGCCAGAGCCCGGCGCTTCGGAACACCGTCGATCAGATCGACCTCGTGGCTGCGACCGATGCGACCGTCTTGATCACTGGTGAGTCGGGTACCGGCAAGGAGCTCATCGCGCGAGAGATTCACAAGCGCAGCGGGCGTCACGAGCGACCGATGATTACGGTCAACTGCGCCTCCGTGCCTCGCGATCTCTACGAGAGTGAGTTCTTCGGTCACGTCAAAGGAGCCTTCACCGGGGCCGTCCAGGATCGCGCGGGCCGCTTCGAGGCGGCCCACCAGGGCACGCTGTTCCTCGACGAGGTCGGGGAGATCCCTCTCGAGCTCCAAAGTAAGCTGCTGCGCGTTCTGCAGGATGGCCAGTACGAGCGCGTCGGCGAGGAGCGCACGCGCAGCGTCGATGTCCGCTTGATTGCGGCCACGAACCGCGACTTGAGAGCTCAAATGGATGATGGGACGTTTCGCGAGGACCTCTTCTATCGACTCAACGTATTCCCCGTCGAAGCCGCGCCACTGCGTGACCGCCTCGATGACATCCCGCTCCTCGCCGCCCACTTCCTCGCACTCGCCGCACGCCGCCTCGGTCGACCTCGTCCAGCACTCACCCAAGCGAATGTCGCGCAGCTTCAGGGCTACTCCTGGCCCGGCAACGTGCGCGAGCTGCAGAACGTCATTGAGCGAGCGGTGATCGTCTCGACCGGCGTGGCGCTCCAGCTGGACCTGCCAGGAGGGAAGCGAGGAGTCCGATCAAGGGCTCCGACGGCGGAGCAGCCCATCGACGTGCTCACCGAGGCCGAGATGAAGGCGCGCGAGCGCGCCAACTTGGTCGCCGCCCTCGATCAAACCGGTTGGAAGATCTCGGGGCCCGGCGGCGCCGCTGAGCTCCTGGGAATCCGGCCGACGACACTTACGTCGCGCATCAAGAAGCTTAGGGCATTGAACGCCGAACGTTCACCTACTTGAGATACTCGAGCTTGCGCAGGTTCTCGAGCTCGCGCCAGGCGTGAGGTGACTCCCGATATCCTCACGAGTCGACCATTCTTCTACCACGGAAGGGGCGGGGGACGGATGGTGAGCCGGTCGATGCGCGGGTCGGGACCGGAGTCGGACCTCTACCAGCCGAAATGCACGGCGAGCCAGAGCGCGGCGATGACTCCGACCGCGCCGAGGGTCATCGGCAGCGTCTCTGAGAGCACCCAGGGCTCGATCATCAGCGCGATGCCGGCGAAGAGCTGGGGGTATCGGAGCTGCTTCTTGCCATAGATGAAGAGGCTGAAGCCGACTGTCCCGATGAGGAAGGACGCGATCAGTGATTCGAGGGAGAATTCCATGAGCGTTCTCTGGGCCCGGGAGGGCGCTTCGAAGTAGAGATCGACGTCCTGACATTCGCGGGGCACTCGAGTGCCATCGGATTCCTGGCCGAGAGACTTGACCCGGGTTCGGTCCGACGCGTTTCATGGTGCACGGATCCTGCTAGACGACCCGCGTGTCGTGAGCATTCCCTGGATCATATGAGTCACGCCGAGAGCCCGCCAGCAAACGCGAGGAGCCGAGCCCATGAAGACGCCCCAGGAGAACCAAGCCGAGCTCATGCGGGCGTTCTGGATCCTCGGCGCCTTCCATTCCCTCGTCGGCGTGGCCGTGGGTGCCGTACTGGGAGCTTTCGTGATTGGGCCCTGGCTCGTCGCCGCAATGAAGGACTCTCTGCCGGACGTCATCCTCGAGCATCCTCGGGTCGCCTTTGGGATGTTGGGCGCCTTTGTGGGCGGCACTGCAGGGCTCGGAAAGGCGTATCAATCCCTGCGCGCCCAGTCGCAACGACGAGCGCGAGCCGAGAGCCTCGGGTTGTCCACCGAAAAGCGAGCGGTCGCCGAGACGGATGCGATCGAGGACGACGTGCGTCAGCTCTTCGCGACAGACACGTTTCTCGAGGTCCATCCCGTCGCGCACCGTGAGACGCCCTTCGGCACCCTCACGATTGCCGATGTCCAACGAACGTCTGGCGGCGGCTCGACGTCGTCGGAGCACACGAGCCATCGCGAGCAGATCAAGGAGACGGTCGCGCATCTCGAGGTGCGCGACGTGCGGCTCTCCCGCTTCGCGCTGCAGCCGGTCGGGCGCGTGAGCAAGTGGCTCTCGGGTCTGTTCGGGCAAGACCACAGCGAAGCCCTCGACGATGCCGAGCTCTCACGGCGATACCATCTTTCGGCGGAGCACCCCGAGCTCGTCGCCGCGTTGCTTACAAAGGATGTTCGACGATCGCTGCAGGCCAATCCGGATTGGGACGTTCGGTCTGCGTCGGGCTGCCTCGTTCTGTCGCATCCGCGCGAGACCGTGTCTGCCGAGGAGCTGGACGGTTTCATCGAGGAGGCGCTCGCTCTCGCCAGCCAATTCCTCGATGCCGCACGAAAGGCTCCGGCACTGCCGGAACCGGCGGCGCGAACGATCGGTGACGATCCCGAGCTCGACGCCTTCCTCGAGGAGCGCGCGCCGCGGTCCGTCCCGGCCGGCATCCGCCGGCGAGTCGTCTCTTCGAGCCTGTACCTGCCGATGGTGGTGGGGTCGGTCTTTGTGATCGGTGGGACCGCGTTCTGTGTGCTCGGGAGTGGTGACGCGACCGCGGAGGCCGATCGACCGCTTTTCGTCGGGCTCGGAGCGACGATTGCCACGGTGGGAGCCGTCATCGCGGGCGGCACGTTTTGGTATCGGCGCAGCAAGCTTCGATTGCTGCGTCACGGTCTGCTCGCGACGGGGCACATCGAGAAGATCGAGCGGACGAGCCTGGTGGTCAACAACGAGCGCCGCTACCGAGCGACGATTCGGTTCTCCGCCGACGGGCCCGAGCGGGTTGGAATGTGCAATCTCTATGGTGCCACCGCGAAAGAGGCGGAAGCCCGCGCCGAGGACGGCCGACCGACCCGGGTCCTCTACGACTATGACGACCCGACGAAGGTCGTCTGGGAGGGGAGCCTGGCGCAGCTGACCTCGTGAGAGAAAGGCGGTGCACCGTCTTCAGGAACGAGGATCTGCAAGCTGCCGCGATCTGGCGAGACGCCAGCCTGGGACCCGTTTCAATCTGGGAGCAGCTCCGCATGGCGGTTCCGATGCTCCCTCCCCTGGGGGCGGATCGTATTCCCGACCGTGCCGTGAGTGGACCGAGAAGAGAGGCGGCGCGGCCTCCGAATCGAGCCGCGCCGCCGATGGCTCGCCCCTCACTCCCGGCGGTAGCGCCCCACGGGGTCCCCGTGCAGGTTGTAAGTGAGGATGTTCTGCAGATCGATCTCGGAGGTCGGCACGCACGCGAGACGCATTGCATCGAGGGCATACCCGGCGGAGTGGTCGGAGACCAGGTTGCGAGTGAGATGCCAGACGATGTCCTCGATCTTGGAATCCGACCCGAAGCTCGTGCGCCCTTCCCTGTACCAGCTCAGTCGGGTGCCAGCGAAGGTGCCCACGGCGACGTTTTCGAGGAGCGATGCCGAGAGATTGGATGAGCTCTCCGGCCATGCGTTGTTGCACGAACCCTGGACCACATATGCCCTGGGATAGGCGTTGAGGTTCGGGGCGTCCCAGCTGGTCATCAGGTCGGAGTCGTCGTAGGTGATGCCAGTTCGAGCGAGCGCACCATGGCCAGTCCACGCGACCAGGCCGGCTCCCTTGCCCGTCCACAGGCTGATCAGAGCTGCGCTCTCCAGCGAGTGAGATCCGGTGTAATGAGCCGTCGGCTCATACAGTGAAAAGGTCGTCAGCCCTTCGGGATGCGTCACGTTGCTCTGGATCTGGTGTCCGAGATAAGACGTGTCGGCCTGCGGGCTGAACTCACTCATGGCGAGATAGACCCGCTCACGCACCGCCTTCAGGTCGTCGTCGAGATCGGCGGTCTGATAGTTGATGGTCGCCTGCAGGAGAGTGTCGATGCGCGAGACGTCGTCCCACGGAATCCGTCCCACCAGCAGCTCTCCTTCGTTGTCGACCCCGTAATCGTTGTATGACCAGGTGATGACGTGGGTGCCAAGGTCGACCTGCATCGTGCGCACGACGTAGTCGTCCTCCCACGAGGCAGCCAGGCCATCGCCATCGATGTCCCAGTCACCCGAAAGATCGGCGAAGTAGTGATCTGTCGGGATGTCCTCCACGCCGTCGCCCCGTGGCCAAGCGATCTTCATCGGCACGCTGCCGACCGAGTCGGTCGTATCGAGCGGGTTGTCCGGGTCCGGATCGCCGATCAGCAGGAGGTAGCGGTAGCCCCACTCTCCGTACTTGTCCTTCAGGAACGCCCGAATGCTATCGGCAGCCTCGCCAGCCGGATAGGCCGACTGGATGACGCTCATCGTGACGACGGAGACTCGGTAACCCTGATCCTGCTTGTGGGCGATGAAGGCTGGAAGCTGTGAGGATGACCAGCGGATCAGGCCGGTGGTGATGATCAGATAGTCCACAGCCGCGATCCGGCTGAGATACTGATACCAAGGTAGTGCGATCTCGGCATTGACCCACCGCACGTCGTCGGGGAGCAGCCGGAAAGGATCGCCCAGCGCCTCGCGCGCATTCTGCGGGTTCACGACGCGGCGCTGCCAGTTGAGATCCACCTTCAGGTTCTCGATCTTGCGGAGCTCTCGGGTCACTGGGTTCCACTGGTACGGGCTGAAGGCGATCAGCAACGATCGGTACTGGCGGAATGACGACTGACCGACCACGCGAAACGGGAGTGGAGGCCAGAACTCGTCGTTGCCGTAGATACTCGGATCCTTGCCCTCACCGTCGACGGCATCGTCGGGAACCTCGACTTCGGTGGTATTCGAGCCCGGGTCGTAGCTCTGGGCGAGGCTGACGGGTCGGACGTCGTGGGTGCCCAACGACGTGATGTCGGGACGACCTTCGACGCCGTCGTCCCAGGGAATCCGGATCTCGATCGTAGAGAGGTCCGCATCGTAGGGCAGCAGGACGTTGATCAGGCGCTGCTCGATGTCGGGCTTGCCGGCCGGCGGGCGAACGCTGCGCCCTTCCTTTCGCGTCCCAGGCATCTCGCGAACGGCGACTTCGTTGCCTTGGGTTTCGAGAATGTGGCCTCGGGCAGAGAGCTCGAGCGCGGTACTGGTCGGAGAGGGCGGTCGGCGGTTGTCGATCTTGCGCTGGGCGAGGATTCGACCGCTGAACACGATCACGGCCAGGCATGCGAACAGCGCGATCGGAGAGAATCGGGGACGGCGGAGGGGGGAAAGACAATGGGAATTCAATCTCTCGGGCATGGGGTCGGACTCCTTCTATCGGTGAGGCGGACCAAGCAGCCTCGCTCTTCTGATTGAGCGCGGACGACCAAGCGGGCCGCCCTTCCACGAGGTGTTGGTCCGAGATCGGCGAGATCTAACAGGAATCCGTTTTTTGGCGGTCACTCGACCGGAAGAGGAGCGGGTTCGTGTTCGCTTTCATCTCCTGGCGCGTTCTCTCCCGGAGACGGCCCACCTGCGCGAACCTCGGAGATCACGAGGTGACTTGTCTGCGCACCCGACCCCGCCCAGCTCCTCAACGAGGCGCGCGTCTTGGCCTCGCTCGAGCATCCCGGCATCGTGCGTATCTACTCGATCGACGAGCAGGGCGATCGCATTCGACTCAGCTTCGAGCGCATTCAGGGCGAGGACGTGGTCGAGAAGGGCGGCCCGCTCTCGGCCACCGAGGCCGCGCGCATCGGCCTCGATCTGTGCCGTGCTCTCTCGGCGATCCATGGCAGCGGGCTCGTGCATCTGGACATCAAGGCGGCCAACGTCATGCGTGAGAAGGGCGGACGAATCGTCTTGTTCGGTTTCAGCGTGGCGCGCTCGACGGCCGGCGGCGAGGACGAGGACCTCCCGCTCGGAGGCACGCCGCTCTCCACGGCGCCGGAGCAGCTGCGCAGCCGCACTCCGCGCCCGAGAGGCCGCGATTCGCTGCGAGTTCTTCCTTGGGGCCGCTGCCCGCATAGGGTTCTCGGTGCCCGAGATGCCGCGAGGTTCTTCCCTGGGCCCGCCCGCATGTCGGCGTCAGCTCCGCTTCGCTGCGGACGAGGACTCGTTTCGCCGGACCCTTGCGGCGAAGCTGCGCAGCCGCACTCCGCGCCCGAGAGGCCGCGATTCGCTCTGAGGTCTTCCCTGGGACCGCGGGCGGCCCGCCCTCAGACGCACTCCGCAGAAAAACACGCACGATTCTGTTCGGTTGTCGGCCGGTGCGCAGAAGCTCGACTTCGCGTTCGCGCCCTTTCGACTGCTCGCCCTCGTCAATCGCATCGATCTGCGCCAGCCTTTTTCAGGTGGGCGGGGATCGGCGGGCGAAGGCCGCTTCGTCTTCGGCGCCGTGGATCAATCGGGACGACCGCTGTCGTTCGTCCTGAAGAAGTGGACGAGATCGTCTGCTCTCGTGCTCTCTTCGGACCGTCGGCTTCAGCCAGCACGTTACGCCTCGTGATTCGTGGACTCTCCGATGCGACCTCTCGTCCGATCTGAGGGAACCGCGACCGCTCTCTCGTCGATGTGAGGCGAAGGCATCGCGGCCCGCCAGGCCGCGTTGAAGGTGCAGGTTCGAGGTGACGGATTCCGTACGGGTCGCTGCACCCTCAGCCGGCACGCTACTTCTCCCGCCGGTCTCGTCAATCGGCGGAGAAAGCCTTACGGTTGGGCGGGTACCCTCGGTTGGGCGGGAGACTTCGGGGGCAACGTTGGCTTGGGATCGAGCTCCGGTTTCGGTGGAAGCGGCGCCTTGGTCTCGAGGGGCTCCTTGGGCTCGAGCTTGCGGACCTTCTTGCGCGTGATCGCGGCCCAGAGAACGCTCAGTGGATTCTTGCTCATTTCATCTCTCCTATCGTTCACGGCAGGCGACCACGGGTCGCGATCACTCCGAGTTCCGAGGTGGTTCAAACGACCTTTCGGCTGTCGATGCCTCCCGACTGGATCCCAGGGCCTTGGTTGCAGAAGTGAGAGACGTCGCCTTGGAGCTGGCGCCGACTCTGGAGGATGCGGCGGGTGCAATGCTTCGCCACGTCGCCCGCCCCGCGCGTTGACGGGAAGCACAGCTAGTAGACGATCACGAAAGAGCCGTCCGCTCTTGCGAAGACCGCAGCCAGGCTCCATACCGGCACGCCGTCCTGACGGCCACGCGTCGCAGTGGGTCGCCCCGCGGAGTCGAAGACCTGCCAGGCGACGGAGCCGCCTAGCTTCCATCCGGTGCCCTCGGTCCAGACGAGGATCAGCTCTCCCCGTGTATTGACTGCCATGACCGGGTGCTTGCGGCCCCGGCGCGGACCTGGTGCCGTGACCACGGGGCCCAGTTGCTTCTCGTTCCGATCGAAGGCACCGAAGTGCACTTGTCCGTCCGTCTCCCACGCACAGAGGACTCGGGATCCCGACGCGAGCAGCGACATGCTGCTCATCGGACAGGTTCCGATCTGCCAGGGATGAACCGGGTGCGCTCGGAAGCGGTCGCCCTGGTCGGATTCGAGGAGCGTGATGTCGCGCTGGACTCCGCGAGAAGCCGAGCGAAACAGCGCGAAGACGCCGCTTTCCTCGCCGGCGAGAATGCGCAGGCCACAGCAGCCACAAGCACCTGTCCGTTCGTCTTGGATCGGCCTCTCCGGTGAAAACGTCTTCCCCCCGTCTCGCGAGTGCGAGAGCCAAACGCGTCGACCGGCTTCTCCCGCGGGCGACTCAGAATCGGAGGCGTGCCACGCGACGTAGATGTTGCCGTGCCCGTCCGCCGCGATCGATCCGCCACCATCGAGAGCGAAGGAGCGAGTCATGAGGTTTCGCTGCGGCTCGAACGCCGTTCCAGAGTCGTTCAGACGCGCATACAGCATTGGGAGACCGTTGTGCGGATTGTCCTCGGGCATCTTCGGACTCTTCGGCCCCTTCGGTTGCGCCTGGGACGATCCGTTCCAAGCGACATGGACTCGCCCGTCCTGACCCAAGGCGATCTGCCCGCCCCGTATCGTCCCCATCGCCACGGCGCTTCCGGCCTGGTTGTTCACTCGAATCGCTGGCGAGAACGTCTCGGTCGTGTTCGACCATCTCACATGGAACAGGTCGCCGTGCGCGGGCTCGCCCTGGAAGTACAGGAGGTGCGCCGTTTCGTTCTCGACGAGGGCTTGGGGCTGCAGCCCGCCGTCCGGCACGCGCAAGAGCCGCACCTTCGTCTCGACCTCGATCTGAGCGGACGCGAGCCCCGTAGCCGCCAGGGCGTATCCGAGGAGCACGGAGAGGAGCCGGACGGTCGGCCGGGTCATGTTCATCCTTTCGGCACGAATCGCGCCGGGGCCTTCCGACCCCAGGTCACGTCATGAATTGAGACCCCAGGTCGGGGCGAGGTTCAAGTGCTCCGGAGTCCCGCTCGATGGTCGCTCAAGTCCTCAAGGACAATCCGCAAGGATAACCATCCGTCAGGTTGGGAGACATCGGGAAGCGTGCCTTCTGCCAGGACCCGTGAGGGGCACGACCGCCCACCCCAAGCTTCTCCGCGCGGCTCGCCGGGCAGCTCGGACAGCACACGTTAACCTACAGAGACGCGAACGGAGTTCGTCACGTCGCTCCTTCTCTGTCGTCACGATTGACCAACGTCCAACGTTCAGTTCCGGCGGTCGCCAAGCCTTGTTGATCAAGCTCGTCCTCCTGATCGTCGTGGCCGTGATCCTCGAGGTCGAGCCTCGGGGGGGCGGACACGCCTCCCGTCGACATCGGGCGGGATGGCGGTGCCCTTCCGTTGCGCTCGCGGCCAGGGGCGCACTTTTTTCTCTCGGCCCCGAGAAATAGATTGCGATCACATCGGTATCACGAGAATATCAAAGTGATAGCACTTCCAAAAGGAGCTCGATCCATGACCAACCGCACTCCGTCGAGTGAGACCGGATTCAACGCCCTGTCGGGCTGGCTGACGTTGATCGGCACGATCGTCTTCTGGGCCGTCTACATCCCCTTCGGTGCCCAGATCGAGTCGATGCCCAACGTCTGGTACATCGTCGGCCTGATCTTCGCGGCTCTGTTCTCGTTCATCTCGCTGTTCGGTTACTTCATCGTCAACCCGAACATGGCCCGCGTGCTGGTGCTGTTCGGCAAGTACCGCGGCACGGTCCGCACCCAAGGCTTCTTCTGGACCAACCCGTTCACGCTGAAGCACAAGATGTCGCTCAAGGCGCACAACCTCTCGAGCGAGCGGGTGAAGGTGAACGATCTGACCGGCAACCCGATCGAGATCGGCGCGGTCGTCGTCTGGCTCGTGAAGGACACGGCCCAGGCGCAGTTCGACGTCGAGGACTTCTTTCAGTATGTCGACGTGCAGATCGAGACGGCCGTCCGCCAGCTGGCCAAGAGCCATCCCTATGACGACCAATCGGAAGAGATCGCCGACAGCATCTCCTCGCTGCGCACCGATACCGAGCAGGTGTCGGCGGAGCTCGAGACCGAGCTGCAGCAGCGCCTCGATCGCGCGGGTATCGAGGTCCTCGAAGCGCGCATCAGCCACCTCGCCTATGCGCCCGAGATCGCGTCCGCCATGCTGCAACGTCAACAAGCTGATGCCATCATCGCGGCGCGCAAGAAGATCGTCGAGGGTGCGGTCGGCATGGTCGAAGACGCGCTGATCCAGCTCGGAGAGAAGCAGGTCGTCGAGCTCGATGCCGAGCGGCGAGCGACGCTGGTCGGCAACCTGCTGGTGGTGCTGTGCGGTGGTGTGGCGCCGCAGCCGGTGTTGAACACGGGCAGCTTGTACAACTGATCGACGACCGGGCGTGCCGACCGGGCACGCCGACTCCAAGGAAGAGGACGCGGTGGCAGGCGACAGCGCTCCCAAGAAGAAGAAGAAGAAACCGGCGCGCAAGCCGTTCCTATTGCGCCTGTCTCCCGAGCTGATGGACGAGCTGCGGGGCTGGGCCAATGCCGAGCTCCGTAGCTTGAACGCTCACATCGAGTTTCTGCTGCGCCAGGCACTCAAGCGCCGCAAGGGCGAAGACGAAGAGAGTTGACCATGCCCGTATCCGCCGCCTCGACGTTGATGATTCAGAGGGCCGTCTCAAAGCGCGGCTCGAAGGCCGATGCGGCCTTGTTGGAAGAGCTCGCCGAGCGCTGTGACGGCAAGGTCCAGAGCGGGGTGCTCGAGGCGCGGCACGAAGGAGTCGAATTCCGCCTGCGGGTACTGCCGAAGCAACAAGGGTGGGTCGTGGAAGTCCCGTGCCGATTCGCGGGCCGATTCCGAGTGACGCGCCTCGGGACGCTCGATCGCTGGATGGCCGGCTTCGTTCCGGCGTGGCGGTTTCACTCTCGAGACACGCGCTTCGACACGGACTTCCAGGTGCAGACCCGTGACCTCGAGCTGACATCGGCCCTCCTCACCAAGCGCCTCGGTCGCACCGTCGTGCGGCGGCTGTTCGAGCGTGGGCCGCACATCGTGCAGCTCGACGGCGATCACGTCGCGGCGACTCTGGCCCGTAAGGCGGTCGGGGACGGCTCGACAGCCGCGGTCCTCCTGAATCTGGTCGAGGAGCTGGCTCCGCTCGCCCGAGCTGTGACCGCCTTTGCCAAGCGGCACGAAGTGCGGGCGGCGCCGAAGGTCGATCCCGTGGTCGTGGCGGCTTGGACGGCGCTGGGCGTCTTGGGTGTGTCGGGCCTCGGAATGCTGATCGCCGGATCCACCGTGTTCACCCTCGTGCGGCCGGAGACCGTGTTGCCGCTCTGCGCTCTGGTGGGACTCCCGCTCGTCGGGCCGATCGTCTTCGCCCTGGCGCTCGCCGTTCAAGGTCGCACTTCGCCCTACGGCCTCGTGCGCGGGCTGGCTCTCGTCACGTTGCTCGTCGTACCGCTCTTCGTCTCGGGGGCGCTGCTCTTGTTCAACGGCGTCTTCGACACCGCACCGGCCGAGCAACACCTCGTGACCGTGGTCGGGAAGAACGTCCGCAAGGACAAGGACGACCTGAAGTACTACGCCGGCCTCGCCTCCTGGTGGACCGAGGACGACGTGCGTTGGGTTCGCGTCCCGAGATCGACCTTCGAACGGCTCGAGCCGCACCAGTCCCGCATGCATGTCACGACCCACGCCGGCTGGCTCGGCTACGAGTGGATCGAGGCGTATTCGGTCGAGCGCTAGATCGGGCAGTCGCGGCCGGCCTCGGGCTCGCCGAAAGAGTACGATGCGTTCGTGACGGACCAAAGCCGCGGACCGGAGAAGCTCGCCGGTCGGGGCTCCCACTTGGGGACTTCAAATGAAGGCAATCGTTCGCGACCGATATGGTTCACCGAATGTTCTCAGGCTGGAAGAGATCGAGAAGCCGACCTTCGGGGACGACGAGCTGTTGGTCAGAGTCGAGGCGGCATCCGTGAGCGCATCCGACTGGGAAAACCTGACGGGCGCGCCGCTCTATGTCCGACTGTTCGGAGGGCTTCGAAAGCCGAGAATCAGGATCCTCGGTTCCGACTTCGCGGGGTGCGTGGAAGCAGTGGGCCGGAATGTGAAGCAGTTTCGGCCCGGGGATGAAGTGCTCGGGGACACGATGTGGTGTGGTTTTGGCACATTTGCCGAGTACATCTCCGTGCCCCAGAGCGCTCCCTTGGCGCTTAAGCCTGCGCAGCTCGGCTTCGACGAAGCGGCGACCCTCCCGCAAGCGGCGGTGATCGCCTGGCAGGGGATCACCGACAAGGGACGCGCTCAGCCAGGACAGCGGGTCCTGATCGTCGGCGCGGGAGGGGGAGCCGGGACGTTTGCGGTGCAGCTTGCCAAGCGGTTGGGAGCGGAGGTCACCGGCGTCGACAACTCGGAGAAGTCGGACCTGCTCCGCTCGCTCGGAGCAGACCATGTCATCGACTACACTCGGGAAGACTTCACCCGAAACAGGCAGCACTATGACCTGATTCTCGATCTCGCGGCCCATCGGTCGATCTTCGACTGCCGGCGAGCTCTGCGGCTCGGGGGAACTTACCTCCTGGTCGGAGGATCCATGCTGCGGCTGGTCCAGGTCCTCTCGCTGGGATCGTTGTTCTCCATGACCGGGAGCAAGAAGATGCGCTTGCTGGCGGTGAGTCCGAGCTCGGAGGCGCTGGCCACGGTCGTGCGGGAGTTCGAAGCCAGGAAGATCGTGCCCGTCATCGACAAGCGCTACCCGCTGAGTGAGGTGCCCGAAGCGATCCGCACTCTCGGAGAGGGACACGCTCGAGGAAAGGTCGTCATCACGTTGTGAGGCGGCGGGAGCTTCGCGCAGCAGCACACCGAATGGAGTCGTGCGCGCTCGGACGCTCGGATCGATCAGGCGGGAGGCGCGCGCATCACGATCACCTTGGGCTCGGTCATCTCCTCCATCGCGTATCGGACGCCCTCGCGCCCGAAGCCCGAGTCCTTGGAGCCACCGTAGGGGAAGTTGTCGACCCGGAAGGTCGGGACGTCGTTGATCATGACGCCGCCGTACTCGAGCTCTCGAATGGCGGTCATGGCGTGTCCGAGCTCGCGCGTGAAGACGCCCGCCTGCAGGCCGAAGCGCGACGCGTTGCACACGGCGATCGCATCCTCGAATCGCTCGAAAGGCTCGACCAGGGTCACCGGGCCGAAGACCTCGTCCTTACACACGCGCATGTCCGAATGGGTGCCCGTCAAGATGGTCGGCAGCACGACCGGCCCTTCGGCTTTGCCGCCGCAATGTAGCGTCGCCCCGCCGTCGGTGGCCTCTCGGATCCACTCCAATACCCGGTCGACGTGCTTCGGCTCGATGAGAGGACCGACCACCGTGCTCTCGTCCATCGGATCGCCGCACCGCAATGGGCGGGTCGCGGCGACGAATCGCTCGAGGAACGACGCGAAGCTCGAGCGATGGACGAGGATCCGCTGCACCTTGATGCACACTTGCCCGGCATTGGCCCAAGAGCCGGTCACGATCGACGGCATAATCGCCTCGAGGTCGGTCTCCTCGTCCACAATGCAGGGCGCATTCCCACCCAGCTCGAGCAGCACTTGCTTCTTTCCGGCCAAGCTCTTGAGCTTCCACCCCACCGTGTCGCTGCCGGTGAAGGACAGCACCGCCAGTCGCGGATCCTCGACCAGGCGCTGAGCGTTCTCGGGGATGCAGTGGACGACGTTGAGCGCACCGTCCGGCAAGCCGGCTTCCGCCAAGATGTCTCCGAGGACGTGTCCCGTCAGCGGGCATTGCGGCGGAGGCTTGAGCACGGTAGAGGCCCCGATGGCAATGGCGGGACTCAGCTTGTGGGCGATCAGATTGAGCGGGAAGTTGAACGGCGAGATGGCGGCGACGGGGCCACGCGGAACGCGCATCGTGAAGCAGGTCCGGCCCTCGGCGCGCTCCTCGAGATCGATCGGGATCACCTCGCCGCCGAGACTTCGCGCCTCCACCGCGCCGAGAGTGAAGGTCACGACCGCTCGCCGCACCTCGCCCCGGCAGAATCGAATCGGCTTGCCGCTCTCGCGTGCCATCAGGGTCGCGAGCTCCTCGGTTCGCGCGGAGAGCCGGTGGGCGGTGCCCTCGAGGATGGAGACCCGCTGGTGGGTCGGCATTCGGCGCGTCGTCTCGAAAGCCACAGACGCCGCGGCGATCGCATCATCCACGTCGGTGGAGGAGGCGACGCAAACCTCACCGACCGGCTCACCATTCCAAGGGCTGGTAATGGTCTCGACGTCCTCGGAATCTCGAAGCTCGGACCCGATACGCATGAGAGCTCGTTGCATGGAGGAGCAAGCCTTTCGAATCGCAGATCGACCGCGGGAAACGGCGTCAAACGCGCACCCGGACCATCGTGAGTGGGCTCGGTGTGCCGGCAGGTGAATGCTGTGGGAACGCGAGATGGCGATGCCGTAGCATCCTAGCATTGTGGATCGGTTTCCCGGCACGACGGGAGACCGACGAGCGGCAAAGGCGCTCTCGTCCCCAAGAACGACCCGATTGATGTTTGGCCCCGACCGAACCCCCGGGTTGTCCAGTGGGTTCGGCTGGCATCGACGCCAGCCTCTGACGACCCTTCCGCTTGCGAGCAGAACATGAACAAGAACGAGAGTCTCATCGCGCGACGGCATGCCGTCGTCGCACCGGGCGTCGGCCAGTTCGCTGGCGCGACGACCGCCGCTTCGGCCCGGGGACTGCTTCGACGGCGCGCATCCTCACGTCTTCGTTCCCAGCGAGAAGCCGCATCCGGTCTTCCAGAGCATCGAGGAGATCAACGGCGAGGAGATCGAGAAGATCACGAAGGCGCCGCGGTCCGGGGTCAACGAGCTCGACGCCGACGGCCGAGCGCACTTCGTGCGCGTGCAGACCCATCGCCGCACGGTGCAACGCGAGGATCGGGCCTTCTTCCTCAGGATCGCCAAGGAAGGGGACTGGTTCTACGAAGGCGCCGACCTCGGCATCCTCGTCACACCCGAGCGTCTCATGGGAAAGGGCTTCCGGCTGAGAAACCGCGCCAAGGCCTGGATCGACGGCATCCGCGGGCTTTACGAATCCAGCAGCGTCAGTGCGGAACCTCCGGCCGAGGTCGAGCGGGTCGCGGAAGCCGCCGGCTTCAAGATGCTGTAGCGCCTTGGATCTCCACTTTCGTTGGATCGCAGAGACCGAGCCGGGTCCGGGCTGGGCCGAGCTCGCGGCGAGCAGCCTGGAAGCGTGCCGAGCTTGGTACCTGCGGGACGGCAACCGCAGCCGCCCCAGCCTCCGCGAGTGCCGCGCGGCACTGCGCCAGCACGTTCCGGAGCTCGTCGATACCTGGCAGCGCCTCGTCGATCTTCTCGACGAAGGGCCCGTGGTCGCGCGGATGCTGAGCCTGTGGTGTCCGCCCGCCTACGCGGCCGGTTGCTCGCAGGCCGTCTGGTCTCGTGAGCATCCTCTGCTCGTGCGCAACTACGACTATCACCCACTGGCTTGCGAGGGAGCCTCTCTGACGAGTGCTTGGACTCCCGAGCGTCGAGTGATCGCGTCGCTCGACTGCTTGTGGGGTGCGCTCGATGGGATGAACTCGGACGGGCTCGCCGTCTCACTCGCCTTCGGCAGCCGCCGATCTGTGGGAAAGGGGTTCGGGATCCCGCTCATCCTACGGTATGTCCTGGAAACGTGTGCGACGACCGAGGAAGCGCTGAGCGTGCTGAGGAGAGTGCCCTCTCACATGGCCTACAACGTCTCGGTGCTCGATGCCAGCGGCGATCACGCCGTCGCTTGCCTCGCCCCGCGCACGGAGACGCGCGTTCGGCGCGAGGCCGTCGCCACCAACCACCAAGCCGAGCTCGAGTGGCCTCTGTCCGACCGGGACGCGAGTAGCTTGAGGCGTGAGCGTCACTTGGCGAAGCTCCTGAGGAGTCGGAACACCGCGGGCCAGGCTTTCCTGGATGCCTTCCTCGCGCCGCCCCTGTATGCGACGGATTGGGCCGGCGGCTACGGGACGATCTATACGGTCGCCTACCAACCCGACGCGCGGCGAGCCGAGTTTCGTTGGCCGGATCAGAAGGTCGTCCAGAGCCTCGACCGTCCGATCGACGGGGAGCTGATCGTTGGCTTCGGAGCTCTGCCCGCGAAGAAGATCTCTCGACTCCTTCGGCGGCGGCAGTGAAGTAGCGGCCGAGTAAGCTTTCGGCGCCGACTCGACGGCGAGGTCGATTATCGTAACCTCGAGCTCGTGGCGCGGTCTGTACTCTGAGAGGCTCGTCCGAAACTACAAGTGGGACGGCAGCCTTCGTAAACGAGAACCTCGGACCTCGACATGCATGCCATCGATCAGACCCTGCAGGACGTCTTCGGACTCGAGCGCTTTCGCCCCGGTCAGCGGGAGATCATCGAGAAGCTGATCGAAGGATCGCCGGCCTTGGCGGTCTTTCCCACCGGAGGTGGCAAGAGTCTCTGCTACCAGCTCACGGCCCTACACCTCGATGGCCTGACCGTCGTCGTCTCGCCGCTGCTGGCGCTGATGAAGGACCAGATCGACTTCTTGGTGGGGCGAGGGATTGCGGCGGCGCGGCTCGATTCGACGCTCGAGCCCGAGGAGGTTCGCTCGGTCTATGACGCGCTGCGGGCGAGTCGATTGAAGCTCTTGTACGTCGCCCCGGAGCGTTTCGCCAACGAAGGGTTTCGGCAGATGCTCGAGCGTCAACGGCTGAGCTTGTTCGTGGTGGACGAGGCCCACTGCATCTCGGAGTGGGGTCACAACTTTCGGCCGGACTATCTCCGCCTGGCGCGTCTCTCCCAGCAGCTCGGGGTTCGCCGCGTGCTCGCGTTGACGGCGACGGCGACACCTGAGGTGGGGCGCGACATCTGCAGCGCGTTCGACATCGTCGAAGACGCCTACGTGAACACGGGATTCTACCGAGCCAATCTGACGCTCCGCGTGAGCGATTGCTCGAGCCTCGATCGGCAAGCGGTCCTCGAGGAGCATCTGAAATCACGGCCGCGGGGCGCGACGATCGTGTACGTCACCCTACGCTCGACGGCCGAGGCGGTCGCCGAGCGGCTGGTGGAGATCGGGTTCCCGGCCCTCTGCTACCACGCCGGTCTCGATCGCGACGCGCGGCAGTCGATTCAGGACCGATTCATGGCGTCGCCGGACGCCATCGTCGTCGCGACCATCGCCTTCGGCATGGGGATCGACAAGAGCGACATTCGGTACGTCTACCACTTCAACTTGCCCAAGGGCCTCGAGAGCTACTCGCAGGAGATCGGCCGGGCCGGTCGGGATGGGGAACCCTCGACCTGCGAGCTCCTGGCGAACGCGGACGACGTCATCGTGCTGGAGAACTTCGTCTTTGGCGACACTCCCCAAGAGACGGCGGTCCGGAGTCTGGTGAACGAGCTCCTCGATCACTCCGGCGAGCTCGAGCTGGCGAACCAACGCCTGGCCGATCGGCACGACATTCGGTCGCTGGTCGTCAGCACGCTGATCACGTACCTCGAGCTCGAGGGGCTGCTGGTGTCGACGGGCGCGCGTTGCACGACGTACCGGTTTCAGCCGCGCCGCTCCTCGCAGGAGATCCTCGCGAGGTTCGACCCCGAGCGCGCTGCGTTCCTGGCCCGCGTCTTTCAGGCGGCCAAGAAGGGGCGAACCTGGCTCACGATCGATGTCCCTGCCACGGCTACGGCGCTGTCCGAAACGCGAGAGCGCATCACGAAGGCGCTGAACTTCTTGGGTGATCGAGGGGATCTGGAGCTGAAGCCGAGCGGCTTCGTGCAGGGCTATCGGTTGACGGGGCCTCCCGAGGACCGAGAGGCGTTGCACCAGAAGATGCAGCTCCTCTTTCGCGAGCGTGAGCGTCGCGATGTCGAGCGCGTCCACCAAGTCGTGCGACTCGCTCAGAGCTCGAGCTGCCTGACGCGCGAGCTCTTGAGCCACTTCGGAGAGGACCTCGGTCGCGACTGCGGCCACTGCAGCCCGTGCCTGGGCGATCCTCGAATCGAGCTGAGTCGAAGTGGTGAGCCGCTCAGTCTCGAGGAGATCGACCTGGCCGCGGTCGAGGCCCTACGCAGCCAGCATCCCGAATCGCTCGCCGAGCCCCGGCAGCTCGCGCGCTTCCTGTGTGGATTGACGTCGCCGCGACTGGCCAAGTCGAAGCTCACGCGCCACGAGCTCTTCGGCCGCTTCGAGCGCGTGCCGTTCTCGCAGGTCCTCGAGCTGGCTCGCGAGAGTTTGGGCGATCGAGATCCGGGCGAGGAATCCTGAAACTATTCGCGGTCGAGCCCTCGGAGCCTGTTGGCGAGACGAAGTACTGGGTGGGCGGGAGATGCCAAGGACCGCCCGGCGGAACGAACTGGGCCAGCGCGGGCGAGCCCACGAAGAGAGCGAGCGCGAAGATCAGACAACGCTTCATGAGGAGGATCCTCCGGAAAGGGCTGGGGGGCTTTTCGGAGGGAAGCGATCCCTGGTTCCGGCTGACCTGCGCCAGGACGCGGATCTCGACTCGCGCGTGCTCGACTTCAACAAGGACGGCGCGTCCCGCGTCGACATGGGCGGCGACGAGGTCAGCGAGGTGCGCCTCACCGCGACCTCGGGCATCGACAGCCTCGGCAATATTGCGGTGACCGGGTCGTCGTTCGCCTCGACGCTTACCGTGACGGGCCGACCCGGCGATGTCTACTTCGTCTACTACTCGCTGAGCTTCAGCGTCGATCCCGACTTCTCCAACTTCTTCCTGCCGCCCTACGGCAACATCCTGTTGGACCTCGCCTCGTTCACGCAGATCGCGACGGGGACGATCGGCGCCGGCGGTACCGCGACCTTCCCTTGGAACGTGACCTTGACGCCCCCGGTGCCCGACGAGCTCGAGGTCTTCCTGCAAGCGTTCATTGTCGTTCCCGGTGCCGGTGGCCGCGGCGACGTGACGAATCGCCTCCGCCTCGAGCTGAACCTCTGAGCGGAAGACACACGAGAGCTGAGCGGTCGGCGGGTGGATGACCCCGTGGCACCCGGCTCACCCGCCGCCGCGCCGAGTCACGGCTGACCGGGAAGTCAGCGCTGGAGCGAGAAGGTCACTTCTCCCTCCAGCGCGATGACCAAGACGTCGCTCTGGAGTCGGTACGCGTACCGCTCGACCTCACCATCGTCGCTTCGAAAGATCAGCTCGTTCGGAGCGCGCTCGAGCCTTCCCGCATCGACGAACACCCAGCCGGAAGCGTCGTCGTGGACGTGGAAGGTGTAGCGATCGTCAGAGAAGCTCAACGAGTACCCGGCGGCGGAGGCGATCCAAGTGCCGTCGAGTGCTTTCGCGGGGGCCGCTTTACCGCGCTCCGCAGCAGCGCTGCCCGGACTCGACAGGCTAGCCGGTCGCCCGAGCATCTGGATGAGCTCCGCGGGCAGCGCGGGCTCGTCTCGTGCGAGCTCGCACCACTCGTTCGGCACTCGGAAGTAGCGTGAGGAGCCGAGGAAGGTCCGCTCCGTGGAAGAGTCGTAGGAAACCGAGTAGGTGACGGTCGTGCCACCCTGGGCCTGCATGATCAAGGTGAGAGCATTGGGCTGGCCCGCCTCGATGCCCCAGGCGCCGCGCGATGGATCGTAGCCGGACGCGCTACCGAGCTCCCCGAAGCTCATCGAGAAGCTGCTGCTTTGAGTGAAGCTTCCGTCCGCGCAGAGATCGATGCGCCACTTGCTGGCGTAACCGGAGCCCGGCGAGCTGCTGTAGGTCTCGTACTTCACCAGCTTCTTCCCGCCCAGCCAGCCCAGCCACTTGAGACCATAGAGACCCTTCGCCGTTCGGGTGGGAGGGAAGTGTGCAACCGTCGCGAGCAGCTCGTCCTGCAAGGCGCGCATTCGCGCTTCGTCCTTCGGCGAGCCCCAGATGAAGCAGCCGATTCCGGCCCGATTCGGCCCCGGCTTCCAGGCGCCGATGGCCACGTCCTGGTCGCTGCGTCGGACCGCGACGCGGCGGCCGTCCTCGAGGCGCTTCTCGGCACCGACCGGCATCGGCTTTCCCGCGCGATCCTTCCAATCATCGGCTCGAACCCAGGCCTCCACCGCCGTCGGCTCGACGTCGGACGCGAGCCAGACGCTCGCATGGATCTCCCCGTCGCCCGTGGACAGCTCGAGGTAGGTGTATCCCCACTCGAACTTCGCCTGCATGCCGCGCGGGACCGTGAAGCCAGCGCCCATCTCGGGGCTGATCAAGCCGGTGCCTTCGGGGTACACGCCCGACCAGAGCCATCGGAGCTGTCGAGCACTGCCGAGCGGCGCCGGGGCGAGCGGCTGGGCCTCGCGTTTCGGAGGATCGGGACGCTGGCGGGACTCGGCTTCGTCCTGGGGGGGAGCGGCGACAGCCGGCTCGGCGCCGGCCTCTCTCGGCTCGCCGCGACCCGGCCCTGAAATCGGAGCCGACTCGGAGCCTTCGCAGGCCAGGAGAAGGAGCGCGGTCGTACCGAAGAGCGCGAGCAGGGTCGTCTTGAGCGACGTCGTCATGGTCGATTCTCATCTCGGGGTCGGGTCGGGATCAGTGACGCTGCCAGGCATACGTCAAAGAATCTGGACCCCGTAACGAATCGACCCCGGATTGAGTCGGGCCCATTCGCGGAGGAACTCGAGGCGCGCCTCCTGGGACCGCGGGCGGCTCGCCCGCTCTTGTCCGTGCGTCAGTGACCCCAGGCAGCGGCCGGGCTTCGCCCGTCCTGGCCTGGGGCTGGATGATGTCGGCCCTTCAGGCCGAGCCACCGCCGTTCGATCATCGTCGAAATACCCGGCGGCGGAATGATCGAAGGCACTCGTCAATCCCGCCCCTGCCACCATTCCCGCAACGGCTCGAGCGATGACTCGTAGCCTTGCTGCACGATCGCGTCGACCGCGTCGAACTCCAGGAGGCCGAAGCGTCCGAGCGGGAGCTCCAGGTAGAGGTCGGCCAGGTCGCGGTTGCGGTTGCGTGCGGCGAGGGAGCCGACCAGCGTCGAGCGCAGCAGCAGTCCAACCATGCTCGGTGCCGGCGATCGCGCGGCGAACGGGTTCAGGCGGTTCCAGAGCAGCTTCCAGCCCGAGGCCTGCGAGCTGATCCGCTCGTCGGCTGCGAGATCGGAGACCTCGCTCACGTCGACGGCGATGATCGGACCGCTCCCAACCAGCGATCGCATCACGTCGACCGGCACGTTGTTGAGAAGCGCACCGTCCACGAGGTAGTCCTTCCCGTCCATCAGGCAAGGCGGGAAGATGCCGGGCAGCGACACGCTCGCCCGGACCGCCGCGGCCAGGCCGCCGCTCGTGCTGACCACTGGCTCGGCGCGGTTGAGATTGGTCGAGAGCGCGAAGTAGGAAGTTCGAAGGTCTTCGATTCGGGTCTCGCCCAGCACCCCGAAGATGCTCTGGTTCAGCTTCCGGCCGGAGGTCAGCGCGACCGCGGGCCACGTATAGTCGCGCACGGGCCGAAACCCCGAGCGCCACGACTCGAGGACCTCTCGCCAGCTTTCGCTGCGCGCGAACATGCCACCGATGGCGGCGCCGATGCTCGTTCCGCCGATGGCGTCAATCGGGATGCCGAGCTCCTGCAACGCGCGGATCACACCGATGTGCGCCAAGCCGCTCGCGCCACCGCCGCCGAGCACGACGCCGACCGCCTCTCCGGCCAGAAATCGGGCCAAGCGCTGCGTATCGCCTGCGACGTCGCGACGCAGGTGGAAGTGGTCCTCGACGTCGCGGGGGGCCAACCAGCGCTCGGTTTCCCGGGGCGAGGGCGAGTCCGACACGATCACCAACGAGCGCCGAGGGCTGCGGCCTTTGGACCAGCGATTCACCAGCCGGTGCTCGATCTCTTCGGGCTGCGCGGGACCGTCCGCCATACCGACTAAGAGCACGCGGTCGGCTTGACGAGCGCAGAGCTCCGTCCACGGGGACCACGTCGAGTCGGCTCGGTACAGCGTGAATCGGGCCGACTCCTCCTGATCCTGAAGCCAGCGCGCGAGGCGTGACGAAGACGGCGGCTCCGGTCCGAGGGCGTGCTGGACGTCTGCCTTGCCGAGCTGAACGACGGTTCCGAAGACAGTCAACGCTTCAGCGATCTGCGCGGCGAGCTCCTCGAGCGCAACCGAGGGATGGGTCGGGACGAGAGCGATCGACGACAACGGCGAGGCGCCCGGGCTGTCCGCCGAGCTCTGCCTGCGGAGCCGGCGAACGATGGTGCTCGTGAGGTGGGAGTGAAAGCGTGGGGAGCGCTGAAGGATGCGGAAGAAGGTCTCCGGCGTGAGCCGGGCGAGCTCGGTGTCGCGGATTGCGAAGACGGTGGCCGAGCGAGGGTCGTCGGTCAGCAGTGCCATCTCGCCGACGAGCTCCCCGCGTCCGACCTCGTTGAGGACTCTCTCTTCGGAGCCATCGCTCTCGAGGACGACTCGCAATCGACCGGAGAGGATGAGGTAGGCGGCGTCCGGCAAGTCGTGCTGCCGGAAGAGCGTCTCGCCGGCTTTCAGCGTGACGGTCTCGAGCTCGGCCTGGAGGTCGCGAATCAGGTCCGGGTCGTCGGCACCGAACAGGGACTCGAGCAGGTCGAGGACGCGAGTTTCTCGGCGACGGCTCATCGCGAAATGCCCGCGACTCCGAGACGGGGGTCTTTACTCGCGGCGGTCATCAATCCTTGGTGCAGGAGGCGAAGAGATTGACTCCGGCTTCTTCGAACTGGATGTCCGTGCACGGGCGACCGAAGGCGGACGTCTCGAAGAGGCGATTCATGTCGGCCTCCGATCGATGGATCAGGCGCCAATCGACGACGTGATCCATGAACGCCTTGTCGGGGTTCTTCGGGTGAAAGTTGCCCAAGATGAGCTCGCCACCCGGGCGCAAGATCGAGTGCGCGTAGCTCATGAGCTTGATGACCAAGTCGTCGTTGAAGTAGTCGATCAGGCCGATGCTGTAGACGAGGTCCTGGTCCCGGACGTCGATCTCGGCCCGACCCAGCGCCAGGTAGACGAGGTTCGCCATGAAGAGGCGCGCTTGATCGTCGAGACCCCGCTTCTCGATATCGCCCTTCACTTGAGCCAACGCTTCGGCGTCGATGTCGAGCAGGTTCACGTGGAGGCGGCTCTTGTCGGTGAGCTGCTCGAACACGTCGAAGACCTCTCGGGCCGGGCCGCACGCCATGGTGGTGATGTGTACGGGGCGATCGGGATGACGCTCGACGTGCTCGAGAATCGCGCGGCACAGGAGACCGCGGCGGTTGCGGACGGCTTGCGCCGCCTTCTCGTCCATGAAGCAGCGGTCGAGGAACGGACCCAGGCGCCCTGAGCCGCCGGGCTCGTCGTCGTACATCCAGTCGATGGAGAGGAAGTCGCCCGCGTAGCCGCGTGGCTTCGCGTAGAGGCGCTCGGCGGTTCGCGTCAGCAGAAGATAGGGAAGGACCTCGCGCTGGACCATCGCTCCGAGCTGGTCCTTGTGGGCTGGGTCGAGTGGGCTGTCGTCGCCAATCATCGTGTGGAGCGCGTTGATGAAGAGGCGAAAGCCGGCGCGAATTGCCTGCTTCTGCTCCTCGGGCAGCTCACCACCATTCTTGAGAGCGGCCTGGTCGGCCTCTTGGAGGACCTGCTTGAATCCGTCGAGCATCTGGCCGAGCTGCGCGGCCGTCTCGCTGAGACCCTCGCGCTGCAGAAGATCCAGGCCGAGGCGTTGCGCGTAGTGTCGCTCGCGCTCGCGGAGCCTGCGCGCTGCCGTCGTGGCGAACGCTCGAAAGAGGCGGCTGGCAAACTCCGGGTGGCTCTCGGCATGGGCTCGAATGGCATCGAAGCCCACCTTCAAGAGCAGCGAGTTCTCCTTCGCCGCTACCGTCGCGGAGGCGGGCTGGTCCTCGAGAAACGCCATCTCGCCGAGGAGCTCGCCGGGCCCGAGCGTTGCGACCGAGCGATCCTGCAACGCCTTGAGCCGCACCTCGACCAGGCCCTGCAGGACGAACACCAGCGAGTCGACCGGTCGACCCTCCTCGAGGATGAGGGTGTTGGCGATGACCTGCCGCTCGTCACCCTTGTCGACCAACCAATCGACGTCGGCGTCAGACAGGTCGGCCAGGAAGCGGAGTCCGTCTCTCATCCATCGTTCTCCCGGAGTGTGAGTAAAGGTGCGATCCGGTTCGCCGACATTATGCATGAAGCGGCTGGCGGCTGGAACTTGTTGGAGTTCTGTGGGGCGGATAGGATCCGCGCATGTTCGACATCGATTGGGACGCGCTCAGCTTCGACGACTACGCTTTGCTCCGGGAGGAGCTGATCCGGCAGATGCGCCAGCGCTTCGAGCGTCAGCTCGCTCTGGTCTTCACCGACGTCGTGGGATCGACCGCCTACACCGAGCGACACGGGAGCGTGGCGGGAGAGGCCCTCTTGAGGCGCCATGAAGCGCTCGTCAAACAGGCGATGCAGGGAAACAAGGGCTGGATCGTCGACTTCGCCGGAGACGGCGCGTTCTGTGTGTTCGAGGTCGTCGGCGACGCGCTCCGGACGCTGGTCGATCTGCAGTCGCGCATCGTTCAGGACAACGTTCAGGTCGCGGTGGCCCATCACCTCTCCGTCCGCAGCGGTCTGCACTGGGGGCCGGCTCTCGTCAGCAAGACGAAGGTGCGCGGCGAAACGGTGAACACCGCCGCACGCGTGGCGTCTTCGGCCAGCGGCGGGGAGATCCGCGTCTCCCCGTCGGCGTTCGAAGTGCTCGACCCCGATCAGCGCGTGCGATGCCAACCGCTTTCCGCCCTGAGCCTCAAAGGCATCGCGGAGTCCATCGAGCTGCTCACCTACGACTGGCGAGATCCGGCACTCTTTCCCACGCGGGTCACGATCGAGCAAACGGGCGAGGAGGTCCTGCTCCCCTGCCAAGATCGCATCACCTTCGGTCGACTTCGCTTCCATGCTGGCGAACGGGCCAACGATATCGTCTTGAAGCTGGATGACGACGCTCGGACACGCAGCATCAGTCGGTGGCACATCGCACTCGAGCATTCGCCAAGCGGGTTCCGACTTCGATCGCTCTCGAGTGCGCTGACGGTCGTCGACGAGGAGGTGATCCAAAAGGGAAAGACGGCGGCCATTCGACTCGGCTCGCGGGTGGGGCTCTCGGACGTGATCACGTTGCGTTTCGGCGCGGAGACCGTCGACCCAGATCTCAGTCGCACCATCGATCCCTCGGAGTGAAACCGGGGGGGGCCTTCGGCGAGCGGCGAGGCTCTTCGGCGCCGGCGCTCCCCCCAGTCCGCTCAGCCCCTCACTGCGTGACGAACGAGTGAGTCGGCGTGACGGAGGGAACGGCCCCGAAGCCGTCGACCGTGAAGCCCGCGTAGAAGATGCGCAGACCGACGTTCGCTCCGGAGGGAATCGTCACCGGGACGGTCGTGGAGCCGGGACAGGCACTGAGGGTGGCTTGTCGGTCTGTGGTCGGCAGACCCGACCACAGACCGAAGAGGAAACCCAGGTCGAGGTACAGACGTTGCCCACCGCTCGCCGGCACCTTGACGCCGCCCGAGGCCGCACCGTCTCCGAGGCTGACGAAGATCAGCCCGACATTGCCGACTTCCGCCGGGGGAGACTGGATCGTGAAGCTCACGGAGCTCCCGACGATCGGGGGGCCATTGAAGCTCCACAGCACATCGAGCTCGTCCGATCCCATGTCGGGAGTCGCGGTGCCATCGGAGTCCCCGTCGACGACTCGACCGTCGCCCTCGAAGTCGGTGGTTGGCAGGCCGATGGTCGGGTCGCCCGCGTCGAGGCAAGGCGAATCACATGCGAGGCGAAAGTCGCTGTCCGCGGCGCTCAGGAACTGCGGATCAAGACTGATGTTCCCCGTGCCGGGATGGCCGCCTTGGATGTCCGTGAAGGTCACGGTCGCGCCAGCGATCTCATTGGGCGTATTGCCCCAGAAGATGGAGCTCGTGATGGTGGTCGGGCTGAACGGAGTGGTGTAGCTGCCGCCAGCGGAGCCCGCTGAGTTCGCGCTGATCGTGCAGTGCGTGATCGTCATCGAGCCGCCGTAGTTCGAGAGACCCCCTCCGTAGGAGAAGGTCGTGTTTCCAATGATCGTTCCGTTCGAGATCGTCGCGGTACTGCCATAGGCGGAGATGCCTCCGCCGTAGCTCGAGGCCGAGTTTCCCGCGATCGTGCTGTCCGTGCTGTTCGTGAGAGTCAGGGTGCACGGTGAGCAGTACACGCCACCGCCACTCAGCGCCGCGCCATTGCGCAGTGTGAGTCCCTCGAGAGAGAAGGTCTCGCTCTCGACGGCCGTGACGACCGAGCCGGCCGCGCCGCCATCGATGATCGTGACCCGGGCTCCGTCTTGACTCTCGATGGTGATCGACTTACCCGACAGGTTCAGATTCTCGACGTAGGTTCCCGGCGCCACCTCGATCGTGTCTCCATTGACCGAAGCCGCGATCGCCGCCTGGATCGTGCCGTAGGGGTCGGCCGGCGTGCCACTGCCGGGACAGCCCGGGTTGCTGCCATCGACGTAGATCGTCTGTATCAAGGTGGCGGCGATGAGAAGGGAGACCGGAGTGCTCAGGAGCCGATTGAGAGGGAACATGCGATTGTCCTTCGTGATACGACGGCTCGCCGATCACACACGCGCAGACTGAAGGCGCCGGGTGCGTCCGATTCGATGGCCTGTATCGGCGAGCAAACCTCGATCGATGACGGACCTCACCCGAAGGGAATGCCCCAAAAAAGGTCCGCAGAGGGCTCACACCAATTGGGGGCCCGGCTCTGCTGTCGATTCGCAATCGGGATCGCAAGGCGAAGGGCTTCGTCCGTCGTGCCTGGGAGCGCGGGCGGCTCGCCCGCTCATGTCCCGTGCGTCAGCTCCGCTTCGCCGCGACGACCTCTTTGAGTTTCGGGAGACGTCGTCGGCTGCGCTGCGCGGACGCACTCCAGTGCGCCCGCATCAATCCACCGGGTGCAGCTGCATCACATCGCGCTCTACGATCATCTCCGAGCTGATGCGTTCCTTGTAGGCACGCATGGCCTCTCCGGTGCGGTGTACTTCCCAGTGCGCCTTCGACTCCCACGCCTCGACGAACACGAATGTGTGATCATCCTCGGTTCCGCGGAAGAGATCGTAGTGGATGCATCCGGCCTCCTGCCTCGTCTCGGTGACCAGAGTGCGCATCGCCTTCCCGAGTGCGTCGGCTTTGCCGGGTGCTGCCTTCATCTTGGCCACGATGGTGAGGGTTGGGGTGTCGGTCGTCATGTTCGTCCTCTCGAGTAGCTGTGGGCCGTCTGAGTCCGTCACCTTTTTGTAGAGAGTGGAGTCGTTCGTCAACCCCGGGTGAGGCGCGCCCGGTCAAAGCCGCTCGTCGCTGCGCCAGGCATCTCAGCTCGGGAGCCTGGTCGTTTCATCGAGATGCGGAATCTCTTTCTTGAAGAGTGTGTGACACGCCACGCTCGCCGCGGATTACGAGTCAAACCTAATCTCGTACCCGTGGAGGCCTCGCCATGTTGGCTCGCATGCTCTCTCCCCTTCTTCTCCTACTCTCATTCGCCTCGCTCACCTTGGCGCAGGCTCCCAAAGAGCTCGTGGTGCCGAGTGGCCTGTCGAGCTCGGCTCAATACGGTAGCTCTGTCGACATGGACGGCGAGCGGGCCGTCATCGGTGCTCGCGGCTTCTCGCAACCGGGGCGGTGCTTCGTCTTTGAAAAGGCTCGAGGTTGGGAAGACCCGATCGAGATCTCACCGGACGCCGGCGCGGGAGACGGGTTTGGTAATGCGGTCTCTCTCGACGGTGATCAGCTTGCGATCGGGTCGATGTGGGAAGGGGATCACGGCGCCGTGTACCTCTACCAGAGACAGGGAGAGGACTGGGTGAAGGAGGCCGTTCTGTATGGGGCCGACTACTTCCAGGAGGACTTCTACCAGTTCGACTTTGGCTACGACGTCGCCCTCGACGGCAATCATCTGGTCGTCGCGTCGCTCACGCAAACGGACTTCTTCGAGCGGATCGCCGGGAAGTGGCGGCATCGGCTCTCGGTGCCCGAGGCGACGAACGTCCAGACGATCCGAAGCTGCGACGTCGAAGGGGCGATCGCAGTCATCGGCTCCATCTATTCCGCCAACCGCAAGGGCGATCTCCTGGGCGCCGTGCACATCTACCAGTTCGATGGGCGGTCGTGGGACCGCGTCCAGACCTTGAAAGCGACTGACTCGCCCGGCTACTCGAATTTCGGACTCGCCGTGGATCTCGACGGTGCTCGTCTCGCGGTCGGCGCCCGAACGGCTCTGGTCGCTGGTGAGACCGAGGGCGCGGTGTACCTGTACGCGCGTCCGAATGGCAGCTGGGTCCTCGAGCAGAAGGTCGTCGCCACCAACGAGACACCGGACAGCTGGTTCGGCCACTCGGTGGCCTTGTCCGGAGATCGCCTGTTGGTGGGAGCGATCCACAGTGAGCTTCTCGGTGACTACGAGCCCGGCGCCGTGCATCTCTTCCTTCGAGGCAACGGTGCTTGGATGGAATCGCAGGTTTTCACGGACCCCGAAGGCTACGGCATCTACGACGCCTTCGGTGAGTCGGTGGCGATCACCCACGATCTCATGATCGTCGCGACGGAGCCCGACCGAGCGGCCTGGCTCTACCAAGACGTTCCGATGTGGCGAGCCGTCTCCTTCCAGTTCGAGCTCGTGGCCAGGATCCTGGTTGGCGTCTCGACGGGCGGCGGTGGGATCATCATCATCCCGGGCCAGGGACCGGTTCCCGTCGACGAGTATCCGCCCGATCCGGTTCTGCCCGTGTTCACCCTGATCCAGCACGACAAGGTCACCCAAAAAACCACGATCCAAGAGCTGCTCGCCAAATGGCCCGGTCATGGGTTTCGTGTGACAAGGAAGGTCGAAGACGCCCTCCGCTACCCGGACCAACTCGTCGTGCTCCTGACCCGGCAGATCGGAAGTGACGCCAAATGGATCGCTGAGAACGCCGAGATCCTCAAGGCTCAGCGCGGAGTCCCGCTCGTGATGTTCGGCCTCCAGGACGACCCGACCTGCGGCGTGCTCGCTGACCTGATCGACAAAGGCGTCTGGGAGTGACATCTCGGGGGGGATGCCACCTCTCCCTCGAATGACGAGAGAAGGGCCGGTCGCCGAGCCGTGGCTCCTTGGCCGCGACAGTCCTATCAGCGCGTGCCCAAGACGGTCGCTCAGCCGAGGATCGGGTGGACGACCCGGCCGCTGACGTCGGAGCATGCCGAAGGGTCTCGGTGAATTGGAGATGTCGAAGGGCTCTTTCTCTGATCGTCCAGCCTATGCGAAGGGTCAGGGGGGAAACAACGCGGCGCTGCTCTGAACGCGGGCGGCCCGCCGGCTCTTTTCCGGGCGTCAGTGACCCCAGGCTGCGGCCGGGCTTCGCCCGTCCTGGCCTGGGGCTGGATGATGTCGGCCCTTCAGGCCAGGCCCCTCAGGCCGAGCAACCGCCGCTCGATCATCGTCGAAAGACCCTGCGGCGGATCGGTCGCGGGCGTCTTCCCTGGGAGCGCGGGCGGCCCGCCCGCACCGGATCAATCCGGTTCGCCGCTGAGCACCCAGCCGGCCTAATCGCGGATTGAGTAAATGGGGTTGCCTTCACGGTCGAGCTGCTCGCGGAGCGCCTGCTTCGCATTCCAGAGCGCCTTCGCCTTCGGCTCCTCTAGGGCCCCGAGCTGCACGATCTCGAAGCGGTCGCCGCCGCCGCCGCCGCCTTCGACCGGTAGCGCTTCGAAGGGCACGAGGTGCACTGCCTCCGCCGGAGCGAGCCAGAGCCGGTGCGCGTCACCGATCTCCTCCATCAGCGGATCGAAGAGAAGCTGGCGAACGATCTGGCCCGGATCCACGCTCGAGAGCTCCTCGTCCTGATGCCGCGCGTCGGTGCACCCAGCGCTCTGCGCCACGCTTCGATCGCGTCCTCGATGGCGGCCGCCGGACCGAGCTCCACTCGTCGGAACTCGCCATCGGGGCGGAGCACCCAGGCGAGGTAGCTCGGGGTCGTCGTCTGTACGTTGCTCTCGGGATCGATCGTCCAGCGATCGTAGCGCCAGGTGGCGACGGCGGCTTCGCCATCGGCCAGTCGTTGCGCGATCTTTCTGGCGTCCAAGTCCGGGAGCAAACGAACCGCCTCCGTCTCTTCGAACCGAGCGCGCGCGGTGTGCGTACGGCGGGATGTTCCTTGGGCGTTCGAACGTTTGTGCCGCTTGCTTCGCGCGCGGTTCTTTTGGCTTCATTGACACTTGGGCGTTGGCCGCGGTGTGCCGATGGCGGGATGCTCCTTGGGCTTTCGAACGTTTGTTCCACTTGCTGCGCGTGTGGTTCCTGGGGAGGCTTGCTGCTCCCTCACTCCTTTTCGAGCTGGACGACGTGCAGGACCGGCTCGCGGTTGATCATCTCCCTCTGTGTCAATAATGGTGGGACACAAACCGGTAGGTAGATTAGTGTGGAGGGCGGGGAGGCACACTGGTGGTGGATACCCAGACATTGGCGAAGATTAGATCGTCGAGTTCTTCTCGGCCCGGCAACCCTGATCCCGAGGTGACGCCAATCGCAAAGAGGCGTCGTTTCTCTCTTGAGTACAAGCGTCGGATCGTCGAAGAGGACGACGCGCGCGCGCTCATCGGGTGAGGCCGTGAACGTCTCCTGCGCCAGGACCGTCGGGCTGTCCCACCAGTCGCCCAGATCGATCTGCACCGTATGCTCGCCGCTCCGCAAACCCTCGAGGGCGATAGCGGTCTCGTCTTCGACGCGACGCTCGAGGTCGGGCGGTCCTTCTTGCTCGCCCAACCGAAGGCGCAACCGCGCATCGAATGGCACCGCGGCGCCTTCGAGGAAGACGTCGACGCTCGAGCCGCGCTCGAGGCGGACGATGCGCTCGCCACCCGAGGAGAAGTCGACGACCACGCGGTTCCACGTGTACCCCGCTGCCCCGACGTGCAGGACGACTCCGGCGCGACTTGCCAGATCACTGGCCGGCAGGACGGGTATTGGTGAGGTCGCGTCGGTGACGATCGTCTCGCGCGCTCCGCGCCCGCCCGGGTAGGCCGCAGCGGATGATCCCATGCCGAACAGCTGCATCGGCTCGACGATCACCGAGACGTGGTCGAGGTGCAGACCCTCGGTCGCGTCGGTGACCACGAGGACCGTGAGCGCCGGGCGGCGCACCTCGATGACGAACAGGCCGTCCTCGATGGCATGGCGAACGCCCGACTCGATCGGCATCGCGCTGACACCGTCCAGAGTGACTCGGTGAACCTCCAGCTCGGTGCTCGGCTCCACCTCGAACCGGAATCGCCCCGCCACCACCGGATGCGCTTGATGCTCACCGGCCGTCCCGGTCCACACCACGAGCTCCACTTCGCCGTCGAGGGTCTCGTCCGTGCGTCCGTCTTCGTGAAGGAGTCGCAAGAGACCTTCCGCGATGGGCGTCTCGGCTTCCATCGGAGGCGCGACTGTCTCCGTCCCCGTCTCCATCGGGGCAGCTTCTTCCTCGAGTCGTTCGGCGGCGACGACGGACTCTTCGGGAAGCAAGACCACGATATCGTCGCGAGCGGCGACAATCGAAGGGGCGGTGTTGAGCGCCGGCTCCTCGTTCGCATCCGACCCTTGCCAGAAGAACAGAGCCGTGACAACGACCAGAGCGGCCGTGACACCGAGCTTGGCTTTCATGGACATCGCGAGTATCCCCAGCGTCGTTGAAAGAGCCCCCATCTTGGCGAGCCCGAGTGTGGGTCCGGCCTGGTGCTCGGGGTCGGCCAAGGGCAGCAAAGGCAGGCACCAGGCGGCGCGATTGCCTCGGTGCTTCGCGTCGAGACGCTGACGCATGCGAGCCAGCGCTCGATGGAGTCGAGTCTCCACCGTCGCGACGGGAATGCCCTGCCGCGAGGCGATCTCGCGAGGCGGCATCTCCTTGAAGTACCGCAGGATCATAGTCGAACGGTATGGCTCGTCGAGCCGGAGGACCTGGGTGAGGAGATCTCGGCGCAGCTCGACCTCATGGACCATCTCATCCGACGAAGGCAGCGCCTCGGGGCGAGCCGAGGCGAGCTCGCGGGACTGACGCCTCCGCTCGTCGCGGTGGAGGCTGAAGCCTGGCCTCCGAAACGGCCTGGCCAGTCACAGCGTCCGTGCTGCGTTCGCGGATCGGCGCGGAAAGACGGTTTCAGAACCGATCAGGCGAGAAGTGCTGCTCGCAGCGCCTCGATGTGTTCGGGACCGGTCCCGCAGCAGCCACCGATGACGCGCGCCCCGGCGTCCCTCCATCGGCGAGCTTCCGCCGAATAGGCTGCGGGCGAGCGCCGCTCGCCGTGCCAATGCCGATCCTTCCAGACACGACCATCGTTGGCATACACACCGGTGATCTCGTCAGACGCCAACGCGTCGACCAGGGGCTCGAGGGCCGCCATCGCGAGTTGGAACGGCGTGCACTGAACGAAGTGGATGGCGGGTCCGGCGTCGCGCAGGATCGCCACCGACTCGGCCATGCTCACGCCTCCAAGCGTTCGGCCGTCCTCGCCGCAGGTGAGACCGACTGCAAATCCGCCGAGCTCCATCTCCTCCGACAACCTCGCCACGCCCTGGATCTCCTCGCGCGTCGTGAGCGTCTCGAAGATGAAGAGGTCGACACCGAGTCGCCGGTGGGCCTGCACTACGGGAGCGAGGCGGCGAGCGGCCTCTTCGGGTGTCAGGTCGCTCTCGGTGGCGTAGGCGCCCTCGGGCTCGACGCTTCCCACACAACCGGCCACCCGCACCGGACGGCCTGTGGGTGATGCCGCGCGGGCATCGGCGATGGCCTGCTCGAGCAGCCAGTCCTGAAACGCGGCGACTCTTTCCTCACCGGACCGTGACGTGATTTCCGGGGGAATTCGATCCAGCACCGGCTCGTTGTTAGCCAGGAAGCTCCGACAGGCCTCGAGTGTGACGTTGTGCGTGTTGGCGGTGAGGATATCCGCTCCGGCCGCGACGAATCTCGCATGCACCTGGCGATTGACGTCTCGTCCGGCGGCCGACACGAAACAGTAGGCCCCCCACAGGTCGTTGCGAACATCGACGCCGCAGTCCTCGATCGTCGAGCCCATCCCCCCGTCCAAGAGAAGGACGCGATCCGAGAGTCCATCGAAGAGCTTCATGACGGCCGAGGCTAGCAGCTGGTCGATATCGCGGCTATCTCGATTCCCGCGTCAGCTCATTCCTCAGCTTGTGGATCACTCTGACTCCAGCCAAGAGGCCGCGATGTCCATTCGAGCCCGCAGCGAGCAGCGCCGCCGTCGCGGACCCAAAGCGTCGAAGCTGATCTTTCGAGTGACGGGGGTACTGGTCCTGTTTCTTGCGGCTGGCTATTGGATCGTCCGTGGCGCCGACCCCGTCATTCCGACCTCCTATCAGGAAGCGAAGCTTCCCGTCACCGGACTGCACTGAACGACCTGGTGCCCCGTGCGGGTACATGCGGTCCTGGAAGGGCTGCGCGGCATCCATGATTCGATAATCGACGTTGCAGCGAGCACCATCACGGTGCGATACGACGCCACGCGTATCGACGCGTTCGAAATCGCGCGGGAGATCGACGCGACCCCCATGTACTCCTGCTCTGGCCCGGAGCAGGTGGCCGCCGTCTCGATGAGCATGGGGAGCGAGTGGCGAGCCGTGCTCGATCGTCCCGGCATTCGAGTCGGCGAAAGCGGAGCGCTGGTTCTCTCGGCCTCGGGCGCTGCCGGGACTCCATCGATCGAGTTAGAAGCGGATGAGGGCCTCTCCTTCGGGAGCGTGCCACTCGCGTGGAATCCGAGGAAGGAGCCGACCGGCGAGCTGCCCTTCACGGTCAGTTCGAAGGGGTCGCCCGTGCGCTGGGCTCGCGTGAGGATCCGCACGACGGAAGGTGGTGAGTTAGAGCTCTGCGTACCGATCACCGTCGCTGGCGAAGAGCCGTACGGAGCTCGATGAGTCTGATGAGCTGTGCCCCGAAGATTCGCCGGCCGGACGAGATTGGGGTCGGACCCGAAGAGGGACGCACTCGGCTCCCGCACCGCTGCCAAAGATGGGCTAGATTCGGAGTCTCGTGCGGGGGCGGAGCACGAGGGTGACTCGAGAGGAACCGAGGGTTGGCGCGATTTCCGAGCCGACGCATGTTGACGGAGGACGGGTATGCGGGCAATGGCACGATCGGTCGAGATCGTCACAATCTTGTTGGCACTGGTCGGCTGCACTCAGAGTCAAGAGGGGGTGAGCGATGACGGAGTCGCAGCTTCTGCGAATGGGCACCGGACCTCGGCCGAGGCTCCGGCGAAAGGCATGCCCGCCGCCAACGGGGTCGAGCGGTCCGACTCCGAGCGCGGAGGACTTCAACCAACCGGAGAGGAAACCACGATGACACATCGCTCGATGGAGAGCGCCATTCTGGCCGGCGGCTGTTTCTGGGGCATGGAGGACTTGATTCGGAAGATCGATGGCGTGATCGAGACCGAGGTCGGCTACTGCGGGGGCGAGAATGCGGATGCGACCTACCGAAACCACCCGGGCCATGCCGAGGCGGTCCGCGTCGTCTTCGATCCAGAGAAGATCAGCTTCGAGCATCTGCTGGTGAACTGGTTCTTCCGGATGCACGATCCGACGACCCGCGACCGCCAGGGCAACGACGTCGGCGCCAGCTACCGAAGCACGATCTTCTACGTCGACGAAGACCAGAAGCAGATCGCCGAAGAGGCGATTCGATCGGTCGAGGCCGCGCGTCGATGGCCCCGCCCGATCGTGACGACCGTCGAACCGGTCCGGAACTGGTCACGCGCCGAGCCCGAGCACCAGGACTATCTCGTGCGCAGCCCCGGCGGGTACACCTGCCACTTCCTCCGGAACTGGGAGGAGATCCCGACCGGCGCCAAGAAGTGACGTCGCGGCGCCCTCTTCGTACGAGAGGAGGCCTTTGGAGTACCTCCTTCGGGCGCGAGCGGTTCAGTCGCTTGCGCCGACCGAGTGCCACCACTCGATGAAGGCCGCGGCGAGGTCGCCGGGTGAGCGGAACCACAGGTCCGCGTGACCCGTGCACCAGGGGAGCCAGACGGCATTGTCCGGTTCTCCGACGCGGCCGCGTAACACGAGGCGATCGGCGTCGATTTGCAGAACCGCATCGGGGTCCCGGCCGTCAGCGCGGAGCCTCTCTCGAACTGCGTCGACCACGACGACGAAGCGCGAGCGCGTGCCTTCTTCGAGCAGTCGTCCCATGTTCGGCTGCCGTCCGTCGACGTCGGTGAAACCGTAGTCTCTCGCCAGCGTCCAGGACGCCAGCGACTGACCGCTCTTGGTCAAGGCGTGCGAATCGGCCGCCAGAGCGGCGACCGCTCGTCCGACGAACCAGGGCGACTCGGACTCGGCGAAGCTCGGGTCCTGCTCGATCGCGTCGCGCCACGTCTCCTCGGTCACGCCGAAGTGATCGAGCATCGCTTCCGAGCGCAGGAAGCCCGGCGAGAGAGCGATGGCCGCAATGCGGTAGTCGCGGAGCTCTTGGGCCATCCCGAAGGCGAGCCGCATGACCGTCGTCTTGACGAGGTCGTAGAAGAGGTTGCTGCGGTAGTGACGATTCGTGGCGGCGTCGCCGTCGGTGATCTCGACCACGAGCCCGCCCGGATGATCGAGCATCAGAGGCACGCCATGGCGGGAGGTGAGAACGTGCGTGTGGATGGCTCGCTCGAGCATCGCGAAGCCCTTCGGCACGTCGAGCTTCCAGAACGGCGTGCCCCACTCGGTCAGCTCGTCGCCACCCCAGATGTCGTTGACGAGGACATCGATCCGACCCTGCTCCTGTCGGATCCGATCCATCAGGGCGACGACCTGCGCCTCATCGGTGTGATCGACCTGGACGGCGATCCCGGTGCCGCCGAGGGCCGTCACCCGCTCGGCCGTCTCCTCGATCGTCTCGGGCCGCGAGCCCGCCGGTCTCCCCCGCACGCTCCGCCCCGTGCCATAAACCGTCGCCCCCGCCTCGCCGAGCATGCAAGCGATGCCGCGACCTGCTCCCCGCGTGGCGCCGGCGACGAGCGCAACCTTGCCGGTCAGTGGTCTGGGTTCCGTCATCGGTGCCCTCCCCCGTGGAACTTCGTCGGGCTCTGCATCCGCCCTGGCGCTTCGAACGCTTCTCTAACGCCGGGCACGAACGCGGGCACGCTTGTCGAGTGAGCTTCCAGGGCCCACCGGCGTCGTTCGTGCCCTGGCTGGGGGACGAGGCGGCTACCGATTGGCGACCGGTCGTGATGACCGGACGGTCCTCCTCTGGGATCCGACGCTCGAGGGACTCGCATCCATGACGATGCCTTCAATGAGTGACTACTGCGTGACGAATGACGTCGGGCTGGTGATCGCGACGACGCCGCCACTGCCGAGCGTGATCGCCGCGGCGAAGACGGTGATTCCGGAGCTCACGGCGGGAAACGGGATCGAGGGAGTGCTGGCCGAGCCGCTTGCGTTGATCGTGCCTTGCAGCAAGGATGCAAAGGTCAGCCCGAGTGCCGTACCGGAGTCGATATTCAAGTAGACCGTTCGCTGGTCTCCGACAGGCAGCTGGAATCCGGGCAGAATCCCGGCGCACGAGATCAACACCAGAGCCGTCTTGTTCTCCTCGCCGATGGCGTTCGACACCGTGAAATTAGCGGTATTCGGTGCGGCTGGGATACCGTTGAAGGTGAGCTCGATGCGGTCACGGACGAAGAGATCCCAGGTCGCATTCGTGTCGTCGGGCACGAGGTTCCCGGCCTGACTCTCGAAAACGACGTAGCGTCCGTTACCCGAGATCGCGGATCCTCCGCTCCCTTCCCCGGTCGGCTGGCTGCCCGACGAGTGAAGGCTAACGCGTAGGGTGCGTCCGGTCTGTCGGTCATGATGGTAGGTGTCGGCCGTCGCGTTGGTATCACTCGAGTCGAGACTGGTGGACCAGCTCTGAAACACCACGTTACGTCCGTCGGCGGACACGGTGGGGTATCCCCCTCCCACGTTGGCTTCGACGCCGGAGGAATCGACGCTGACCCGCGTCGTCTGTCCCGTGGCCGGCTCGTGCACGAAGACGTCCCCGGCCGAGTTCGTGTCGTTCGGCACGAGGTTGCTGGCGTTGCTTGCGAAGACGACGGCCTGTCCGTCGGACGAGACGCCCGGGGAATAGCTGAAGTTGTTCGCCTCGACGCCGTTCGAATCCACGCTGGCTCGCGTCGTCGAGCCGGTCTGTCGGTCGTGGATGAAGACGTCCCGGGTACTGTTGGTGTCTCCGGGCACCAGATTGGTCGCCCAGCTCTCGAAGACGACGTACCGACCATCCCCCGAGATCGCGGGAGCGTGACTTTCGGCGTCGGCTTCGTTTCCTGAGGAGTCGACGCTGACCCGGGTGGTGGCGCCGGTCTGACGATCGTGCACGAAGATGTCCCAAGTCGGACTCGTGTCCCCTGGTGCGAGGTTCGTGGCGCGGCTTTGGAAGACGACGAAGCGCCCGTCGCTGGAGATACAGTCGTTGACGTATCCCAACCAGCTTCGATTGTTGGCCTCACTACCAGCAGAGTCGACGCTCACGCGGGTCGTCGTGCCAGAAGACCGGTCATGAACGAAGATGTCCTGACTGCCGTTGGTGTCTCCGGGCACCAGATTGGTCGCTGAGCTCTCGAAGACGACGAAACCCCCGTCGCTCGAAATCGAGGGGGCCCCACTGCCCCCATTGCTCTCGTTTCCCGAGGAATCGACGCTGACTCGCGTCGTGGTGCCGGCTAGGCGGTCGTGCAGGAAGACATCCCAGACCGCGTTCGTATCGCTCGGGACCAGATCGTCGGCGAGGCTCTGGAATACAATCCAGCGCCCATCGAATGAGATCGACTGGCCAAGGCTCTGGCCATTGGCCTGAGCGCCCGAGGAGTCGACGCTGACCCTCTGGGTCGGTTGCCCCAAAGCGTGCGGCAAGAAGAGTCCAGTGGCGAGAAAGATGCACGGCAAGGTGAGGAGCTTCATGAGTGCGCTTCCGAGAAGAACATGCCAAGCGTGGGGGAGAGCGACGTGAGTCGAGACCGCGCCTGGGGGGATTGAACGGTACCTTCGTGTTAACAAGTCAGAGCGATTCGAGACAGAACCTCGCCACTTTCCTTTCCGTGGCGATGCTGCCCCTGAATGCTGTGGAGCCGTTCATGGACGGCGTCGACCACGGCCGCCGTGGGGCGAGCGCGTGCCCTCCTCGAACACTTTGTCGGTTCAGAACGACTCCCGAGTCCAGGCTTTGAGCGATGCTTGGTTCGGAAGAGTCCGTGTTCGTCGGCAGCGGGCGACGACCTTCTTCATCGGGCGCGAGTGCTGCTTGCTTCGCGCGCGGTTCGTGGGGTGTTCCGTGATCCCGATGCGCCATGAGCTCGTCGGCAGCGAGCAACGACCTTCTCCTCCAGGCGATGGATCCGCTTGCTGCGCGCGCGGTTCACACCTTCGCGTGGATGCTGCCGATCGCCGCTCCGCTGCGCGGCCGCACTCCAGGTGACCCCAGGCTGCGGCCGGGCTTCGCCCGTCCTGGCCTGGGGGCTGGATGATGTCGGCCCTTCAGGCCGAGCAACCGATGCACAGCCGCTCGTCAGTGACTCTCGCGGGGGACCTCCGCGCCTCGGCAGCCGACGAGGAAGTCGAGGTCGGCTCCGAGATCGGCCTGCTGGACGTGCTCGATGTAGAGGCTCTGGTAGCCGCCGCGCATGGCCGGCTCCGGTGGCGACCATTGCTCGGCGCGTCGTGCGAGCTCTTCGTCCGAGACGTCGAGGTGGAGCTTACGGGAAGGCACATCCAGCTCGATGAGGTCGCCCTGTTCTACGAGCGCCAGCGGACCTCCCGCGGCCGCCTCCGGGGCGACGTGGAGCGCCACCGTGCCGTAGGCCGTTCCGCTCATTCGCGCATCCGAGAGGCGGACCATGTCGCGCACGCCCTTTTCGAGCAGCTTGGGCGGCAGCCCCATGTTGCCCACCTCGGGCATGCCGGGATACCCCTTGGGGCCGCAGTTCTTGAGCACGAGAACGCTCGTCTCGTCCACGTCGAGGTCCGGGGCGGCGATGCGCGCTTTGTAGTCCTCGATGTTCTCGAACACGACCGCGCGTCCGCGATGCACGAGCAGCTCGGCCGTGGCCGCCGAAGGCTTGAGCACCGCTCCGCGCGGGGCCAGGTTGCCGCGCAAGACGACCAGACCTCCTTCCGGGTGCAGGGGATTGTCCCACTCGCGGATGACCTGCCGATTGTGAACGGGCGCTTCGCGACAGCTCTCCCAGATGGATTGACCATTGACCGTCAAAGCGTCCTTTTGAAGAAGCCCATGCTCACCGAGATCACGCAGCACGGCGGGCAGCCCACCCGCGTAGAAGAAGTCCTCCATCAGGAAGCGGCCCGACGGCATCAGGTCGACCAGCGTCGGGACGCCTCGGCCCCACGTGTCCCAGTCGCTCAGCTCGTGCTGTGTCCCGATTCGTCCCGCGATGGCGAGCAAGTGGATCACGGCATTCGTGGAGCCGCCGATCGCACCGACGACGCGCGCCGCATTCTGGAAAGCATCGCGGACCAAGATGTCCGATGGACAGAGATCCTCACGGACCATCTCCACGATTCGACGACCGGTGAGATGCGCCAGGACGTTCCGCCGGGAGTCGACGGCCGGGATCGCGGCATTGCCGGGCAGGGTCAGGCCGAGGGCCTCGGAGACGCACGCCATCGTGGAAGCGGTGCCCATGGTCATGCAGTGGCCGGGTGAACGGGACATGCAGGCTTCAGCCTCCATGAACGACTCGACGGTCATCTTACCCGCGCTCACCTCCTCGCTGAACTTCCAGACGCTCGTACCGGACCCGATGTCGCGCCCGCCGAGCTTGCCATTGAGCATCGGTCCGCCCGACAGCAGGATCGCCGGCAGATCGCAGCTTGCGGCGCCCATGATCAGGGCCGGCGTCGTCTTGTCGCAGCCGGCCAAGAGCACGACGCCATCGATCGGGTTGCCCCGAATCGACTCCTCGACATCCATGCTGGCCAGATTTCGGAACAGCATGGCCGTCGGCCGAAGATTGGTCTCACCGAGTGAGAAGACCGGAAACTCGAGCGGTAGGCCGCCGGCCTCCCAGATGCCGCGTTTGACGTAGTCGGCCAGTCCCCGGAAGTGGGCATTGCAGGGCGTCAGCTCCGAGAACGTGTTGCAGATGCCGATCACCGGGCGGCCGTCGAAGACGTGAGAGGGAAGCCCCTGGTTGCGCATCCAGCTCCGATGGATGAAGCCGTCGCGATCGTTGTGTCCGAACCAGGCCGTCGAGCGGAGAGGTCGTGCTTCGCGTTTCGTTTCCGTCACGATGGGAGGTCTCCAAGTGGATCGTGTCGTAGGAACAGCGGAGCGCCGCCCGTCACGGATTGGGGCGTCGAGTCTCGGGGTGGGGAGCGAACGTCGGAGTCGGCAGGCCGTGCACTCCGGGCTCGACCGCGAAGAGTCCTCCCGCCAGCGGCTGGGCCGCGCGCTGCTCGGTGTCGAGCTGCGTGGAGGCCGTCGTGATAAAGAGCGTCTCGAGGCTCGGACCACCGAAGGTGCAGCTCGTCACGTTCGAGACCGGGAGCTCAATAGCGCGATCTCGCTTGCCGTCGGGTGTGAACCGAACGACCTTTCCCCCGGCGAAGAGCGCACACCAGAGCCCGCCCTCCGCATCGACCGTCAGCCCGTCGGGATACCCGTCCTCTTCGGGGATGCGCGCGAAGACGCGGCGATTGGACAAGGACCCCGTCTCGAGGTCGCAATCGAAGGCGAGGACGTGACGGGCCACGCTATCGTTGTGGTACATCACGCGGCCGTCGGGCGACCAAGCGGGCCCGTTGGTGATGACGTACCCTTCGTCCTTGCGCTCCCAATGAAGATCCCGATCGAGGCGGTAGAGGCAACCGGTCGGCTGCTCATGCGCATCATCCATCGTTCCGGCCCAGAAGCACCCCGTGGCATCCACCTTGCCGTCGTTGAATCGATTGCCGGGTCGTTCCGGCTCGGGAGTGGCGATCGGTTCGAGGGTTTTGGTCGCGAGGTCGAGGAAGGCGAAGCCCGAGCGCATGGCCGCCACGAGGCCGCCGACAGCGCACAATCCGAGCGCGCACGTCTGCTCGGACATCTCGAAGATCTCTCCGCCCTCGTAGCCAACACGATGGCGGAAGACCCGCGAGCGCTCGATGTCGACGAAGTAGACGACCTGCTCGACCGCCGACCAAAGCGGTCCCTCGCCCAGAAGCGCCTGGGCCGGCCAGACGCACCGCACCTCGGAGCTCACGTCCAACCTCCGTCGATGATGAAGCTCTGCCCGGTGATCATTCGGCTCTGATCCGAGGCGAGGAACAGGCACAGGTGAGCGACGTCTTCGGGCTGGCAGAAGCCGGGAAGCGCTTGGACTTCTTGCACCTTTTTCTCGTACTCGGGCGTGACCCACAGACGCTTCTGGCGCTCGGTGGCGACGAAGCCCGGCTCGATGCAGTTGACCCGGATGAGCTGGGGGCCGAGCTCGCGCGCCAGGGTCTTGGTCAGCCCGAGGATGCCGGCTTTGGCCGTGGCGTAGACGGGCAGCCCGGTGTAGCCGAGCCGCCAGGTGATCGAGCTCATGTTGATGATGACTCCGCCGCCGCTGGCCGCCATCCCCGCGCGCACGGCTTGAGCGGCGAAGAGCTGATGCCGCAGGTTCACCGCGATGCGATCGTCGAAGTACTCGGGCTCGATGTCGTCGAAGCGGTGACGATCGTCGTTGGCCGCGTTGTTGATCAGGATCCGAATGCCTCCCAGCTGCGCCTCGGCTTCCTCGACGGCCTTTCGTAGGTCGGCGATGTCCCGCAGGTCGCAGTGTCGGTAGAAGGGAGTCGTCGCGGTGTGTTGCCCTTCGCACAGCTCGCGCGCGGCCTCGTCGTCGATGTCGAGAAAGGCGACCCGGCTGCCTTGCTCGGCGAAGAGCTGTACGAATGCTGCTCCGATGCCGGTCGCACCCCCGGTGATCAGCACCGAAGCCCCTTGGAGGCTCGGATAGCGAACGTCCTGGCTCAAGTCTCTTCCCTCGCTTCTCGACATCGGAGACCTTCGGCTCGAGACCGCGGCGCCGGCTCTCCTTCGCCCGGCAGTCTACTTCGTCGCCGCGGTGTCTGCACGACCCGGCAT
>JAJDCO010000088.1 GCA_029260795.1 Planctomycetota bacterium | reverse complement strand
GTCGAAGATGCCCGTGGATGCAAGGAAAGCGACCGAGCACGCCGCAGTCGACCTCGCTGCAGGTCGTCGAGGCGGCGCAGGAAGCTTGACGCAGCAGGCATGGGTAGATTCGGCGCCGCAGTAGATGGCTGGTGAGAAATGCGAGCTAGGGCTGCGTGGGCGCTTCCCGTCGTCGCCCGCAGTCCGACCGACGAACGGATTCCCGTGAGTAAGCGGGCCAACAAGGGACAACAAAGGCGCAACAACAGCCCTCCCCCCCAACGCGCAAAGCAACGCACCGTGCCCCACTTCGCTCAGAGGTCGGGTTTCGTTACCATGTCACGCAGCTCGTCGGTTCCCCTTCTCGAGGCCGCATCTGCATGTCCATCTGCTCGCTTCTCATCGCAGGGCTCGCGCTCATCGCCTCCTCTCCGTCGGACGAGGATCTCGAGCACTTCGAGGCCAAGGTCCGGCCCGTGCTGCTCGAGGCGTGCAGTCGATGTCACGGTGAGAAGCGTCAGAAGTCGGGGCTGCGGCTCGATCGGCCAATGGATCTGATGGCGGGCGGGGATCGGGGGCCACTTCTCGTTCCGGGCGACGCGGATGCCAGTCGTCTCATTCGCGCTATTCGCTACGACGACCCCGAGCTTCAGATGCCGCCGAGCGGCAAGCTCGAGGACCGGGTCATTCGCGACCTCGAGCATTGGGTCGGAGCTGGCGCCAAGGTTTCGGAGACGCCTGTCCTCGAGAAGCCGAATCGCAGTGCACGCGCCGTCGACCCGATGCGAACGACCCACTGGTCGTTCCAGCCTCCCCGCCGCCCCATGCTTCCTCCGGTCGAGCGGACCGACTGGCCGCGAGATCCCGTGGACGACTTCATCCTGGCACGGCTCGAAGCGGCCGGGCTCGAGCCGGCCGCGGATGCCGATGCCCGCAGCTGGCTCCGTCGTGTGACGTTCGACCTGGTCGGACTGCCTCCCACTCCCGATGAGATCGCGGACTTCCTCGCCGACACCTCTTCGCACGCTCGCGCGCGCGTCGTGGACCGCTTGCTCGGCTCGCCGCACTTCGGCGAGCGCTGGGGCCGGCACTGGCTCGACGTCGTCGCCTATGCCGAGAGTCGCGGTCACGAGTTCGACTACACGATCCCCAACGCCTGGCAGTATCGCGACTGGGTCGTGCGCGCGCTCAACGCAGACGTTCCCTACGACCGCTTCGTGACCGAGCAGCTGGCCGGAGACTTGCTCGATCCCCCGCGCCGGCATCCGAGCCGAGGCTTCAACGAGTCGGTCGTGGGTACCGGCGTCTGGCGGCTCGGCGAAGCGATCCACTCTCCGGTCGACATTCGGGGGGACGAAACGGAGCGGCTCGCGGCGAGGGTCGACGTGCTCGGCAAGGCGTTCCTCGGTCTGACGACGGCCTGCGCGCGCTGCCACGATCACAAGTTCGACCCGATCACCGCTCGCGACTACTACGCCCTGTGTGGCTACTTCCTCAGCACCAGCGATCGCCAGGTTCGTTTCGAGACCGCCGAGCACAATGCCGAGATCGATCGCGACCTGTCGACCCTGCATCGCACGCACGAGTCTCGGCTTCGCCGCTGGCTGGCCGAACGGCTCGAGCCCGTCGTTGCGAGCGCCGACGCACTTCTGCTGGCGGCGGGTGAGGTCCTGGTTCGGCATGAGAGCCACCTGTCCGGCGACCGAATCTTCGAGGACTTCGAAGGCGCGGCCTGGAGCGGCTGGACGGCTGAAGGCGAGGCGTTCGGGACGGGTCCCCTTCGAGTCGCCCAGCTCGCCGAGTACCAAGGCAACGTTGGTGCCCGAGGCGACGGGCTGGTCAACTCGCACAACCTGCCGCGGCCGAGCGGCGAGGTCGACCACTCCGATACATTCGTCGGTCGCCTCACGAGCGATCCCTTCCCGCTCGAGCATCGATATGTTCATTTCCTCATAGGAGGGGGGCCGCACTCCGGGCAGACCGCGGTCCAGCTCTTGATCGATCACGAGGTGGTGACCGAGATCAACGGGCCCGCGAACAACCGGATGCGACCCGGGCGGCTCGTTGTGCACCCCTGGCGCGGCCGCGCGGCGAGGCTGCGGATCGTCGATGAGTCCACCGAGGGTTGGGGCAATATCGGCGTCGACCAGATCGTTCTCAGTGACCGCGCCTCGTTCTTCGAGGGTGAGGACCTTCCGCCCTCGGCCGAGGACCTCGAGGCCGCCGTCCGCGAGGTGGCTTTCGAGCGCGGTCTCGAGATCGACGCGCTGAGCCGTTGGTCGGTAGCGCTCGCCCAAGCCACTCGCGACCCCGAAGACGTGCTGCACACGTTCGCCCACCTCGCCACGTTGCCGAGCGAGGCCAGCGGCCACGGGGAGCGGCGCCGGCTCGAGAAGCATTGGCGCCAACGAGAGCAGGAGGCGATCGGCGCCCTCGACACCGTCCGCTGGATCGCGTCCGCCCAACGACCCGCCGACTGGATCTTCGACGGGCCAACGTTCGATCGCCCAGGGCGCGGCTCGCTCCGTTGGGGGCCCAGCGCGAGCCGTCCCGTGCCAGGTCTCCGGCCCGAAGCCGCCGTCGAGAAAGACCCGATCTGGGACGTGCTGACGCTCGCGTCAGGGGTCGAGGGCTCCCCCAGCCAGCTCAACTGGATTCAGGCCGGGCGTACGGTCCGCACCCGCACCTTCACGGTCGAGAGCGGCCGCCTCTACTACCGCGTCCGCGGCTCCGGTCACGCGGTTGCCCTGGTCGCGTCCCATCGCATGCTCAACGGACCGCTTCACACTAAGGTCCGCACGACTTGGAACGGACCGAACGATCGCGAGCACTGGATCGAGCAGGACTTGACCGAGTACATCGGCCTGCGAGTCCATCTCGAGATCAGCCCCCACGATCCGACCGCGAGCTCACCGGGCTCGTCACCGCCCTTGGCGATCCTGGCGATCGTGGAAGCTACGGAGCGACCGGGCGAGCCGTCGGCCGCCGGCGCGCTTCTGTTCGACGCCCTCGAGCAGCCACGCACAGCCACGCTCGAAGAGCTCGCCGCGGCCGCTCGCAGGGTGTGGAGCGACGCCCTGAGAAAGCTCGCGACCGGGCGCCTCGGTGCCAGCCCGCGCGGTGGGGATGAAGCGCGCTGGCTCGAGCGGCTCCTGGACGTCGCGGGCAACCTCTCCTTGACCGACGAGTCCCTCGCTGCCGTCTTTGACGAGCAGAGCCGACTCATCGAGAAGATCGCACGGGTGTCTCAGCTCGCCCCCGCTCTTCTCGAAGCCCACGGGGTCGACGAGCGATACCTGCCGCGCGGTAGCCATCGCTCGGCGCAGGATACGGTGCCGCGCCGCGACCTCAGCGTGCTCGGCGGAGACCAGGCCATCGCGTCCGCGCAAGTCAGCGGACGCCGGCAGCTCGCCGCGCGTTGGACGAGCGGCGAAAACCCCTTGGTCGCTCGCGTGATCGTGAATCGCGTCTGGCATCATCTGTTCGGACGTGGAATCGTCGCGTCGGTCGACAACTTCGGTCTGCTCGGTCAGCGGCCGAGCCATCCCGAGCTGCTCGATCATCTGGCGACGCGCTTCGTGGACGACGGCTGGTCCTTGAAGCAGCTCATTCGGGCGCTGGTACTCAGCCGGCTGTACGGAATCTCGAGCACGTCTTCGGGCGCAGCGATCGAGCGTGATCCGGCCAATCACCTTTGGCAGCACATGCCGGTCAAGCGCCTCCAGGGTGAGGTGATTCGCGACGCGATCTTGGCGCTGTCGGGTCGACTCGATCGCACGCTCGGTGGACCGAGCATCCCGGTGTACCTGACGCCCTTCATGCAGGGCCGAGGCCGACCCGGCAGCGGACCGCTGGACGGTCATGGGCGCCGCAGCTTGTACACGTCGGTGCGCCGCAACTTCCTCTCGTCGTTCTTTCTGGCCTTCGACACCCCGGTGCCGATGACGACGGTCGGCCGTCGATCGGTCAGCAACGTCCCGGCTCAAGCACTGACACTCCTCAATGATCCGCTCGTGCATCAGGAGGCCCGGCGCTGGGCCGAGCGCGAGCTCGCCGTCGAGCTTGCGGACTCCGCCCGACTGGTCGCGATGTTCGAGCAGGCCTTCACTCGGCCACCGACGGCATCGGAGTCCCGATCGCTGCTCGCCTACCTCGAGCAACGCCGAGCCGCAGGCTCCGACGCGACGAGGTCTTGGACGGACGTCGCGCACGTGCTCTTCAATCTGAAGGAGTTCGCCTTCGTGCATTGAGTGCACGCGCGGAAGAACACCCATGCCGGATCCGAGACGACGCCGCCCCACGACTCGCCGCCAGATGTTGCTCCAGTGTGCCAACGGATTCGGTGCCCTGGCGCTCTCCGCGCTCTGGTCAGACCGCAGCTTCGGTCGCAGCTTGATACCCCGAGACGGCGAGCGCTTCCTCGACGCCCTGCACCATGCCCCGAAGGCGAGGTCGGTCATCTTCCTGTACATGGACGGAGGTCCGTCGCAAATCGACACCTTCGACCCGAAGCCTCGCCTCGCCAAAGAGCACGGCCAGCCCATCGGCATGAAGATTCCGAAGACCCAGTTCGACGATGCGGGCAAAGTGCTGCAGTCGCCGTGGAAGTTCCGTCAGTACGGCCAGAGCGGCATTCCGGTCAGCGAGCTGTTCCCGCACGTCGCCGAGTGCGTCGACGATCTGGCCATCATTCGCTCGATGACGTCGCCGTTCTCGGAGCACACGAGCGCAAACTACTTCATGCATACGGGGCTCGGCCAGGCGGGTCGGCCGAGCATCGGCGCTTGGCTCGATTACGGCCTGGGCGCCGAGAGCCAGGACCTGCCCGGCTTCGTCGTCTTGAATGGTGGCATGATCCCACCGGGCGGCGTCGAGAACTTCGGCAGCGGGTTCCTTCCGGCCGCGCATCAGGCCTCCTTGCTGGTTCCGAACGATCCTCCGGTGGCGAACATCGCACCTCGAGACGAGTCGCGAGAGGATCAGCGAGCGAAGCTGGACGTGATCGGCGAGCTCGATCGGGGACTGCTGGGCCGCATCGGCAACGTGGACGCCGTCGAAGCCGCGATCGCCAACTACGAGCTCGCCTTTCGAATGCAAAGCGCCGTGCCGGAGCTGGTCGGTATGGACGGCGAGAGTGCGGCGACCCGACAGCTGTACGGACTCGAGGCGGCTTACGAGCACACGCGGACGTTCGGGACCCAGTGCTTGCTAGCGCGGCGGCTCGTCGAGCGCGGCGTGCGATTCATCGAGCTGACCTGCCCGAACGTCGGCGGCGACCGTTGGGATCAGCACTCGAATCTGAAGCGCGATCACGAGAACAACGCTCGCGCCGTCGATCAACCCATTGCGGGCCTGCTGAAGGATCTGAAGTCCCGGGGTCTGCTGGACTCGACCCTCGTCCTCTGGGGTGGTGAGTTCGGTCGCACGCCCATGGCGCAAGGTGGCTCAGGTCGCGACCACAACCCGTACGGATTCACGATGTGGATGGCGGGCGGCGGCACGCGCGGTGGCTCGATCACAGGCGCCACCGACGAGTACGGCTACTTCGCGATCGAAGGCAAGCGCTCGGTGCACGATCTGCACGCGACGATGCTCCACCTGCTCGGCATCGATCACACGCGCCTGACGTTCCGCTTCAGCGGGCGCGACATGCGCCTGACCGACGTGCACGGCGAAGTCATCGAGAGCATGCTGGCCTGAGCGACCGGACCCGCCCTCCGGAGGCCCGAATTCATTCGGGTGGGAGGTCGTCAACCTCGCGTCCGCTCGATCAGGCGGATTGAACGTTCAACGTTCAGATCTTCAAGTCGGCGCGCTAGAGCTTTTTCAACGCTCGGGTTTCAGTTCGCTTCGCAGTCGGTCTCGCGTGACGATTACCGTCGGCTCTGCCTTCTCGCACGTGCATGGAGTACAGAGACCCGAACGGAGTTCGACAGGTCGCGCCACTTAATCCTCGTGGCCTGTCGGCGGGGCGATCTGCCTTCGAAGAGCGTGGGTGAGAAAGCGGTGCGCGAGAAGCCCTCCCGCCCGACTGAACCCTGGTGTTGCAAAACGAAATGCTCCAGACCGTTCCCTCGGAGGCCCGAATTCATTCGGGTGGGAGGTCGTCAACCTCGCCTCCGCTCGATCAGGCGGATTGAACGTTCAACGTTCAGATCTTCAAGTCGGCGCGCTGGAGCTTTTTCAACGCTCGGGTTTCAGTTCGCTTCGCAGTCGGTCTCGCGCGTGACGATTACCGTCGGTGGCTCTGCCTTCTCGCACGTGCATGGAGTACAGAGACCCGAACGGAGTTCGACAGGTCGCGCCACTTAATCCTCGTGGCCTGTCGGCGGGGCGATCTGCCTTCGAAGAGCGTAGGTGAGAGAGCGGTGCGCGAGAAGCCCTCCCGCCCGACTGAATCCCAGCTTTGCAACACGAGACGGTGTTTTCTGGGGAGCGGAGCGTCGTGACCGAACGGGCTCTCTTGTTGCACTAAAATGAGGTAAACATCATATGATTACCAAGTCGGCCCGAATAACCTTCCGTTCGTCGGGGTGGCGGCTAGCCAACAGGCCTCCTCCCCTGACAAGGCTGGCCAAGACTGCCCCGACAGGCCTGGGTTTTTGCAACCTTGGGCTGAAGCCTGGCCTCCGAAGCAGCCCGAGGCCGACTGACCATCCCCTGGAACCGCCAAAACCTCGAGAAAACCGATTTCGCCCTCAAGCCATCCCGGATCCCGTCGAGAATCCCTATTGCGGGGTTTTTCCATCGGGAAAGGATTACCCATGTTGAGGATCGATTCGCAGGCAGATCGCCCGACCGGGCGGTCCGTCGAGCCGGACGACTCGTCCTCTCCGATTCGACCCGGGTCCGGGATCGAGCCAATTCGAAGGTCCTCTCCAACCGAGGAGCACAGGTCCCCCCCCGGGGAGGCCATCCGTGACGCGCTCGACCTCTCACCACAGGGGCTCGCCGCTTCCGAAGCAGAGCGCAAGGACTCGGCCGCCGACCGTTCGTCCGATGAATCCGAGGCCAGCGCTCGCTCCGACGACGCGCGCGAAGCCAGTCGTATTCCGAACTCCGACGAGGCCGAGTCCGCCAAGGACAAGGAAGAAGAGGGCGAGGACTCCAAGGAGCTGAGCCTCGAAGAGCAAGAGGCCGTCCGTCAGTTCAAGCAGCGGGATCGCGAGGTGCGATCCCACGAGCAAGCACACCTCTCGGCCGCTGGCTCATTGGCCCATGGCGGGATGCGTCTCGAATTCGAGCGCGGTCCCGACGGCAAGCGCTACGCGACTTCCGGGAACGTCAACATCTCGCTTCGGCGAGGCAAGAATCCCGAGGAGACGATGCGTCTCGCCCGTCAAGCTCAGCGTGCAGCCCTGGCTCCCGCAGATCCTTCACCGCAGGACCGCCGCGTTGCCGCCAAGGCAGCCGACATGCAGCAAGACGCGCGGCGGGAGATCCAGGAGGAGGAATTCCAGGAATCGCGCGGTCGCATGGACGAGGTCCGAAAGGAGAGCGTTCCGACGCGGCCCACGGACCTGGCTGAAGTCTCCGAGTCCGCGCCCAGCGATGCACGCCCTGATCCGGTTTACATCCAGACGGCCGAGGCTCAAGCTCAGCACGGACCCAAGCGTCATGCTCAGAGCTTCGAGTCCGCCCAGCTGGACGCCTCTCGCGACCCTCTTGCGATCGGGCTTTCTCGCCGAGCCGTCCAAGCCTACTCGAGCCAGGCGGATGTCGGAGAAGAGCGACACAGCTCGCCGCACCACGCCTGACCCCGAGAGAGCCAACTCGGATCGAGCACGGCAGTCCCTGCCAAACGGCGGGAGCTGCCGTGCTCCCATTCTTGTCACGTCGTCCGAGTCGATGGGCGGTTTGCTTGACGGAGTAGAGAAGAGGGGTGCTGAGCCTGCAGATGTGGCAGGGCGCCGGGCGAGGCGGGCTCGAGAGAGTCTGCCGTTTTGGCGCTTGCCGCTCCTGTCGGAGCAATCTTCTCGAATCGCCGCCAAAGCATAAATGTTTTAGATTCAGGCTTTTGTGGTTGATCATCTGTCCAGTGTGCAAAGCTGGCACGCTATGCGCTTTCCATATCAACGCGTCGCTCGAATCGGCGAGTGTCGAGCAGGAGCAGGAGGGTGCGAGCGCGGTGAAGATCGAGTTCCAAGACTACTATGAGCGCCTCGGAGTCGCGCGGGACGCGAAACCCAAAGTGGTTCAATCGGCCTACCGAAAGCTGGCGCGGAAGTACCATCCCGACGTCAACAAGGAGGCGAGTGCCGAGGAGCGCTTCAAGTCCATCACCGAGGCCTATGAGGTTCTGAAGGACCCTGACAAGCGTCGCCGGTACGACGAGCTCGGTGAGAATTGGGACCGGATCTCACCGGAGGACTTCGAACGCCAGGCGGGTGATCGAGGCCGGAGGGCACGCGAGCGGGACCCCCGTTTCTCGCAGGCCTTCGAGGGAGGTGGCAGCGGCTTCAGCGACTTCTTCGAGGCATTCTTCGGAGCGGGCTCTCAATTCACCGGAGCGAGCTTTGGCTCGGAGGCGCCGGAATGGTCGATGCCGGGCGAGGATCATGAGGCCCAGATCGAAGTGACGCTGGATGAAGCACATCGGGGCGCTCAGAAGTCGATCGAGCTGGGGAGCACCGGGCCAGACGGCCGTCCTCTCAGCCATCAGCGGTACAACGTCACGATTCCCCAGGGCGTTCGCGAAGGGACCCGGATCCGCCTCGCCGGTCAAGGGGGCCCTGGAATGGGCAACGGCACGGCGGGTGATCTCTGGCTGGTCGTCCATCTGTCACCGGATCCGCGGTTCCAGGTGCGCGGGCACGACCTCGAGACGCGACTGCGGCTAGCGCCTTGGGAGGCGGCTTTGGGAGCGATCGTGAAGGTGCCGACGTTGAGCGGTCAGGCCGATCTCAAGGTCCCGGCGGGAGTCAGTAGTGGCCAAAAGCTGCGGCTGCGGGGCCAAGGCTTGGCGAGGAGATCGAAGCCGGCTGGCGACCTGATCGTGGTGCTGGAGGTTTGGGTTCCGAAGGAGCTGTCGGCGCGAGAGCGAGAGCACTACGAGGCTCTGCGCGACGACGCTTCGAGCCTCCCTCCGGATCGCGTGAGCTAACCCGTATTTGAAGTCATGAAACAACGTAGGCTCGCACGATCGTGCGAGACGAGGCTGGATCGAGTGGAAGGAAACGGAGCATGGATCTCAATCGACTGACTCAGAAGTCGCAGGAGGCTCTGCAGGAGGCACAAAACCTCGCGATTGCCCGAGGTCATCAAGAGGTCGACGGCGAGCACCTCCTGACGGGACTGCTCTCGCAAGAGGGTGGGCTCGTGACACGCCTGCTTCAGCGCATGGACGTGCCATCGAGGAACCTCCAGGAAGCGATGGAAAAAGAGCTCGCCAAGCGGCCCCAGGTCTCGGGGCCGGGCATCGAGCCGGGCAAGATCACGATCACACAGCGCCTCTCCCAGCTCCTCATCGCGGCCGAGAAGGACGCCAAGCGCCTCAAGGACGAGTACGTCTCGGTGGAGCACCTGTTGCTCGGTCTGATTCGCGAGGGCGACCGGACAGTGGCCGGTCGACTCCTCAAGCAGTTCGGCGTCAGCGAAGACCGATTCCTGAAGGCCCTGACCGAGGTGCGGGGCCATCAGCGTGTCCAGAGCGCGAACCCCGAGGCGACCTACGAAGCCCTCGAGCGCTACGGCCGAGATCTGGTCCAGCTCGCGCGCCAGGACAAGCTGGATCCGGTGATCGGACGCGACGACGAGATCCGACGCGTCATTCGAATCCTGAGCCGCAAAACCAAGAACAACCCGGTACTCATCGGCGAGCCCGGGGTTGGAAAGACCGCGATCGCCGAAGGCTTGGCACAACGCATCGTGCGCGGTGACGTGCCCGAAGGCCTCAAGGACCGCACGCTGTTTGCGCTCGACCTGGGCTCCCTGGTCGCGGGCGCGAAGTTCCGGGGTGAGTTCGAAGAGCGCCTCAAGGCGGTGCTGAACGAGATCAAGAGTGCCGAGGGGCGCATCATCCTGTTCATCGACGAGCTGCACACGATCGTCGGTGCCGGCAAGGCCGAAGGCGCGATGGATGCCGGCAACATGCTCAAGCCCATGCTCGCCCGAGGCGAGCTCCATTGCGTCGGCGCCACGACCCTCGACGAGTACCGCAAGCACATCGAGAAGGACTCGGCGCTCGAGCGAAGGTTTCAGCCCGTGCTCGTCGAGCAGCCGACCGTCGAGGACACGGTGTCGATCCTCCGCGGCTTGCGCGAGCGATTCGAGGTGCATCACGGCGTGAAGATCCTCGACAATGCCCTCGTCTCCGCGACCGTCCTCTCCAATCGCTACATCACCGACCGCTTCCTTCCGGACAAGGCGATCGATCTGGTCGACGAGGCCTGCGCTCTGATCCGCACCGAGATCGACTCGATGCCGGAGGAGCTCGACGCCGCCACTCGGCGCACCATGCAGCTCGAGATTGAGGAGCAAGCCCTCAAGAAGGAGAAGGACAGGGCGAGCAAAGAGCGACTCAAGGTGATTCAGAAGGAGCTGCAGGACACGCGCGCCCATGCCGAGATCCTGCGGGCCCAGTACGAGTCCGAGAAGGGTGCAATCGCACACGTCCGTGACCTGCGAGAGACCCTCGAGCAGGTGCGGCGCGACATCGAGCATGCCGAGCGCGCCTACGACTTGAACACGGCGGCCGAGCTCAAGCACGGTAAGCTCCCGCAGCTCGAAGCCGAGCTGAAGCGCGAGGAGGCTCAGCTCCTCGAGAAGCAGGAGGGGGGCGTTGAGCGACTGCTCCGAGAGGAGGTCACCGATGCCGAGATCGCCGAGATCGTCGCGCGCTGGACCGGGATTCCGGTCACACGTCTGGTCGAGGGCGAGCGCGAGAAGCTCCTGCGCCTCGACGAGGTGCTCCATGAGCGCGTGGTCGGGCAAGACGAGGCGGTTCAGCTTGTCGCCGATGCCGTCATCCGCGCCAGGGCTGGGATCAAGGATCCGAACCGGCCGATCGGCTCCTTCCTATTCCTCGGGCCGACGGGGGTCGGCAAGACCGAGCTCGCCCGCACACTGGCCGAAGCGCTTTTCGACTCCGAGGACAACATGGTGCGCATCGACATGTCGGAGTACATGGAGAAGCACACGGTCTCTCGCCTGGTCGGAGCGCCTCCGGGCTACGTGGGCTACGAGGAGGGCGGTCAGCTCACCGAAGCCGTGCGAAGGAAGCCGTACTCGGTACTCCTCTTCGACGAGGTCGAGAAGGCGCATCCCGATGTCTTCAACGTGCTGCTCCAGATCCTGGACGATGGTCGGGTGACGGATAGCCAGGGCCACACGGTAGACTTCAAGAACACCGTCATCATCATGACGAGCAACATTGGCGCTCCGCATCTCCTCGAAGGCATTTCCTCGAGCGGCGAGATCTCGGAAGACGCACGCCGGCAGGTGCTGGCCGAGCTTCAGCAGCACTTCCGTCCCGAGTTCCTGAATCGCGTCGACGAGACGATCCTCTTCCGCGCGCTCCAGCTCTCTGAGATCGAGCGCATCGTCGGGCTTCAGCTCCTCCGGGTCGGCGAACGCTTGGCCGATCGTCGCATGACGCTCGAGGTCAGCGAGGCGGCCAAGAAGCACATCGCTCATGAAGCGTACGACCCGGTCTACGGGGCACGGCCAATCAAGCGCTTCATCCAGCGGCATCTCGAGACGCGGCTGGCCCGCGAGCTGCTCGGCGGTCAGATCTTGGAAGGCGCCCAGCTGTTCGTCGATGTGCGCAACGGAGAGCTGACCGTGCGGCACGAGAACCCGCAGGAGCCGGCACCCGAGGAGCTCGCTAGCTCCGAGGCCTAGACCCTCCGCCCAAGAACACCTTCCTAGCCTCGTGCACCCCTCCGGTACTGTGTGTCGGAGGGGTGCTCTTTTCCTGGCGCCTTCGGAGTCAGCGGTTCCGGCGTGGATCCGGGTGCGGCTTGACTCGAGGGCGAGTCTTCGAGCGACGTCCGGGCTTCTCCGACTCCGGAGCTCGGACGTCATCGCCACCACCGCCAGGATGGTTCTTGCCATCTCGACAGGTGAACCAGGTGACGAGATAGACGTAGGCCGCGGTTCGACCGATCGCGGGCTCGTTGAACTCCCAGGATCGCTCGACCCACTCGCCGGTCGTCGTGTTCGTGTCGACGTAGGCGCGGCTCGGCGGCTGTCCGAGTGGTGGGCTGAGCGTGCCGTGGTAGAAGTCGTTCGGGCCATTCACCATCATCATCGGCGGTGGCCCGTAGGTGGACGACGCGCCGTCGTAGAGCGGGTTTCCGTCCGGAAACCAGAAGTGATAGGGCTCGAAGACCGGATGCTCGGCGCCCCAGGGCTCGGCGTTGGTGAGATACACCTGCCCGAGGGGGTTGCGTCCATGCAGATAGTGGAGGTATCCGGCCGCCATCGCGCAGTACCGGTCCACGTAAGTGGAAAGCTCGAGACGTGCCGCTTCGAGGAGCACGGTCGCCCATTGCACCTTGAGGCGGTTGGATGCGAAGCGGTAATCGTCCCGATCCATCGGAGAGCGATACGCATCCGAGCGAAGGAGGATGTCGTCGGCGCTCGCACGCAACGCCGCTTTCACGTCGCGCAGCATCGGGGAGTTGCCACGCCGCGCATCGATGTAGTCGATCATCGCGAGCGTGAGCAGGAAGTGCTCGTCCGGGTGCCCCTTGACCACCGGAGTCGGGCCGCCGAAGACGTCCCAGTTGTCGTCGAAGTACTTGCGATACTTGCCGTGTCGGGAGAGCCGGTAGAGCTGTGTCGCCGCGAACATGCGCGCCACGCGATCATCGAAGGCGCCGCCGGATCCCTCGGGTGACGTCATCTCGCCCGTGTTCCGGAAGCCGCCCGCCGGCATCTGCAACGGATGCTTTTCGAGGTAGTCCCAGGCTCGCTCGGCGTCCCACTGCAGCTTCGAGGCGAAGCTGGAGTCGAAGCGGTAGAAGAGCTTGGCGCCTCGGGCGAAGAGTCCGGCCGCGATGGCCGTGGCACGGGTCGAGGTCTCCGTGACATAGCGTGCGCCCGTGAAGGCCTCTGGCGGCGAGGTCGAGTCGAGCCAGCGGAGGGCACTCAGCTTGTGGTGCACGCTGCCGTCGGCTCGCTGCATCTTGCGCAGCCAATGAAGCTCGACCGCCACCTCGTCCAGAAGATCGGGGATGCCGTTCCCGCTCTCGGGGATGCCCGTGCTTCCATCGAAATAGAGCGCCGGGTGCTTCTCGTAGGCTCGCATCAAGAACCACAGGGTCTCACCGAGGTGCGTGACGTACTTGCCGTAGTCACCACCGCCGTGATGCCAGCCGCCCGAGACGTCGCGGGGGCTGTCGACGATCTGCCCGCCGACGTACATCCGAGCCTCGCGGTCCTGGCTCGCTGCAACGTGGCAGGCGCCATGCTGCCAAGGTCCGGCCGCCGTGGGATCGGAGGAGACTCCGCACCGATCGTAGTACAGGGACTTCACGGCCTGTCGAGCCAAGTCGTCGTACACATCCTCGCGGATGTCGAAGACCACCGAGCGACCCAGGTTCGAGTCGACGTAGTAGCTGCCCGACTCGACCAGAAGTGTGAAGTCGCCATGCCAGATCCGGTCGCCCGAGATATCGTCGACGGCGCCACCTTGCCAGGGAACGAGGCTCCCGCCGTCTTGTGGCACGCGAAACGCGATCGAGTCATCGCTGGCACGTCGGATGGTGAAGCTCTTGCCGGGCGGGGCCGTGAACAGAACGTGCTTCTTGCCTTCGACCCGGTGCCCGATCTCGTCCACCAGGACCCGAGGGCTGGGCTCGACGACTCGGAGCTGATCGACGAAGAGTGATCCCGTCGCATTGCTCTGGGTCACGAGGATGAGCTGAAAGCCGGCTGGATCGATCCGTGCCGCATCGTAGCTCCACTCGAGCGTCAGCCACTCTCCTCGGATCGTGATCGAGCGCGCTTCGAGCGGATACCAACCATCCACGGCGCTGGTGAAGACAGGAACCAACTGGAACCACGTTCCGGCGAACGCCGCGTCGAGATGAACGTCGAGTCGGAGGCGACGAGCGCGAAAGAACGCGGCCGGCGCGGCCGCCTCCCACCGGCGGACCCCTTGGTCCCAAGAGACGCCGGGCACGTCAATCTCGAGGCATCCGGCACCCTCGGGCACCGGGGACGGCGTGGTCGAGAAGCCGCGACCGCGGGGCAAGGTCCACCCATCGACGGAGCTGTCGTTCCAGCCGTAGAGAGGAGTCTCGACCTCCTGAGCCCAGCTCGGCGCGGCGAGCTCGAGCCACAGCCACGCGATCGTCAACCATCCGAATCTGCGCACGCCCTGAAACCTCCGTTGTCGATCGTCATCCGGTGCCTGCATCGACGGACGCCACGAGACGTCCGAGGCAGAGTCTCGTCCGGACATCGACCGCTCGTGTGCGGCGACTGAATCAAACGGCCGGGTTGCCATGGCTCGCACAGATGACGCAGAATTCGGATGCCCAGGAATGCACGGCGTCGCGTGTGCATTGATGTCGGGCGAGGTCGTGCCGCGCGAGGCACGGCCCGGGGCCGGAGGGGCAGGAGTGCGAAGGCAGAGGATCCATGAGTGTTTGGCAGCAGCTGACGGCTTCGAAGAAGATCGAGCCTTCGTACCCGAAGCTTCCGGAAGTGAACGACCGCGGCGAGACCAACGTGCCCGGGTTGTACGCGGTGGGAGAGCTCGCCGGGACGCCCCTGGTGAAGCTCGGGTTGAATGCTGGACACGACCTCGTCATTCGCCTCTCCCCGGAGCTGAAGGCTCGAGGTTCGGGCGACTCCGAGAAGCTCGATCTCGTCATCGTCGGCAGCGGCAGCTCGGGCTTTGCGGCCACGGTGGCGGCGAAGGACCTCGGGTTGAAGGCGGTCACTCTCGAGGCGGACAAGTTCGCGAACACCTTCGTCACGATGACCAAGGGCAAGCTGCTGTTCGCCGAGCCGCACGACATCGAGCAGACGAGTCGTGTCTGGTTCGAAGAGTGCCGCAAGGAGGAGCTCCTCGAGCGGTGGCGGGCGATGATCGAGGACGAGAAGCTCGACCTGCGCGAGCAGGAGAAGGTCGTCGACATCCGCGGCGCACAGGGCGATTTCACGGTCGTCACCGACCGGGGAGAGCATCGGGCTCGGCGCGTGATCCTGTGTCTTGGAAAGGCGGGCAATCCCCGCAAGCTCGGGGTCCCGGGAGAGAAAGAGCAAGCCGGGAAGATCCACCATCGCTTGCTCGACCCGGACGAGTTTGACGATGAGGACGTGCTCATCGTGGGCGGGGGCGACGTGGCCTGCGAGGCCGCGATCGCTCTCGCTCGACGCGGCACGAATCGGGTCACGCTTTCGGCGATCGATCAGGAGTTCACGTTTCCGAAGAAGCGCAACATCGACGCGGTGCGGGCGCTCGAGAGCGAGGGCCAGCTACGCATCGAGCTCGGTTCGCACGTCACTCGCATCGAGGAGCGTGAGGTCGTGGTGAAGCTCGCGGGCGATCGCGAGGAGCGTCTTCCGAACAGCGTGCTGTTCGAGATGATCGGCGCCGAGCTGCCGCTCGCGTTCCTGAAGAAGGTCGGCATTCGGCTCGCCGGTGCTTGGTCTCCCAAGAAGTGGGTGGTCCTGATCTCGATCTTCTTGTTCGTGTACTCGCTCTACGCGCTGAAGGGCTACGGGAAGGGCATCACGGCTTGGCCCTTCCAAGGCTGGATCTCGCCCGACAGCTACGATCGGGTCTTGGGCGCGATCTTTCGGGTGGCCTTCTCTCCATTCGCCTGGCTGTTCGACGCGTCAGCTCTCGCCGACATCCACGGTGATCGCGGCTTCCAGCAAGGATTCCTCTACAGCGGGCTGTACACGCTGGTGATGCTGGTCTTCGGTTGGGAGGCGCTGATCCGTTGGCGCCGCAAGGCGAAGAACCCGCGCCATCAAACCTGGCGCTACGCTTCGTTGATCAGCTTCCAGATCGGCTTCTTCCTGATCGTGAACGTGATCGCGGTGCAGGCGCTCTCGGTCGAGTACGCCTGGCGCGCGTGGGGGCTGTATCAGCCCTTCCCGCTGTTCTTCAACACGTTCTTTTGGTGGTACCCCGACCGGGACCCGACCGCGGTGTTGGCGTTCTTCGTGATCGCGGGGCTTCTCGGCACCTTCGTTGCGATCCCCCTCTTGGCTCGGAATCACGGCAAGCGCTTCTGCACCTGGATCTGCGGCTGCGGTGGTCTGGCGGAGACGCTGGGCGATCGCTGGCGACATTTGGCAGCGAAGGGGGATCGCTCGCGAGCTTGGGAGTTCCAAGGGGCTCTGCTCTTGGCCGCGAGCACGATCATCGGTGTCGTCGTGGTGGGCCTCTACCACACCGACGGCAACAACGTTTGGTGGCGAACCTACAACTACCTCGTCGACTTCTGGCTGGTGGCGGTGATTCCGATTGCGTTGTATCCGTTCTTCGGAGGCAAGGTCTGGTGCCGATTCTGGTGCCCGTTGGCGGCCTTCAACCAGATCCTCTCGAAGAAGTACGGACGGCTCAAGATCGTCTCGGACGACAAGTGCATCACCTGCACCGAGTGCTCGAAGTACTGCCAGGTCGGCGTCGACGTGATGGCGTTCGCGAAGAACCAGCAGCCGTTCGACAACTCGAACACGGCCTGCATTCAGTGTGGGATCTGCATCGATGTCTGCCCCATGGACGTCTTGTCGTTCGAGACGAGCGATCCCAAGGCGACCGAGCTGATCGAGTCGGGTCGGTCCTCGGGCTGCTCGCGCTGAGATCTCCTTCGCCCGGCGCGCTGTCTCTGCTCGCCGACTCGTGAGACAATTCCCGGTCACCAACCGGAGGTTGTCATGGATTCTCGAGCCAGCGCGTGTCCCCTCGATTGCCCCGATGCCTGCACGCTCTCCGTGAGCGTGGAGGCCGGACGCGTGCACGCCATCACGGGTGACGAGCGCAATCCCCTGACCGGTGGCCACATCTGTGGCAACGTGCAGCGCTTCCCTCAGAGGGTGCATGGTCCCGAGCGCATCCTCCGACCGGCGTTTCGAGAGGGACCCAAAGGCACCGGCGGTTTCCAAGAGGTCAGCTGGGACGAGGCGCTCTCGCGGGTGGCCAAGGAGCTCGGGAGCGTGCGGGAGCGATTCGGCGGCGAGGCGATCCTGCCGCTCTCCTACGGCGGCAGCAACGGGCTCCTGACACAGGATACCGTCGACGCCCGTCTGTTTCGGCGGCTGGGTGCATCCCGGCTCGCGCGAACCGTATGCGCCGCGCCCACCGGATCGGCAGCCCAAGGTCTGTACGGGAAGATGCCGGGCGTCTCGTTTGCGGACTACCGGCAAGCGCGATTGATCGTCGTGTGGGGGGCGAATCCAGCCCATTCGGGCATCCACTTGCTTCCGCCGATTCGCGAGGCGCAGCTCGCGGGCGCCCGCTTGGTGGTCATCGATCCGAGGCGCACGCCGCTGGCGAGACGAGCCGATCGGCACTTGCCGATCCTTCCCGGGACCGACGTCGCTCTCGCTCTCGGGATGATCCATTACTTGTTCGAGACCGGTCGAGCCGACTGGACCTTCCTCGAGCAGCACGCCGAAGGCGTCGAAGCACTGCGCGGGCGGGCGTCCGAATGGCCCTTCGATCGGGTCGCGGAGGTGACGGGGCTCGACGGAGATTCGGTGCGAGCCTTGGCCGAGGAGTACGCCTCGATGCGTCCCGCGGTCATTCGAGTCGGCTGGGGGCTGGAGCGCAACCGCAACGGGGGATCCGCCGCCGCCGCGGTGATGGCCTTGCCGGCCGTCGCCGGTCACTTTGGTCGTCGGGGCGGCGGCTACACCATGAGCAACGGCGCCGTGTGGAAGCTCTCTCGCGAGGGTGTCATCGGAGCGCCCGAGGCGTCGACGCGCCTCGTGAACATGAACCACCTGGGGCGAATGCTGCTCGAGGGAGAGCCGCCGATCCGATGCCTGTTCGTCTACAACGCCAACCCCGCCGTCACGCTCCCCGACTCCAATCGCGTCATGCAGGGACTCCGTCGGGACGATCTCTTCACGGTCGTGTTCGATCAGGTCTGGACGGACACAGCCCGTGAGGCCGACGTCGTTCTGCCGGCGACGACCTTCCTCGAGCACGCGGAGCTGGCGGCCGGCTACGGCGTACCGGCCTTGCGGAGCGCCGAGCCCGTGATCGCTCCGGTTGGGGAAGCGCGGAGCAACGTCGAAGTCTTCGCCGACCTGTGCCGTCGGACCGGCGTCTTCCAGCCGGGCGATCTGGAAGACCCGATGGCGATCCGAAACGCGATCATCGAGAGCGCGCCCGATGCGTCCCGCGTCGCAGGCGAGCTGTCGGCGCAGGGCTTGGCGGTCCCCGCAAGCGGCTTCGATCCGGTGCAGTTCGTGGACGTGTCTCCACGGACACCCAGTGGGCGCATCGAGCTTTGCCCGGCCGCGCTCGACGCCGAGGCACCGGCCGGTCTCTACGCCTTTCAGGAGCTCGAGCCCGAAGCGCCTCTGACTCTGATCTCGCCGGCGACGGTTCACTCGATCAGCTCCAGCCTCGCCGAGCTGATCGAGACGCCGGCCCGACTGCGGATGCATTACGACGATGCGACGGCTCGCGGGCTGAGCTCGGGAGACGCGGTGCGCGTCTTCAACCGGCGAGGTGAGGTCCACTGCCAGCTCGAGGTGACCTCGGACGTTCGATCCGGAGTCGTCGTGCTTCCCAAGGGTCTGTGGCGACGCCACACCGCGAACGGGCAGACGGCCAGCGCTTTGGCACCCGATACGCTCACCGATCTGGGCGGCGGTGCCTGCTTCAATGATGCGCGCGTCGAGGTGGAGGCCCGGCCTCACACGGACTGAGCGTCGGGCGGGAAGTCGTTCGACCTCGAGGGCGTCCCTTCAGTATCCTGTCGCGCGGCGGCGTGAGTGATTCCTCGGAGCGGGCAGGTGTGTGATGATCCAGCTTCATCGACTCGAAGGGTTTTATTGGGTCGCTCAAACGGGCGGCTACTCGAAAGCGGCCCGCGCTTTTCCCTATCCGATCACCCAGCCGGCCGTGCATCAGCAGGTCAAGAAGCTCGAGTCCGAGCTCGGGCGACCGCTGTTCGAGCGGGTGGGGCGCGATCGCATGGTGCTGACGCCTTCCGGGCGACAGCTCTTCGAGTTCGTGGCGCCCTTCTTCGAGCAGCTGCCGGCCATGGTGCGAGCGCTGCAGTCTTCTCAGGCGAGCGGCGAGCTTCGCATCGAGACCGAGGCACTGCTCATTCGGCACCTGCTTCCGAGCTGGCTGAAGCGGCTTCGACGTCGTTGTCCACAGATTCGAATCGAGCTGCGGGAGCAACCGGTTCCAGGGGTCGAAGCGCTGCGCTCGGGCGAGATCGATCTGGTCGTCGCGTTCCTGCACGAGACGCCTCGTGACATCGATACGCGTCGCGTCGGGACCCTTCGACCCTTCATCGTGATTCCTGCCAATCACCGGCACGCCAAGAAGGTACGCCCGACCCTGCGCGATTTCCAGAAGGACACCTTCATCAGCTACAACCCGGGCCTCCTCGCATACGATCTTCAGATGGAGGCGCTGGCCCAGCACGAGCTGGAGCCTCGCCAGGTGCTGTCGGCAAGCAGCGCCGAGGCGATCCTCGGCTTCGTCGAGGCCGGGCTCGGCTTCTCGATCGTCCCGTCGCTCAGTCGGAGCGGGCCCAAAGGGCGGGGAGTGATCGCACGGCGTCTGACGGCTCCGCAGGTGGAGTTCCCGGTCGTCGCGGCCTGGCGCCGCAGCGCCTGGGTGCACCCCTTGGTGGAAGCGGCGCTCGCACTGGCGCCAAAAGCCTGAGCGCATTGGTCGTGGCCTTGATTCACGACGGAGGCCACCGGGATCACGGAGTGGTTACGTGGCAGGACGAGTGTTGCCGTCTGGATGCCGAGGTCGCACTCTTCGCCTCGGCTGCAGTGGTTCCCTTCTCTCGGACACCTTAGAATCCGATCTCGCGGATTCCCGACCCGTTTCTCCTCAGAGAGGTCCGGCGCTTCGATGTCGCTCGAGCTGATCGACGTCTCGCATCGTTTTGGCAGGCAGATCGCGCTCGAGAATGTGAGCCTCACGGTGCACACGGGCGACTGCTACGGTTTCTTGGGCCACAATGGCGCCGGCAAGACGACCGCGATGCGTATCCTTCTCGGCCTGCACCGTCCGCGGCGAGGCTCGGCGAGCGTGTCCGGGTTCGACGTCATGCGTTCGCCGCACGAAGCTCGAGCGCGTGTGGGGGGCCTGATCGAGAGTCCCGGTTTCCACGGGAGCTGGAGTGGGCGCGCCAACCTTCTCGCGTTGGCGAGGCTTCAAGGGCTCGATCGACGATCGGCCGTGCGCGCGGTGGACGAGGGGCTCGAGTCGGTCGGGCTGGCGGCGGCAGCCTCACGAGCCGTGCGGGGCTACTCGCAGGGAATGCGCCAGCGCCTCGGCATCGCTCAAGCGCTCCTCGGTCGACCGAGCCATGTGGTTCTGGATGAGCCGACGAACGGTCTCGACCCCGAAGGCATCCAGGAGATCCGGGAGCTACTCCGTCGCTGGAATCGAGACGAAGGCGTGACGCTGCTGATATCCAGCCACCAGCTGCACGAGATCCACGGCTTGTGCAACCGTATCGGGCTCCTACGACAGGGCCGCCTCCTGGTCGAGGGAGAGACTCACGAGCTGCTGGCCGGCGGGCGTGATCGCTATCGGTTGGCCGTCGATCGTCCCGACCTCGCCGCGCGCGTCCTCGAGGACTTGACCCTGGAGCCGAAAGACGACGGTGAAGGCGGATGGGAGATCGATCTGAAGGGCCACGAGCCCGGGTCGATCTCGCGCCGCTTGGTCGAGGCGGGAGTCGGCATCACTGCCTTCGCGCCGCGACCCATGACGTTGGAAGAGATCTATCTGTCACCGCCTACGGTATCGGAGTCGACGACGGCCGCGCCCTCGCCGGCGAGTGTGTCGACCGAGCGACGGGCGCCTCGGGGACCGATTCGGCGGACGCTCCGGTACGAGGCGACTCGCTACCGGGTCCGACTCCCGTTGATCGCGTTGCTCACCGTCCCGGCTGCCTGTGGCTTGCTGCGCCTCTCTTCACGGGCCTCGGCTGCGGCCCGCGATGTCGGCGACGTGGCGTCGGGTGAGCTGATCTCCGCGACGCAGGTCACGGCCTTCGAGGGACTCGGCTTGTCGCTGCAAGTCGGGTTGCCGATCGCAGCGGTGCTGCTGGCGGCGATCGCGAGTCAGTCGGTGTCGGCTGAGCTCGCCCGCGGAACGTTGAGAAACCTGTTGCTCCGGCCCCTGCGTCGGTGGGAGCTGTCGCTCGGAAAGGCCGGCGCGCTGTTGGTCTTGACGACCTTGTCTTACGGCGCGCTGCTGGCGGGCTCGTGGGCTGCGGCCGAGCTCTTCTTCGACTTCTCGGACCTGGTCGAGATCTTGCCGAACGGTGAGGTGTTTCCGTTTCTCTCGGCGGCCGAGATGGAAGCCGAGCTCGCCCGCGTGCTCTGGACGCCGTTGCTTCCACTGGCAGTCTACGCGGGCTGGGGGCTCTGTGTCGGAACGCTGATCTCCGCGCCCGCGGCGGCGCTCGGGGTGACGCTCGGGGGCGTGGTCGCCTTCGATCTCGGACGCGCGGTCGCGCGCTCCTTCGAGCTCGAGCAGTGGCTCCCGGCGAGCTATCTTCCCTCGCCGCTCTCCGACCGTTCCATGATCCATTACTATGTCGAGTTCGCCGGCGGCGTGAGCAACGCACAGCGCTATCACGAGGACACGATGGTTTGGGTTCCCTTGCTGTGGATCGTCATCACGGTCGTCGCTTCGATGTGGGCGCTCTCACGCAGGCAGGTACCATGATCCGGATGAGTCGCTTTGCGATCTGGGTCGCACTCGCCCTCGCCCTGCTCCTCGGAAGTTGCTCCGACTTGCCTCGACAGCTGCCTCCGCTTCGCGATCTCGAAGAGCCCATCGGGCTGTTCGAGGAGCCGGACGACGAGGCTTTGCGGCAGGCGCTCCCTCGGGGAAGCTTCACCGGAGTGCGCGTCGGCGCTGGCGGTGAGACCCTCGAAGAGTTGATGACCGGTGGAGACGGTGTCGTCATCGAGTCGATCGTCGAGAACTCGCCGGGTGAAGCGGCAGGCCTCGAGATCGGAGACGTGCTCTTCGAAGCTCTCCTCCCAGGCGAGCCCTCCCCCCGACCGCTGTCGGCCGCGAGCGAGTGGCGGCGGCTGGAGCTCGAAGCGGCGCCGGGAGCGGTGATCACCTTGCAGATCGATCGCGCGGGTCGAGAGGTCGAGGTGTCCTTGACGGCGGTGCCTCGATGGCGGTCGGCTGCCCGGGAGGAGGCCGAGCGGTTTCGCGAGGAGGAGCGGGTCGGCGTGGTCGTGCGAACGGCGACCGAGGTCGAGGCGCGCGCGGCCGGACTGGGACCCGGAGGCGGAGCGGTCATCGTCGGCCTGGCACGCTCGAGTCCTTGGCGACAGGTGGGTCTGGCTTTCGGCGACCTGATCGTCTCGGTCGATGGTCGGAGCCTCTCCCACCCTCAGCTCTTGCTGGACGGTGTTCGCGCTGCGGAGGAGTCCCTGCCGCTGACCGTGCGTCGCGGTGAGGAGGTGTTCGATATCGAGGCACCGGTCTCGGAGCGAGAGAGCCACCTGACCGAGATCTGGGTGCCGTTGATTTTCAGCTACGAGGCGGACCTCGAGAGCAGCGACGTCTCGTTGCCCCTCGGACTGATTCGCTGGTCGGAGACCTCGGCTGCCTGGAGGCTGCGCTTGTTGTGGCTGTTCACGATCTCGGGGGGAGAGACAGACGTTCTCGAGGAGGTCGATGCATGAAGAGCGCATTGGCGATCGTGCTCGGGATGCTCGTGCTGTCCGATGGGGCCCGATCGGCTCAGGAGGGCATCTTCGGGCGAGTGACGACTCTGCAGCTCGGCGAGACCGACCGACCCTCGGACGCGTTTCTCTACGATCTCGACCGGGACTCTCGAGACGAGCTGGTCCTCGTCACGACCGAAGACGGTGTGCAATCACGTCGCCGACGCGAGCTGAGGATCCATGCGGGACGACCGGGCGAAGTGGCGTTCACGCAAGAACCGCAGCATCGGCTGAGCCTCACTGAAGACGTGACGGCCATCGGTTTCGGCGATGTGCATGCTGATCCTGGCGCAGAGGTCATCCTCTTCAATGCGCGCGGTGCCTTTGCTTGGCGACCGGGAGCAGAGGGCGCCGCGCGTTTCGTGCGCTTGTGCGAAGCGCGCTTTCTTTGGCAGCTCCCGGACCGCTTCGGCTTGATCGATTGGAGCGCCGGCGTTCGGGACATCGATGGCGATGGCGACGACGACCTGCTCATCCCCGAGCCGAACGGCTACCGCATCGTGCTGCAGGATCGCACGGAAGAGGGCGTGCGCTTCGATCGGCAGAGCTTCCTTCGCATGCCGATCGACATCGACACCGATGTCGGACGAATCGGAGGTCGGCTGCAGGGGCAGGAGCGCGGGCGTCGGATGCAGCTCTCGCTGCGCCTCGGCCCCGAGGAATCCGAGAACAGCGCGTGGCTCCAGGTCCTCGAGGGGTTGCCCGCTCCACAGCTGGTGGACTTCGATGGAGACGGGGACCTCGACGTGTGGTCGTTGACCAGCCGCGTCCTCAGTCTCTGGCTCCAGGAGAAAGGCGGTCGCTTTCCCGAACATCCCTTCCAAGGCGTTTCCCCGGTGACGATCGATCGTCGTCGACGCTTCGATCCGTCTTTCAGCAGTCATGCACTCGATCTTGATCAGGACGGTCGAGGGGACTGCGTGTTCCTGGCCGGCGACCAGCGTTCGGAAGAGCTCCGCACCCAGATCTTGGTCTTCCTCCAAGGGAAAGGGCGGGGCGCCTCCGCTCAATCGGACGCCTCGCCGCTCTTCGGCGCTCGCGGCATTCCGCAGCAGCTGCTCGTGCTCGCGGGGATCGCAGGCTCACCCCGCTTCGTCGACGTCGATGGGGACGGTGCCCTCGATCTCGTCGTGACGGCAGTCGAGCCCGATCTGCTCGATCAGATGCGATCCAGGGGCGAAGGGCGTATCGAGGCCGAGATGTACGTGTATCGAAGTCAGAAGGGGCAGCTCTCCAAGCGGCCGGACTGGACGCGGACCATTCGCGTTCCTGAGCAAGGGCTGCGTCGCGCGCGCGGCTCTCTGACAGCTCGCTTCGTCGCAGACTGCACGGGCGATGGCGTCCGAGAGCTACTGCTGCGGGAGAGCGCCGAGAAGGTGGAGCTCTTCATGCTGCGACGACGAGGTGGGGAGCTGACGTTGATCGATCGCCCGTTGTGGACGATGCGAGTCGACGAGGAGGCGCGCCTCGAGCTCGTCGAGCGACCTGGTGGAAGCCGCCTGCTCATTCTCGAGACGAACCTGGTCCATCACGTGAGGTGGCCCCGATGACTCACCTGGTTGCGATCATTCTCTGGTCGATCCTCGGGACGGGGAGCGGTCGAGTGCCGACGGCGGTGAGCGACGAGAGCTGGACCGAGCTCCAGGTGATCGAGCCGGAGCTCTCAGTCTCGGATTGGAAGCTGGTGGACCTCGATGGCGATGGACCGACCGAGCTCTTGGTGCTCGGGATGCGCGGCGAGGTCCGCGTCTGGCGTCGCCGCCCCGAAGCGGATCTCCTCGCCGACGAGCCGATCGGAACATTGGTGCTCTCGGATCCCGAGCACTCGGCAGTCGGACTTTGGAAGGCTCCCGACGGAAAGCAACGGCTGGGCGTGATCGATCCGAGTGGCTTGCGTTGGTTCGGGCTCGGCGAGAGCGGGGCCTACGAGGCGGAGGCTGTCTTGGGTCGCCAGCGGCGTGCTCGATTCGGTCTTCGGATCGGGCGCCCACGCTTTCTCGACATTCTGCAAGACGTGGATGGCGATGGTGCCATCGATCTGGTGCTGCCTTCAGGAAGGTCCTGCGAGCTCTGGCTCTCCGAGGATCGGGCGCCGAGCGGCGAGGTGCCAGGTGTGCCGACATTCCGGCGGGGCCCTGAGGTCGTACTCCGCATCGGTCGAGAGAGCAGCGCGCGCACCGAGCGGCTGTCCGATTTTCTCCAGGCCAGCTTCGTGATCCCGCGGCTCGACCTGCAAGACGTCAACGGTGACGGTCGCAGCGACCTCCTGGTCCAGGACGGTGAGCTGCGTCAGTTTCACTTGCAGGGAGAGTCGGATGGACTGCCAGCTGAGCCAACGGTGGTACTCGATCTCTCGATCTTCCGAGACACCACGCCGCCCGCGACGGTTCGTCCCGGGAGGACGCTGGCAGGTTCCGACTCGGCGCGGCTCGAGATCGCAGACCTCGACGGTGACGAGATTCCGGACTACGTGATCGCGCATCGGCGCAAGGTCTGGGTGTTCCACGGCAGCGCGGTCGGTCCCCAGTTCCAAAAGCCAACCTCGATCCTCAAGGTCTCGGACGACGTCACGGCTCTCTTGCTCCCTCATCTCGACGACGACCCGTGGCCGGATCTCTTCCTGTTGAAGGTCCAAGTGCCCACCCTGGCGACGCTGATCCTCGGTTTGCTCACCGAATGGGAGGTGGACATCACGGCGCTCGGGTACGCTTCGGAGGAAGGAAAGACCTTCGCCAAGCGACCCGGTTGGCGCGGTGAGCTGTCAGTGACGTTGCCCTCGATCGTGACGATCCTCAAGGATCCCGAATCGATCATCCAACGATTCGAGCAGGTGGGGCAGCGTTTCCAAGAGACGCGCCGCGGGGACTTCGATGGAGATCGCTCGTCCGATCGACTCTTGATTGCCGCCGAGGCGGGACGACTCGATCTTTGGCGCGGAGCTGCAGAGAGTGGTGATCCGGCCGAAGCGTTCGAGAGCTTGCTGCGGCGGGTGTTCTTCGAGGGCGAGAAGTCGAGCTGGTCGCTGGACGAGGTGTTGGGACTCCTCGAGCAGCTCGCCGATGAACGATCAGCACGCCTGACCGGCGGACGCCCCGCCGACGCGTCCGGGAACCTCCGGGACCCCGAGGCCTTCGCTGCGATCGATTTCGAGATTGGAGACATCGACGGCGATCGGCGAGACGAGCTCATGGTCGTCTACCGAGAGCGGGCCCGAGGAGCGATCTTGTTCGAGCTGCTCCGTTGGGAAAGATCGAATCCTGGTGATCGTTGAGAGCTGTCTCGTCTTGAGACCCGGCGGGGGGGATTCCCGATACGAGTCGGATTCTCGGAAGGGAGGCTGAGGGCTCCCGCCTTCGGTTCACCCCGAAACCGTGCTAGAATCGCGCCTTGGCCGCGAAGCCGAATCGGTTTGGCAGGCCGTTTGTGGACCGAGCCGATGATCCCGATCCACTCAGGCGAGTGGCGTCATCCTCCCGACGAGGTGACGGTCGGGTTTCCTCTCTCCTTTCCATGAAGCGCCCGTTGTCCATCGATAGCACCTCTCCCGAAGCGCTCCCGATACCGCCGCGCGACGAGCTCGACTCGGAGCTGCGCGCGCATCTCCGTCGAATCCCCTTCCGCCCACACAAGGCATTTCGACACGGACACGCGAACACGATCGCCGCGGCGCTTTGGCCTCGTCGAACGGGCACCCTGGCCCGTCATCGCCGGGAGTGGCGGTTGCAGCTCCCGGGAAGCACCGAGCTGCTCATCGATTCTTACACTCCCGCGAGTGCGGTGGGCCGACGAGCGATCGTGATCGTTCACGGCCTCGGCGGTTCTTCGCGATCGGGCTATGTGCGCTCGACGGCTTGGAAGGCACTGCTGCTTGGCTATCACGTCGTGGCGCTGAACATTCGCAACTGCGGCGGCACCGATGCCCTCACTTCCGAGCTCTACCACGCCGGGTTGACCGAGGACCTTCAAGCGGTCGTCGAGCACTTGCATGCCGAGCGATTCGAGACGGTCCATCTCTGCGGCTTCTCGCTCGGTGGGAACATGTCGCTCAAGTTGGCCGCCGAGTATCGGGGCCCCGCTTGGAACATCGTGCGGGGCATCGTGGCCATCTCACCTTGCCTGGACCTGCCGCACGTCATCGACCGGCTCGAGCTGCCGTCGAACCGGATCTACCATCAACAGTTCGTGATCGCGTGCAAGGCGTTGATTCGGCGAAAGGCCCAGCGCGAGCCCGACCGTTGGGATCTGGTGGGCCTCGAGGACATTCGCACCCTGCGCGAGTTCGATGCGCGCTACACCGCACCGGCGGCCGGGTTTCGAGATGTCGAACAGTACTATGCCGAGGCGAGTGCGCTGTCCGTGCTGCGACGTCTGGAAGTGCCGACTCTCGTCATCCAGGCCCGAGACGATCCATTGATCCCGTTTCACAGCTTCTTGAAGGATGAGCTGGTGAGCCACCCCGCCATCGAGCTGCTGGCGACGAAGCGGGGAGGTCACGCCGCGTTTCTGGCCGCCCGCGGGCCGGACTCCGACCGCTTTTGGGCCGAGCACCGGCTCTTGGAGTTCTTCGAGGGTCTGGAGGCTCTGGAGAGTCGATCGACCTCGACTCCCGGGCCGGGATGAATCGCGGAGGCTCCCCTGGCCGATGACTTCCTTGATTCTGAGCGTTCCGAATCCAACAATGGTGATGTCCTACCGTAGGTGCCCTGGACGATTCCAGGAAGCCAACTCACGAAGCCAGGTGACCAGATGATGGATGAGAAGCCCGAGACCCCCATCGAATCGGCCTCCGACTCGCCCGATGAGCCGAAGCCTGCTCGTCAAGTCATGTGGAGCTGGTTCAAGCAGATCGTGCTTTTCGTCGCGACCTACTTGATCATCACGACATTCCTGGCACGCGCCTATGTCGTCCCGACCGAGTCGATGGAGCCGACGATTCACGGCTCTCCGAATCAGCTCGAGGCCGACCGGCTCTTCGTCGAGAAGGTCTCTCGGCACTTCACGACCTTCGAGATCGGCGACATCGTCGTCTTCGATCCTCCGGCTGGCCAGGACACCGACATTCCCTACGTCAAGCGCATCGTCGGCCGGCCAGGCGACGAGCTACGACTGCGCGACGGACTCCTCTTCGTCAACGGCGAGCCCCAAGAGCACCTGCGCGATCTCGGCCTCGAGTACAGCGCCGGAGGCTATGACGCCCGCTACGATCTGCGGCGCGGCGTGCGTGTCCCGGAGGGGTGTTACTTCCTGATGGGGGACAACACCAACAACAGCCGCGACAGCCGCGTCTTCGGACCCGTCTCGGGCGACTCGATCATCGGTCGTGTGATCTTCCGGATCTGGCCGCCCAGCCGAGTCGGCACCGTCGACTGAGGAGTCTGCCGGGGTGGCGATACACCTTGGTTTCGACGGCGCGCGTCGCGGCCGGTGATGGCGCCCCCTCAGGGCGCCGGTGAGCCCGGGGCGACCGACGCTGCGCGCCGCTCGTGATTTGCGCCCGATTCCTGATGGGAGCGAGCGTGCCATGTGAGGGCGCCGGTTACCCCAGGGGCGACCGACGCTGCGCGCCGCTCGTCCCTGGGGCTGGATGATGTCGGCCCTTCGGGGCTGCAGGGACGGTCGTTCGGCTGGATGATGTCGCCCCTTCGGGCTGCGATTGCGCGACCTTTTCTTCAGATCCTCCGTAGCCTGCGCCGATGAGGTCTTCTGTAAGGGAACGCGACGGGAAATCGGCAAGAAGGACGGGTTGCAGGGAGACTCGGACTCATGCTCGCTGAGCGCCGCTGGCCGGCCTTGGGCCTCGTATCGATCGGGTTGGCGGTGCTGTCGAGCTGCACCGCCGAAACGCCTCCTCGCTCGGCTGCTGATGCGAGACCGAACGTCTTGGTGGTTGTGCTGGACGCGGCGCGCCGAGACCACTTTGGATTCTACGGCTACGAGCGCGACACAACGCCTCATCTGGACCGTTTCGTCGAGCAGGCGACGGTCTTCGAGGAGGCGGTCTCCGAGGCTTCGTTCACCTATGCCTCGATCGCTAGCCTAATGCTCGGGAAGCCACCCGGTCATACGGGCTTGTTGGGCCCGAAACCGATTCGGGGCCACGGTCCGACACTCGCCGAGCAGGCTCGAGCCTCGGGGTACCGGACCTTCGCCTACTCGGAGAACGGTTTCATCTCCCCGGCTTTCGGATTCCAGAGCGGCTTCGAACGGTTTCTCGAAGGCTTGCCGCCGAACGCTGGCCGATCGCGACGGGGTGATTTCGAACATCCCGAGAGCGAGGGCCATCTGCGAGAAGCGCTCGACTGGATGTCTCGAGAACCGAGCCCGCCATTCTTTGCTTACGTCCATCTGCTGCGGCCGCACAATCCGTACACGCCGCCGCCCGAGATGCTCGGACGCTTCGGCCCCGTTCTGGACACGGTGTCGGGGAGCACCGACGAGCTGCTCGAGATCGACTCGGGAAAGCGCGTGCTCACGGTCGAGGAGCGAGCAGCGTTGATCGACCGCTACGACGAGAATCTGGCCTTCGCGGATCAGCTCTTCGGGCAGATCTGGAGCGGCCTGCAGGAGAGCGGTCTCGCCGACGATACGATCGTGGTCTTCTTGTCGGACCACGGCGAAGCGTTCGGGGAGCACGGTCGTTGGCTGCACAACAACACCGTCTATGACGAGATGATTCGGGTCCCGCTGGTGATTCGCCACCCCTGGCGCCTCGAGGCGCGGCGGGTCCGGGGCGTCACCCAGCTCGCCGACGTGCACGCCACGCTGCTCGACCTCATGAACGCCCGCTCCTCGGCCAACGGCTTCGGACGATCGCTTCTGCCGGGCTTGCTCGGCGAGCCGGCCGATCTGACGCGGCTCGGTCGGTCGTGGTCGGCCTCGGGGGCGGGGTGGGTCGGCATTCGGAGCTCCGGGCACAAGGTGATCGGGTCGACGGCGTTCGGCCAAGATCATCTCGAGGTGTACGATCTCGATTCGGATCCCGGGGAGACCGTCTCCCGCACTGGGGAGGACCGAGTCCTCCAGCCGCTCCTGCGAGAGCTGGAAAGGCAGCAGGCTGGGATCCGTCGACGCGGCACCCTCGCCAGCCCGACGGACGACATCGATCCCGAGGTGCTCGATCGGCTCCGGGCCCTCGGCTATCTTCGATAGTGTCACCGTCTTCCCTTCGGAGCCTCCGATGAACGATTCCGCGCCTCCCGATCGATCTCGATGGATCCTGGCCGTACTGGCCACGGACCCCGACTTCACCTGGGACCTGCCTCGGCTCCGGCTGGTCGTGTTCGTGATCGGGAAGCGGCTGTCTCCTTCGGATTACTTCCGCTTCGTCGCCCATGCCTACGGACCCTTCGAGCCGTCGGTTGGCCGGGTGGCCGAGGCGTTGTGTGGCCGAGGTGAGGCGTTGCGCGAAGGCAAGTCCGACGAGACCGCGCGCTACGTGCTGTCCGAAACGGGGGCGGAGCGTGCCGGAGCGCTGACCTGGACGGAAGCCGAAGGTGCGGTGATCGCCGAGGTCAGCGACTGGATTCGGCAGCGCCCGTACACGGAGGTGCTGACCGACGTCTATCGCCAGTGGCCGGAGATTCGTCTCCAAGGCCTGTCGGGGTACGTCCCCGGGCACTCGCTGTAGTCGGCCTCGCCAGCGGAACCGACCTTCGAATGCTGGACGACGTGCCCTCCACGAGACAGTCGCTGACGCTCCCGTGCGACAGCTGAGCGGCTTCGACGTGCCCATCACTCAACAAGGTCCGAGATCTTCTCGATTGGCCAGGAGCTTGCTTCCTGCGGCGTCACACTCGATCCCCCGGGTGCGACTTCAACGAGGAGGTTCCCCATGGCCCGAAGAGTACTCGTCTTGTTCGGTGCGCTGGTCTTGATGATCGGCGCGGGCGGCTGCCGGTTGCTGGTCCATCATCATGGGCATCACCATTCGCCGCCGCCGCGGGTCGTGGTCGTCGACCACTGCCCGCCCCCTCCGTGTCACCCCTGGAGGTGACCGCTCCCCATTCTCTCAGCTCGTCGCGTCGGCGACCCGCCGACGAGGTCCCAACCACGCGAGCGCCAAGAACAACGCCACGGCCCCGAGCCCTCCTGCGATCCCGTACGAGAGCTCGGGGCCGTAGTCTTGGTAGAGCTTCGTCATCAGCAGCGGACCGATCACGCGACCCCAAGATTGGGCGCTGTGGTTCAGCCCGTGAGCCTCACCCTGATTGGTGGTGGTTCGGCTCAGGAGCGCGATGAAGGTGGGAGTGGCCAGAGCGTGTCCGGCGGCGAGCACGGCGCCGGCACCGACGAGGCCGTTCCAGCCCATGTCGAGCCCGACGAGGCCCAGGCCGAGTGCCAGGAGCACGGTTCCCGCGATCATGATGGAGTAATCGGAGTATCGTTTACTCAAAGGACGGATCAAGCCGCCTTGAACGAACACGGCGACGAGCCCCACGACGCCCAGCAGCAAGCCGGCCTTTCGTGGTCCTCCTTCGAAGCGGTCGGCCACCAAGAAGGTGAGCGTGCTCTCGAGTCCCATGAAGCCGGTCTGGACCAGCAAGGAGAAGATCAAGAAGGGCCAGTAGCGCTGCCAGCCGGCAACGATGCCCGTGCGCTCTCGCGAGGGAGCCGCCTCTCGGGCCGCGGCGTTCCAGGTCTCGGGCAGGCGCCACCAGACGAGCAGCAGGTTTAGAGCGGCGAGGCCGGCCGAGATCCAATAGGGGCGCCGCAGCTCGGCGAGACCGGCATCGTCGGGCGTCAGGATTGCGCAGAAGACCGGTCCCAGGATCAATCCGAGGCCGATAGCCGCGCCGACGATCCCCATTCCCACGCTGCGCTTCTCGGCCGTCGTGACGTCGGCGACCGAAGCGAAGATGGCCGGAATTGTGGCGGCGGCAAAGGTGCCCCCGACGAAGCGCGCCAGGATCAGCTCGTTGTACGTGTCGCCGAGTGCGAAGAGCAGCGAGCCCGCCCCGAAGCCGACCAGGCCGATCATGATGGCGGGCTTGCGACCGCGGCGCTGAGAGAAGCGTCCCCAGAGCCAGCCCGTCGCCACGCCCATGAGCGGGAAGATCGCCATCAGGAAGCCCCACTCGGATTCCGTGATTCCGAGAGCACGCGTGTAGAGGGGCCCGACGGGGAACAGAACGCCTAGCCCGAGCATCGTCAGGCAAGCGGTCGCAGCGAGGAGGAGGAGCTGAGGCATGGGAGGGGAGCGTCCGGCCGGAGAAGGGGGCTCGCGACCCGCGGTCGCGAAGCCGCCGTGTTAACAGCCTCCGGGCTTTGGCTCAAGGCTGGAGATGTCGTGCGTCGTGGCCGAGGCGAATCGAACCCGGGCGGTACCTCTCACCTCGGCTCCTGGGACACGCTCGCCGACGACGAGACGCCACCTGTCTGGCTGAAGCCAGCGGTCCGAGGTGTCGATCGTCCGGACCGCGCCGCCGAGCCCGGGCTACTGCGTGACGAAGCTCCCCGGCACACTGATCGACTGCACGGCGCGCGTCGTCGTCTCCCAGGAGAAGCCCGAATAGAAGATCGTGACGCCGACCGGGAATGTGCCCGGAATCGAAAAGCCGGGAGTTGACGTGCCGGTGCAGCCGTTGAGGGGGACCTGTCGATTCGACGCGGGGAGTGCGGTCCAGGCATTCACGAGCGAGTCGCGGCCCAGAGGCAAGTAGCGCCTGTCGCTGCAGGGAAGAAAGATGCCGTTCGCGCCGCGCTGCTGCGAGAAGCTGAATTGGATCTCGGCGATGCCGCGGACGTGTCCGGCGCCGGCCGTGACCGTGGCCGTTACGGGAGAGCCACCGGGCCGTACCGGGCCGTTGACCTGCCAGAAGATCCCGACCTCGTCCGAGCCGATGTCGACGCGTCCGATCTGGCGGCGATCGAGCCGGCCGATGTCGAAGGGCGGCAGAGGGATGCCGGGCTGATTCGTTCCGGCTTCGGCACAGGGTGAGGCGCAGGTCAACCGGTAGTCACCGTTGGGCACCGAGACGAAGAGCGGATCGGTGGCGATGTTGCCGTTGCCGGGATAGCCGTTGCGCACGTCCGAGTAGGTGATGTTGATCGTGCCACCGAGGTTCAGCACTTCGAGAGGGACGTTGCCCCAGAGGATCGTGTTCGTGGCGTTCACGGTGCTGCCGGCCGTCAGCGCGATCCCGCCTCCGGGCGCGAAGTAGGCGCGGTTGCCCGAGAGCGTGTTGTTGACCAGCGTCGCGGACGAGCTGTAGAAGCAGCCGAGCCCGGCGGCGCTTCCGGCCACGTTCAACGTGATCGTGTTGTTGACCAGCGTCGGCGCCGCTCCGTAGGCGGTCCCGACGCCGCCGCTCAGCTGCACGGCTCGATTCAGCGTGATCGTGTTGCCGATGATCAGCGGTGCGGCGCCGTTGGCGCAGCCGACGCCTCCCATCACGAAGCTGGTCGTGTTCGCCTCGATGAGGTTGCCGTCGATGCGCGGCGAGCCGCCGATGGCGCCGACGCCACCCATGTAGTTGATGGCCGAGTTCCCGATGATGTCGTTGTCGATGATGTACGGGCTCGCGATGTAAGCACCGACGCCACCCGAGGCGTAGTAGGCGCTGTTGGACGTGATCGTGTTCGAGAGGATCAACGGGTTCGAGCCGTACAAGCAGCCGATCCCCCCGTTTGCGTTCGCGGCATTGTTGGAGCTGATCGTGTTGCTCACGATCGCGGGCGAGGCCGCATTGATGCAGAGGATGCCGGCCCCCAGAGAGGCGGAGTTCTGGATCACCTCGTTGTTCTCGATGGTCGGCGACGTGCCGTCGCACACGATGCCGCCGCCGCAGGTGGTCGCGGGTCCGCAGGGCGTGCCGTTGCCGTTCTGGACTCGAAAGCCCCGCAGCACCGAGAGCACTCCCTCTCCCGTTCGGAAAGAGACGGCCGAGCCTTGAAGGTTGCCGTCGATCGTCGTGACGCTCGGGCCGCCCGTGCTCTCCACGGTGATTGCCTTGCCGAGGAAGTCGATGTTCTCCACGTAGGTCCCGGCGGCCACCTGCACCACGTCGCCAGCGACCGCGGCCTGGATCCCGGCTTGGATCGTGCAATACGGATCTGCCGGAGTGCCGGTGCCGGGGCAGTTCGGATTGCTGGCGTCGACGAAGATCGTGCCGGCCATGGCGGGGGAGGCGAGGAGGATCGACAGGAGGAGGAGCGAGAGTCGGGACGAGCTCGGAAGGCGTATCATGGGTATTATCCGGGGCTTGGGTCGGTCGCGGCGGTGGGCTTCATGTTAGCGACCCGTGGTCGAACCAGCCAGACCGTTGCCGGCAGCATGTTTTCGTGGAACCCGCGCCTTCGACGCGCCCCGGTGCTCCACGAAGGAACATTTGCGGATGTGAAGCTTTTTGGCTCCGGTTAGACTGGCGCCTGGGTGACCGGCACACTCCCCTCGACGGGACCCGTAGTTTAGGAGTGGAAAGAAGATGCAGCTCGATCGGATCCTGGTGGCGGTCGATTTCAGCGAGTCCTCGAACCAGGCGGCCTCTTGGGTCGCCAAGAACATGAGCGAAGGCCGCGAGGTCGTGGTCTTCCACTGCGCGAACTCACCTCTTCCGCCCAAGTTCTTGCTGAGCGTGATCCCTCATCTCGAGCAGGTGATCGAGAATCAACGCGTGGGTGCGGAGAAGCGCCTCCGAGAGTTCGCGAGCACCGTAGGAGCCGACGTCACGACTCGCCTGGCGGTCGGCGGGCGCGCTCACGAAGCCATCATCGCTTGCGCCGAGGACTGCCAGGCCGACCTCATCGTCCTTGGGCCCCATGGCGATCGAGGGACTTTGAGCGAGCTCATGATGGGCAGCGTGCCCGAGAAGCTCATTCGCTCGACCTCGCTCCCGATCTTCGTCGCCCGAGGTCTACCGACCGGGCCTCCGAAGACGATCCTCGCTCCGGTCGACGAGTCCGAGACGGCTCGCCATTCCTTCGAGTGGGCGGTCGGTCTGGCGCGAATCTTCGGAGCGAAGGTGATCGCGCTGCAGGCCGTCTCGACCTGGTACGCTCACCAGCTCGAGCGGGTGGCGAGCGAGCACGAGTCCGCCAAGATGATTCAGGAGCAGCAGCGCGTCGCGAAGGAGTGGCTCGATCACTTCGTGAAGGAAGTGGGCGCGAGCGACGTGTCGATCGAGACCAAGGTGCGGGCTGGTTCGCCCGACGCCGAGATCCTGCACGAGGCCACCGAGAGCAAGGCCGACTGCATCGTCATGGGGAGCCGAGGCAGCGGCGGCGCCATCCATCCCTTCATGGGAAGCGTCGCGCGCTACGTGCTGCGAAACGCGACTTGCTCGACCCTGGTCGCGAGCTCAGCGGAGTAACGATCGGGACTCGGTGAGCTCGGTCCTCGCCGTTCATCGCCATCAGCCCGGGCGTCGCCCGGGCTGATGGGAGGTTTCGGTCCGGTATCCTCTCGAGGCTTCAGTCGGAGAAGAGCTCCGAGAGGTCGATCTGGTAGAACTCGGGGTCGAGCTCTTGGGCGAGGGCGACCAGCTTCTTGCCCTCTTCCTTTTGGCCTTTTCGACCGAGCGCCTTGCCCTTTGCCGCGTAGAAGGCGGCATTCAACGGGTCGAGCGCAATGGCCTGATTCCACAGCTCGAGTGCCTTTTCGGTGTCGCCCTCGCCATAGAGCATCTCCGCGAATCGGTGATAGGTCAGCGAGTTCTTGCTGCCCTTTTCGATCGCCTCCTGGAAGAGCCGCTTGGCCTTGATCGGGCGCGGAGGATAGGTCGAGGAGGCAGCGAAGGCCGCCTTCTCGTACCCGCTACTGGTGACGAGCTGCAGCTTCTCTTGGATGTAGGCGTGCCACTTCTCCTCGAGCTCTTTGACGTCGGCGTCGCTGGTGAGACTCAGGTAGCGTCGAAACGCCTTCCAGACCTCGTCGGGCTCGACCGAGGACAGGCCTCCGCCGTGGTCGACGCGCTTGATCTTCCTGTCGTGCGCCAGGCCTTTGAAGAAGAGGGTGAACTTCTTCTCGTACTTCTTGTCACTCATCAGGAAGTGGGCGAGGGCCCAGCCCCAGGTGTAGTGCTCGTACATCCGGTCGGCGCGGATCAGCTTCTCCAGGGACATCATCTCGCCGCCCGAGATGTCGGTCTGGATCTCGATCAGGCGACCTTCTTGAATCAGGCCGACCTCGAGCTTCTTCTTCTTCGGGTCGTAGGAGCTGGCGCCGTAGTACTCAGCCAGCGACTCTCCGGGGAAGTGCGGGTACTTGAACTGCACGTCGATGAGCTTTTGAAGGTAGTGGTTGGCTTCATGGAACATCACGTCTTCGGTCAGCGCCGGATCGGTGCGATCGTAGAAGATGTTCAGCTCCCAAGGCTCGACGTAGCGGAAGTAGCCGATCACGCCACCCTTGATGCCGCCGATCTGATGGAAGGCATCTCGATCGTGATAGAAGCAGACCACGAGCGGGCTGGCGCCTCCCGGGATCTTCCACTTCTTCGCGAAGTCCGTGAAGTAGACCTCCATCAGGTCCCGGTACTCCTCGAAGATGTGATTGGGGATCGTGTACTCCCACTGGAAGTGCGCGGTCTTCTCCTTGTACCGGTTGCGCCAGAGCGAATGCTCCTTCATGTCGAGGATGGCTTGGCGGCGCCCGTCGAGGCGCTTCTTCATCAACCGATCGCGCTTGTTGGCCTTGATCCACTCACCTTCGTAGAGAACGAGGCCCTTCTCGACCATCGCCTTCTCTTCGTCGGTCTCGGGCTGGAACTGCACGTCGCCGGCCACGATCGATTCGAGGATCAGACGGTCGGGCACGAAGATGTCGCCGTTGGTGAACTTCGCTTTCACGCCGCCTTCGACGCGCTCGAGCTTCAGCTCCTCATAGATGCGGCCGTCCTTTAGGCAGAGGACGTCCTCGTCGACCGGGTTGTTCGGCGCCAGCAGAATGAAGCAGAGAATCAGAGACGTCATCGGGCGCTCCTCAGAGGATCGACTTGTAGTAGGCCTGCTCGAATCGCTTCCAGTCGGCGTCACTCCACTCGCCGAAGGTGAGCTCGAACACTTGATCGAGGATCTCCTGGCGGCGCTGCTGCCACTTCTCCCGTTCGACCTTGAACTGCTCCTCTTCTTCTTCTTCGGTGGTGGGATCCTCGGAGTCGGTCTTCTTCTCCGCCTTGTCCTTCTCCTCCATCTCGGTGATGACGGCTTTCAGATTCTCGAGGTAGTCCGGAAGCACGTCTTTGGTGAGACGGTTGCGAGCCCCCGGGCCGGCCACCAAGAATCGGACCAGGCTCGTGGCCGAGTGGACCCGGATCGAGACGGACTCGCCCAGGAAGTCGCCGGAGCTCAGCCGCATCAGCTCGCGCGGCGCTACGAGCTCTCGCTTCTGAGCCGCGATCTTCAGGGTCGTGGTCTCCCAGGACTCGGGCCGGAACTGGAGCCGCTTGCCCTTGGCCTCGGCACTCCCGATGAACTGACGCAGACCGGTCCCGAGCCACGGCGGAAGCGCCCAGTACAGCTCGCGATCGCGGTCCTGGAACCAGATGTCCATCACCCGTCGATTGACCCACTGCAGCTCGTACTCGCCGGCGAAGCCCAGGTCGCGATGGACCACGATCTCGGTGCCCATGCCACTCCAGCCGCTGCTTCCGCTGCTCTTGCGGAAGGCCTTCTCCTCGTCATAGTCCTTGCAGACGCGAATGATCGGAGAGCGGACGTACTCGCCTTCTCCCACCTCGGGGAAGGTCTTCTCCAGCCAGCTCATCACGGCTTGCGCCTGCGTGAGGATCTTCTTCGCGAACTTGAACTTGTCGTCCGCGTGATCGAGGAGCAGGAAGTTCCCGACCTCCGCGTGCTCCCAGTCGTTCGGCAACCGGCTGACGGTCTTTTCGATCAGCTGCTTCTCGAGCTCCATGCGCTGGAGCCGACGCTGGTCCGGCGTCAGCTTGTCCATCTTGGTGATGGTGATGCGCCGCGTGCCTGTCTGATCGGCCGGACCGAGCTGACCGGTGCGCGGGATCGTCTTGAAGGAGCGCAACGACCCGAGGATCAGGCCCCGCTGCTTCTTGTACCCGTCCTCGAGGCACTGGAACTGAATCGCGATGTCGACGCCGTCGTGATGGAAGATCCAGGTCGTGATCCGCATCGGCCCCGAGCGCGTCAGCTTCTCGACCTTGATGTCCAGGCAGGTGACGTCGACGCCGCCGACCTTGCGCTCCTCTCGACCGTTCTCGAACCAGCCGCCTTCGTTAAAGGTGCGTCGCAGATAGTCCGGGTAGTCCTTGAACGGATTGTTGATCGAGATCGTGAATTCGTTCTCGCCCGTCTCCTTCGCCTCGACCTTCGGGCCGTCGGTGACCTTGTCGATGAAGGCGATCACCTGCATGTCCGTCTTGTGATCCGACGAAAAGCCTTGGTCGTCGGTGTAGCGAGTCGCCTTGTCGCACAAGTACTTGGCGATGATCCATTCCTCGTCGACCTGGATCGGGATCTGCTGCCATCCGTTCGGGATGCCGATCTTGTAGCCGAATCGGTCATCCTCGTGATACTGCGCCTGAACGCTGGGGGCCAGCATCACGAGCAGTAGCAAGACGCCGAGTGCCGAGCCGAGCCCGAAGGCACTCGTGGTTCTAATGGTCGATCGGTCAATCCGCATCGTCCTCTCCCTGTCGCAGGTATTCTCTTGCCGTCGCGGCGAGTCCCGGGCGTGATGGGCCAACTCCCGCCGCGGCAACGGCAGTGCCTTCCCGAATCACGACCATTCTAGGCCGGGGGATCCGGGCCTTTCCAGGTTCCTCTCGGGATCCCCATGCGTGGACGCCGTTTTCGCTCGCTGGTTCGGGACCTTCGGCGGTCCCAAAAGGAAAACGATATCGAGACCCGTTCTGCGCCAACCCGTTTCGACGTCTGGACACCGTCGATCCGGTCCCTAAACTGAGCGCCGTCATCGAATCCGTGCTCCCGCATGCCGCGGAGCCGACCTGTGGCGAGAATCCGGCTGTGTGGCGACTCGAGGAGAAGCAATCGTGAGCGACAATCAGATCAACGTGGCCATCGTCGGGCTCGGCTTCGGAGCCGAGTTCATCCCGATCTACCAACGGCATCCCGACGCCCATCTGGCCGCGATCTGCCAACGGACTCCCGCCAAGCTCTCGGCGATCGGCGACGCGTTCGGCATCGAGAAGCGCTTCACCCGCTACGAAGATGTCCTCGCCGATCCCGACATCGATCTGGTCCACATCAATACACCCATTCCCGATCACGGTCCCCAGGCGATCGCAGCTCTCGAGGCCGGAAAGCACGTCGCTTGCACCGTTCCCATGGCGACCTCGATCGACGATTGCCGCAAGATCGTCGAGCTGTCTGCCAGGACCGGCAAGAAGTACATGATGATGGAGACCGTCGTGTACAGCCGTGAGTTTCTCTTCGTCAAGGAGCTCAATGACAAGGGCGAGCTGGGGAAGATCCAATTCCTCCAGGCCTCGCACCAGCAAGACATGGATGGCTGGCCAAACTACTGGCCGGGTCTTCCGCCCATGCACTACGCCACGCATTGCGTCGGGCCGTGTCTGGCGCTCCCGCGCGGTCAAGCCGAGTCCGTGTCCTGCTTCGGCTCGGGCACCATCCGCGAAGATCTCATCGGCAAGTACGGCTCGCCGTTCGCCATCGAGACCGCGCACGTCAAGCTCAAGGACTCCGACCTCACCGCACGCGTCGTTCGCTCCCTGTTCGACACCGCGCGCCAATACCGCGAGAGCTTCGACGTGTATGGATCCAAGAAGGCCTTCGAGTGGCCCCTCATCGAAGGCGAGTCCGCCGTGATCCATACCGCCAAGAAGCCCGAGCCCGAGATTCCGGAACGCGTCGAGATCCCGGACTTCGCGCATCTCCTCCCCGAGGCGATCCGCGACTTCACGACGAAGGGCGTCTACGACGTCTCCGACAACCAGCACTTGTCCTTCACCCAAGGCGCCGGTCACGGCGGGTCCCATCCGCACCTGGCCCACGAGATCCTGCGAGCGCTGGTCGAGGGTCGCGATCCCTATCCCAATGCCGTGCAATCCGCCAACTGGACCTGCGTCGGCATCTTGGCGCACGAGTCGGCGATGAAGGGGGGGCAGGTCCTCGCGTTGCCGGAGTGGAGCTGGGTGTGAGCGAGGAGCGCGGTTGATACAGAGACGCGAACGGAGTTCGACACGTCGCCTGTTCTGACTCGTCGCCACTCGGCGGGCCGCTTCGCTTTCGAATGACGTGGATGAGAGAGCGGGCGCCCAGGGGACGCGGTTGATACAGAGACGCGAACGGAGTTCGACACGTCGCCTGTTCTGACTCGTCGCCACTCGGCGGGCCGCTTCGCTTTCGAATGACGTGGATGAGAGAGCGGGCGCCAGCAGGCCGCGAAGCAGAGAAATGGGGGCGGGCCGCCCGCAGTCCCAGGGGGGCGCGGTTGATACAGAGACGCGAACGGAGTTCGCCACGTCGTCTGTTCTGACTCGTCGCCACCCGGCGGGCCGCTTCGCTTTCGAATGTCGTGGATGAGAGAGTGGGCGCCAGCAGCGGGCGCCAGCAGGCCGCAAAGCAGAGAAATGCGGGCGGGCCGCTTGGCCGAGCTATCGCCGCCGAAACCTGGGGTCTCTCGGGTTGCGCTCGCTCTTCCCACCGTACCGGATTCGGTGCGCGCACTCTGAAAGGGCGCCATCTGCGTGATGGGCCTCAATCGTCCTCGACGACGATCGAGGGAAGGGTCACCTCTTGAAGGCGGGTCCGATGGATGTCGATCTTTCCCAGCTTCGAGACGCTCATCAAGACGTAGCCGATGGTCATCTTGCCATCCCGCATCAAGGCCACTCCGAGCCCTTGGCGATCCTTGCCCCACCAAAGACCACCGCTGAAGCTTTCGTAGGACTCGTCGGGATAACGCAGCGATCCGCCGACCGAGCAGAGGTTGACGCTGAGCGTGCCGTACATCAGGTCTCGCAGCGTCACGGCCGTTCCGGGAGCCATCGGGCTTCCGCCATTGAGCAGACGCGTCTCGTGCAGCACCACGATTTGGTAGCTCGCATAGTAGGTCGAGAGCGGGCCGCGACCGTTCGTCTGCTGGACCGAGAGGTCGGCCAAGCCGTCCTCGTCGATGTCGAGGGTCTGCAGGACCGTGGGAGCGCTGGGATCTTGGAGCTGGATCTGCTGAGGGAAAGTCTGATCCCAGTTGATCGTGATTGTCGGCTCCGGCTTCTCGGGTGCTTCTTGATCTTGAGGGGAGTCGGTCGGGCGAGGGACGAGGATCTCGTAGGGCGAGGGGAGCATCGGCTGAGGCGCGGCCTGTGGGGGCAGATTCTTCAAGGCCTCCGACCACATCTTCTCGAGCATCGACCCTTGCTGCTCCGCGAACATCTTCTTGAGCCTCTCTTCGAGCTCCTTCGAAAACTGCGGGGGGGCGAAGTTCGTACCGCTCCAGACGGTGGGCGCGTTGAACCCCGGAATCGGAAAGGTCGCTTTCCAAGACTCGGCCCAGGACGAAAGCTCGGCCGCCGCCTTGTCCACGGGGTGACAGCGGCAGTTCGCTTCGTGCGAGTCTTGGAAGCTGAGAGCACATGAGGCGGCCAAGAGAATCGTCGCGAGCATGGGAAGCACTCCGCAGAGAGGTCATGAGACCAGGGTTCCGGCATTCGATCGCCACCGGTGCGCGCTTCGATGCGTCAATTGCTTTCGAGTTCTCGGGCTCGGAAGTTTCCAGGGCCGCGATGACGAACTGGGTTGTCGAACACTGCCCCGGACCCGCCTTCGACTCTGACTTTCATCGCGAGGCCGCGACTCGAATCGAAGGCAAGGCGATCTCTTCCAAGTGCGTCGAATGGACCTCGACGTCCCCTTGCTTCGAAACGCTCATCAGCACGAATCCCATCCGAAGCCTCCCGTTCCGCACCGTCGCCATCGCGAGCCCGTGCCTCTCCTTTCCCCACCAGGGGCCACCACTGAGGTCCTCGAAGGAGCGCTCCAGAAACCAAGGCGAGGCTCCGACCGAGCACAAGTGGGCGCCGAGCCCAGCGCTCAGGAGATCCGTGATCGTGATCTCGCCGCCCAAAGCTACGGGAGCGCCACCGCGAAGGATCCTCGTCTCGCCGAGGACGATCAGCTCGTAGTGCGCGGAGGTCGTCGACAGTGGTCCTTGCCCGTCAGTGCGCTGCAAGGACAGGTCGTCGACTCCGTCACCGTCGATGTCGAAGCGTCGAGTCTCCGTAGGAGCGCCCATCTTCGTGGGCTTCAGAAGGAGAGAGGGCAAATCGAGCTTCCAGGGTGGGGGGCCGACCCGCAGAGGTGGGGTGATCCGAGGCCCGGAATCCTCGAGTCTCTTCTTGAGCAACTCTTCGAGCTGCTTCTTTATCCGCTCTTCAAGACGTTCCTGGGACAGTTGCTCGTCCGATGGCTCCATCTTCTCGGCCGTGTCCTTCGACGGAGGCTCCGGAGCATCGGGCTCTTGGATGATCGTCATCAAGATCGAGCTGGTCGCCAGGAGGAGAGAGAGCATGGGCGTTTCTCCGAGCACGCTGGGAAAGGGAACTCGTCCAGAGCGGCTTCGACGCGCCCGCCGAAGCCGGGTACTCGCCGGTTCCGAAGTCGGAAGCCCTCTCGATGCGCCGCGTCGCGTTGTTTCGAGATCCGCCGCGAAGTCATCACGACCAGACCCCGAAAACGGTTGCGATCAAGCCGAGCGCGAGCGAAGCGGGTGACTCCCGGGTGACCTGAGCCAGCAAGGCGAGCAGGGCAAGGCGTCACTCTTGACGACCAAGAGTCCCACAAGTACGCTCCCGAACAGCCTTTCGCAAAGACGCGCGCCCGTAGCTCAGTCGGATAGAGCATCGGATTTCTAATCCGAGGGTCGTTGGTTCAAGTCCAACCGGGCGCGCCAGCTCTACTGACCTCTGAGCAGCGACTTGGGGTGATGCGCTGGAAGGGGCTGATCGAGCCGGTTCCGCTCGGTCCGCCCGTTGGTCCGCCCGGAGAGGCTACTCGCCGATCGATTTCGGCCGCCAGTGCACGCCCGCGACCCAGCTGTCTCCAGTCGGGCTCGCCAGATCTGCAGCGCACTGGGCGGGTACCCGGTGGAGCGTTTTCCCGCCCTGGGCAGGGGCCCCACGGCGCCGAGTGCGACGTGAGCGAGATGGGACCCGTTGCCCCCGGGTCGGGGCCCATGAGGGTGGCTTGCTCCGGAGCATGGAATGGAAATGACGACTCATGAAGGTTGAAGGCGAAAACGTTGGCGATCTCCTGGCCTCTCTCGGAAACGAGAACATCATTGGCCACACGCTCGCTTATCTCGAGCTCAGGGCGCGCGAGGAGTGTGAACAGAGGAAGTCGCTCGCTGACGCCCCAAACTACGTTGCGTGGCTGTGGATCTCGGCCGAGGAGGTCTTCAACGAGATGCGTCGCTGGTGCTTCTCGATGTCGAAGCTCACCGACGGATCCGTTTTCGACCACTCATATCAAGACCTTGTAGACCTGGTCTTTCGGCACCTTGAGACGGCGAACACCCTCTCGGTGATCGATCTTGAGACCCTACGCTCAAGCGTTGAGTTCGTCCTCATCGCGCGGCACGTCATCGTCCACAAGGGCTTTCCGAACGTCTATTCTGCTCCCAGCAAGAAGGCCAGAAAGCTCCCGAAATCGCTGATCGGTAACCAGATTACAGCAGCGGATGCACAGGCAATTCGGGCGATCCTCAAAGATCGTCGGTTCTCGACGATTGCGGAGCGGTTCCATTCGGTCAGGAGGATCCTGAATCTTGTCGACCACCCTCTAGCCCGAGTTTACCGCGCTCGGGGCTGAACTCGGGGGAGATGCCGCCGCGCGGTGGCTCGGTGGAAGGGCGAAAATGGCCTTGACGTGGGCTTTTTCGGTGCGTCAGACCTCGGCGCTGGTGAGGAGGAGAGGCGTC